>CAYONT010000145.1:0-2546 GCA_964405405.1 uncultured Comamonadaceae bacterium | reverse complement strand
ACAATGATCATGAAGCATGAGCCGGGGAGTCAGGCCTACCTGGACTTTGCGGGGAAGCGCCTTCACTACGTCGATCGCTTCACAGGTCAGCGGGTAGCTTGCGAGGTGTTGGTGCTGACGTTTGGCTACAGCAACATGACGTTCGCCCGGGCGCTGCCCTCTCAAAAGTTGGATGATGTGTTGACCGGTCTTGCTGCCCTGTTGCACGAAGCAGGCGGCGCCCCAGCGGTACTCGTTCCAGACAACATGAAAACAGCCGTGAGCAAACCGGACCGTTATGAGCCGGTGGTTCAGCCTGCTTTTTTGGCCTGCTGCACCCACTACAACATGGTGGTTCTGCCTGCGCGCGTGGGCAAACCGCAGGACAAAGCCAAGGTGGAGCGGCATGTCCGGTTCCTCTACGAACAGGTCTATGCGCGCATGCGGAACGATACGTTTTATGGCCTTGAAGAACTGAATGCCGCTCTTCGCTCGCACTTGGATCGCGCCATGGACCGCATCATGGTCGACTACCAACGATCTCGCCGGGAGCTTTTTGCCCATGAGCGGAATGCTCTTCAGCCCCTGCCTTCGTCGCCGCACGTTCAACTGCACACGCACCAACTGAAACTCGAGGCCAACTGCCATGTTCGCATCCGTGCCATCAAGAGCTACTTCAGTGCGCCGTACTCGTTGATCGGTGAGCGACTCACGGTGGTTCGCTCCAGTGAGCAGGTGACCATCTACCACGCCCATCAGCCCGTTGCTACACACGCCATCTGCCAGGGAAAACTGTATCACACCGAGGAGCGGCACCTTCCTTCTCAATACCGGCAGTACGCGGGTCGCTTGGACAAAGAGCGCTTGGTTCGGCGGGGGTATGCCATCGGTGCAGATGTCGGCAGCTTCGTCGAGAACCTGCTGCACTCCAAGCCACATCCTGAGCAAGCCTTCAAAAGCTGCGAGGGCGTTCTTCAGCTCATCAAGGTAACGACAGCAGAGCGTCTGAATCGCTGTTGCCTCCACGCCTTGGAGCGAGGCAAAATCAGCTACGCCTATGTGCGACAACTCGCCGAAAATCCACGAGCCTTGATCACCATCACCCATCCTCAATCTTCCCAGTTGCCTCAGCATGAAAACATCCGCGGGGCATCCAACTTCCAATGACAACAGCCATCTCCAATCGTACCAGATGAACCTTGAAGAAATCCAAAACCACATGCGCAGCCTCCGCTTGCATGGCATGTCCGAAGCCCTCGAAGGAATGCTCTTTGCGGGCCAGTCGCATGCGTTGAACGCTGAGCAAATGCTCGCAGCTTTGATCCAAGCCGAACTCGATGACCGGGAAGACCGCAAGACAGAACGGCTCAAGAAAACCGCCAAGTTCCGCTACTCCGCAGTAATGGAGCAAATCAAGCCGTCAGCGGAACGGGGGCTCGAAGCCTCGATGCTGGCCAAACTCTCCGCTCCCCGCTGGATCCGCCAAGCCGAGAACGTCATCATCACAGGAGCAACGGGCGTAGGCAAGAGCTACCTCGCTTCAGCCCTCGGGCACCACGCCTGCCACTTGGGCTTCAAAACGTTGTACTTCAATGCACAGAAGCTCTTCGAAGAGCTCAAGCTCGCACGCCTCGATGGCACCCATCGCAAACTGATGGGGCGCTTGGCAAAGTCCGACGTGCTCATCATCGACGACTTCGGTATCCAACGGCTCGAAGAGCCCCAGCGCCTTGACCTCATGGAAGTCGTGGAAGATCGCCACGGACTCAAATCAACCGTCTTCGCCGGGCAACTTCCCGTCGCACACTGGCACGAAATCATCGGTGAGGCAACGCTCGCAGATGCCATCCTCGATCGCATCGTCCATCAAGCCCATCGTGTTCAACTCACTGGAAAATCTCTCAGAAAAAACTCCAACAAAAACGCCTAATTTTAACCCGGTTCTTTGCTTCATCTCCTGCCTTCCTGCCACAAAAAAGTTGGGGCCGCTGCCGAGAAAAAATCAGCTCGGCTGCCAGGAACAAAATCACCCCAAAAACCAACAAACGTCAGGGGGGTCAATTAGACCGGAATAGGGGGGTCAAATGAGAGCGGAATCTACAGCATTCATGCTCAAGGATGAACCTCTGGAAAAGGTGCTCTCAAAATTGCGCCGAATGCGACCCGGACGATGGGAGCCATTTGAAGATAGATTCGCCCAAGAACGGCTGACGAGCGCAGTGAGGGAGACTGCAACCGAGGCATGGACAACATTATCCCCCCGAGAAATTGAATGCTTGAAGTTGCTCGCCCTGGATTTGCAACAAGTGGACGTGGCGGAGAAGCTCTGTATCTCCTTGAATACATTGAAGAACCATCGCAAAAATATCTACAAAAAGATGGGCTTCAAGACGAAGACGGATTTGGTGCTTTACTGTAGGGAAATCAAGTTGCAGTGATTCGAATAAAAGAACAGCCCGCTGCCTCTTAGAGACTATTTTTTGCCTTTAAATTCTTGAGTGATTAAATTTTGATTTGCGGCGTTTCGCTTCCTTGCGTCAGGGATATGTTGATTTGTGGTTTTGCAA
>CAYONT010000144.1:0-2556 GCA_964405405.1 uncultured Comamonadaceae bacterium | reverse complement strand
ACGTGCACGCCCCGGCATCGGTCGCAGCAGCGTTGTAGTTGCAAGCCGCCGCATCTTGGCATCCCACCACCTCGAACGGATCGCACACTTCGTCGCCGTCCCCATCCGCGAGGCAATCACCCGCACAATCGTACCCGGCCTCCGCGTACATGCAAGCCCCCGCATCGGTCGCTGCCGCATTGTAGTTGCACGCCGCAGCGTCTTGGCAACCCACCACCTCATCGGCGTCGCAAACCCCATCATCGTCCCCATCGCCATCCACCACCGTTCCTCCCGAGCAAAAGTCACAACCCGTGGCGAACAAGCACGAACCATCCGGCACATTCGCTGCGGCCGAGTAGTTGCAGGCACCCGCATCGCGGCAACCCGGGACCGGCGTGTAAGGGCAGAAGCCGGACATGCTCAAGGCCAATTGGAACGTAGCGCCATTCGATTGCAACCAGCCATTGGCCAAACGGAACAGCCAGTTCCCCGTCCCTGAGAGTTCCGAGGGAAAAGCCACAGCAGCCACGTAGGTTCCCGGCGTCGCTGTCGACCAGCCCGCAGGCCAACTTCCTGCCTCACCGCAACAGAACGTCACATTGTAACCACCTACCTCCAAGCACGTTCCATCCGGGGAAGTGATGCCCAGCAAGAACTCTCCAGCCCAGGTTTGGTCTGGTAATGCATCCGAGAACACGAGCGTGGCCATGAGCCCGGAAACCGTACCCATGCCATGCACTTCGAAACCCTGGTAACTCCCTCCGGCCAGGGTCAGGCTGGGGAAGTTGAGCGTGGGCCCACAATTGCAGGGGTGCGTGGCGGTAGGATAATAACAGGAACCATCCTCGAAGATGTGGTCGGCATCGTAATTGCAGGCCGCCGCATCCGTGCAACCCGTGCAGCTGCTTCCATCCCCACCACAAACCCCGCAGGCATCCAGCACCGTGCACGAACCATCGTCCACCACCGCCAATGGTTCGTAGTTGCAAGCATCTGAATCCGTGCAACCATAGTACGTGCAGTTCGTCTGGAACGGATCGCACGTTGTGTAGCAGCAACCATCTGTGATGATGTTGGGAATCAAGCCGTACGTCTTCACCGTGGGGTGAAACTGGAGGACCACCGAGCCCCCCGCGATCGCATGGCAGTAACTCATGATCGTGCCCACCTGGGGGGTGGGCGTGTTGGGGTAGCCCGCGCAGGAGACCCCCGTGCCCCCGGATTCCAAGGTGGCACAGTTGTCGATGGGACCCCCCGGCCAGCCGCACCAGTGCGTGTGGTTCGCCCCGAAGTTGTGCCCCAACTCGTGCGCCACCACCTGCAGGTTCCAGCTGTACACCCCCGGTGTGTAGGAAGTCGCATTCGAGAGATTTGCACTGAACCCCACGTGGTACGGTGCCCAGCACGATACGTCCAGGTACGCGATTCCTCCCGTGCCCGTGTTCGTTCGCCGCGTGAGCAGGTGCACGAGGTCCTTGTCTACCGCTTGGAGCGCCGGATTCGTGGCCCACTGGCTTTGAAGGGAGTTGAGCATGTTGACGGCTTGGCCTACAAAAGCCGCGTAGGGATCCGCGGACTCCCAGACGTGCACGTAGGTGGCCGTCAACGCCACCAGGTCGTTCAGCTCGTCGGCGTAAATTTCATGGACACCGGCCAGCATGGCGAGCGACCATTCCACCGCTGAGGCGCAGTCGTTGTTGTGGGTTTGGTACGTGTAAAAATCGATGTCCAGCGCGACTTCCACGCACTTCGGTTCCGGCAGCGCGCGCGGCAGACCCATGGGCCGGGGCTGGGTCTCCGGCGTGTGTTCGCGGGCCAAATCCTCCACCCCACAGCTGAACGAAAAGGGCTCCAAGTAGTCATCCACCCGGAACATCACGGGCTTCCCGGTGCGCGAGGTCCCAATCTCCCAAACCTGTCCACGCACCCGCAGGGTCCCGATGACCCCGTGGGCCAGCACGACCACGGTCCCCCGGATCTCCGGATGCACCACCCGGTAGGTCAGCAACTGGGGTACATAAGGTCGGCTCGTGGTGCGCCCATCCCGCGTGGTCCCCATCTCCAGATCGGGCTGGAAGGCCATGAACCGTTCCAGCGCCAGCACCGGCGGCCGCCCCGCCCGCCCCGCCCCCCCCCCCCCCCCCCACTCCCCCGGCTCCCCCAACCCCCCCAGCTCCCCCCACCCCCCCAGCTCCCCCAACCCCCCCAGCTCCCCCGGCAAGGCCAAACGAACCGCCGCCGGCTTCGTCCTCCGCCACCGATCAAAAACCGCCGAATCCAACCCCAGCGCCACCGTCAACGCCGGGTCGTGCGTCACCACATCCGCCGGCTCCCCGGTCCGCCCCACAAACACCGGCAAATCCACCGGCATCTCCCCGCATCCCCCTTGCCCCCACGCCCTCCCAACCCCTTCGACCCCCCCCACGCCCCCCCACGCAAAAACCAGGGCCACCATCCCCCTCAGGACAGCCACCCCCAACCCGGCCCGCCCCCCCCCGCCCCCCCGCCGCCCCCCCCGATACCCGAAAAACACCCCCAACAAAGCGGTTTAGTCACGGATAAATATAATAAAAA
>CAYONT010000143.1:0-2607 GCA_964405405.1 uncultured Comamonadaceae bacterium | reverse complement strand
GTCACGTTGCCAACGTGAATGTCGAGGGTTCAAGTCCCTTCACCCGCTTGCTCGCTAGGTCCAGTAGGAACTCGCACAACCCCGCATTCCAGCGGGGTTTGTCGTTGGTGCCTTGGTCGTTGTGCGACGCCTCGTCGTCGCATGCTGCAGCAGTGAACCGCTCACCCTCGCACCCTGACTGGTGACACTTCTGGTGACACCTCTCCGAGCCAGGGGCGGCCTCGCAATCGCCGCCAGATGCCGACGCCTCCCCGGACGAGGGAACGCCCGCGAAGGAGCCGGCGGCAGCCCCGTGACGGAGCGGGGCCTCGAGGCCATCGAGGGATGGGCGTAGGTCCTCGATTCCCAGGTCGGTGTAGTACGCGTTCGTGGTCTTGATGTCCGCGTGCCTAGCCAGTCTCTGGAGGTACGCCGCCGGCGTTCCCGCCTTGACCAGATTCGTGCAGTACGTCATCCGCAGGCTGTGGAAGTCGACCGTCCGCCCCTCCTCGTCCACTAGCACGACACCCGCCCGCTCGCAGTCCCTCTTGAAGGTGCGGATGTCGGGGAGTCGGTGGAAGACCTTCTCCTGCAGGCGTCCGAGTCCGCGGGTCCTGAACCGCTCGATCAACCGAGGATGCAGCGGGACCTCGTCCGTCCGCTTGGCCTTGCCAACCTCAGCACGAACCCGGAGCAGCCCCCGGTCAAGATCGATGTCCCGCCACTCGATGCCCGCTAACTCGCCCCTGCGAAGGCCGGTCAAGAGGGCGGTCTCGTAGATGGCTTCACGCGACGCCCTGGGCTCAAGTCGCTGCTGCTGATCCTGCCTGGCGGCCTGGTGGAGCAGCAGAGCAATCTCCTCTCCAGTCAGCGAGCGGCGGTTCCGTCGGCGATCCCCGCGGACCGGTAGTGGCGGGATGTGCTTGACCAGGTTCTCTCGCAGGCGGCCATCACGGACGCACCAGTTGAGGAAGGCGTTGATCGAGACGCGATACTCGTTCACGGTCCGCGGGGAGAGCCGTTCAGCCTTCAAGCGTCCCATCCAGGCCCGAAGAGCCTCAGGCGTGAGATCAGCAAGCCGACCGAGCCCCAACGCCGCTGATGCCTTCGAGAACGCCAACCGCTTGATGTCGACCCGGCGGGCCGCCTGCGACTCGGCCTGACAGGCTCGAAGGTAGGCCTCGAAATGCGTGGCGATCGGCTCCTTGGCCGCCGCGTCGAGCATCGCCTGACGGGCATCGACGCCGGTCGACCGCCGGTCGGCCAACTCCGCCTCCAGGCGAACCCGCTGCCGTTCTGCGGCGCGTCGATCGCTGGTGTGAGTTGACGTCTGACGGCGACGACCATCCGCGTCAATCCAACGGATCACGTAGAACCGACTGCGGGGCCTACGAAAGAGAGTTGCCACGTCGAGGCTCCTGCGAGCCGCCGGCAACCCGGAGGCCCAACACGCTCCAGATTCGATCGAGCGAACCGATCGACAGGCCGCCCTTGCCGGACATGAACCGGCTGATGCTGCTCTCGCTGAGCCGTGTCAACTTCGCGATGCGGTACCTGGTCATCCCAGACGCCCTGATCGCCGTGCGAAGTTGGCTCTGCAACGAGTCAGCGGACCTGAGGCCGAGAGTAGTCACTGCTTGTCTCCCGCGCAAGTAGTCAGGATTGGTCCAAGCCGATAGCGGTGGGCCGCTCGAGGCCCGAGTTGAAGATCCACCCGTTCGAGCAACGCCTCCTCGCAGAGGAGGAAGAGGTAGTTCGCGGCCTGCGTTACGCCGATTCCGATCGCGGCAGCGACGCTTCTGCATGACATGAAGAAGACGCCGCTGGCGTCAGCGTGCTTGCCCGCGAACGCTACGACGAGTTTGATCAGGCGGCGGCACTGCGGCGACTCGTACCTCTCGCAGATCGACGGATCCGGAAGTTCGTCGAGTCCAGAGGCAACTTCCACGACCACGTCGATGAGGGGCGAGCGGACCTTTGGAAACGCCCTCAGAAAGTCCACCCAGGAGTCCTCGAAGGGCTTCGTTCCGATCACCGGTAACGCTCTACGGTGCCAGGCCTCGACTATGGACCGCAGCCCGACAGGATCGACACTCTGGAGCGAACGGATCCCGCGAAGCCGCCTGGCCAGGTCAAAGATCGCCCGCTGGCGAACCCCCACAGTGATTGGCTGACAGCGTGTGATCGCCGCCTCGATCTCATCTTGCTCGGACTGCGGGAGGTCGGGCACCCGAACAGAAGACTTCTGTAGTCGTCTGTTCTCCTCTGCCCTCGTCTGTGCTCCTCTGCCCTCGTCTGTGCTCCTCTGTGCTCCTTCTGCACCCCTCTGTTCCCCTCTGTCCTCCTCTGCCCTCTTCTGCTCTCCTCTGTGCTCGTCTGTCCTCTTCTGTTCACTTCTGTCCTCTTCTGTTCGGTCCCTGACCGAAACCGCGGTTGGATCCGGAAGCAGCAGGCCCCCACGAAGGACTCTCAGGAGTTGGCTCGCCGGGAGCAGCGGAGTGCCGAGCCAGGCCTCGGCGGCGTCAGCACCCACCATCCAGACCTCTCCTGATCGGATCCGACTGACGTGATCGCGAGTCGGGTGGCGACCAGGCAGGCGAAGGAAACCGCCGCCATACGGCGTCGCCG
>CAYONT010000142.1:0-2754 GCA_964405405.1 uncultured Comamonadaceae bacterium | reverse complement strand
GACCCAATGGAGTCGGGAAAACCAACGTGTTGGATGCGGTCCATTACCTCTGTCATACCAAGAGCTATTTTCAACCCACCGATGGCCCGAACATCACGCATGGGGAATCGGGAATGTTGTTGCGCGGGGTGTTTGAGAGACAGGGCGAAGTGGAGACGGTTTCTTGTGGCTTACAGCGCGGGGACAAGAAGGTGATTCGTCGCAATGACAAGCCGGTGTTGCGCTTCGCGGATCATGTAGGGCGCTTTCCTGCCGTCATGATGGCGCCGGATGATGTAGCATTGGTCCAGGAAGGGAGCGAAGTCAGACGGAAATGGATGGATTCGGTCATTTCACAATTTGACCGGGACTATTTGGACGCATTGATAACATACAACCGGTCGTTGCTGCAACGAAATATGCTCCTGAAGCAGTTCGGCGAGCAACGCTACTTTGATTCGGATTTGCTGTCCATCTGGGATGAAAAACTCATCCCAGCTGGAGAACAAATCGCATCGATCCGAAAACGATTTCTGTCTGACTTCGCCTCGTCGTTTGAGGCAGCCTACCAGGCAGTCAGCAAGGGCCAAGAAACACCTGGATGGAACCACCGGACCCAGCTCTACCCGGATGCCGGGTCATTCGCTGAATTGTTGCGCACATCGTTGTCAGAAGACCGTTTGGCAAGACGAACAACTGTGGGGATTCATCGGGATGATTTGATCTGGGAGTTGGATGGTCATGCGCTGAAACGCTTCGGTTCGCAGGGTCAACAAAAGTCTTTTTTGGTTGCACTGCGTTTGGCCCAAAGAAAGTACATCCACACCCGAACCCAAGTTGCGCCCATTCTCCTGCTCGATGACATTTTTGACAAGTTGGATTCGGGTCGGGTAGGCGCTTTGATGGAAGCCATCGCAGAGCCCAACTTCGGTCAGGTGTTCATTACAGACACGGACCACCACCGCGTGGCAGCCTTGTTCGAAGCGAAGGGCATCGACATCCGAATTTTTGCGCTACATCCAGGGGGCATGGAGTCGATTGCCTTCAAAACGAGCGATTTTTGGAAGGACAATTCGCCCACATGACCCCATGAGAAAGGAATTCCCCGCACGCCATCCCATGCCTTTGAAGTCTGCAATTGATCAATTCATCAAGTTGCATAAAATGCAGCACAAGTTGGACGAAGTGGATGTGGTTCAGGCTTGGGAAGCTTGCTTTCCATTGTTTGCAAGGAAGATGACCTCTTTCATTCAATTGCAGCCGGGTGGACGGCTGCTTCTCCGGTTGGAAAGTGCCCCGTTGAAGGAAGAACTGTGCATGCAGAAATCCCAGTTAGCAGAGCGGCTCAATGACCACGTCGGACGCAAGTTGGTCCATGAAGTCGTGATCCAGTAGCCCGAATGACGCTACTTCGGCGCCAGATTTGGCAAGCAAATCCGTAAATTTCAGGCCAACCTTCTGCAATGAAACAAATCCATTGGGCTTTGTCCGGAGCCTTGTTGTGCGTACTTGCAACCGCGCTGGTATCAGGAGATGTAAGGCCTGAGCACATGCATGTAGACAAGGAGCCTTATCACTCTGCGGCCTTTCGCATGGTGTACGGCGATTTGCCAGAAGGTTCAAATTCTTTGTTCACAGGGTCAGGGAAATGTGCTGGTTGTCATTCATCTGACCCGAATCACTTCGCAAGCATTGCAGGCCAAACTTTCCCAGCCATTCCCATGCCCGATGGTTGGGATGTGAACCCAACAGATGCTTGGCGCAGCTCGCTGATGGCCAATTCAGCAAAAGATCCCTTTTGGCGGGCGAAGGTGAGCCACGAGGTGGCTCTCAACCCCGGTCACCAGTTGTTGTTGGAGGACAAATGCACCTCGTGCCACGCACCCTTGGGGCACTTTGCGGCACATTATGATGGGGTTGAGCATTATTCGATTCAGGCCATGCTGGGAGACAGCATAGCTTTGGACGGGGTGTCTTGCAATGCTTGCCACCAGCAATCTCCGGTGGGCTTGGGAACTCGGTTCAGCGGAGAATTGACCTTTGTGGAGGATACATTGTTCGGACCCTACGGTGGAGGAAAATCAGAACCCCCAATCTACGCCCTACCCATGAACACCTATGTGGGGTACGAACCGGTTTTCGGGGCCCACATCACCCAAAGTGAAACCTGTGCGGGGTGCCATACCCTCATCACGCAAACGGCCGACCTCGCAGGATTCCCAACGGGGGGGGACTTTGTGGAACAAGCGACTTACCACGAATGGCTCAACAGCCGTTACGCCCCTGACGTTTGGCAAGGAACCCCCAATTCGCTGCGTCAAGAATGCCAAGGTTGCCACATGAAGCAGATCAACGATCCGGTCATTATCTCCAGTGGCTATTCCTTTCTTGAGCCACGCACCCCATATGGGCTGCATGATTTGGTGGGAGCGAATGCCGCCATGCTTCGTTTGATGCGCGACAACATAGAACCGCTGGGACTGACCGCTTCTGCAGCCCAGTTTGATTCCACCATTGCGAAGACCCTCACCATGCTCCAAGAGGAGACCTTGGATCTGGACGTTCAAGCTGCATTCGATGCAGGCAATGGGCAGATGACCGTCGATGTGACCCTCGTGAACCGAGCCGGACACAAATTCCCCTCAGGCTATCCCGCGCGGCGGGCTTGGGTAGAACTTCGGGTGGAGCATCCAGTCACGGGTGAGGTCGTCTGGCACAGTGGCGGTTTGGCCTCCAATGGACACAGCATTGAAGGAGTGGATGAAGTTGGGCTGG
>CAYONT010000141.1:0-2836 GCA_964405405.1 uncultured Comamonadaceae bacterium | reverse complement strand
GCCGCCACCGCGTTCGAACCCAGGTAAGCGAGC
The DNA here is from genome assembly GCA_964405405.1 of uncultured Comamonadaceae bacterium. Taxonomy (GTDB): domain Bacteria; phylum Bacteroidota; class Bacteroidia; order Flavobacteriales_D; family Sanyastnellaceae; genus CAMCYM01. The sequence goes on along the minus strand of CAYONT010000141.1, from coordinate 2,803 downwards.
ACGGCCAGCGCCATCCCGATGATGGCACTCGTCCCCGTGGCCAGCCCGTCGATCCCGTCCGTGAGGTTCGCCCCGTTGGAGACCGCCGTCACGATGAGGATCACGACCGGGATGAAGACCAGGAACCCCCAAGGGAGCGCCCAGTCCCCCAGCCAACCCACCAGCCACTGGTAGTCAAATTCGTTGTCCTTGACGAACGGGATGGTCGTTGTCCTCGGGCGCTGCGTCTCCCAGCGCGGGGGTTGCTCCACGGGCACCTGGACCACCGCGTTGCCCCCATCCGCCGTCGGCAACTGCTGCAGCTCAATCACGTCCGGCTGCGGCACCCGTTCCTTGATCGAAATGGCGGGATGCCACCACATGACCGCGCCGATGATCAGGCCTACACCGATTTGGCCTACCACCTTGAAGCGCCCAGCCAGCCCGTCTTTGTTCCCCCGGAAGACCTTGATGTAGTCGTCGATGAAGCCGATGGTCCCCAACCACAGGGTCACCACCACCATCAGCTGCGTGTAGATGCTGGTGAGGTCGGCGAATAGCAACGTGGGGATGAGGATGGCTGCGAGGATGATCAGGCCGCCCATGGTGGGGGTCCCTTGCTTTTTCATTTGGCCTTCCAAACCGAGGTTGCGGATGACCTCGCCCACCTGTTTGCGCTGCAGCCACTCGATGATGCGCTTGCCCAGGAAGATGCCCACCAGCAACGAGGTCACGAGGCTCATGGCGGCGCGGAAGGTGACGAACTGGAAGAGTCCGGCGCCGGGCAGGTCCCAGGTGCGGTCGAGGTAGGTGAAGAGGTGGTACAGCATCGGTCAGGGTCAGGCGGTGTGGAAGGCGTTGCGGAGTTCGATGCGGTCGTCGAAGTCGTGGCGGACGCCGGCGATTTCCTGGTAGGTCTCGTGTCCCTTGCCGGCGACCAAGACGATGTCGCCGGGACGCGCCAGGCTCGCGGCCATGCGGATGGCTTCGCGCCGGTCGGTGATGGCGATGCACCGGCGGGCTTGGATGGGGTCGAGGCCCGCGCGCATCTCGTCGATGATGGCGGCGGGGTCTTCCGAGCGCGGGTTGTCCGAGGTGAGGAAGACGCGGTCGGAGCGGTCGGCGGCTGCGCGGGCCATGACGGGGCGCTTCGTTCGGTCCCGGTCGCCCCCGCAGCCCACCACCGTGATGACCTGGGTGGAGCCCGTGCGGAAGGCGGCGATGGTGTCGAGCACGTTGACCAGGGCGTCCGGGGTGTGGGCGTAGTCCACCACCGCCGTGATGCCCTCGGGGGCGGTCACCTGCTCGAAGCGTCCCGGCGGCGGCGTCAGCAGCGACAGCCCGGTCATGATGTCCAAGGTGTCGAAACCCAGTTCCCGCGCCACGGCATAAACCGCGAGCAGGTTGGACGCGTTGAAGCCGCCGATGAGCCGCGAGTACAGGTCGTGCCCGTCGATGTGGAGGTGGAGTCCCGACAGCGCGTTCTCCACCACCCGGCCCCGGTAATCCGCCATGGCCGTGAGGGCGTAATCGCGCACCCGGCCCTTGCAACCCACCACCAGGTCGTCCGCGTGCGCATCCTCCCGGTTGATGAGCGCAAACGCCTGCGGGGAGAGCCGGTCGAACAAGAGCCGCTTCGCTTGCAGGTACGCGTTGAAGTTCCCGTGGTAATCCAGGTGGTCATGGGTGATGTTCGTGAACACTGCGCCGGCCAAACCCGTCACCCCCAACCGGTTCTGCACCAAGCTGTGCGAGCTGGCTTCCATGAAGCAGTAGCGGCACCCCGCATCGACCATCTCGCGGAAGAGTCGTTGCATTTGCAGGGCGTCCGGGGTCGTATGGGTCGCCGGGATGACACGGTCCACGATGCGGTTTTCCACCGTACTCAACATGCCGGCCTTTTTGTCGAGGGCCCGGAAGAGTTGGTGGAGCAGGGTCACCGTGGTGGTCTTCCCATTGGTCCCGGTCACGGCCACCACCTTGAGGGACTCGCTGGGGTGGTCATAGAAGGCCGCAGCGATGGAGCCCAGTGCGGCAGCGGCGTCTTTCACTTGGACATAGGTGACCCCACTGCGCCGGTTCTCGGGGGCCGGCAGGAACTCCGCCACGATGGCCACGGCGCCGGCTTCTTGGGCGGCTGTGACGAACTGCCCACCGTCGACCCGGGTGCCGGGCATGGCCACGAAAAGCCCGAAGGGACGCACCTGCCGGCTGTCGAAGGCGATGGACTCGATGGCCACATGGGTGGAACCCACGACCTCCACCAGCCGGGTGCGGTACAGAATGTCCTGGAGCAGTTTCATCGGAGTTGGAGGGAGATGGTTTGGCGTGCGCAGGGCGTGCCCGGCTCGATGGATTGTTGTCGAACGGATCCGATGCCGTTGTACTGCACCGTCAATCCAGCGTTTTCCAACAGGTAGAGGGCGTCGCGCAGGCCCATGCCGCGCACGTCGGGGATGACGCCCCGGGTGATGGTCCGGGGCTTGAGGGTCAAGGTCGAATCGGTGGCGACCGCTTCTACCCAATCCACGTCGCCGCGGGCGGAGTCGCTGAATGCCCAGCCCCAATGCTCCAGAAGCCGTTCCCGCTCTGCCTTGGGGCCATGCAGGAGGTAGGGGTTGTGCCGTACGGCAGCGAGCGGAGCCCGGGCGGCGTCCGCGTGGAAGGACGGGTCGGTGGCGTAGACCTTGTCCGCGAGCTCCTGAAAAATGGGACCTGCGATGCTGCTGCCGTAGAACACCCCGGACTGGGTCTCCGCCACGACCACGATGCACGAGTACCGGGGTGCTTCTGCGGGGAAGTACCCGGCGAACGATGCCCGGTA
>CAYONT010000140.1:0-2853 GCA_964405405.1 uncultured Comamonadaceae bacterium | reverse complement strand
GGCTCCAATTTGCCAAACTTCCAAGTCAGGGTAACATAGCCCATCCGCGATTGGCGCTTCCGCACCGCCTCCTGCTCGAAGTTCGAAGTGACCGTGGAGTAGGCCCATTGCCGGGTGTCGAACACATCGCTGACCCGCATCGACAGGTCCAGGCCGGCATCGCTCCAAGACCGCTGCACCGCGATGTCGGTGGCGTGGAAGCCATCGAATTGGCCTTGGGGCGTGACCGAAGGCCCCATGTACATTTCGGTGATTTGGCATTTCCAAACCTTCCCCAGCGGGATGTTCGCGAAGCCGTTCACGTTCCACGACCAGCCGCTGTTGCTGGATGCCGCCTCCAGGCCAGAGACATTGTTCGTGAGGTAGTAGATGCTGGCCGTGGCCCGCACCGAGCCCGACTTGCCCACGGGCCACATCACCACCGTCTCCAGCCCCTCGTCGTGCCGGCTGTCCAGGTTCACGAACGTGGAAGTGGTGATACCGATGTCATTGACGGTTCGGTACCAGCGGATCACGTCGGTCGTCTGCTTGAAAAAGAGGGAAGTGGTCAACGAGGCCCGACCCCGGGACCACTGGTGCGAAAACTCGAGCGAGTGCGTGAACTCCGGCAACAATGCGGGATTGCCGATGCGGATGTTGCGCACGTCAGAGTCGTCCACGAACGGGTTCACCTGCATCCCGCCCGGCCGGTTGACCCGCCGGCTGTAACTCAGGGCCCAGGTGTGCTCATCGTCGCGTTGCCGGGACAAGTTCACCGACGGGTACAGCGCGAAATAGTCGTTGCGGAAAGGCGCCACCACCTCCCCGCTGTCAGGCTCGAGCGCAGCCGCCGTAAACACCTGCTCCAACCGCAGCCCGAGCTGCAGCCCATACACCCCCTTCTTGGCGCCGTAGGTGCCATACAGCGCGTGCACATGCTCCCGGTAGCTGAAGCCATAACCCGCCTCACGCACCCCGATTGGGATATACAGTCCATTGATCCAGGCCAAACTATCCTGCTCCAAATACCCAAACCGGTTCGTGGTTTGGCTCAAATTCGACTTCCACCCCACTTCGAGCTTCCCTTCCGAGGGCATCGGGCGTTCGTAATCCACCGACACCACAGTTCGGTCCCGAACGTCTTCCTCGTCGTTGAAGTCGGTGACCGAGGTATTCGGCGTGCCGGGGGCGAAGCCGAGGGCGTCCTCCCGGATGTCCTGCTCCGTGCTGCCTGCGCTGCGCGATTGGCGCACCGATGCGAGGAGCAGGTGGCGCCGGCTGTCGTCGAACTCGCGCCGGAACCCGGCATCCAGGTCCCAGCCTTGCTCCCACGACGACTCCGTGGAGATGCGGCGTGACGCCGTCCGGTAGTCCGTGTCCCAGGTCTCCTCGTTCAGGAGGGTGTCCGATTGCGCGGGCCGGGAAAAACTGTAGTTGACATTTGCAGACCAAACCGTCCGCAAATCGGGCATCCACTCCGCCCCCAACCGACCTGATGCACTGGGGCTGAAGCTGTTGCCCCTGCGCCGCTGGACGAGTACGGAACTGCTGTCCGCCAGGTTGAGCAACCGGTCCACGTCCCCACGGGTGAACACGTCCCGCTGGTTCCAGCTGGCGGAACTGAACAGGTTCCAGTGTTCTGAACGGTGGTTGAGCGAAGCGTTCGCAGCGGGGTTGTTGAAGGTTCCGGCTGTGGCCTGGATTTGGCCATTGAAACCGGACAACTTGTTCTTCTTCAAGACGATGTTCAAGATACCGGCCATGCCGTCCGGATCGAAGCGGGCACTGGGGTTGGTGATGATCTCGACCCGCTCAATCGACCCCGCGGGGATGGCGTCCAAGAAGGCGGTGCGGGCAGAACCGGTCATGCCCGAGGGCCGCCCATCGATCAAGATCTGGACGTTCCCGGAACCCCGCAGGGAGATGTTCCCGTCGATGTCCACCTGCACCGAGGGCACGTTGCGTAGGAGCTCGGTGGCCGTAGCCCCTGCCGACCCCAGGTCGTTCCCCACGTTGAAAACGCGGCGGTCCACCATCATCTCCAAGGTGCTCCGCTCTTCCACCACTTCCGCCGCATCGAGGGCGGTCACCGATGGCGCCAAGGACAATGTGCCCGCAGCATAGACCCCTCCGGTCCGGGGATTCAGCACAAAGACGTCCGACTGAAAGGTCTCGTAGCCCATGAAGGAAACCTTCAACCGGTGCGCTCCGAAGGGCAATTGGGTCACCACGAAGTTCCCATCCTCATCGCTCAGCACGCCCCCAACCACCCCCCCCACTGCCCCTCCATCCCCAGCCGCCAGCACGGCCACCGATGCGAAGGGGATGGGCTGCCCACTGCCGGCCTCCACCACCCGCCCCGTCACCCGCCCGCTCCCTCCCGGCTGTCCGCTCCCCCCCGGCCTACCCTGTGCCCACGCCACGCCCCCTCCCAACGGAAGAAGCAGGCAGGAAAGAATGATGACTAGAGCGCGCAAAGGGGAGGGGTGAAAATGATTCATGCAGTGGTGTAAAGTTCGGCCATAACGGGCAGCGCGCAAAACACCGCGGCTGCGCCGCTGGAGATACCGCGGCTGCGCCGCTGGAGATACCGCGGCTGCGCCGCGGAGACAGGAGATACCGCGGCTGCGCCGCGGAGACAGGAGATACCGCGGGTGCTACGGTCGGTTCTGTCAGGTCCAGGCAGCCCTGGGTGGATCGAATCGTCGGTAGGACCCCTTCGGAGGGTTGGTGGGCCTCGATAGCCCCGACGCCCCGATTTCCTTGGGTGTCACCGGCCATTTCCCATTTCCCATCTCCTATTTCCCATTTCCCATCTTCCATTTCCCATCTCCTATTTCCCATTTCCTATTTCTTGTCTCGCGCGAAGCGCAT
>CAYONT010000139.1:0-2905 GCA_964405405.1 uncultured Comamonadaceae bacterium | reverse complement strand
CCCGAAGGGATGACAGCCTGTAGCCGGTGGTTGAGCGAAGCGACACCACCGGAACACCGATCCCATTCAGCCATCGACCCCGGACGGGGTCGCAGCCCGTCGTATGACATCAGCCCATGGCGACCATGGCAGACGCATTGTGTGTCCATTGCGTTCCTTGTGGCCATCCAACCTCCGGACATCCTGCCCCGATGCCGTGGATTCAACCGCAAAGAACACAAAGACCACAAAAGGGACGGATGCGCCCGCTTTCCAACCTCACGTCCTCGCCTCCCAACGACATCCAGTGCCGGGCCAAAATCAAAATGCGAACGTTCAAGATCTGACCCCGTTGCCTCCACACTTGCTGGAAACCCGGGGTTGCCGCAACCTCGCCTCATGGATTGGCTTGCGAACATGCAGGCATGGCAGGCGCTCCCTCCCGAGACGCGTCGCGAGCAGGCATGGGCACAAGTGCCGGCGAGCGTCGCCGCCAGCATGGCCTTTGAGGGCGAACCCGTGAACCCATCATGGCTCGAGGAACTCCATCGCCGGATCGCAACACCCGGTACGTCGAATCCATCCGCGGCATCCTCAGCTAAGCCCAGCTAGCGCCGCTCCTCGCCGAACGGGTCCTCGCGTGCGAGCAGGCGATCGTCTCCGATGCCTTCGATGGCTGGCCCCTCGACGATCAACTCCTCATGGAGCTTCACCGACGCATTTGCGGCGACTTGGTACCCGAATGGGCCGGCCGCTGTCGGACCGTCGAGGTCCAAGTCGGCCATCTGCGACCACCCGCATCCCACCACGTGCCCGTCTTGCTGAGGGACTACGCCCGCGACCTCGCTGCTCGATGGGGAACCTTGGCCCCTCTGGCAGGGGCCTTGGCATGCGAGACGCTCGCCTTCGCCGAGGGCCGCCTCCTGACCTTCCATCCATTCCTCGACTTCAATGGCCGAGTCACCCGGCTCTGGCTTCGCGAAATATTGCGAAGGGCGCGCCTGCCCCAGGTGACGCTGGCGGTGGATGGGGACGCCGCCAAGAGCGCCTACTTCCGGGCGTTGGAAGCGGCGGACGCCCGGGACTGGCGTCCGTTGAAGACCCTGTGGATCCAGCGCTTTGAACAACTACCCCCTCCCACTTCGTAGCCGACGCCTTCCAAGCCGAAGCATCCCGCTCGAAGACAACACCGAAACGATCACGCCACGACGCAATGGCGCGAAGCCGCTGGGCCTCACCAACCCACAAGGCCCAACGGGCCGGAATACGACAGCCAGGGCACGTGCACACATCGACCTGGATCCCCGCCACGCCTCGCTCCACAGCCTCCCATCTGTAGGCCGCGTGCCCCCACGCGGCGCATCCCATCGCCGAGAGCACGTCCCCGGCCGCATCCCGGAGGGATGCCAGGTTGTAGCCGGTGGTTGAGCGAAGCGACACCACCGGAACCCGTCGCCCCCCCTCGATTCACGCACCCCGGCAGGGGTGCCAGACCACCGACGAAACGGTCACGCCAAAACGCCAAGGCGCGAAGGACCGCCCCACGATGCCAATTGTCGCATGGTAAGGACTACCCCATTGGCCCAGCATCGTTGGTTCCAGCAGGCCGGTGTCGCTCCAATGGGATCGAAATGCTGCATCACAACCATGGGTGGCATGGCTTGCACCAAGTCGTTCCTGAGGATCAAAGGCAACCAAACAGTCGTTCTTTAAGAGTCTTGCACGTCTCGTCGATATTAGGAAACAAGGATTCCTTCGTGATGCCCATGGCGCGCAAGTCCTTGAGTGCGGTCGCCCACTCGCCAACGGGAATATCGATGGCCTTCAGGTACTTAAAGGCTCTTTGTTCCCCAACGATCTGCATGAAGCCTCCGATATCTGCAACATTGGAAAACGTGTGCCGGGACTGTTGTGGCAAGTGCCGCGGGTTGTGATCATACTTAAATTCATGTGCGGATACTGCCGGGAGCGGATTAGCAATCGATCTTGGCTGAGGCAGCTTAGCCCATTGGGCAAAATTGAAGGCGAAGAGGCGTGCGTCGTCCTCCCTCGCTTCCCCAGACAAGGCAAAATATGCTGCAACATACGGTGATGCCGTCCAATCTAGCAGCGGTGTTGGAAAGCCATGATGCTGCGCCAGGCTAAGGAACGCGCCATATTCCACGGGATCACTCAATTCAATTCGGCGGCAGAGGAGAGATTCTATCTCACGGCATAGCAACTGCAGTGCCTCCTGATCGTACCTCAACAAATCATAACGGCGTTGTCGATGGAAACTGGTCGTTAGTCGTAGCTTGTTGGATGGTTGACCCCGAAACCAAAAATCAACTTGGACTTTGTTGGAATGTTTTGCAATCTCGTCTTTTACCTCTGACCAACTCATCTTTGTGGCCGTCGTCTCAACGCCCAACGTATTCTCAACCCTAAAGGTTCCATGAGTCCCTGGTTGCGCAATCCAATCCCCTGAGATAGTCGGCCCGTCTGCGGTTGCGATGAATCGGATGGTATCTGGCAAATTGAATGAATCTCTGTTCGAGTGGTTCTCTCGAGGCACTAGGCTCTTCACCTTATCGTCAAATACGAGGGCCTGTCCGAATGATTTCCCAATGATCTTGCTGCCGTCCTTTTTCCATGTCACCCGGACCCTCCAAGGAGGGACAGGATCCCCTTGCTGCATGCACGCAAAGCCTGCCTCCGGCCGATCTGCTTCAATGCTGATCGTAAGCCAGCCACTTGGCACATTCACACCCGATAGCTCGCCAATCCACTGTCCAGGACCAATAGCCTGCTCTGAACTCATGAGGTGCCTCCGGTTCGCGTCGGTCCTCGCCGTGCCTGCCCCATCACCCCACCTCCACCGCCTTCATGAGTGCCGCCCGGAGGTCGCCGTAGAAGACCGGGTCCACGTGCTCGATGATCTCGGAAT
>CAYONT010000138.1:0-3031 GCA_964405405.1 uncultured Comamonadaceae bacterium | reverse complement strand
TGGTAGTCCGTGAACCCTCGCGTGATGGCTTCCATCGCCGCGTGCTGGTAGGGCCGCAGCTCGATCAGTGGTTTAGAACGGGCGGTTTGCATCTGGCACTCCTCCCGTGGTTGAGGTTTGAGCAGCGGGCTGCGTGAGCCAGGCGGCCACCTTGTTGCGTTTACGGCCCTTGTACTCCTCGACCATAAGGCGCACACGGCCGGTGCGTCCGATCATGTCGTCGGCGATGACCTCCACGTCTTCGTCAGGAGTGATTTGTTCGCCGGTGGCGACACGGAAAGCGTCGATCTTCCAAAACGAGTTTGGCATGAAGACAAGATGATCGAAGAGGATCGCTCCCGAAGGCTCCACGCGGAGCTTCAGTTCGATCATGTCGTGTCCCTTCTGTGACACGGTTTCTTCGGCGTGGATGACTTCCACGGTGTAGTCGCCCGGTTCGACGAAGTTGGGGCGCGTTGCGATGTCGGATGCTTTGTAGGTAGGCATGGTATGTTATTTGGTTTGGGTTTTGGTTGAAAGTTGAGTTGAGGCGGCGCGAAGCGCGACGGTGGCCGGGCCGTGTTTGATGAGTTCTTCCGGGAATGGCGCGTCGGTGCTGCGCTCCCAGAGTTCGCGAAACTTCAGGGCCGACAGGTTGCCGTAAGTGGCGAGCACATGGTTCAGTCCAAAGCGCTCGACGCAGGTGGCCACGTCCTCGTGACGAATGAACTGCGAGCCGCGCCGGTTGGTGAGCTTCCAGCCGGGGATCACGGCACCGACCTGCAACCGTTGCTTGGCGGCGGTTTCGGCTTTTTCGCGCAACGCATCGAGCACATGACAGGCAGTGAGGAAACGTCCGAGATTGTTGTTGTCGGCAAGGACCGCCTCGAAGTCGAATGCGGACTCGGTGGTGGAAATGGCCTGAGCGGCGAGTGCCAAGCGCGCCGAACAAGATTCGGCTTTCGCGCACCAGTTGCAGTAGTCGCAGACCGTGGGTTGCTTGTCCGGATTGCTCCAGGCCGCCACCACCGGAGCCACGATCTGGTGTGCTTCCTCAAAGGTGAACCGATAGGTGACCACCTCTCGCTGGTCGCAGAAGAGCAGATGCGCGGTCCATTCGGAGGCGAAGTGCTGCTCCATCAGACCGAGCGCGTAGGCCGCCATCTGCTCGCGGTAGTTGCGCTTCTGGCCCGTCTTCAGATCCGCATGAGCGAGACGTTCGGGCATGATGGCGTCCGCCGTGCCGATGTGATTGAAGCCGGGCACCGCGACGCGGCACTCATCTTCACGCGTGAGGATGGGCGTGCCGCTGGAAAGCGCGGTGATCATGGTCACGGCCCATTCGACGGCGGCGAGATCGTCCTCCGTCGGAGGATGAACAAGGTCGAGCGGGGCCGGATCACCGGCCATGCGGGCGCGGAAGACCGTATCGAGCGAACTGCCGCGCGCAGCGGCGGAGCCAGCGTTCGGCTGCGATTCGTAGCAAGGGCAAACCGCCAGCTTGGGAAGATTGGAGGGACGAAGGGCGGTGCTCATACCAGTGGGGTGACCTCCGCGTTGAATTTCTCCACGGCTTCAAGGAACCCGATTGGGTTGCCGAGAACGCGTGCTGCGTATTCGGGGGTGAGGTCATCAAAGCTGCCGTTCTCCTTGAGTTGGCCGCGTGCGATGAGGAAGGCTTTGGCGTTTGACTCGCGGCCCTTGACCAGCCCGGCGAGTTTTTCGCCGATGGAAGGTTCCTTGACGGCCACCGGGGGCGGAAGCACCTCGCCAAACACCTTCGCGATGGCCTCGTAAGTGAAAGGAAGTTTTTCCTCCAGGCCATGACGGTTCTTAGCGTCCCAGGCGGCAGTGTGTGTCGTGTGCAGGACGCGCTCGCGACCACCCACGCCCCGACGCTTGCCCTGATCATTCTCAGCAACGCGGGTGACATAATTGCAGAAGAGCACCAGGTCGGCCCATTCCTTGATGAGAGGTGCCACCTGCTTGCTGAGTTTGAGTTCAAAGCGGTCGTAGCTGCCGGCGGCATCGGGCATCTCAAACTTCTTCACCGTCGAGTGGGCCAGCAGGATGATGTGCATCCCGCGTTTCAGCAGCACGTCGAGGCTGGCCAGGAATTTGGCCATCTCTTCCGCCACGATGACGTGGCCTTTGCCGTAGCCGAAGTCCTCGATGCTCTCCTTGCTCGCGCGGCGGCAGACGAACTCCGCGAGGCGTTTTTCAAGCCAGTCGATGGTGTCGATCACGAGCGTTCGAAACTCATGCGGCTCAGTGGCGAGCTGGTTGATAATGGCGAGGATGTCCTCCCACTTTTCAGCAGTGAGACGGGCCACATCGAGATGGTCGGTGCCGCCCTCAGTGTCGAGGAACACGGGATTGGGTGCTTGCGAGGCAAGCGTCGTTTTGCCAACGCCCTCGGGGCCATAGATGGCAGATTTTTGAGGACGGGTGACGCGCCCGCGACGGAGCATGGATTGCAGGGTGTTTTTCATGGGATGGCGGTTTGAATTTGGGTGAGGTGCTGGGATGCGGAGTGGAGGAGCCAGCCGAGGACGATCCCGGCGATGAAGAAGCCTGGTTGCGGCATCCTTGGTTTGCCGGAGCGCAGACGCGTGATTGGCGGCATATCCGCAAGCTGCGGATGTCTGGAATGAATGTGTGTATTCATGAGCAGGGTTACTTTTTGAATTGGCCGGGGTATTCCCCAGTGAGGAGGCGGTCTTCGACGCGCTGGAGATCAGCGAGGGCGAATAGGTAATCGAGGTCCTCCACCAGCATGGAGGTATGCCAGAGGCCCTCTGCGGTTCGGGTGATACTCACGCTCACCTTGCGCGGCTTGTCGGGCAGGGCGGCGAGGCGCGGGATGTCGTTGATGACGTCGGCGGCGGCGGTGGGCATGGCTCAGGCTGATTTGGGTTTTGTGGTGCCCGTCTGATGTGCGGTCAGCCAGACCCTCACGGCCGCCAGGTCGAACCTGACCATGTCGCCGATCTCGAAGGCAGGCAGGCCGCGCCTGCGCAGGTTGAAGATGTGCCGTTCCGAGCAGCCGAGG
>CAYONT010000137.1:0-3045 GCA_964405405.1 uncultured Comamonadaceae bacterium | reverse complement strand
CCCTTTTCCAGAAGACGTCGCCCGCAAACTACCAACGAGCCGGCAAGGCTGGCACCCTTTTCTCGCCCCACCCCCCTTCGAATCGATGAAAAGCGTCCCCCCCCCATCCGGCCCATGCCCACGGGCTTCGCCCCGATTTGATCTCCCCACGGGAGAAGCAAATGAAAGGCCGATTCTTCGGGAATTTCCCACAGGATGGGCCGGACAGCCCCCCCCTTCCAAAGGTGAAGACCCTTGATTTGAAGGGAGAAATGGCAGGATGCGAGGGAGGAAAGCCACATTATTAAAAACGGCAATCAACCCCTTCTCCTCGAGCGCTCGCAAGGGATCCTGGGTGATGCTTTGCGCAAGCGGGTTGTGGATGGGTACAGTACCACCACCATCAAGGCACGCTCTCGCCATCCCCACCGAAGCGGATGCCGAGGGTTACAGGGTAGATGGGCGTACCGACCTGTCCGGTGCCATCCCAGAGCGGGCGCAAGGGAAACTCCCCGAAGACACTGAATCCGCCGTAGCCCGCGGTGATGCGTCCGTTGCACTGCAGGGGATTCATGTTGATTCCCTTGATTTGGTCTACATAATTGACCCCATCCTTGCTGTATTTGCGCATGTAGTTGTTGAATAATCGAACGCCACCGACGATGCCCACCTCGAGGTGCAATGCATCTTCTACCGCATCCTGGGTGCGGAAGCTCAGCAGCAAGGGGACGCGCAAGTAGCCGAGGCTCAAGTGGTTGCGCTTGACTTGGGCCAGGGTGTCGGTCACGGTGGTGATGGGATTTGTGCCGTCGATGTTCAGGACGGTTTGCTGCGCTACTTGCAACCGGTACCAGTCCATGCCCAATCCGGTCGTCAGTCCGACCCGCTCACCGATCAAGGGCTGGCGGTATGCGAAGGGGTTGAACTGCAGGTTCCAGCCGCTCAAGAGGCGGGAGGTCTCCAAGTCCAACGGTGCAGGATTCGAAAGGGTCAGGCTGCTGGGTTCTCCTTCGTTGGATCGTTGGGTGAGCAAGACCGTCCCGAACCCGATTCCATGCCAATGGCCGGTATGTCCGGGCCGTGGGGCAGGCTTGCTGGACAACAGGTCGAAGTTGATGTCAAATGGATCGTCGAAACCATCGAACGCCATTTCCAGCGCTTCGGGGTCGGAGTTGGAATCTTCCCAATCCTCTCGGATGATCTGGATGGTGTCCGTTCCAGAAAGGATGAGGATTTGCCGTTCGGATTTGAGCACCTGGGCATCCCCTGCACCAGATACGATGGTCACCCGTCCCGAGGCGTCCTCTGCAAGGACTTCGATGTCGATGGATTTCTCCAACGTTGTGATGCCCGTCTCAATGCCCTCCAAGGCTGCCTCGAGCGAAATCTGCAACAGCGAGTCCAAGGAAGACAGGTTGGGCAAACCGCCTTGCAGGGAGTCCCATTGGATCTGGATGACGGTTTTTTTGGATGCCAAGGTGTCCTTCTGGGCCATCGAAGCCAAGGGTAGCATCCATCCTGAAAGCAGGAGGAAGCAGGTGAGCGGCCAGGTGGGATATCTGTGTTTCATGGATTGGTGTTTTCGAAGATGAGACGGCAAAGGGCATAATCGGTTACATGTCGCTGCGCAGGGCAAGCCATTCGTAGTCATTTGCCACCACCCGGAACCGCAAAGGTCGGTCGGGTTCGCCCAGCGCCCAGCCCCATTTTCCTCGGGTGCGCCGCAACACCCAACGCCCTGTTGCATCCACGGTGGTGCGCCATGCGGGGTTTCCGGCGGGTTCCCCAGCCGGTATTTCAGCCCACAACGCATCCTCCAAAGGTTCAACGGGTCGTTGCCTGGTCAGGTAGGGAGGGTATGGCCCGGGGACATCTTGCGGCTTGGGTAGGAGCAAAGGGACTTCTGCCATGGGAATAGGTCGGGTTTCAATGGCTTCCCCCGCCTTGCTCGGGGGTTGCAGCGAAATCGTCCTGAGAGTCGATTTCTTCTGCGCGAAGGCGAGGTTATTGACGGCTTGCGCGGGGGTCGAAACATCCGGGCGCGCCGAAGCCAGCATGGGGTCTTGGGGGGACGCGGCTGGTTCAGGGGGCGCTTCCGGTCCTTGGGGTGGGGCGGGTTGCGAGGCTGGGCGCTGGACCATGTTGGGCTCTCCCGTGGCATTCCACCAGGTGATGCCCGCGCCCGCGCCCAGCAAGAGCATCGCTGCTGCCGCGAACCAGGCGAAGCGCCGCATCGAGGCGCGATGGGGGATGCCCTTCAGGCGCGCCTTGAAAGCAGGCCCAGCGACCCGATCGGCGGAGGGGTCTAGGAACGGGGTCGTCGGGATGGACAGCAGCTCCTCCTTCCACGCGGACCGACGGGGAATGTCATCCAATCGTTCGCGAAGGGACGATGGCATCTGCGGCGGAAAATGGCCGTCCAGCTGGGGGTCGTCGTACTCCGCGTTCATCGCACATTCTCAATGGCTCCGAGGAATTGGCGCAGGCTGCGCCTCGCTCGGAAGATGGAAACCTTGACCGTCTCGAGGGTGGCACCGGTGATGGCCGCGATCTCGGCATAGCTGTATCCCTCGTAATCGCGGAGGAGGACCATCGACTGCTGCTTCTCGGGCAGGGTAGCGAGCCCCCGGTGGAGGTGTTCTTGGAGATCGTGTGGAGCGGGCTCGGACGCTGCAATCGATTGGGCCTCTACCGCGAGATGCGGCCGTCTCCGCCGGATTCCATCGATGCACCGGTTGTGGACCGAGGTATACAAGTAGCTCTTGTACTTCGCTGGATCCACGGACTTGCGGTGCCTCCACAAACCCTCGAAGGCATCCTGGACGGCATCCTCAGCTTCTGTTGGATCTCCCAACAAGGAGCACGCGTACCGGAACAATCCATCGGCGTGCGCATCGACCAACTGCGCAAAAGTCCGTTCCTCCATGCTCACTTGACGCGGCGGTGTACCGAAAGTTACACGCAATGCATCCGGTTGTAGCCCGAAGGCGCGCATTGGATTCGGGTGTTGGGCCCAATCCGGCGCCATTCGCCTACTTTGCCTGGGATGCTGACGACCTGGGTTTC
>CAYONT010000136.1:0-3049 GCA_964405405.1 uncultured Comamonadaceae bacterium | reverse complement strand
ACAGGTAACAATTTTACAGAAATTGACCTAACAAAACATAAGTCAACATTGATTGTAGGAGCAAATGGTTCAGGAAAGTCAACTATTCTTGATGCTCTATCGTTTGCTCTTTATAACAAGCCATTCAGAAAGATTAACAAACCTCAGTTATTGAATTCGATCAATGGAAAGGACCTGGTCGTAGAGGTTGAGTTTGTTATTGGAAGTTCCCAATATAAGATACGTAGAGGCATCAAGCCAAGTGTATTTGAAATATATAAAAACGATACACTGATTAATCAAGATGCTGATAACAAGGACTATCAGGAAATCGTAGAGAAACAAATTATAAAGATGAATCATAGAACATTCTCTCAAGTGGTTGTTCTTGGTTCCTCTACATATGTTCCATTTATGCAGCTTACAGCAGCCCAGAGAAGAGATGTTATTGAAGACTTACTAGACATTCAAGTCTTCTCTACAATGAATGTACTATTAAAGGATAAGCTAGCACAAAATCAGGATAGCTTAAAGGAAGCAAAGTATGCTAGTGATTTGGTTGATGAGAAGATTAATGTGCAATCTAACTATATTGCTTCCTTGAAGAAGGATGTTCAAAATAAGATTGACGAGAACGTAGAAAAGATACAGCAGACTCAAGATGAAATAAATGTATGCAATGTAGATGTTGCCACAAAGAGTGGCATTATTGCAGATAAGATGAAAGATACAGCTAACCTTGAGAAGCTTCAGAAGAGAATGGAGAAGTCTGTCATCCTAAAAGAGAAGACTATTGATAAGCTATCTAAGTTGAATAAGGAAATCAAGTTCTTTCATGACAACGATGATTGTCCAACTTGTAAGCAAGGCATACCTCATGATTTCAAGTCCGAGGCTATTACAACTAAGCAAACACAAGTGACTGAGATTGAAGAAAACCTAACTCTACTAGAAGAAGACTATAACAATACTGTTACAGAGATTTCTAGAATCAATGTGATTCAAAAAGAAATTCAAACTATTCAACATGACATTACGAAGCTACAATCAGAAATACAATCCAAGAAAAAGTTCATTGATTACCTACAATCAGAAAATCATTCATTACAATCAGACACAGCAAACGTTGATGCAGAAAAACAAAAACTAAAAGAACTACAAAAACAAAAGACAGAAGCTGAGGACAAGAAGCAGAGGTTGCTTGAGGATTATGAAATATTCCAAGCAGCTTCTGCTCTCTTAAAGGATGGTGGCATTAAGACAAGAATCCTTCGTCAGTATATGCCTATCATTAATAAACTGATTAACAAGTACTTGGCTGCAATGGACTTCTTTGTACAATTTCAAATTGATGAACAATTCAATGAAACAATTAAGTCAAGGTTCAGAGATGAGTTTAGTTATAATTCATTCTCAGAGGGTGAGAAGATGAGAATTAACTTAGCTGTTCTCTTTACCTGGAGAGCTATTGCTAAGATGAGGAATAGTGCTGCTACAAACCTCTTAATTATGGATGAGGTGTTTGATAGCTCTTTAGATAGTAATGGTACTGATGAATTTTTAAAGATCATTCAAACATTAACTGCTGACACCAATACATTCATCATTAGCCATAAGACAGATCAGTTGTTTGATAAGTTCCACAATGTAATCAAGTTTGAGAAGACAAAGAATTTTTCAAGGATTGTATAATGTGGATCAAACAAATATTTAACACTAAATGGGTTGAGATGGTTCATGAAATAGCTAGTAAGTATAAGGATGAGCCAGGTGACTATCAGACTCATGTTGGTGGTGATCCAAATAAGGATTTGTTGCAACATGACAATTATCTTCAGAGGTGGATTCCAACTAATAACGAGAAGCAGTTAGCAGAACATGTGACAAGAGTTATACACGATGCTAATTGTGAAATGTTTGGATATGATATTTGGTACCACGTAAAATATTTACAATATACAACATACAATGGCACAGTTGGTGGGGAATTTCCATGGCACACAGATTCATTCTTGTTTGGTAAACCTTCTGTCCAAAAGCTAACAATTATTGTTGGTTTAACAGATAAAGATCATTATGAAGGTGGCACACTTGAGATTATGAATAGAACACCAGTAGAACTAAAACTAACTGCTGGTGAGGTTGTTGTGTTCCCTTCTATTCTACAACACAGGGTTACACCAGTAACACGTGGTAGAAGGCAAACATTAGTTACGTGGTTTAGTGGTCCAATGTGGAGATAATATGTTTTCAAAAATTGTAGTCACAAAAAATTATTTTCCAACAGAATGGTGTGATAAGGTCAACAACTACATGATGCAAAATGTTAGTCCAGATCCAACATTGGGCAAGTATGGTGTACGGAAATGTAAAGTTAGAGGGTTGACGCCTGAACTTCCTATCTTCGAAAATGTATTTAAAGATATGATGGGGTATGTAACAAGAAATGCTCCAATTCTTAATGTGGATATTAACAACAATATTGATGGTCCAATTCAGCATATCACTTATGAGACAGGTGATGGCGTCGGCTGGCATGATGATACAAAATCAGTAAGCGATGTTCAGTCACTAAAGATTAATAGAAAACTTTCAATGACAGTAATGTTATCCGATCCTTCTGAGTACACTGGAGGCGACTTCGTGTTTGATAAAGCTGTTAAGATGCCGTTCCCAGTACAGGGTAAGGGTACAGTGGCGTTGTTCACATCCCATGCCCCTCACATGGTAACTGAGATCACATCTGGAAAAAGAAACATCTTATTCATATTTGTAACTGGTCCAGATTGGCGATGAGGGTTGTAGTTCATAAAGGTTACTTCAATAAAGAAACTGTTGAACATTGGAATAATCTTGTACAAAGCATTGAACCAGTCGATGGCAAAACAGCCTTCAATAAGGATGCCAACACGTCAATAAGAAGTAGCCAACTGAGATGGGTTAGATTTAGGGACCATCCTAACACATATAATTCAATTGCAAATGACATATTACAAGTTGTAGATGCTGAATCTCTTACCTTTAGAACCGAAACATATAGAGCATTAGAAATACAACACACCACATACAA
>CAYONT010000135.1:0-3057 GCA_964405405.1 uncultured Comamonadaceae bacterium | reverse complement strand
GGGGAGTCAACGACGTGGATGCCGCACTCGCGCATGACGCGCTTCTTGGCTTCGGCCGATTCTTCCTCACCGCTGACGATGGCCCCGGCGTGGCCCATGGTGCGGCCTTTGGGGGCGGTGACGCCAGCGATGAACCCGACGACCGGCTTGGTGCCGTGGGCTTGGATCCAGCGGGCTGCTTTGACTTCGAGGTCGCCCCCGATTTCGCCGATCATGATGATGCCATCGGTGTCGGGGTCGGCCATGAGGAGCTGGACGGCTTGGAGGGTCGTGGTACCGATGATGGGGTCACCACCGATGCCGATGGCCGTGCTCTGACCGAGGCCGGCCTTGGTGACTTGGTCTACCGCCTCGTAGGTGAGGGTGCCCGACTTCGACACGATGCCGATGCGGCCCGGGGTGAAGATGAAGCCGGGCATGATGCCCACCTTCGCTTCGCCCGCGGTCATGACGCCGGGGCAGTTGGGGCCGATGAGCACCGCACCGCGGGCCTCGACATAGGGGCGGGCCTGCATCATGTCCGCCACGGGGATGCCCTCCGTGATCGCCACGATGACCCGGATGCCCGCGTCGGCAGCTTCCATGATGGCATCGGCGGCGAATGCCGGCGGCACGAAAATGATGCTCACATCTGCGCCCGTCGCTTGAACCGCGTCCGATACGGTGTTGAAAACCGGACGGTCGAGGTGGCGCGTTCCGCCCTTTCCGGGGGTGACCCCGCCGACCACCTGGGTGCCGTATTCGATCATTTGGCCTGCGTGAAACGTGCCTTCACTGCCTGTGAAACCTTGGACGATGACCCGGGAATTTTTGTTGACGAGGACGCTCATGGGGAGATGTTTTGCGGCGCGAATTTAGGCCAAATTTGCACCATGCATGCACCTCTGACGCGGGCGATGGATGGATCGACGATTTGCGCCGTGGCGACTGCGCCCGGTCGCGGGGGCATCGCGGTGATCCGGGTGTCGGGGAAGGAGGCGATCGAGGTGGTGGGGCGGGTGTTCCGGCCGGGTCTGGCGGAACGGCCCAGTCACGGGGCGGTGCTGGGGCGGTTGGTGGGCACGGATGGTACGCTGCTGGACGAATGTGTGGCGGTGCCGTTCCGGGGGCCGAGGTCCTACACAGGGGAGGACACGGTGGAGCTGTCGGTCCACGGGTCGCCGTACATCCAGGAGGAAGCGGTGCGCGCACTGCTGGGGGCCGGGTGTCGCTTGGCGGGGCCGGGGGAGTTCACGCTGCGCGCGTTCATGCACGGTCGGCTGGATTTGGCCCAGGCAGAGGCGGTGGGGGATCTCATCGCCGCCGAACATGCGGGGGCGCACCGGCTCGCGCTGGAGCATCTTCGGGGCGGGTTTTCTCGCGAGATCCGAGGGCTGCGGGAGCGGCTCATCGGCTTCGCCGGGTTGCTCGAGCTCGAGCTGGATTTTGCCGAGGAGGATGTCGCGTTCGCCGACCGCGCCGCGTTCGACGCGCTCCTGGCCGAGCTGCTCACCGCGATCGCAGCCCTCACCGACTCGTTCGCCACGGGGAACGCCCTGCGCGATGGGGTCCCCGTAGCGATCATCGGGGCGCCCAACCGCGGCAAGTCCACGCTGCTGAATGCGTTGCTGGGCGACGACCGGGCCATCGTCAGCGACGTGGCGGGCACCACCCGCGACACGATCGAAGACACGTGCATCCTGGGGGGAATCAAGTTCCGGTTCATCGACACGGCCGGGCTGCGCGAGACGGCGGACGCGGTCGAGGCAGAGGGCATCCGGCGCGCGCTCAACAAAGCCGCCACCGCGAGCATCGTGCTCCACCTCCTCGACGCCGCCTCCGACCCCTCCCCCCTCGCCCCCCCCCGCTCCCCCAGCTCACCCGGCTCCCACGTCCCCCCCGGCACCCCCGTCCCCCCCGGCACCCACGTCCCCCCCAGCTCCCCTGGCTCCCCCAGCCCGGACCTCGTCCTCGCCCCCAGCGCCACCGTCCTCCGTGTCTGGAACAAAGTGGACCTAGCGACCCCGCCCGACCCCGCATCCCCTTCGGTCCTCCACCTGTCCGCTCGTTCCGGCTTGGGCCTGTCCACCCTGCGCGACCGCCTCATCGAAATCGCTTCGGCCGCTGACACCCCTGCCCCCTCTCTCATCGTCACCAACCTCCGACACTACGAGGCCCTCACCGCCACCGCTGACGCTCTGCGCGGCGTGCGCGCAGGCCTCGCCAGCGGCCTCCCCACCGACCTCTGCGCCTCCTCTCTCCGCCAAGCCCTCTATCACCTCGGCTCCATCACAGGCGAAATCGACCCCGAAGACATCCTCGACCACATCTTCGCCAACTTCTGTATCGGAAAGTGAAGATCGGTGTCAGATTCACTTGTGGCCACGGCTATTTCGACTGATTAACAGCCAATTGCGATTCGTGACAGATTTACGAGGAGTGCGAGCATCTTTCACAAGTCAAGCATTGCGATTGAGCGCGCTGATGAGGAGCTGATGTTTTCGGGAAACTGGACAGGAAACAGGGGAGCCTTAACATGCTCGCGACGTCCAGAACCCGCAGAAAACTCAACTCCGCCTTCAAGGCGAAAGTGGAGATTGAAGCTGTCAAGGAGCAACGCACGATCTCAGAACTTGCTCAGGAATCTGAAATCCACCCCAACCAAGTCAACCCATGGAAACGAGAGTTTCTGGAGCGAAGCGACCAAATTTTTGAAGGTGACAAAAACGAGCAGAGGAATGCGCCGTCTTGGAACAAAACCATCGCTCGGCACGGCCCATCGGCCACTTGACGATGAAAAACGGTATCGGCTTCCGAGCAGGATCTGGCTGCCATGCGCACATTGGACGAGTTCTATCAGGAAGATTCTACGCGCGGAACTTGACGCATTCGCATCGAACTCCAGAAGCTGGGATTTGACATGGGGCGTGATAAAACGCGCCGTTTGATGCAACGGATGCGGATGAATACGATTTACTGCCGACCCGAAAAATGGTTGGAAGAACCTGACATTGAAGCAAGGGCAGAGAAGATGGCTGAATGGGCGAAACGCTATTGGGCCTTATAATATGTCCATGA
>CAYONT010000134.1:0-3141 GCA_964405405.1 uncultured Comamonadaceae bacterium | reverse complement strand
TACCCCCAAATCTGTTGTAGACTGCGCATCCAAACCGTTGTTATGTGCACCGGGATTTGTACCGACAAAGGCTTCTGTAGTGTGACAACCAAAACATCCTCCTCCTCCATTTGGAATGGGAGCAAAAAAGATATTTTTACCTAAATTTTCTTCGGGGGTAAAATTTGGAAAATTGGCCCCGGGGGCGGGTACCAATGCCCTTCCTGCATCGTATTTACTAGTATAGCTCACTATACTGCGCACAAATTGGGCCAAGGATTTTGAGATCTTGTCAGCTGTAATTTCCGGAGAACCAAACGCTTTTTCAAATAAATCCCTATAATATGGCTGAGATTCTACTTTGGCGACTACTTCTGCCAGTGTCATACCCATTTCTACAGGATCCTGAAAGGGCATTAACACTTGTTCTTCAAGTGTATTAGCTCTCTCATCCCAGAAAAATCTACCTCGAGGATAATATCGGGCATTGATTAAAGACATAGAGTGTCGACCTGTTTTTCCGCCATTGAATCCCAAACTAAGTTTGGCATCGTCAGAAAAACCTTTGTCTTGTTTATGACAAGATGCACAGGATATGGTTCCATTGGCACTCAGATTTTTATCATAGAACAATACCCTGCCTAGCGTAGCTCCTTCATTTGTTATTGGATTATTGGCTGGTGTATTGTCAGCTCCATTGATGGATGTAGGCAGAGGAGATCCTGGTGCATTCGTAGTAAAATGTCTGGGTAAATTTGGGCTAGCATAATTATAAGGCAGCTCAGGTAAATTTAGTATTGATGAATAATCGGGTATGGTGCTTTCATCTTTTGTGCAAGAATACTGACTTGCCACGATGAGCAGAAAAATGAATGCAATGATTTGTGTCTTTTTCATTCTATGATTTTTAAATTATGAGGCATAAGGCCAATGTATCTTTCGTTTTAGGGTGAACGCCGTTGTGCTCTTGTCCAATCGAGAAATAGCTTATTTCTTGATTCGTATTGTCGTTCTATCATAAAGTCGAGAAGTCGATTCCTAGTGATCTTTCATAAATCCAATGGTCTGTCTATTCCGCTCACCTGCCACTTGAAGGTAGTAAACACCTGAAGGTAAGGAAGAAACATTGAGGGTATACAAGTGGCTGCCTGAAGGATAGTAAATGGGCTTGGTTTCCAACAACTGCCTGCCTGAGGGAGAAATTAAGCTGAATTTTATCCTTTCGCCTTGACTATTAAAATGTATGGTGGTTTCTTCATGGCAAGGATTGGGGAATACCCATGCCTTCTCGGTAGCAATAACTTCCGGTATTACAGCCGTGTTGACATCGTCGAATATAGGTAATATACCAAATGGCTTGAGCATGATATCGGTGGAGCTATTTTCTGAAACACAAAACCATTTTTGAAGAACGGTCGCATAGACAGCCCTAAAGTCTGTTTTCATCTCTAAGCTATCCGCTGGCGATACTTCTGAGGGTATGGTAGGGTGCTCTTGGATTACACTGTTTGTGATGCCAGGGCCGAATATGAATTGTGGTGCAGCAGCGCCGTGATCAGTACCTATACTGCCATTTGAAGCAATACGTCGACCAAATTCAGATATAGTCATCGCCAAAACTTGTTGCTCACGCCCCAAGAGGCGAATATCATCCATAAATGCATACACTGAATCCGATAAATTTTGCAACAAATTTGCATGCGTTCCTTGTGTTTTGTCTCCAATATCCACCTGATCGGCGTGCGTATCAAAACCACCAAGGCTTACCATATAAACTTTTGTTTGTAGACCTCCTGCAATCAGTCTTGCCACAATTTTAAGTTGTTCAGCCAGTGCGGTATTAGGATAAAGTGAGCTTATATTAGTTGCTTGAGTTGATACGTTTTGAATACGCTGTGTATATCCTGCTGTTTGCTGAGCAACAAAACGGATATAGGTCAACTCATTACCGGCTTTGGTAGGGGGGGCTTCGTCTACTTCTCCACCTACGATTTGATAAAAACTATCCGCATTGGCTATCGATAAACCCATTTGATAGGGATCTCCTTGGAGTAATAGTGAGGCTGTACTTCCTATTTGGATGGCGAGAGGGTCTGGATTGGAAGTGCTGGGATAGCCTTCTGGAAATTCAGGATGTTCGGATTGAAGATATCTACCCATTACACCGGTAGACACATTTTGGTCAGCATCGGATCCACTCAGCCATATATCCGTAGCTCTAAAATGTGAAAAATTGGGCATAGGATAAGACACCCCATGAATAACAGCACATTTTCCCTCTTCATGCAGCATTTTTATTTTTTCCAAAGCTGGATGAAACCCAAGGGTATCATCAGTATTACTTCTCAATATACGGTTTTCCGGGAGCGATAGATTAGGTCTTGCTTTTTGGAGAGCAGCTAATTGGTCTAGTGGAATAATGGTATTAAGCCCATCGTTTCCCCCGTTTAATTGAATGACTACCAGTCGCTTATCAGGATCACACCCATCAAAAGAAAGAAAGGGTAAAAAAGAGGGTTGTATGGCTTGAATTCCTATGCCATTAAGCCCTAAGCCACCTAATAAGGCGGAGTTAAGTTGTATAAATGATCTTCTTTTCATATAACTATGTATGGAAAAAGGTCTGGATTAACAAAGATGATACTCGGGTATGGTGAGCAAGTACGTGAATACGCTATCCAATCGCGATTTGACTATAGTTCGATTGGCCGCCGTAGGAAAATTCGTATAATTCAGCCATGCATCCGTCCAATAGTAGTCCTCTTCCTGACCAGATAATAGAATCGATTTAAGATAAAGCATACGCTCCTCTTGGATGTCAAGGCCCAAAAGCAATTCTGTCAGCCTTTTAAGCAGGGCGTTGGGGTCAGCAGTATCGGGTAAATTTTCACAAATGGCAACAGTGTTTATTTGTGCTCTGGCTCCAAGTCGTAGCAAGCCCCTAGCTATCATTAGCTTGGCAAATGCGTCTCTTGCAGGCAAAGTTGTAGCGTTGATCCAAAGTTGGTAATAAGCAGGCTCCTGATAGTAGGCAGGCCACCCGGCAACATTTGGTGGACCAAAAAAGGCAAGTTGCTGGTCGAAACCCTTCAGAAAAAAATCATAGTGTAGTAAATAAGAGGCGCGTATATTTTGTTGGTTGTTCGGTATAGCCACTTGCAA
>CAYONT010000133.1:0-3166 GCA_964405405.1 uncultured Comamonadaceae bacterium | reverse complement strand
GAAAGGCAGTCCGTATGGCGGACTCATCACGCAAGCCGCGCTGATGAAACACACCGCCAATGGCACCACCACCTCACCCGTGCTGCGTGGTGTGTGGATCATGGAGAAACTGCTCGGCCAGCCGCCACCACCACCGCCCAAAAGCGTGCCCGCCGTGGAGCCTGACATCCGCGGAGCCACCACCATCCGCGCCTTGCTCGCGAAACACACGGAATCCAAATCCTGCGCTTCCTGTCATGCCCGCTTTGATCCCGTCGGCTTCGCCTTGGAGAACTTCGATGTCATGGGGGCCTGGCGGGATCGCTATCGCGGCATGGAGCGTGGCGAAAAAATCACCGGCATCGATCCCGCCGGCCATCCCTACACCTACTTCGTCGGCCAGCCCGTCGATGCCGCCGGCAAACTCCTCACGGGTGAAACCTTCCGCGACATCCACGAACTCAAACGCCTCCTCGCCGCCCACCCGCGTCAACTCGCCAAAAACCTCCTCGAACACCTCATCCTCCACGCCACCGGCACGCCCGCGGGCTTCGCCGACCGCGAAGAAGTCGAGGCGATGCTCGATGCGTGCGCGAAGGATGGCTATCGCGTTGGCGATCTGCTTCACGTGCTGATTCAAAGCCCAATCTTTCTTGGAGGACAGAAGTCATGAACACCCCTCACGTTTCCAAAACTCTCCCACGTCGTCGTTTCCTTCGTGGCATCGGCGTCACGCTTGGACTGCCACTCTTGGAGCAAAACTACGCCCGTGCGGCATCACAGACGCCTCCAAAGCGAATGCTGCTCATCTCGAACAACCTCGGGGTGCTGCCGCAGCACTTCTTCCCGAAGGACAAAGGCGCGGGCTACACTCTCTCGCCCTATTTGAAGGAACTCGCGGCCTTCCGAAACGACTTCACCATCTTCAGCGGCCTCTCTCACCCCGCCGTCACGGGCGGTCACAGCACGGAGAACTGCTTCCTCACCGCCGCGCGTGATCCGACGCGCAGCGGCTTCCGCAACAGCATCTCACTCGACCAGTTCGCGGCGGAAAAGCTAGGCCAGCAAACGCGCTTTCCGACGCTGAACCTCGGCGTGAACATCGACAAGGCGAACCGTAGCCTCTCCTGGACTCGCGATGGCGTGCTGCTGCCCGCCGAAGACAGCCCGGCCGCCTTGTTCCGCAAAATGTTCCTTCAAGGTGATGCCAAACAGACCGCTGCCTCGCTCAAGCGGCTCCAGGATCGCGGCAGCATCCTCGACACCGTGCGCGATGACATCCACAGCTTCCAACGCAACCTCGGCGGCACGGACAAAAACCGTCTCGATCAGTATCTGACCTCCGTGCGCGAACTGGAGCAGCGCCTCGCCATTTCCGGCGAATGGGAGCAAAAACCCAAACCGCAAACCAAGGCCGCCGAGCCCAAGGACATCGCCGACAAGGCCAAGTTCTTCCCCAAGATCCAACTCATGCTCGACATGGCACGGCTCGCTTTCGAATCCGATTCCACCCGCATCATCACCCTCATGGTGGATGGTTTCGCCACGCCTGTTTTTGAAATCAACGAGCAGCAGCGAACCCGTGACGGCTACCACAACCTCAGCCACCACGGCCAGTCGAAGGAAAAGCTCGCCGAACTCGAAAAGGTGGACCTCCAGCAGATGCGTCATCTGCGTGAACTCTTCACCGCACTCGCCGCCACACCCGCCGTCGATGGCGCACGCCTGCTCGACCAGACGATGGTCCTCTACGGCAGCAACCTCGGCGATGCGAACATCCACAACTGCACCAACCTGCCCATCCTCCTCGCCGGCGGCGGTCTGAAACACGGCCAGCATCTCGCCTTTGACTCCGTGCAGAACAAACCGCTCTGCAACCTCTTCGTCACCATGCTCCAGCATCTCAGCGTCGAGGCGGACCGCTTTGTCTCCAGCACCGGCACGATTTCCGAGATCCAAACCTGAACCTGCATGACCGCCGCTGATGCGCCTTCATCCTTCACCGTTTCAACCATGAAAACACAGTTTATCCTCACCGCAGTCCTGCTCACTGCATTTCGCCTCCACGCTGCCGAGCCGGTTGATCCCGCTCGCTATGAAAAGGAAATCCTCGTGCCAGCGGCGCGTGATGCGATCCAGATGGAAGTGCTGCCGGGCGGTGATGTCATCTTTGCCGAGTTCTGGGGCACGATTAAACGTTGGGACGCAAAGTCAGGCGGTGTGAGCATTCTCGGCTCGGTGCCGACTTATGCGAAGGGCGAGATCGGACTGCTCGGCATGGCGGTGGCGCGGGATTTTGAGCAGAGCGGACATCTCTATGCACTTTTCTGCCCGGTGACAAAACAGGACACCGTGCGCGTGAGCCGCTTCACGGTGAAGGATGGTAAAATGCCGGCGGAGTCGGAGAGCGAGCTGCTTTCATGGCCTTATGATACCGAGCATGTCTTCCACATGGGCGGCGCGATGTGGATGGATGCGAAGGGCGATCTCTACATCGGCAATGGCGACAACTGTCACTATGATCCGGGCTTGCCCCAGGACACGCGGCCGGATCGCAAAAACTGGGACGCCTTCCGCTCCGCCGCCAACTCGCGCGACCTGCGCGGCAAGGTGCTGCGCATTCATCCGAAGCCGGAAGGCGGCTACTCCATCCCCGAGGGCAATCTTTTTGCCGATGGCAAGGACGGCAGGCCGGAGGTATTTGCCATGGGCGTGCGCAATCCCTTCCGCCTCTCCGTGGATGACAAGACGGGCACGCTCTACTTCGCCGATGTCGGCCCGAACATCATGCCGGTGCTCGGCGTGAAGCCGGATGGCTACGAGGAACTCAATGCCACGCAGACCGCAGGGAACTTCGGCTGGCCGCTCTTTGTCGGGCCAAATGAAGCGCTGCCGCTCTATGATTTCGCCGCGAACAAGGAGGGAAAACGCTACGACCCGCAGTCGTCGGAAAATCTCTCGCCGCGCAACACGGGCGTCCAAAAACTGCCACCGGCCAGGCCCGCGCTCATCTGGTATTCGAGCCTGCCTTCGAAGGACTTCCCCACACTCGGCAGCGGCGGTCGCTCGATCATGGCCGGACCGGTGTATCGCTATGACGCGGCGAATCCTTCACCCATCAAGCTCCCCGAGGCACTCGATGGCCGCCTCTTCATCTACGAATGGATGCGCAACTGGATTCAGACCG
>CAYONT010000132.1:0-3221 GCA_964405405.1 uncultured Comamonadaceae bacterium | reverse complement strand
TGTACATCGGCAACGACTTGCGCGGGATGCTGCGCATGGACCTCGCGGATGTACCGGGACGGGACCGGGCCTGGGCGCCGGTGGGGCCGCCACACGCCAGTGTGCGGGCCTTGGACTGCTGGAACGACCAGCTCTGGGTGGCCTCGGGCGCCGTGGACGAAACCTGGACGAACGCCTACCGGAAGCACGGTATTTACGGGCGCGACGGGGACCGATGGGTCCAGGTAGGGCTCGATGCGGGGACGAACGAGATCCAGGGGGTCAACGACATCCTCTGCGTGACCATCGACCCGACGGACCCCAGCCACGCCTACTTCGGCTCCTGGGAGGAAGGGCTCATCGAAGTGCGTGACGGGGCCTGGGTGGCCACCTTCCATCCGGGCAACAGCCCGCTGGAGGCCGGCAACTTCGGCGGCTCCCTGCGCACGGGCGTGGGGGGCGTCGATTTCGATGCATCTGGGAACCTTTGGTTCACCAATGCCTTCGTTCCGAACGCTTTGCAGGTTCGTTTGGCCGATGGCACCTTCGTCCCCATGGACCTCGGCAACGCCCTGGGGAGCAGCGGCTGGCTCGGCGACGTGCTGGCGGCCCGCAACGGCTACGTTTGGGCCATCCTGCCCCGCGGACAGGGCCTCCTGGTCTACGACCCCGCTGGCACGCCCGGGGACACCAGCGACGACGACTGGCGCCTCCTCACCAAGGAAAACAGCGGGCTGCCGAGCAATGACATCTACTGCCTCGAGGAAGATCTCGATGGCGAGATTTGGGTGGGCACCGGTGCGGGTCCCGCGGTGATCTTTCAACCTGAAGCGGCCTTTTCGGAGGAGGGAGGGACGGGTTTGGCCAGCCAAATCCTGATCCAACAGGACGGCAACAACCAAATCTTGCTGGAAACTGAGGTCATCCGAACGATTTGCATCGACGGTGGCAACCGCAAATGGATCGGCACTGCGAACTCCGGTGCGTACCTATTCGAGCCCACCGGGGTGGGATTGGTGCAAGCATTCAACCGGGCGAACAGCCCCTTGCC
This sequence comes from uncultured Comamonadaceae bacterium, assembly GCA_964405405.1. Taxonomy (GTDB): domain Bacteria; phylum Bacteroidota; class Bacteroidia; order Flavobacteriales_D; family Sanyastnellaceae; genus CAMCYM01. The sequence continues at coordinate 2,191 of CAYONT010000132.1, read as the reverse complement.
GACGAACGACATTGCGGACATCGCCATCGACCACAGCACCGGCAGGGTCTACTTCGGCACGGACAAGGGGCTCTTCAGTTTCCAGGGGGATGCCACGAATTTCGTTTCGGAAATCGATGGGTTGCGGGTGTTCCCGAATCCGGTGCGGGCGGACCATTTGGGGCCGGTGGTTGTGGATGGTTTGGCCTACCAATCCACGGTCCATGTGACGACGGCCCAAGGGCGCTGGGTGGCCACCCTTCGATCGGAAGGCGGGCGCGCAACGTGGGATGGGCTCGATGCGGATGGGCGACCGGTTCCCCACGGGATTTATTTGTTCTTCGCGGTGGACAGCCGAGGCGACACGGCCGGAACCGCCCGGGTGGCCATCACACGATGAAGGGTCCGGGGGAGTTGACGGTGTGGGGGCTCCAACGGTCCTGTGCGTGGGAGGATGTCGCGGCGAACATCGCCGATGTGGACACTTGGCTCCAGCGCCAAGCCGCCTCCACCCCATCCCGTCCCGATCTCATCGTCCTTCCAGAGATGTGGAACAGCGGCTTCTCGATGCATCCGGAACGTTTCGCGGAGCCCTGGCACCCGGATGCTCCCACCCTGCGGGCCATGTCCCAGTGGGCCACGGAGTACGGTGCCGCAGTGGTGGGCAGTTGGGCCGTCGAATCCCCCTCCGGATTTCGCAACCGCCTGGGTTTTGTGCCGCCCACTGCTGAGGGCGAGCCCACCTTCTACGACAAGTACCACCGGTTTCCCCCTGCGCAGGAGCACCTTCGATTTGACGGACCCCTTTCTCCGGAAGCCGCACGCGTGGTTGTGGCGTGGCGTGGCTGGCGCCTGCGGCTCATCGTCTGCTACGACCTTCGTTTCCCTGTTTTCTGTCGTTGGACACCTGACCTTCCCTACGACGCCTTGGTCTGTGTGGCGTGTTGGCCTTCCGTGCGCATCCATGCATGGCGCACCTTGCTGCAAGCCCGGGCCATCGAAAACCAGTGCGCCGTCATCGGTATCAACCGGGTGGGAACCGACGGCATGGGCCATGTCCACTGCGGTCAAAGCGCCTTGGTCGATGCGTGGGGAACCCCATTGGCCTCTTTGTCTGACCACCAAGCCGGTTGGCTGACGGCTACTTTCGATGGTTCTGCTCAGACCCGATTCCGGAACCATCTCCCCTTCTTGGGGGATGCTGATTCCTTCCAGTTCCTTGCCTGAGGTTGAACTCAGTGCGAACGAAGCCCGTGGCGCAACCCACGTCCACCCCAGGTCCGGGTGTGGAACCCGCCCCGGTAGGTGTCCCGGCTCAACGTCACTTGCAACGTAGCGTAACCATCTCGACGATCGGGACTGCCCCGCTGGGTCCCCGCTGGGGAATACCGGTGGTTCTCTACGCTTCCTCCCATGGGTCCTGCCTCGGCCACACTCACGGCATTTGCCTGTGAGGCGAGCGTTGCCGCCAAGGGGCCGAGTGTCGCTGGATCCGCGTAATGGCCAGAAACGTCGTCCAAGTAATCCGTGGAGGTGTAACGCCAAACCAGTTCCACCCCCACCCGATAGCCAGCCTCCAGGGGCCAGCTCGCTCCTATCCCGATGGGCCAGGAGAGGCCGATGGGTGAATAGGGGCGTTCCTGGCCTTCGGTCTTCAAGGGCCGCAAGGCATACCAGATGGGCAGGTTCTCATCCCCCCCTCCAGTCCGAATCCGTGAATGGGGACTGTGGTAAAACAATCCCAGGCCCGTGGTAACATACAAGCCCCATTGGGGTCCCCGGGTTGAAGTGCTCCGGCCCGAATAAACTTGGATGACTCCGCGTGTGGCCACTTCCCATACTGTGTTGCGAAAATGGAGATTTCGGGCACGTCGGGCTGGATTCAGGGTCCAGGCATCGTCCCCACGCAGTTGCGCCACTTGAAAGGATGTCCTGAGCTTCACGTCAGGAAACAGGGTCTTATCGACCCATCCCGTACCTGACAACCTCGTTCCGCGAAACTGGGCGTCAAAAGGATTGTTCCGGCCCCAGTCTTCCGTTCCACCGATGTCACCGAGGTAGTGGCTTGTGCCCAACCCCAACCCCCAATTCCGGAGGGTAGGCTGCGCTACCGCCGGCAAACTGAACAAAGAACCGACGACCCCCCATCCCAACGCCCCATAAAAAAACAACCTGTGAATCGATTTATCCATCAAACAAATGCGTTCAACCC
>CAYONT010000131.1:0-3225 GCA_964405405.1 uncultured Comamonadaceae bacterium | reverse complement strand
GCCTTGGAGGACAAACCGATGGTCACATAGCTATCGTATGCGAGGGAGGGGAAGAACCCGAACAATGCAGGATTGATCAAATTCACCGTCAGCCCACCATACGGGTCGTTGTAGAACGACGTCGTGGTGCTCAACTGCACCGAACCGGAACCAGAAGTTCCGTTGACGCGCACAGCCGTCACCTGGTCCCCGGACGAAGGCGTCTCGAGGTAGATGCGGTAGGTCGTCTTGCCCGCAAGGGCAGCGACCGAAGGCGCTGATTCGGTACCGTCAAACGAAGCGAACTCCTCCACGCTCAGTTGGAACCCGGCATGGCCTGCCGGTTCTGAGCCGTAGGAGAAGCAAGCAGTTTGGGCGACTAATTTGCTCGACACACTTGTGAATCCAACAAGTGCAGCAAGCAGGAAGTAGAATTTCGTCTGCATTATTCCTAGGTTAAGCGACCGAAAATTACGAAACATCGAGCGGAATACCAAAGACATCGTCAGGAATTTTACACTGGTCGGGCAAAATCGATGAAACATCTTGATTTCTCGTTGCGTACCCCTCCCCTTCCGAGCAGTTGGGACCGGGCAAAAAGAGGTCCGGCTGCAAGAGAGGGATGGCGTAAATTTGGCCTTCGTAAAATAACGCGATGTTCGACCAACTCCAAGAGCGATTTGACCGGGCTTTTCAAATTCTGAAAGGCCACGGATCCATCACAGAAGTCAATGTCGGGGACACCTTAAAGGAGGTACGCAAGGCCCTGCTCGATGCCGACGTAGACTACAAAACCGCCAAGGACTTCACTGCGCGCGTGAAGGAAAAGGCACTGGGCCGGCAGGTGCTCACGTCCTTGAAACCCGGTCAGCTGCTGGTGAAGATCACCCACGAGGAGTTGACGGCGCTCATGGGAGAGGCGACCGCTGAGCTGAAGTTGCAGGGGAAGCCAGCGGTGGTGCTCATGGCGGGTCTGCAAGGTGCAGGAAAGACCACGCACGCGGGAAAATTGGCGAAGTTGATTCAGTCCAAATTCGGCCGAAAAACCCTGCTCGTTGCTTGTGATGTGCACCGGCCTGCGGCCATGGACCAGCTGAAGGTGGTGGGACAATCTGTCGGGGCCGAGGTGTATGTGGAAGCGGGTGCCACGGACGCGGCGGCGGTCGCGCAGCGGGGACTGGCCTATGCCAAGGAGCACGGATTCGGGGCGGTCATCGTGGACACGGCGGGACGTCTGGCGATCGACGAGGCCATGATGGACGAGATCGTGCGCGTGAAGGCCGCGATCCAGCCCACCGAAATCCTGTTCGTGGTGGACTCCATGACGGGGCAGGACGCGGTGAAAACAGCTGTGGCCTTCAATGAGCGCCTGGACTTCACGGGGGTTGTACTGACCAAACTCGATGGCGACACACGCGGCGGGGCTGCGTTGGCAATTCATTCGGTCGTGGGGAAGCCCATCAAGTTTGTGGGCGTAGGCGAAAAGATGGACGCCCTGGACGTGTTCCACCCCAGCCGGATGGCGGACCGCATCTTGGGCATGGGAGACGTCGTGTCGCTCGTGGAAAAGGCCCAGCAAGTCATCGACGAGAAGGAAGCTGCCCGGCTGGAGGCGAAGATTCGGAAGAACAAGTTTGACTTGGAGGATTTCTTGCAGCAGATCCAGCAGTTGAAAAAGATGGGGAACATCAAGGACCTCATGAGCCTGGTGCCAGGCATGGGGAAGGCGCTGAAGGGCATCGACTTTGACGACAAAACGTTCAAACACGTGGAGTGCATCATCCAGTCGATGACCCCGGCAGAGCGGGCGGATCCGGGCCTCATCGATGGGGCGCGGCGCAAGCGCATCGCCGCAGGCAGCGGCCGCGATGTCCAGGACGTGGTCAGGCTCCTGAAACAGTTTGAGGAAATGCGGAAGATGATGCAGCAGATGACCAAGGGTGCAGGGGGTCAGCGCAGCCGAATGGCGGGTTTGTCACCGTTCAAACGATGAGCGAGGTGGAGGCGTCCGCGCAAGTGCGCATCATCGACGGTCGGGCCATCGCACGCACCATCGAGGCGGAGCTGCGTGAGGCGGTGGCGCTGCGGGCGGAACGGGGCTTGGAGCGGCCACATTTGGCAGCGGTGCTCGTGGGCGGCCATGCGGCGAGCGAGATTTATGTGGGACACAAGGTTCGCGCTTGCGAACGGGTGGGGTTCCACAGCACCTTGGTTCGGCTGCCCGCCGACATCCGGCCCGAGGTCTTGCTGGCCGAAGTCGATGCGTTGAACGCGGATCCATCCATCCACGGCATCTTGGTCCAACTCCCCCTGCCCACAGGGATGGACGCGTCTGCAGTCATTGAGGCCATCGATCCGAGGAAGGATGTGGATGGATTTCATCCGATGAACTTGGGTCGTTTGGCCTCCGGGCTGCCGGGCATGCGTCCCGCCACCCCCAGCGGCATTCTCGAAATGTTGCACCGCTCGGGCATCGAAACGGTGGGAAAACGGGTGGTGATTCTGGGGCGAAGCGCCATCGTGGGAACGCCGCTGGCGCTGCTGCTCAGCCGGAACACCTCCATGGGGAATGCCACGGTGACGTTGTGCCACAGCCACACGCCGGATGCCGCAGCGCTCTCGCGGGAAGCAGACATCCTCGTAGCGGCCATGGGCCAGTTGCGCAAAGTGGGCGCGGACTGGGTCAAGCCCGGTGCCACGGTCATCGATGTGGGCATCCATGCTTTGCCTGGGTCGGATTCTGGGGCCGGAGGGCGCAAAATTGCTGGGGACGTCGATTTCGAGGCAGTGTCGGCCGTGGCTGGCGCTTTGACTCCGGTTCCCGGGGGTGTGGGGCCGATGACCATCGCTGCCCTTCTGATGAATACGTTGCGGGCTGCGGAAGGTCTGGACGGATAGGCATGTTGGGAACGGGATGAAGGCAGCTGAGGATGCCGTTTGGATGGGTCGGGCTCTGGAATGGGCCCAGCGCGGTCGATGGGGTGCAGCCCCCAACCCCATGGTCGGATGTGTCATCGTCTCCGAATCGGGGCGGTTGTTGGGAGAGGGTTTTCACCAAAGACCGGGTGAACCCCATGCCGAGATCGCAGCCCTGAATCAGGTGGCTTCAGGCGATCGTGGGGAAATCCCGGGCTCTACGGTTTACGTGACGCTCGAACCCTGCGCCCACCACGGGAGGACACCCCCTTGTGCGGACCGATTGGTCGCAGAAAGGGTTGGGCGGGTGGTGGTGTCCCTGCTGGACCC
>CAYONT010000130.1:0-3294 GCA_964405405.1 uncultured Comamonadaceae bacterium | reverse complement strand
TGATCTCCCTGTTTCTTCTGCCGCATCGCGTAGGCCAAATTCGATCGCGCCCCCTCGTTCTCCGGATCCAGTCTCAACGCCTCCCGGTACGCCGTGATGGCTGGGTCCCACTCCTCCCCAGCGAGGTGGCCCGCGCCGATGTTGTGCCATGCTTGGGACTTCAAGGAGCTGTCGGTGGTCAGCGGGAGCGACTGTTGCAGGGCTTGGCGCGATTCGGGGTTCCGTTGCGCATCGAGCAAGGCGCGCCCTCGGTTGAAATGCCCCACGCCGCCCAAGGTGGAGTGGGCAGCACCCAGGGCAAACAAGGAGTCTGCCCCCGCCTCGCCGGCACGGTAACGTTCCAAGCCTTCGATCAACTGTGCCTTGTGCGTGAGGTCGGTCCGCGTGGTGCCTGAACATGCGCCCACCAGCACCCAGACCACGGGCAGCATCCACAGGCGCATCCGGCGCGCCCCGGCGGGGAATCGGAGGAGTGGGTTCATCGCTTGGTGCGGGTAGGGGAGAGGGGGGTGAGCAACGATTCAACGGTCAGCAAAACCAAGGCAAGCCAGAGAAACGGTGCGAAGAAATGGGTGAAATCGGTGTAGGCCATGGTGCCGCGTTCCTCGGCGTCGAGCGCGTCGAGAGCGGTCAAGATGGGAGCGAGTTCCACATAGCCTGAGCCGGCCCGGGTAAACGTGCCCCCGCCGGCTTCGGCCACCGCTGCGAGCGCGGCTTCATCCAAGGCGGAGATGACCGGTTGCCCCGACGCATCCATCTTGAAACCCCGGGGACGGCCCGCCCCGTCGAAGAGCGGGATGGGTGCGCCTGCGGGTGAACCCATGCCCACCGTATGCACCTGGATGCCCGCCTCCGCAGCGGCGCGGGCGGCCTCCACCGCGTCGTCCTCATGGTTTTCCCCGTCGCTGAGCACGAGGATGGCCTTGCCTGCTTGGCTTTGCGCATCGAAACCCTCCTCGCACAGTTGGATCGCCGCCCCCAGCGCTGTGCCCTGTGTCGAAACCAAGTCCGTGGAAACTCCGTCCAGAAACAGCAACAGCGCCCCGTAGTCCGTGGTGATCGGGCATTGAATGTACGCGTCGCCAGCGAACACCACCAGCCCCACCCGGTCTCCTGTGAGGCGGGAGAGCAGCCGTTGGGTGGTTTGGCGGGCCAAACCCAGCCGCGACATCCCCAAATCTTCTGCCCGCATGCTGTTCGACACGTCCAGCGCAATCATCACATCCCGCCCTTCGCTCTTGACTTCCTCCATCTTGGCGCCCACCTTGAAGTCCAGCAGCCCCAGCAGCGCGCAGGCAATGGCGGCCCGCCACAACGCGAAGCGCCAAGCTTCCCGGCGGGGCCGCAACCCCGGAATCAGCGTGTTGAGGGACCGCTCATGGGCGAGGCGACGCGCCACCCGCTGTTGCCAGTGGTAAAAAAACAGGAACACCCCGGTGGCGAGCGGCAAGAGCGCGAGCACAGGCCAAGCCTCGCCGTGGTGCCACGTGCCATTGGGGACGACCCGCTTGAGCACGAACCAGCCCGCAGCAAGCGCGAGCCAGAAGCCCAGCTCGGCCACCACAAGGGCGACCGAGGTGGCAAAGGTGCGGAAGTTGGGGGCGGGTTGCATGGGGTGCTAGACTTCGGTTCAGGGCATTAGGTCAGGGACCGCAAAAAGAGGGTCCGCAGCAAGAACTCCGCCAACAACAACCCCACCGCTGCGGCTGCAAAACCTGCAAAATCCTCGGTTTTCTGGTTGTACTGCATCACCGAAAAGCGGGTCTTTTCGAGGGCGTCGATTTCGGCGTAAATCTCTTCGAGCTTGTCCTTGCTGGTGGCCCGGAAGTAGCGGCCGCCGGTCGTCTCCGCGATGCCGCGGAGCGTGGTTTCGTCGATTTGGACTTCCCGCCAATCGTATTGGTATTGGTTGCCCAACTTCGCCACCGGGGTGCGCGCCTTGCCGATGGTGCCGACGCCGATGGTGTACACCCGGATGTCTTGCAGGCGGGCCAATTGGGCCGCATCCGCCGGGGCGATGGAGCCGGCATTGCTCTCGCCATCGGTCAGCAGGATGACCACTTTGCTCTTCGCATCGCTCTCCTTGAGGCGGTTCACGGCGGTGGCGAGGCCCATGCCGATGGCGGTGCCGGCTTCGAGCAGGCCGGGTTGCAGGGAGGAGATGCCGTTGAGGACGACACGGTGGTCGGTGGTCAGCGGAACCTGGGTGAAGGCCTCGCCTTCGTAGGCCACCAGGGCGATGCGGTCGTTGGGGCGGTCTGCGGTGAATTCCATGGCCACCTCCTTCGAGGCTTCGAGCCGGTTGGGCCGCAGGTCTTGGGAGAGCATGCTCACCGATACGTCCATACTCAGTACCAAGTCGATGCCCTCGCGGGTCAGGTTTTCGAGGCGGGTGGCAGATTGGGGGCGAGCGGCGGCGATGGCGAGCAGCCCCAGGGCGAACGTTCGGAACACCGTGGGCAACTCGGGCAGGCTGTCCCAAGCCCAGCGCCGCCAGGGACGGGTCGGCCGCAGGGCGGTGTGCACCGCGCTGTGGTTGAGCTGCACGGCGACATTGCGCCCGCGGGCCAAACGCCACAGGCGCAGCGCCCCGGGAACGCCTGCGAGCCCCAGCGCCGCGAGTGCCCAAGGCGTGGCGAACTCAAAATGGCGCGATGTCCAGATGGCCGTCACCGCGACCATGGCCCACGCCACGGCATAAACCAGTCCCAACCGAAGGATCCGTCTCATTCCGCGTTGCTTGTGGCCGTGTGTTCAACAAACCGCATCGCGTTGCGCACCATGCGCTCGTGGAGTTCGGGGCCGCTTCGTTGTTTGGCAAATTTGGCCAAATCCGCCTGCTCCAGGACTTCCATCAACAGCATCCGGTCGGCAGGCGAGACCGCCAGGGACGGTAGCGATTGCCGAATCTCGGTGGTGGTCCGTTCGATGGCGGGGAAGCCCATGGCCTGTTCGATGTAGCGGCGCAACACGTGGCTGATGGCGGCGTGGAATCCCTTCTCGTCGCCCAACCGCCAAGCGGCTTCCCGCTGGATGCGCTCGAGTTCCGCCAAGGCGACCAGGTGCGCAGGCCGGGCGTCCTCGGCGGGTTTTGCCCCCGTCTCGATGGGGCGCCGCTGCCGCCGCCGCCACGCCCACAATGCCACCCAGCCCAAGGCCACCGCCGCCAGCACCCCGCCGAGCAACGGTGCCGCCAAAAGCACGCGCTCCCAAACCGTCCACTGCACTTCCACCACCTCCGCCGGCGGCGCCTGGTAGCCCGGGTCATCCCCGTGCGGCATCGCCACCTCCAAC
>CAYONT010000129.1:0-3320 GCA_964405405.1 uncultured Comamonadaceae bacterium | reverse complement strand
GACGCAGCGTGTTCCTCCCGGGAACCCGGGACCGCGTGCCCATGACGGCGGTGTGTCTCAGTGGGGGATTTTTGGACGTCCACCGTGCGGTGGAGTGGATCCAGGACTGGGAGGCGACTACGGCTTCGTCCGGGGTGCCAGCGAAGCGTTGAGGGTGAGCTGAAGGGTGTGGTTGTTCTCCTTCTGTCGCCCGTTTGTCTTCCGGATGCATTGGTTGAGGTAACCAAGCTGCAAGTCGGTGGAGGAATTGATTTGCCAGCCGAAAGTGGAGGAGAGTCGGTTTTGGTCGAACAAAAAATCCGATTTCTGGAACCCGATGTGTGCAAAGACCTCGTCGTACGCGGCCCAGAAGAAGGCGCCTTTCAACGGAACTTTGATGGCCCAGCGGTAGCGGATGCGCTGTTGAAAGTCCCAGCCCGATGGGCTGCCAATCCAGCGCTGTTCGAGGCGCACACGCTGCTGGAACTGACCGGGGCGGATGTCCTTGCGGACAATCCACTGCTCCCAGATGCGGTGCTCATCGGTCACGCGGGGGATGGGCTGCGCGCCGTAGGGGAAGCTCCGAATCCAGCCGTAGCCCCCTGTGAGCGTAGCGCCCGAGCTTGTGTGGTAGTCGAGGCCCAGCCGAGTGAGGGATTGCTGCCAGGTGGTGCCCCAGTCTTCACGCCGCCATTGGTACTCGGTGTGGATGCCCCAGCGGGCGTTGAGCCGGTGGTTGCCTTGGTAGATGTACCAACTGTGGAACTGGGTGGCTGTTTCGCGCTGGGCGCATATGGACTGGGGCAGCAACGCGACCAAGGAGGTGACGAAGGCGGTGATTGAGACGAGCAGCCGGGCGGAGGAGAGGCGGCAGCGGCAGGTGATGGCACAAGGCATGGTAGGCCAAATTTGCATCCCCCAACCGTTTCTCGGAACGGGTTTGGGCGAAATTGGCAACGCGCCGATCCATCGGCCGGCTTGGAGGCTATTGGCGGAGAAATCCCTTCGGGCGACAGGTCCTTCCCGAGTGCATTCCCGAATCGGTTGGGGGTCGTGATGCGGTTCGTTCGTGTGCCCGTGGCGGCTGGCGACCAGTGGGCCTATCGGCGCATGGATGAGAAGAAGGAAGAGCGAAAGGAAGAGCGAAAGGATGAGCAAAATGAGGAGTCGACTCCTTTTTGAAATCACACTGCTCTACAAATGAATGATGCAGAAGGGCAGCGTGGTGTAACTTGCTCACATGCATCGCATTCTTCTCCTTTTGGTCGCAGGGCTGCTCAACCTGGCGGCCTTTGCACAGGTAGGCACCACCACCCTCACCCTTACGGATCCTGCGCGGAACAACCGCCAGATCCCGCTCAACATCTTTTATCCCTCCGCGTCCACCGGTGCCAACGCGGCTCCGGCCTCGGGGGTGTATCCGGTCATCGCATTCGGGCATGGCTTCGTGATGCAACCCACAGAATACGGGACCCTGGGGGAGGGTCTGGCCGCCGCGGGGTACGTAGTGGCTTTTGTGGGCACGGAGACGGGTTTCTCGCCCAACCATGCTGAGATGGGGCTGGACCTGCTCTTCACGGCGGCGCAGCTCCCCGTCCTTTCGGCCCAGCCGGGCTCCCTGCTCAGCGGGCACATCCTTCCCCGGCGGGCGATAGCGGGGCACAGCATGGGCGGCGGTGCGACGTGGCTCGCCGCGGCAGCAGCCGCTTCCTCCGGCACGCCCCTCGATTGCATCGTCGGTCTCGCTCCAGCCGAGACCAACCCCTCCGCGATCGCAGCAGCAGCCACGGTCGCGGTCCCTGCGCTGGTGCTCTCCGGCGATGCCGACGCTGTCACACCGCCCGCGGAGCACCACCTCCCCATCTACAACGGCACAGCAGCCCCTTGTCGGGCCTTCGTTTCGATCCTCGAGGGCAGCCACTGCGGCTACGCGGACGGTGGTGGGCTGTGCGACCTCGGTGAGTTGTTCTTCAATGGCCTGGACCGGCCCACCCAAACCGCCCTCACCATCGACCTGCTCACGGCCTGGTTTGATTTCCACTTGAAGGACGACGAGGAGGCTTGGCCTGCATTCGCATCCTACGACGCATCGTCGCCCCACACGGCCACCACGATCGACTGCGCCTCTGACCTCGCCGCCCACCCCACAGCTTCTTTACTGCCCGCGGCCTACCCCAACCCGTTCTACGATGTCATCCACATTGCGCCGTGCCATTCCACTTTCGAATCCGTGGCACTTTACACACTCTCCGGCAGCCAGGTCGCCGCACGCTCCCCGGTTCCTTCGTTTCATGCGCCTGTCGCTTGGCCGGTGGACCCCAGCCTCCCCGCAGGCGCTTACGTGCTTCACCGCATGTGCGGCACATCGGTTGTGCGGCAGGTGGTGGTCAAGAGCGAAAGCGAGAATTGAAAGGGAGATGGGGTGTTGATGGAAAGCAGTGCCCCAGAAATAGGCCAACATTCAAGAAGGCATTTTTTTCATCCCACCTTGACGGGAGCATTTTTTTATGTAAAATTGAAAAAAAATAAAAAACATGAAAAATTTAACGGGTTGGTTGCTGGGCGGGGTAGCGGTGGCTGCAGCATTGTCATCATGCTCCATGGAGAAGCGTGTCTACATGCCGGGCTATCATGTGGAATGGAAGGGGACCCAGGGTGCCACCGCCCCTGAGCATGACCGGGGAGGGGAGGTTGCCCAATCCGAAGAGGATGAGCGGAATGGCTTGCTGGGGGATGGGGGATGGCAGAGTCCTGCAGAAGCGGGGATAGCGCCATCCGATGCAGTCTCAGATGGCGCATTGGTTTCGATTTCGCTCGAGCAGGAAGGGGAGAACGAGCAGAGCGGGGATGAATGGACTGAAGGCTCCGGGGGGTTGACAGGTCGAGCGGAAAACACGGGCGCTCTCCTGACGTCGAACCAGGCTCCGGAGGAGATCACATGGGCTTCAGAGTGGCGTGAGGGCACTGGGGCCATTCTGGCAGAGGCTCAGGACGTTCGGGTGAATGGGATGGCCGTGGCGGGTTTTGTCCTTGGCCTGGTGGGGCTGCTGATCTTCGGGTTGTTGTTTGGGCTCTTGGCCATCATCTTCAGTGCCATCGGACTGGGCAAAATCAACAAGGATCCAAGCCGTTGGCGGGGCAAGGGGCTGGCGGTGGCCGGACTCGTTATCGGCATCATCGACATCTTGGTTCTGGCCTTGCTGGTGGCATTGTTGGTCTAGAACCCGCGCTGCGCACTGGACGGGGCCCAGCGGGGGTTCAATGGCTGCGGAACGCCAGGACCGTTTGCCGAATGAGCGCGATGGCCTCGTCCATTTGGTCGTCCGTGAGGACGAGGGGCG
>CAYONT010000128.1:0-3359 GCA_964405405.1 uncultured Comamonadaceae bacterium | reverse complement strand
AGCCGTGGCTGTCGAGTGCCTTCACCTGCTCGATGAAGCGCTGCACGAGATCCTGCCGCTCCACCTCATCTTTGGGCAGGCCATCGGCCACATAACGCCAGATGCCGTAGAGCCACGGTGTCGTCTGGTCATTCGAACCCATCGGATACGTCGTCTTGCCATCCGTGGCGATGCCACGGGCGATGAAGCCGGGCGTCTTGCCGATGGTGGAGACTTTGATGAGTCCGTCGATCAATCGCCGCGCCTTGGCACGAACTTCGTCATCCTTCGTGATCAGCCAGCGACTGCACATCGCATCCAGATACAGGCCATTAAACATCGGCCCATCCTCATTCGGCACGCCCCAACTCAGGGCGCTCGGCTTCATCTCACGGCAATCCTCCGCCGTGGGCCTCACGATCTCGCCCTTCAAACCAACGTAATCGAGGATGAGGTTGTGCTCATCGACAAACCGCCGCCACATTTCATCGTGGGCTTTCTGCACGGCTTGCTCCGGCGTGTCGGCACAAAGCAGCGTGGCTGTGAGGAGGAAGAGTGCGATGCGAATGCTCATGCGGATTGTCAGTCAGCATGACAAGCGGTTCCCGTCTATTCAACAGAGTCTTTGTTCATGGCGATAACGCACAAGGCTACCGAATCGCGACTCCCGCAGAAGCCGCCCATTCATTCGCTGCGGCAGGATCGTTGAGCTTCCATTGCGCATAGAGCTTGCCTGCCACCATGGCTTTGTCCGCCGGGCTGCGAAAAGGCAGGCTGTCTATCCACCTGGCACCATCCTGCGGCATGCCGCCCTGATACTGAACCCAGCGTTCGGCGGTACGGTTCACTGCCTGCCAGAGCAGGGCTTGGTTGCCTCCCTGCCCGGCAGCGATGCCTTGATACTGCGGCAGACCTATAAGGCGCTTGATGATATCCGCACTGGAACGGTTGGTCTTGGTGAGCTCTGGCATGGCGGACTTGATGAGGGCGGCCTCCAACCCTGGATCGAGTTTGCTCATTAGATCGTCCATGGTGCGGCGGTAGCTTTCAGACGAAAGCTGAGGAAGGGTCAGCGGTAGAGCGGCCTCAAAATCTGCTGCAGATTCCAGCCCGTTGATCCACTGCACGAGTCCGGCTTCGTCAACCCGGATCCAGCGGCGACCGATTTCAGCGATGGCATTGGCTCGCTGGGGACCTTGCAACCGATCAATGACCTTGAGCACGTCGTCCATGCGTCGATGCTCATGCACAAGGCCATGCATGGTATCCACCAAAGTGAGCATGAGCAGTCCGGGATCTTGTATGCCTGCCAGCACGTCAAGGGCATCCTCGGGAGAGCTGACACTGAGTTGCTGTGCCACGCGGGGCAGAAATGCCTGCAAATCCTGTCCACTGAGATTCTGCAATCCCCACTCGACCCCGGCAAGTATCTGGTCCTTCGGCCAAAGTTCGGCCAGCACGGAGAGATGCTCCCGGCGCGCGGATGTGCCCCGCACCGTGCTAATGACGCGCATGGCCTCGCCTGTAGGATTACGCCGGGCTCGAAAGAGGCTCAAAATTTGCTCGCGATGCGGGCCGACAGGCAGAGTGGAGTCGAGGCTTTCGATGGTGATTTCAGGGCGTTCTCTGAAGATGCTCCAGAAAATGAAGCTGCCCAGGCCCCGCAGATCGTCCTCATACAACGCCATCCATGACAGGGTCTCCTCAGGATGAAGATTTGTCATGTGCGAAAGCAAGACCATCTGCAATAAGCCAGGGCTTTTCATCCCCTGGTCCAGTCCTGCCGCATCCAGCTTGATGCCCAAGACTCGCTCGATTTCATCTGCAACGAACTGCTTGTCTCCTGACGCATAAAGCTTGGTGATGAAGTCTTTGAAATCCTTCTCCCGATTCAATCTAGAAAACCGTGCCAGCACCAACGCAGAGAAACTTTTCCCAGCTGTCTTGGTAGCTCCAGCCGAAAGAGCCCCAGAAGGTATGGAAGAGCTGGCTTGAGTAGATCGGGCCGCTGTACGCTGAGAATTTAAACCTTTGTCTGCTGCACTTGCCGAGGCTGATCGATCTTTGGATGACGGCGGCTCCACCGTAGAAGAGCCAAGCAAAAACTGCAGCTTAGGATGCGACGAAGCCAGATCGTGTCCGACCCAAGCCATGGTAACGACAACGGCAAAGAGGGCTGCTTTGGTGAGCTGTGTATTCATAATTAGGCCAGTGATCCAAGACAGGGCGGTGGAAGAAGCGGTCGAAGCCCCCACCCCGCCGAGGGCGATCTTGCCAAAGGAAACCGAAAGGGCTGGAGGCAGGGCCTGCAAGGCGTTCTCCGCCAGCAATGCCGTCAGTCCTGTGACCGAGGCGATGACACCCCGTGACTTTAGCTTCATCTGCAGTTCGGTGATGCCTTGATCGATCTGCCGCGAAACCGTGGACTGGCTCAGGCCACTGCGAGCCGCAATCTCCTGCTGCGTCCGCCCTTCCAGGAAGCGCTCGATAACAAACTGGCGACGCAATTCGGGAAGGTCAGCCAGTGCTTCATCCAGCACTGGTTCCAGTTCACTCCAGTCGGCTTCAGTGCTGGTGGGTTGATGCTGAGCCGCAGCAGACTCATAGGCATGGCGCCGTGATTCACTGCGCACCAGCATGAGCGCCTTTCTCCAGGCGGCGTGATGCAGCCACGCCCCGACACATTGGATGGCCGAACCGCTGCTGCGGGCCAGTGCTAGGAAGGTCTCCTGAGCCACATCCTTTGCCAGCGCAGCATCCTGAGTCACGCGCCGCGCTGTGGCGTGGACCATGCTGGCGTGCATTTCCACGAGCTGGCGAAAGGCCTCCGCATCGCGGTGATGATGGTAGCGGCTGAGCAGGGCAAGGTCAGTTTCCATAATGCGGTGAGCAGAAGGCTTGGATGCCTGCGCTTCACCAAATGTTGCCGCTCACCCGAAGAATTATGCAAAAAAGATTCAAACCTTCTGAGCCTTCCACTTTCCACGTTTGAACAGGAACCAGCTCCAGATGGCGAGCAGCGAGAAGGCGACTGGAACGGAGATGAACACGCCCACAGGGCCGAATCCGAGTGATTTTGACAAGATCCATGCAATCGGAATCTGCCCAACCCACAAGCACATGAAATTCAGCCGAGCGGGCGTCCAAGTGTCGCCAGCGCCATTGAAAGCGGCCTCGAAACACATGCCGGCTGCATAGAGAGGGAACGCGAGGCTGACAATCCACAGTGATTGTGTGCCAAAGGACACCACGTCCGGCTCTGTGGTAAAAAGCCGGATCAATGGTCCTGCAAAAAGCACAAAACCGATGCCCAAGACGCTCAGCACGAGGATGTTGAATTTGGTGGCGATCCTGACCGCCGCCTCAGCCCTCTCTGGCTT
>CAYONT010000127.1:0-3366 GCA_964405405.1 uncultured Comamonadaceae bacterium | reverse complement strand
ATGACCGCCACGACTGGCAGGACATGACGCCCGAGTATTTCGACAACCGCATCAACACCAACCTGCGGCATTACTTCTTCGCCATTCAGGCGCTGGCCCCGCAGATGATCGCCGCCCGGCACGGCTCCGTCATCAACATCGGCTCCAGCAGCTACATGATGCAGGAGGATTTCTTTCCCGGCTACGCCATCGCCAAATCCGCTGTGGAGGGCCTCACCCGCACCATGGCCCGCACCTTCGGCCCTCACGGCGTCCGCGTGAACACCGTCCTCCCCGGCTGGGTGCCGACCGAGCGCCAATTGACTAAGTGGTGGTCGCCCGAAGGCGAAGCCGGCACGATGAACGATCAGGCGATCAAGCGCCGTATCATGCCTGAGGAGTTCGCCCA
Source organism: uncultured Comamonadaceae bacterium (assembly GCA_964405405.1). Taxonomy (GTDB): domain Bacteria; phylum Bacteroidota; class Bacteroidia; order Flavobacteriales_D; family Sanyastnellaceae; genus CAMCYM01. The sequence goes on along the minus strand of CAYONT010000127.1, from coordinate 2,978 downwards.
GATGGTACTCTTCCTTGCCGCCGATGATGGCGCTGCATGCACCGCGCAGCAGTTCTTGGTGGACGGCGGGCGTTTTTAGAATGCTCTCTGAATCAATCATGCTCCGCTCAGTCAGACTCATCGCCCTGCTCCTCGCTCCTTTCGCCGCGCACGCAGCAGAGGGCCAATCACACGCTGTGATGCAGGAAAAGCATCGCGCATTGTTCAAAACGAACTGCGTGAGCTGCCACGGGCCCGAAAAGCAGAAGGGGCACTTTCGGGTGGATGACCTGCCGTTTGAGATCAAGGACATCGAGACGGCGGAACGGTGGCAGAAGGTGCTGAACCAGATGAACTCGGGTGACATGCCGCCGGAAGACGAGAAGCAGCCGACCAGTGCGGCGAAGGCGGACTTCCTCGATGATCTGGCGAATGTGATGGTCGCGGCGCGGCGCAGTCTCGGTGATCAGAACGGCGTGATCACGATGCGGCGGCTGAACCGTCGCGAATATCGCAACACACTGCGTGAACTGCTCGGCGTGGAGATCAACGTGGCCGAGCTGCCGCCGGATGGTGGTTCCGGGAGCTTCGACACAGTGGGTGCGAACCTCTTCATGTCGGCGAACCAGATCGAGCAGTATCAGGCGCTCGGGCGCGAGGCGTTGGAGGAGGCGTTCGCCTGGCAAGCGGCGGCGAGCGTGGAGGAAAAGCTGCACTACGAGGCCGAGACGACCACACCGAAGGTGCGCGACTTTGTGAAGTATCAGATCGATGCGCGTGAGCGGGCGCAGAAGTGGGTGAAGGCGGTGGAGGAAGCAGCGTCGAAGCCTGAGAACAAGAACATCGTGGCGAAGATCCGTGAGGAGGTGAAGAACAATGAGTCGCGCTTCCGCCGTGAATGGGCCCGGATTCCCGGCGCACCAGACCCGTTTTCGTTCGGCTTCGACAAAGGCCAGGAAAACGATGCCGATCTGGCCAACGTGTCGCTGGGCGCGGGGTGGCTGAAGTATCATCAGTATTACACTGACATGCCAGCAGTGGATCGCGGCGCCTACTTGGGCGTTCAGACAATGCATCCGTCCCAGTTGAACGTGAACTACATCGAGCTGCTGGTGCCGTTTAGCTGGCCGGTGGGCGACTACATCGTCCGCGTGCGCGCCGGTGCGGTGAAGGACTGTCCGCCGGAGCGGCGCTTCCTCGACTTCGGCATTCATGCGCGCACGGGAAAGGTGCTGCACACCTCCGAGATCACCGGCACGATCGAAAAGCCGCAGATCATCGAGATTCCGCTGACGTTGACGCGCGGCAACGCCTCGCGTGACAACCGCTCGCTGTTCTTCCGCGAGAAAGGGAGTTGGGACACGAACGAGGAAGGCGCGCGCAAACGCTCGGAGGCGGTGAAGCGCAACGGCATCGGCCCTGAACTCGTGCTGTGGGTGGACTGGATCGAAGTCGAACGCGTGCCGAACGCGAACAAGCCCAAACCGCCCGGCATCGCAGCGCTCGACATCCCGCTGGACGACAAATCACCACCGCCGGCCAAACCCGCGCTTCGCGCCGCGCTGGGGCACTTCACCACGGAGGCCTTCCGGGGCAGGACCCCCGATGCGGGCTACATCGACCGCTTGCTGAGCCTCTACGACGTGCGGCTCAAGGCGGGCGACAAGCCAGCGGCGGCACTGAAAGAGACGCTGTCTGTCGTGCTCGCCTCGCCGATGTTTCTCTATCTCGCCGAACCTTCCGCCGATGACAAAAGACGTCCGCTGACCGATGCGGAGCTTGCCGCGCGGCTTTCGTATTTCCTGTGGAGCGCGCCGCCGGATGCCACGCTGCGCGATCTCGCGAAACGCGGTGAATTGAAGAAGCCGGATGTTCTCGCCGCGCAGACGGAACGTCTTCTCGATGATCCGCGTTCATCGGACTTCCTCGAGTCATTCGTTCATCAGTGGCTCGGTCTTGATCGCATCGACTTCTTCGAGGTGAATCGCGCGTTGTATCCGCGCTTCGATTCTGGCACGAAGGTCGCGGCGAAAGGCGAGGTCCATGAGACCTTCGCGCACATCCTGCGCCACAACTCGAGCCTGCGCGATCTGCTGAAGTCGGACTATGTGGTGATCAACCGTGTGCTCGCGCACTACTACGGCATTCCCGGTGTGAAGGGCGACGGCTATGAGAAGGTGTCGCTGCCAAAGGATTCGCCGCGCGGAGGATTGCTCGGCATGGCCGCGATCATGTTCATGGGCGGCAATGGCGAGCGCACCAGTCCCGTCGAACGCGGCGCGTGGGTGCTGCGCAAGCTCCTGCACGATCCGCCGCCTCCCGCGCCTGCGAACGTGCCCGCCATCACGCGGCTTGCCGGCAAGGTGCTGACGACACGCGAGCGGCTGCTTGCTCATCAGGAGGAGCCGCAATGCGCGAGCTGCCATCGCAAGATCGATCAGATCGGCTTCGGTCTGGAAAACTTCGACGCCGCCGGTCAGTGGCGCACCGAGGACAGCTACACCGCCCTCGACGCCAACGGCAAACCCGACCCCAAAAGCACCAAGCGCTGGCCCATCCAGCCCGCCGCTGCTTTCTTCAAAGGCCCGTTCTTCACCGACTTCTTCGCCCTCCGCGACATCATCGCCAGCAAATCCAACGCCTTCGCCCGCAGCTTCAGCGAAGCCTTGATCGAGTTCGCCTTGGGAAGACAGATCGGCTTCCGCGACGAACCGCTGATCGATGCAATGATCACCCAAGCCGGGAAGAAGGACCTCGCGATGCGCGAATTCATTCACGCGCTGGTCGCGAGCCGGGAGTTTGGGACGAAATGAGGGCGAGATCTGATGTCGCCGATTCCTGCAGCGCCTTCTGCAAGAGGTCAGAAACACCCACTTCTTCAGCGCTTTCGCGTAGCAGTTCGAGATCGAGGTTGTCTTCGTTGAGACGCAGCACGCCAAGCACGTCGGTCCACTGGCGCTGCGAGTCTTCGCCACCAAGCCGATACCATTCCAGCTTGG
>CAYONT010000126.1:0-3385 GCA_964405405.1 uncultured Comamonadaceae bacterium | reverse complement strand
GTCGCCCTCGGCCTCTTCGGCAAGCTGCACTCGGAGTTCCGCCACTACCGCAAGAATGCGCAGCGGCTCTGCCAGCAGTTCGATAGCCGCTACCCCGACGCGAACCTCTAAGCCTTTGCCCGAGCTATACGCAGTATGCGGATAGCCGGGCCAAACCCAAGAACAACGAACCCAAGAAACCAAAGAGATATGTGTGTGATCCTGATATGTCCTGAAACCGTGCGCCCGAAGCCCGAGGTGCTGTATGCCTGTCATGAAGCCAACCCGCACGGCGCGGGCGTGGCATGGCGGGAAGGTGGCCGCGTGCGCTGGCAGAAGAACCTGAGCACCGGTGAACTCATCGCTCTGCTCAAGAAGCTGGAGGGCGAGGTGGTCATCCACTTCCGCTGGGCCAGTGTGGGTGGAGTCGATGCGCGATTGTGTCATCCCTTCCCAGTCACGCCGAAGGCCAGCGTGAGCCTTTCAGGCATGGCCGAGAGCGTGCTGTTCCACAACGGCACTTGGAGCGGGTATGTGGATGCCCTAATTCGGCTGGAGCAGCACCGCAAGGAGCCTCTGCCGACCTCTCCGATGAGCGACACCCGCGCGGCGGCTCTCGTGATCCACACCACCGGCCCTGATGCGCTCAATAAGCTGCCAGGGCGCTGGGTGTGGATGAATGCACAGGAGACGCGGCTCTACGGAGCTTGGGAGGAGTGGCGGGGCATGAAAGTGAGCAACACGCACTTCGTCCCGCGCCTGCGAGCCGCTCAGGCCCGGCGTCATCACGCCAAGACCACCGATCACCGCCCCCTGAGCCAGTCCTGCCTCTTTGCCTGCTAACCCAAAACCCAAAACAAAACGACAATGAAACTCTTCAAACTGATCGCCAGCCGAGCTGGCCAAGTGTTGTTCGATGACCGTGTGGAGGCCGACTCCCCACGTGAAGCCCGTGAACAGATGAAAGCCCTGATGGGGCTCAACTCGCTGACCGGTGTGGTGTATGCCATCACGGAAATCCCCATCGAGCTGATCCAGAGCATCGTCGATGCGCGGCTCGTCGAGGCCCTGCAACGCCTCAATGGTGGGCAAGCTCCGGCCACCGTAGAGCAGATGCTGCGACCCATCGCCAGCGAGGCAGTCAGAGAACAACTCGCCAACCTGCGCGAAGCCCGCATTACGCCGGACGATCCGCCGCCACCGCCGCAGCGCTTTGATGCGTTCACTCCTGCTGTGGACCAGATCATTGGCACGCCAACGCCGAAGCCACAACGCAAGCGCGCCAGTGTGACCACCAACGGCACGCTGGTAGATTGGAAAGCCGTGAAACGACTCTATCGCCGCACCGGTTCCATCAAGCAGGCAGCCGCGCAGTTTAAGCTGTCAGTGAACTCCGTGAAAGCACGCATCCGTCGGGAGGGCTGGACCCATGAGTGATCGCCTTTCCATCACCAAGTATGGCCAGCGGTACTGGGCCGTGTGGCTCGACGGCGAACTGCTGGCCGTCACGCTCTACAAGAAGGGCGCACGGGCCATCACGGCTGCGATTACGACGCTCTCCACGACTCATGGGAAGGAGGTTCATCATGGCATCCAAGCCGCGTGAACGTGTTCTCAAACAAGCTCCGTCCTCGCCGATGAACTGGCGACCGCGCACGGCGGAGGATTTGATCGGCCAGGCCAAACGTGTGGCGCTGGCGCAGGCGAGCAAAGCCAAGCGCCTCTCCCGTGATCCATCAGCCACGATGAAGCTCCTGCTCTATGGTCCGCCGGGAGTGGGCAAGACCAGCGTGGTGGAGTTGGTGGCATTGCAGTTGGCCGGCAGTCCACTTGCCATCGAGGACTACAACGGGCGTGAAGTGACGGTGGACTTTGTGCGCGATTGGGTGCGGCAGCTTGCCTATGGCAGTCTGTTCAGTTCATGGTCGGTCAAGATCGTCAATGAACTGGATCGCTGTTCCCGCGAAGCGCAGGACTTGTTGCTCACCTACCTGGACCGATTACCGCCGGGCCGGGCGTTCCTCGGCACGAGCAACCTGCAGCTCGATCTGCTCACCGAGCGGTTCCAGACGCGGTTCCAAGCCATCAAGCTGCTGCCGCCGAGCACGGAAGAACTGGCCGCGTTCCTGAGCACGCACTGGGCTGTGCCTGCATTCACGGCCTCACAGATCGCCGTGGGTAGTGGTGGCTGTGTGCGGGCCGCGCTCGCTGATCTCGAATCCTATCTCGACCACCAACCCTCATGAGCTTGTTCACCACCACCCAAATCCCCATCCTTCATGCCAGCTCCGGCCCATGGATCATGCATGTGCCTGTGGTGTCCACACAGCACATCCCACCAAGCGAAGCCGAGACTTTGCTACGGCTCAGTCCGCTGGAGTGCCGTTCACCGGATGATCCGCCCCTGTTGGCCCACCTCCTCGATGGCGTGGGTCATCTGTTCCTCATCGAAGATCTCGATGCCGATGAAATGACGACGTTCCCGCACCTGCGCGGCGTGCTCTTGGCCATCAAGGCCCGTGGCTACGCCTATGCGCGCCTCGACGCCGATGGCGAAACCTTCTCCGACCTGCCGCTCTTCGAGTGGTGACCCCAACCCTGAACCCCCACCCCACAAATGACTATGCAAAATATCCAGACCATGATTGATCAACACGGCGGCTATGAAGCCGTGCGAACCCGCTACCTGCGCCTTGAGAACCCGCCGTTCATGCGGCTGGTGATCGAGGTGATCGGTGGCCCCTATCCCAACGGCGCGTATGAACTCAGCATCGCGCATTACTCTGAACAGAACGGCGACGCCATGCGTGATCCCGAGATCACGTTCCTCGTGGTGCCTTCGGCAGAGGGCACGACATGGACGCCGCTCACCTTTGAAAACAGTTACCTCGGAGCCTACCAAGTCGTGGCAGAGGCGAGCCGCGAAGGCTTGATCAAGGTGAAGCAGTCACAGTGGATGAAGGAGCTGCGCAGCTTCGCCAAACAGTGGGACCGCAACATCAAGCAGCAGGGTTTTATGGAGGTGTTCGTGCGCCAATATGGTGATCAAATCGGTGCGACAACGGAAAGCACGGTGACGAGGCAAGGAGACGGCCCGCAAGGGCAATGAACCCGAACCCATCCTCCACCTATGAGCAAGAAAGACATGATCGAACAACTGCGCCATCGCCTTGCCAGCAACGACCGCTGGGCATTGCGCGCCCTGATGCGCATCTACCAGAACCAGACCGCTGACGAACAATGCCGTGAAACCACCATTGAACGTAACGGCATCGGGTTCACCGGACCTGATGCTGAGATTCTCACCAGCTTCGCCCGTCAATATCAGCGACGCGGTGGCCTGAGTGAACGGCAGATGATCCTCCTGCGCCGCCGCATCCCCGCCTATGCACGCCAGATCGTGCAA
>CAYONT010000125.1:1858-3435 GCA_964405405.1 uncultured Comamonadaceae bacterium | reverse complement strand
GCCGGCGGCTGAGTCCCGTGCAGCGTCGTGCCGAGCATGCTCGCGGCGACCGCGCAGCCCACGAGGCAGTCGAGCCAGTGGTTGTCGGGCTTGCCCGGTCTCTGCTTCCACTCGTCCACGGTGCGTCCCCGGCCTTCGGTCTTCACACGATATTCGCTCGTCAGCTGGTCGGCGAGCATGCGATGCTCGGATTGCGATCGTCCGAACAGCGACAGGCATCCCGGATCTCCCATCCGCACGCGAAGTCTCGCGTGCACGAACGACTTCCAGAAGTTCGCGTCGACTAGGACGTGCCTGATCGCACGACGTCCCGATCGCGCGGGCATGCGCCAGTGCAGTCCGTCGCGGTCGCCGCGATGACGCTTGATCTGCGAGAACGGCACGCTCGAAGCGCCGACGAACCGACCGTGGCTCGGCAGCAGGATACTCGCGTGCGTGCTCTGCCCGCAGAACTGGTAGACCACGTCGGTCGACTCGCCCCAGTTGGCGTCGACGAGCACGCGATCGAGGGACGCGGTCGATCCGTCGTCGCGTCGCCACCGTCTGCTCGCGAGCGTGGAGACGAGCGCGTCGAGCCCGGCGTACGTGGCGCCTTCCGGCCCTGCTCGCGGCGTCGCGGCTGCGAGCGTTCGTTTCACGTCACGGAGCGTGAAGTACTCCGACCGCTGCTCGGGCCACGTGCCGTAGTCGACGACGTAGCCGGTGAAGTCGCCTTCCCACGCGACCGCGAGCCAGTAGAGGAGCTTGCCCTGCACGTCGACGAAGGCGGTCAGGTGCTGGCACGTGCCGGGCACCTCGCCGCGGCGTCGGCCGTTCGTCTTCGAGGCGATCTCGTCGGCGGTCAGTTCGCCTTCCTCGGGTCCTTCGTCGGGAAGCGGGTCGTTCTGATACTCGCTCCAGAAGGCCGTCTCGTCCTGCAGACGGAGGTTCATGGCGTGCTGGATCGCCGAGGCCTCGTCGGCGAAGTACCGCTCGGGCCAGGCGACCACGGCGCCACGGTCCATCGCTTGGCGGTGCTCGACGTAGAAACGGGTGGCGGCCGCTCCGCGACCGCCGGCACGGAGGTCGTCCGCTCGGATCTCCGCGTACCGCTGCCAGAGCGCCTCGTCGGTCGGGAAGGAGTAGACGAGTCTCGTCCGTTCGCCGTTCCACTCGGGGTGTCGCGCCTTGTCGAGAATCCGGTCGGCCATGTCGCCGGGGCGGATCACGGTGCAGGGCATGATGCCGCTGATCTTCCGGCCCGGTCCGGCGAGGCCGAGCACGGCGCCGGCGAGGATCCGTTCGCGTTCGGCGCACTGCGCGGGACTGCGGGCGCTCTCGTCGGTCTGCGGGTCGTCGATCACCACGAGCGAGGGACGCGACGAACGGCCGTCGGGACGCTTGAACTTCATGCCGCGGATCTGGCCGGTGAGACCGCAGCACTTGATCACCGCTCCGCTCGCGGCGCTTCCCTCGATCGTCGGCAGCACGATGTCCTTCGCCGTCCAGCCGATGTGGGTCCTGCGTCCCTCGTGCAGCTGGCCGAGGCACCGCTGGCTCATCCCTTCGAGGGCCCGGACCGGATGGCACGCCTCGGG
>CAYONT010000125.1:0-1758 GCA_964405405.1 uncultured Comamonadaceae bacterium | reverse complement strand
TCGGCGGACCAGGAGAGCGTGAAGGCCTCCGGGAAGTACTCCTCGCAGAACGTGCGGAACGACACCTCCGCCCTAGCCCGGCGACCGGGATCCTCGACCCCCGGAATGGGACCGATGTCCCGACCGGACGCGGACAGGGACGCGGACCTCGCCCTCGCGCGTTCGCGATGGGCGTCGTAGGAGTCGCCGGCGACGGGCCGGCTCCTTGCACGACGCGACGCGAGCCACGCGGCGTACCTGAAGAGGTCGACCGTCGATCCGTCGCCGATGCGGTAGCCCGCGAGGTCGCGGTGCCGTCGGAGCCGACGGCCGTCGATCACGCCGCCGAGCGGGGTCGAGTTGAGAAGCCGCACGGCTTCGCCCGGGCGGAGTCGTGACGGATCAAGTCCGGGCATCGCGGCGTTCCCCGCGGGCGCCCTCGCGCACGAGCCACGCCGCGTAGTGGACCACGTTGACCGATCCGTCCTCGTTGCGAGGCGCACCGGCGTCGAGATCGGCCTCGATGTCGGATGCAGACACCGCGACCTTGCCGACGCGACTCAGCACCTCGGCGAGCTGCGACGGCGTCATCGAGGACGCGTCGATCGGCCTCTTCACCCGCTTCGCCAAATCAATCGCTCCGATCAGCGGTGATCAGCGGTCTTGTCGCTCGCTGGCACTCCGATCGCAGGCCAATGTGTCGGTACCTGCCATGGAGACCACGATGAACACCGCGAACGATGCCGACCGAGACGCGACGCTGCTTTCCATCGCGAAGCGGCACACCTGCTTCGAGACCCTCGAGACCCGCAATCGCGACTCGCTCGACTTCCACGAGGTGAGCGCCGAGGGGCTGCGACGCGCGCTCGTCGACGCCTACGAGGCGGGGCGAGCCGCGGCGACGCGGGACTCCGGCATGCGTGAGCTCCTGCGACGGCTCCCGCCCGACTCGGCGGGACTGCTCGCGGCGATGGCCAACACCTACCGCACCACCGGCGGGCCGCACCTCGACGGGCGAAGTGTCCGCGGGCTGTCGCCCGAGGCCGTCCGCGAGACCCTCGACCTCGCCGAGGCCGATGCGGCCGCCAACAGCGGCGAGGACGCCCGGCGTCTCGTCGCCGACCTGAAGCGATCGCTCGGACTCGCCTGAACTCCAAACCGACCCACGACAGGAGAACCATCGATGACGAACACCCGCTCCGACGTCGCCGCATGGGATCCGCGGCAGGCCGCTCGGGCGATCGCCTCCCGGCAGAGCGAGTACGCCCACCTCATGGAACTGGCCGCCGAGCAGGCGAGCGATCTGGAGGAGAAGCTCTCTCAGCTCACGAGGCGGGCCAAGGCCGAGCTCGTGGCGAGGGGAGCAACCGCCGCCGACATCGACGCGTTCCTCGACGAGTGCGGGAAGGTGCAGCTCGACACCGGTCGACTCGACGCAGCCTTCGTCGAACTCCTCGAGCGTCACGGGGCGACCGCCTATCCGCCTCCGTACCGTGCGGCGAAGGCCCGCTGGGCGGTCGTGCCGATCGGCTGAGCCGGCGGTCACGCGTCCTCCCGAACGAATCTCCCGTCGTAGGTGGCGAGCGAAGGGTCCTGCGGGGCCCTTCGCGGCGTTCCGGTCCGGACGCCGTCGAGCGCACGACGAAGCGCTCTCAGCCCCGCCGGCACGAATCGCGTGTGGTACGCGCGGCCCGCGGACTCGCCCGGGCGTAGCACCACGACCTCCTGCTCGCACACGTCGCCCTCGTCGAGCCCGTCCGAGCACCAGAACCACGTCGA
>CAYONT010000124.1:1661-3489 GCA_964405405.1 uncultured Comamonadaceae bacterium | reverse complement strand
GGCCCCATTTGTCGTCAGGTTCCAACAACCAGGACTCCCCGCCACCGCCGCGACATTCCCGTTCGTAGTGAACTGCGCCTGCGCCTCCACGCTCGTCCCCATGACCAAGCCGAGGCCCACCCCAACCACTGCCCATCCCCGCAATGTACCGTGCATTCGCTGTGCCATTGAATCGCTTCGTGAAACCCTCCAAATGTAGCACGCTGCCCCCTCCAACTCTAAACTCCAAACTCAAACTCCAAACTGTAAACTCCAAACTCAAACTGTAAACTCCCCACCTTCGCCCCATGAATCGAAAAGAATTTTTGCGGGCCACGGGAATGGCGGGTCTGGGTGCCTGGTGGGCGGGCCGGGCTGGGGCCGACGTCGGCCCTGTGCCAGCGGAGGACCTGGGGGGTCGGGTGCGTCGGGCGGGCATCGATGGGAGTGCCCTGGATTTGGCCGCGCAGCCCATTGCCCGGGTGCGGGTGGCCGTGATCGGGTGTGGGAACCGGGGGGAAACGCTGATCGACATGCTCCGTTGGCTCACCGAACAGGGCCACTGCGAAATCACGGCCGTGGTGGACATTCAGCCCGCGAAGGTGGACCGGGCTGCCGAGCAGGTTCGGGCGTTTCAGGGAGCGGAACCGCGGAAGTTCAGTGGTTCGACGGAGGTGTGGAAGGAGGCGATGGGGGTGGGGGTGGCGGATTTGGCCTTGATTTGTACGCCCTGGGAAATGCACGTGCCCATGGCTTTGGAGGCGATGCGCAAGGGGCTGCATGTCGCGTCGGAAGTGCCGCTGGCCTACACGGTGGAGGATTGCCTCGCGCTGGTGCGCACGTGCGAGGAAACGCGGCGTCACTGCATCATGCTCGAGAACTGCTGTTACAACGAGGAGGAACTCTGGGTGCTGAAAATGATCCAAGAGGGGGTCTTCGGCACCCTGACCCATGCGGAATGCGCCTACCTCCACGACTTGCGCGTCATGCTGATGGACCCGACGTACTACGAGGGCCGGTGGCGGCTCATGCACCACCTGCGGCGCAACGGCAACCCTTACACCACCCACGGTCTGGGGCCGGTGTGCATGTACTTCGACATCTTGCGCGGTGACACCCTGACCCACCTGGTCTCCATGGGGTCGAAGGAGGCTGCCCTGAGCGAGGCCCTGGCTGCGAGCGGGGACGATACCCTGGTGCCGTTGGCGTCTCAAGTCCAAATGGCAGACGTCAACACCACGCTCATCGGCACGGCCTCCGGCCGCTCCATCCTGCTCCAACACGACTCCCACACCGGTCGTCCTTACACCCGGCTCAACAAGGTCGTGGGCACGAAGGCGACCCACTACGGCTACCCGTCGCGCCTCTTCATCGACGATGGCCCCTCCTGGCAGCACGACTGGCTTCCCGATTTCGTGGCGGCCGAGTACCGCAGTCAGTTCGAGCATCCCCTCTGGATGCGGTTGCGCCAGAACGCCACCGAGCATGCCCACGGCCACGGGGGAATGGATTTCGTGATGATGTACCGCCTGATCCGCTGCCTCAACGAGGGGGTCGCCCTCGACTTGAGCGTTTACGATGGTGCCCTGCAGTCCATGGTCGGCGCGCTCACGGAGATTTCGGTTGCGGGGGGTTCGGCCCGCGTTGAAATTCCCGATCTGACGGCGGGACGTTGGCGCGAGCGGAGGTCCCATGGAATCGGGCGGGATGTGTAATTTGCGGGCTGTCTCCTACCTGAACCCCGACCTCCATTCCCCACCTTCTTCTCGCACATGCGACTCCTGGCACTTTCCCCCCTCCTGTTCTCCCTCCTGCTGACCCCACCGGCAGCCGCCCAAACGCTCTCCCC
>CAYONT010000124.1:0-1561 GCA_964405405.1 uncultured Comamonadaceae bacterium | reverse complement strand
CCCTCCTGTTCTCCCTCCTGCTGACCCCACCGGCAGCCGCCCAAACGCTCTCCCCACGCGCCCTCGACGCAGCCACCCGCAAGCTCGACGCGCGCTTCGCGGCCTCGGTCGCGGATTTCAACCTTCCCTCCCTTTCCGTGGCCATTGTGCACGACGGTCGGGTGGTGTTCGCCAAGGGCTATGGTGTCGGGAGCACGGCGGAGGACGGTAAGCCGGTGGATGGCCAAACCCTCTACGCAGTGGCCAGCAATACAAAGTCGTTCACGACGGCCGCCCTCGCCCGTCAGGTGGATGCCGGAAGGCTGCGATGGAACGACCGCGTCCGCGACCTGCTGCCGTGGTTTGAGCTCTACGACCCGTGGGTGACGGATGCGCTGACGGTCCGCGATTTGGTGACGCACCGGCTGGGACTGGCGACGTTCAGTGGCGACCTGCTGTGGTACGGGTCGGACCTGACGCGGGAGGAGGTGCTGCGCGCCGCCCGGCATCTGGAACCGACGAGCGGTTTCCGGACCGATTTCGGCTATTCGAACCTCGGGTTCATGGCGGCGGGCGAGGTGCTCGAGCAGGTGACTGGAACAACATGGGAGGAGGTGGTCCGGCAGGAGGTCCTGCGTCCAGCCGGGATGGCCGACGCGTGCTTGTCTGTGACCGAGCTCGCCGGCCGTTCGAACGTCGCCCTTCCCCACAACGAAGTCCATGGCCGCCAGGTCCCCATCGATTGGGTCAACTGGGACAACATGGCTCCCGCCGGATCCTTGCTCGCCAGCGCCGAAGACATGGCGAAGTGGATGGTACTCCAAATGGACAGCGGCCGCGTGCGCGGTACGGCGGAACGGGTTTGGGATGCGAAGCGCACCCGCGAAATGTGGACCCTCGTCACCCCCCAACCCGTGGGCGATTTCTACCGCAAAAACCTGCCTTCCATGCACTTCCGCGGCTACGGCATGGGCTGGGAAGTGTACGACCTGCACGGCCGTTCGATCGTTGCGCACAGCGGTGGCTACGATGGCATGATCAGCCGCACCGTCCTGGTTCCCGAGGAAAAACTCGGCATCTTCATCGTCACGAACACGAATACCAGCGTTCCGTGGGGCTGGGGCCACGATGCCCTCGGCACCCTCCTCGGCGCCCCGGACGCCTCCAACCTGCTCGGCTACCTCCTCGAAGAACGCCGGAAGGAACCGCAGGAAAAGCAGGCCGCCGAAGCCGCCCTCCAAGCAAACCGCATCCCCGTCGCTCCGCCCTCCCTACCCCTCGCCCACTACGCCGGTACCTACACCGACCCCGGCTACGGCGACGTCATCCTCGAACAAACCGACGGCCGCCTGACCTTCCGTTTCGCCCGCACCGCCCTCTTCCACGGCCACCTCGAACCCTACCACTTCGACACCTTCCGCCTCTTCTGGGGCACCCAGCAGATGCTCCCCCCGGGCCTCGTCACCTTCACCCTCGACGCCACCGGCGCCGTCGACCGCATGGAAATCGTTGTCGAAAACCCGGACTTTGACTTCACGGAGCTGAAATTGAGGAGGGGGGAGTAGGGGGAGTTTTTAGTTTG
>CAYONT010000123.1:0-3495 GCA_964405405.1 uncultured Comamonadaceae bacterium | reverse complement strand
GAGACGTGGCCTATTACGAAATCTATTACTCCCCGAGCGGGCCGTTCAGCGATGTCTCCAGCATGACGCCGATGCGCATCGTGCCCGGAGAGACACAGACCACCGTCTTCAACGGGTTGGCAGAGTGGCAGAATCATTATTTTGCCGTGGTAGCGGTGGATGGTCTGGGCAATCGAAACACGGCGGTGCAGTATCGCGCGGCCTATGTGCTGACGCGGGAGGTGGTCTCGCGCGAAGTGGGTCTTTTCATCGGCGCGGAGCCGGAGCCGCCCTACAAGCAGGCGGTCTCCCGGGAAGTGAGCCTGGTGATGGCGGATGCCACGCCGCCGCCCCTCGTGACGCAGGTGAACATCACCATCTCCCCGGCAGGCGATGCTGTCACCCTGAACTGGAGCAGCTACAACCAATGGGCGGTGTGGGATGTGGCGCACTATGCCGTGTACTACTCTGCCAGCGGCCCCTTCACAGATGTGTCTGGGATGACCCCGCTGCGCATCGTTCCGGGTGAGAGCCTTACTACCACCTTCACCGGTCTCACCCGCTGGCAGGATCATTTTTTTGCCGTGGTGGCGGTGGATGGGCTGGGCAATGCGCAGACCGTCGTTCCATATCACGGTGCCTATGTGCTGATGCCAGAGGTGGTCTCGCGGGAAGTGGGACTGTTCATCGGCGCAGAGCCGGAGCCGCCGCAACGGCAGGTTGTCTCGCGCGAGGTCAGCGTGGTGGTGGCCAGCGCGGACGTGCCGGCGCCGGTGACGGTGCAGGGCGGCGGTTTCGAGGCCATTTCCTCGCGCACGGCCTTTGGCGGGGCGGATCTGGACTGGACGCACTACAACGAGTGGGCGCAGCGGGATGTGGTGCGCTACCGCATCTATGTCTCCACCAGCTTCTTTGACAATGTCACCGGCATGACGCCCTACGCCATCAGCACCGACGGGCGCCTGACCGCGACGATCACCGGCTTCAACAACGAGGAGATCATCTATGTGGCGGTGGTTGCGGAGGACGCGCTCGGACAGTTCAACCCTGCCGTCTATGCGCACTCCACCAAGACCTCGGTGAACGTGCTGGGGGATGTGTCGAACCTGGCCGGGACGCCTTCTTCCACTACCATCGGCTATACTTGGGACCTGGGCGGGGTAGGAACGGACCTGGGCTATTTTGTCAGTGAGTTCCGGGTGTATTTCAACCATGCGCCGCTGCCTCTGATCCTGTCCGCTGGCGAACGAACCTGGCTGGCAGATAGTCTGATGCCTGATACCTCCTACCATGTCCGCGTCACGACGGTGGACATCTATGGGCTCGAAAGTGCTGGCGCTGTCCTGACGGTGAGGACCCAGCCCGCTCCAGCCGGAGTGCTGGATACTGCATTCACGGCTACATCAAGCGGCCAAGTGGGAAGCATCATCATGCAGCCCGACGGCAAAGCCATCATTGGCGGTGGCTTCACCACAATCAACGGCCAGCCCCGGTCGCGCGTCGCCAGATTGCACGCGGATGGCAGCCTGGACACCAGCTTTACTCCTGGCACCACAGCGGGCTTTGTTCAGACTAACGCGCTGCTATGGGATGGGAAGATGATCATCGGAGGTAGCCTCACATCAGTTGCTGGCGTGGCAAGAAACGGCATCGCCAAGATAAATGCCAACGGAACGTTGGACAGCTCTTTCAACCCCAACGCCAATGCCACGGTTTTTTGTGTGCTCCCGTACGAAGATGGTCGCATCTTGGTCGGTGGCAGTTTTACCACGATCGGGACAGCGGCCAAGAGTCGTCTGGCCAGGCTTCAACCTGATGGGACAGTGGATGCCAGCTTCACGGCAGATGCGAATGGAAGCATCGTAAGCATGACCTTTGAACCCGACGGTCACATACTTGTGTGCGGAGTCTTCAGCCAGATTGGAGGGCTGCCCCGCTCCCGGATAGCGAGGTTGGACCAAAACGGCATTGTCATGCCTGGCTTTGAGCCAAGTTTCGACGGCTCTGTGTATTGGGTGATCTGCCTTTCAGAGGGGCGAGTCCTCGTCGGAGGAACTTTCACTCAGGTCAATGGACAGCCTCGCGGACGAATCGCGGTGCTGAACCCCGACGGCACTCTTGAGGAAGCATTCGCTGCCGGCGGAGTGGATGCGTTGGTCCGGACTGGAATACTACAGGCCAGTGGCCGGCTGGTTGCTGGGGGTAACTTCACGCTGGCTAACGGAGCTACCAGGGCCCGCATGGCAAGATTCCATCCAGACGGTGCTCTGGATGCTTATTTCACCCCAAGCTCCAATGGCGAAGTCCTCTCTTTGACAGCGGACATGCAGGGCAGGATCTGGGCAGGCGGCTCATTCACCGAAGTTAGCGGACAGCCAAGGGAGCGTGTGGCGAGGCTGCTCAACGAAAATGGGGCGGTATCGATCGAAGTTGAACAGCATAACCGCCTCTTCATGCGCCGTTCGGGCAGCCTTCCCCATCCCATGGAAGTAAGTTTCGCGATTGAGGAGGATGGAGGAGGAAGTTGGAGTCTTCTCGGCACGGGCCGCCCGGTGGCAGGGGGGTGGGAACTTCAGACCCCTGCTAGCCTGCCATTGGCAGGGAGGCTGCGAGCACGTGTCCGTAACGCAGTCGGCCTTTACAATGCCTCGTCGGGACTCGAAGAACACTTTCTTGATTATGATTCAAGCGGGTCTCTCGCGGAGTGGCGGCAGTTTTACTTTGGCAGCGATGTTGACGCTGGAGTTGGAGCGGATTCGAATGACTTTGACGGAGATAGTATCCCAAACTTGATGGAGTATGCCTTCCGCCTGAATCCAGTGGAGACGGACGCTACCGAGATGCCGTCCTGGGCATTCGAAAATGGGCGTGGAATCGTGCGATTTGACCCGCCGCCTGGTGTCACCGGGGTACAGTTCGGAGCGGAATGGACCACCACGCTTCAAGCTGAAGACTGGCACGCAATCCCGAACAGTGGCACCCCAGGCAGTTTTTGCTTCGAGACGCCCGTGACCAGTCTGGGGCGACTCTTTGTCCGATTACGAGTATCACGCTAATGCCTGAGTATTGACGGACTGTGTTGGATTTGTTCCCAGCCACACGCTGAGTCCGACGTTCACCCTGCTTGACACCTCCACACTGTTCGAGCAGACGAAGCTCTGCTGCGTCAGCGATCAAGGAAAGAACTATTGCATCAAGAATTCTTCGCCATCCGCTCCGCCACCGCCTCGATCAATTGCTCCAAACTCCCCGCTGCGACGACGGCGATGCTCTCCTGATAAATGCCAGTGTCGTAAAGCTCGCTGGGCGGGAGATACGACGCACCCCAGTCGGCGGCGATGCTCGCGATGATGATGATTTTATCTGGGAAGCGGCGGCGGAGTTCGGTTTGGAGGAGGGAGTAGCTTTCGCCTTGGACGCCGAGCCAGAGGGCGTCGCCGAGGTGCCAGAGGACGACTTGGAGCGGGTAGGTTTCGCGGTGTGGGAGTTGATGGAGGCGGTGGAGAAGACGGGTTT
>CAYONT010000122.1:0-3636 GCA_964405405.1 uncultured Comamonadaceae bacterium | reverse complement strand
ATCCGCGGCTTCGCCGCTGAGATGGGAGATTGCAAGGTCCAGGGAGCTTCATTCGGCCCGTTGCAACGAATCAGGGGGCAGATACTCCTTGTGACCCAGACCCAGACCCGGCGCCCAGTTCATCGCCCAGTTTAACCCCGATAATTTACGCTTACGGCACTGGACCTTTTGAATGTCCTTATCGTCCCCTTTGTCCCGTTTCATTGAACATCAAGAGAGGCCCATCCAAGGATTTTTTTGATCTTGTTACGTGGCAGTTTGCATCCATTTTGCTGGATGCGTTGTGCATGTTTACCTGTATCATCTTATTAGACAGCTATATAGGCAAGTTCTGGAGATGGCAAGTTGTGCCCATGCGTGTACATTACCGACACCAAATTATGAGTGCCATGTTACAAGTCTCATCGGGAGGATTCTCAAGGATTTTTTTCGTTTTCACCTTGGGTATTTGTTCAATTTCGAATAGTACATTCGGAAATCCAGAATTGGAATGGCTTCGCAGAGGCCCGTCATTCCGAGACATGGAAGTTTCAGTTTTCACAGAATTAGGACTTCCGGGAAGGCATGAAGCAACTCAAACCGATTCTGTTGTCGGCTGTATGGATGATGCGGCTTGTAATTTCGACGTGAATGCCACGGTGGATAATGGTACTTGTTGTTACGGCATTTGTGGCTCCCTTAATATGTTCTCTGAAAACGGCACGGGCTGGTTGGGAGGAGAAATCATCATCAAAAGTTCGGATGGTGAAGAGGTTTTGCGTGCGGGGTTGCCTTGGAATGGTTCTTTTGAATCAGCACAGGTCGATTTTTGCTTGCAGCCCGGATGCTACTCAATCCAATCCAGTGTGCCCGGGGAAGGAGCTGCAATGCAATGGTCGGTCACATTGAGTGAGCAGACCTGGGTTGGCGGAGGAGGTGTTTTGCCTACTTCTTTTTCCGTAGGGGAGGTGCCTTGTGTTTCAGGTTGTACCATTCCCGTTGCATGCAATTACAACCCAGTGGCCACTTGGCTTAGCTCAATCGAGGAATGTGATTTTGTGAGTTGTCTCGGATGTACTTATCCGCAAGCTTCCAATTTTAACTCAGGAGCAACTTACAACGATGGGAGCTGCATTTTCAGTGGTTGCATGGACCCTCAGGCAGCAAACTTCAACCCGATGGCCACATTGGATGATGGAACTTGCATCGTTGCACTCGCAAGCAGCGTGTGCAGCGAGGATGTCAATGGAGATGGGTACATAACCGTTTCTGATCTGCTGGCACTTTTGGCGGCTTTTGGACAATCTTGCCCAGGGGTGGAAGTTTTCGGCTGTACAGATGATTTGTCTTGCAACTTCAACCCTTCGGCAACGCAGGATGATGGTTCTTGTTTGGAATTGGACGCATGCGGAGTTTGTGGGGGGTCAGGGATTCCAACGGGCGCATGTGACTGCGGCGGCAACGTATTAGACGCATGTGGAGATTGTGGCGGCCAGGGGTTGGATACGGATGGTGACGGGGTTTGCGATGAGGCTGAGGTGCCGGGTTGTACCGATGCATCTGCGTGCAACTATTTGACATTTGCTACGGAGGACGATGGTTCTTGCGAACAATTCGATGAATGTGGCATTTGCGGTGGCATGGGAATTGCTGATGGGGCATGCGATTGTCAAGGAAATGTTCCAGACGAATGTGGCATTTGCGGAGGAACGGGTATTCCTTCAGGGGCTTGTAACTGTGAAGGCGAAACCATAGATCCTTGCGGAGAATGCGGAGGGGAAGGCCTGGATACCGATGGAGACGGGGTTTGTGATACAGCCGAGGTGCTCGGTTGTACGGACACGACCGCATCGAATTACAACGAATCTGCAACCGAGGAAAATGGATCATGTACATACGGTCCAGCTCAGTGCAGTGGACAATCGAATGTGACTTTTGACGGGTTCTCGTATGAGCTGGTTGGGATTGGTGACCAGTGCTGGTTCAAGGAGAACCTCCGCAGCGACAACTACCGCAACGGGGACGCGATTCCGGGTAATTTGAGCAACAGTCAATGGGGTTCATCTACCTCTGGAGCCTTCGCCATCTATGGGAACCTTTCTTCAAATGTTGCGACTTATGGTCACTTGTATAATGGATTTGCGATGCTCGATTCAAGAGGGTTGTGCCCAACGGGCTTCCACGTCCCGAACGATGAAGAATGGTGGGCACTGGAGAATCATCTCGGGGGTACAGCAGTTGCAGGAGGGAAATTAAAATCAGCCCCTAGCGACCAACCCCCTTGGGATGGGTCAAATTCAAGTGGGTTCTCAGGGCTTCCTGGGGGGTATCGATTCTCATACGATGGTCTTTCCTACTATGCGGGGCAATATGGTTTTTGGTGGTCTTCATCGACCCTTGGGACGACCCAAGCTTGGTACAGAGCATTGTACTCTGACCAAAACCAAGTGATTCGTGATCAGTCCGAACTGAAGAATGGATACTCGGTACGCTGTGTTTTGGATGATGATTTTGTTTGTGCGGATTCAGACTCAGACGGGGTCTGTGACGCCTTTGAAGTACTGGGCTGTACTGACCCCAATGCGGCCAATTATGATCCTTTGGCAACTGAGGACAATGAAGGTTGTCTTTTCGCACCGGCACAATGCAACGGTCAATTGAACATCACGTACGATGGTTACACTTATGAATTGGTAGGCATTGGCAATCAATGCTGGTTCAAGGAGAATTTGCGGACAGACCAGTATCGAAATGG
The DNA here is from genome assembly GCA_964405405.1 of uncultured Comamonadaceae bacterium. Lineage (GTDB taxonomy): Bacteria > Bacteroidota > Bacteroidia > Flavobacteriales_D > Sanyastnellaceae > CAMCYM01. The sequence goes on along the minus strand of CAYONT010000122.1, from coordinate 902 downwards.
AACAGCGATTCCGGGTAATTTGACAAATTCACAGTGGTCAACCACCTTGAGCGGAGCCCAGAACTCATACTCGAACAACGCCACCAATTTGGCCAATCACGGTCGCCTTTACAATGGTTATGCAGTGACGGATTCCAGGGGCCTCTGTCCGGTGGGATTTCATGTTTCATCAGACTTGGATTGGACAGAACTTGGATTTTTCCTCGGAGGGGCTTCTTTGGCTGGATTGCATATCAAGTCCTCATCGAGTGATACCCCGCCCTGGGATGGCACCAACAGCACAGGGTTTGGTGCAACGCCAACCGGGTACCGTTCAAGCTCTGGTAGCTATTCTCTTATCAATGCGAGTGGTTATTATTGGACCAGCACAGGTTCTGGGTCATTCCTCCTTGGACGGTGGATGAACTCAGGGAATACCAGTGTTTACGTACAAGAGTGGAGCAAGAGGTTTGGCTATGCGGTCCGATGCGTAATGGACCAAGAGTAGACCCGTGTTCTCAAAGGATTCACCGAGGTCGACTGGATTGGGCGCTTGGGGGATGGAACGATGTAAATTCAGAAAAGGTGTGTTTTGAGATTTGCTACAGAATGGGATGACAATCAACGGTTTGTAGAAGAAACATGCAAACCTCAGTTGTTGAGAAATCAACGAAATACACCGGTCCACTGGATGGCCGGATCATCCTGGATGTCGGTGGTTCGGGTGCCTTCCCTTCATTGGGTGCTCAGTTGTCCGATGCGTGAATCTCAGTTAGCACAACCTTTTTGAATGAATGGCCCGTGTAAAAGCGGGGCTCAGTTCCGTTCCCCAACCCCGGAACATCGGCAGGGTGGTCCTGGACGTGCTCGGAACCCGGAACCTTGCGGGTCTTCGACCCCGCCGGCACCTGCCTGCTCTCGGT
>CAYONT010000121.1:0-3648 GCA_964405405.1 uncultured Comamonadaceae bacterium | reverse complement strand
GATTGCCGAAGCATTGTGCCATCCGGTCACGGACTTGGGTCCAGTCTCGTGCATCACTCTTCTGGGGAGAACTTTGCAGCAGTTTCAGCTCCTGCCCTGCTGCAGCAATGAGCGCAAACAGCTCCCGGGCAATCTTCTCGTCAGTCTGAATCGTCGTCGCGGCCTTTTCTGCCAAAGCCACCAGGAGAGGCCATGCACTGTCCGCAGGGGACGGCGTTCCCGGCACCTTTGGCCTGTGCAAGCCGAGCTCCAGACCCGCCAAGCCCAACGCAACGGCTGGGCGAACATGATCCCAAAGAACCGTGCTGCCGTTTTCTGACATGAAGTCGAGCACTTGCTGGAATAGCGCTTTATCGGAGGCCCAAAAGAGTCCCGCGAGGCACGACGCGTAGAGGGGGAGCGAAAACTCAAGGAACGTCGGGTCGGGGGCGGGGCTGGGGCTTATCCAAGGACGACTCTTCGCGGGTGGAGTCACCGCGCCAGAGGTCTCCTCGCGCTTCGACGTGTCGGTTCGGCGGAGGATTCCAAAGCGCTCCGCCATGGCATCCGCCATCTGCATGGCATCCTCCTGATGCTCCACCGTGCTGATCGCTCGGAACTCGCTCTCCAGCAACTCCTGCAATGCACCTCGTGAACCTTTTTGCATAAACTGAAATGCAGCACTCGGGTCCGGAGGTTCAAGCAAGCAACCGGACGCGATCCTGCCCAGCACCCGCTTGGGGATCTCGGGGGACAGCTTCTGTTCCGTGGCAAGAATCTTGACCGTGAACGGGATCTTCTTGGACGCATCCCACTCGTCCATCAGCAGATCCATGATCCCGTGCAAGACCTCAACCCGCGTTGCGGGAATCTTCTCATGGCGTGCGTAGAGCCGGGCGAACGATGCCAGCAAGATGGGTTCCTTCGCCAAGTCCGACACGTCGCGATCCGCCACGGCCGTCATCAGGTCTCCTGTGATGGCTCGCACGTGATCGATCATTGCTTTCGTCATGGGCTTGGGCTCCTCCACGCTCAGGCAGCGAAAATAACGGAGTGCGAAGGCATATTGCTGCGATTCCTTCTTGCTAGGCCAGTCCGCCGACAGAGGCTCAATCTCCAGCAAGGGCCATCTCAACAAGCCATACCAACCCCGATCCACGTTGAGCACGGAGGATGTCCGGGCAGTGACGATAACCTGGGACGGCTTGAATGCCGACAAGCCCCGACTGGTCCTGCCAAAGAGGGCGGCAACCAGCTTCGCGGATGCCACGTTGACCTCGTCCATTCCATCGATGATCAGGAGGAGCCGACGTCCCTGAATGGCAACGCCGAGGCTTTCCCGGAAGGACTCGAAGACGCGATGGCTAGGGCGGATGATGGGAACGTCGCGGAGATCGGTCTCGTACCCCGAGGAGGAGCGAAAGAGGGCGGACAGCACGAGTTCCTCTGCGGATTCGAGGACATTCAGGTTGCGTTTGCCCAAGTCACGAAGCCGAATGACCACCGGCAGGAATCCGTCCCAGTGCCGCCGACATTCAACGACTTGGGCGTGGACGTCCGGGTCTCTTGCCTTGAGGTCCGCAAGTGCCCGGGGTTGCATGAGGAGCGACGAGGCCAGAAAGCCCGTCAACGTCGTCTTGCCGCGGCCTCCATCGCCCATGAGGACGATCCGAGACTCCGCTTCGTCGCCAGGCCTTGCCGCCTCGAAAAAAGGCTGCGGGGCAGATTGAATGGTTTGGCTTCGCACGAGCGGCTCGCTCTTGGATTCGCGCGAATCCAGGTGCCGGACGACGCGCAGCATGGTGTGGACGCTCAATAGGAGGAGGTTGGAATCCACGAGACCTTCGCCCGCCTCACGATTCCGTGAAAACGGCAGGATGGGGACGGCCACACGTGCACAGCTTTTTGCCATTTCCTCCTCAAACGCCTTGAGCAATGCGGCCGGCTGCATCCGCTGACCGCCAAGAACCTGCTCCGCCGGTTGGCCTCCATCCGCCGATTCCTTGGAGAAGAGGTACCAACCCGCAAAGAAGTCGCCCTCCTGAATGCCGCTGAGGCTGCCAGCAAGGCCAACGATCCTCGGGCGCGATGCCGCGCCACCCGGATGCGCCGCCGCCTGGTCCAAGTGTTGGATGGGCCTTTTTCGAATCACGCGCTCCACCACTTTGCCGGCAGCGTTTCCCTGCTTGGAGCGCGAGAACTCCTGTTCCCTGAACGCCACGAGGGCCGTGTCCGCCTCCATGAAGCCGACCAGCAACGTCCTCAGAAGAGCCGAGGCTCCCGGATTCAGCTTTTGACGTTTGCAATACCAATCGACCTTAAGGTGCTTCTGCCAAGAAGCCCGCCGAGCCAGCTCCCTTTTGAAGATGCCCGCTCCGGTGCTTCCCATGGCTTGGACTACGCTTGGCCAAGGCGTCGCCTTCATGCCCGGGCTGGATTCATAGGAGCGCACCAAGTCTTCAACCCTTTCAAGGGACGATGCATCGTCCTGTCGCCATTGAGCCAAGAAGTCGAGCAAGGCCCTTTCATCCGTTACCGGCGTCTTCATCCGGAGGACATCCATGATCCCGCCATCGCCATTGCCCACGACGCTCACCCGGGTGGCGGGATGTCGCTCGAGCTGGTCGAAGAAGTCCTTGTCGGCATTGCCATCCCAATAGGCCGGACCTGATCCGCCCCCGGGATAGTCGCCATTGCCCAACGCAACGACGACCACGTCATGGTCCTCGGCGAGTCCATTGGGACAGTCCACGGCCGGCCTCCGGCCAGGGGACGCCTTGAGGTGATAGGCGCGACCTGCCTGAATCTTGAGATATGGGTCACGCAAGTCCTCGGCCAAGCGGTCCATCTTTTGCCTGAGCGAACGTCCCACCTCCTGGGCCGTGTTGAAGCTCCAGTTAAGGCATGGAAGGTTCGTCTCCGGCTGGTCCCAGCCATGATTGGGCCAGTTGAACAATCCCGGGTGCAGCCATCGATGTGACGCTCGATCCCAGACGTCCAGCAACTGCCCGCTCTTCTCGTAGATGGTCACATGCGCGCCATGGCAGGCCGCCCAGTATGCGAAGGTGCAGCCTGCGATGCCGCCTCCCAGGACCCCCACCTTGGTTGCGGGCCGGAGCCGCCCCTTCCGGATCAAGGCTTCGACCAGGCTAATTGCCCGGTGTTGCTGCGAGACCGCCGTGATCCGGCGGGCGTCAAAACCACAAAGGAAATAGACGCCGGGCAACTCCTTCTCCGTTTGGGCATTCGCGAAGTTCAGCAGGATTTGGTTGGCATTCATGTCACGGGGCCAAGGGGATGCGGGCAAAAGGCTGTGGAACCGGTGCTTGGGGAGGCAAGCCCCAAGTGGGGCCGGGCATGGGGTTGTCCTTGCTGTGTTCCCCCGCGTGACACCCATCCCTCGTGCTGCGACCCCATCCGGGGTCGATGGCCTCATGGGGGAGGATCCCGTTCCCGGTGGTGTCGCTTCGCTCAACCACCGGCTACACGCTGGCATCCCTCCGGGATGTCACGGGATGCCCTTCTGTCTCCTCCGCGTCTCCGCGCCTCCGCGTGACACCCCTCCGTCGTGCTCCGACCCCATCCGGGGTCGATGGACTCATGGGGTGGATCCCGGTTCCGGTGGTGTCGCTTCGCTCAACCACCGGCTACACGCTGGCATCCCTCCGG
>CAYONT010000120.1:0-3683 GCA_964405405.1 uncultured Comamonadaceae bacterium | reverse complement strand
CATCGCGCAGGCCCCCGCGTGGAGGGAGCCTCGAGAACTGCTCAGGCGGTGCCGGCGGGCGTCCACGCCCTCGGCCGCAGACGACTCCGAAACGCCATCGTCAGCGGTCGATTGATCGAGTCGATCGATCGACCGTTCGATGCCTGAACCATCCAACACGCGAGGACGAAGGCTTGACTCTCAGCGCCGCCGCCGGGCGACGCGGAGAACCGTCGATCCACCGATCACCTTGCCGGGGCGGGCAGAGTCTTCATGCCGGCGATTGCGTTGGAGGACCGCACGTAGTCGTCGGCACGATTCCGAAGAATCGAGCCCTTGAAGACCAGGAAGACGTCCAGTCTTGCCCGATGCTCGGCGAGGGTTGGGTGGCCATGCTGATCGATCATCATCTGAAGTCGGCGGCCGAGGTTTTCCATGACTCCAACGCATCGGAGCATGGACTTCTGGAGCCGTGCGACCTCCATCTGGGTGTTGACGTGCGCGGTCATCTCGGCCTTGCGCTCCCAGATTGCGCGGAGGCTCTTCAACTGCTCGGTCCAGACTCCCTTCTGTCCGGTGAAGTAGAGGTTGAACTCGGGGATGTCGGCGTGGAGGGTCCGAAGTGCGGAGTTGTATTCGGCGATCGCGGCCGCGATCGCCGCATGCCGGGTCTCGCTCGCCTCGGCGGCCGGCCTCGCCTTCGGCGCATCCTTCTGCACGCGGGACGGTGCTGCCCGAGCGATCTCCCCTCTTACCTTGACCTGACCCGACTCCACCAGAGCGCGTGCCTGTTCGGCGTTCTCGACGGCGATCGAAGCGAGCCCTGTCATCACAAGGTCCCGGGCTTCGATCTTGGCTGGACTCTCCGGCGTTGCGATCGACAGTTCGTCCGCCTTCGCGGCGAAGCCCAACTCCTTGCTCCACCCCAGACCACCTGAGACGCCGAGCATCGCGATCGGCAGTTGCCGATCCACGAAGCCCAACTCGCAAGCCAAGCAGGCGAGCAGTACGACGACGGGGTCGTCTGCCGCGGCGGTGCGGCGACTCGCCCCGATGATCCCCGAACCTACCGGAATCATCGCGTCACAGGCAAGGGCGATCACCGCCGCGTTCGCCTCGGCTCGCTCGAACACCGCGATCACCTCAATCCCTCTTTCTCGCGCTTCGCTCAGCGAGTGCAGCAGCAGCAGCACATCCTCGTCGGAGTCGGCCAGAGCATCGACGTGAAGAATCACCGTCCGACCGCTCAGATCGATCGAGCCAAACCTCGCCGCGATCGCCCGAAGGCCCGCGGAAGTCCGCAGTTCGAGGGGCCGAGACTTGTCGGACAATGCCGCCACCAACTCCGGCGACCAAGCGGCCTCATCTGCACGGATCGAACGGGCCTTCACCTCGGCTCGCCTGAGATCGGAACGGAGGATGGTCTTCGTCGCCATACGTCCGGCGATCGGCATCTCGACGTTGATGTATCCGTCGCGATCCTCGACGACGAAACCGAGCGCCGACTGCTTCGTTCCGTTTTCCTCCCACTCGACCGTCAACAGGTCGCCGGCGTCGAAACGATCCGCGGCTGATTCGCCTGCTCCGCGTGTCTCGCCGTGCCCGCTCGCCCCCGTGGCCGGCAGGACGATCGCATTCGAACCCGCCAGAGCCATCGACACGATTACGAGGATGCCACGCCGCTTCGTTCCCACGCCACCTTGGGGGAACAAGCTCAGGCGGCGAAGTCTCGCCACACTCCCATCGATACCCATCGAACGGCTCCCCGGGGCCTGCCCCGAACATGCTTCACAACCGTCGAATGGAAGTCGTCACCGGATCGACGACTCCGCCGCCGACATTCGCGGACCAGATCCGCGGATATCGACTGCGAAAAGATAGTCTCGAAAGGGTGTCCCCTTCAAGCATCCGCCTCGGCGATACGTCGGGCGGCGGCTTCCTTGGCGAACCAAGCGGGCGATGCTCGCGACCGACGCGGCGCGAATCGGCGGGCCCCATTCAATCGCCGCCGGCGACGGTCGCGATCTCAGGGCGACCACGCGCCGAGAAGCCGGCTGAGGTCCGCCCCATCGACCGCCCCGCTACCGTCGAGATCTGCAGCGCCGGCCTTGCCCCACGCGCCGAGGAGGATGGCGAGATCCGCGCCATCCACGAGGCCGTTCGCGTCGAGATCGGGACCGAGCGCCTTGATCCGGTAGACCGTGTTCGACACGAATGCGACGTAGAGCAGATCGCCCGTCGAAGGGTCGATCGCGAAGTCGGTCGGACGCTGCGTCGCGGTCGCGAAGACCGAGACCGACGTCACTTCGCCACGATCGTCGAAGCGCACCGCGCGGATCCAGTGGTCGACGTGGTCGGCGACGAGCAGGCTTCCCGCCAAAGCCGGGGGCGCGAGCGGACCATCCATGAAGACGCCCGCGATGGCGCAGCGGCCGAAGAGGCCCGCCGGAACCGACTGGCTCGGATCGCTGTGATGCCACTGCAGGACCGGCATCGCCAAGGGTCCGGGATTCGCCGAACTCTCGAGCGTCCCGCAGTCCCAGCCTTCGAGTTCGACCTCCGGGTAGCCGGGCGGCGGCGCGAGACCCTCGTAGCACGGCCAGCCGAGGTTCTCTCCGCCCGCGACCGCCGTCACCTCCTCGCGCAGATTCCAACCCACGTCGGCGACGTAGAGCGTGCCGGGCGAGGCGCTTCGCGGATCGAGCGCGGCACGGAAGGGATTGCGCAGTCCGCTCGCCCAGATCCGGGACCGCGCCGAGGTCGGATCGCCGTCGAAGAACGGGTTGTCGGGAAGGCCCTCGCCGCTCGAAGGATCGAGGCGAAGCACCTTGCCCGCGAGGGAATCGAGGCTCTGCGCTCGGAACGCTCCGATGTCGAGATCGCGTCCGAAGAGCGACTCGCACGCAGGATCGCCGCCGGCGTCGACGATGTTGAAGTTGGCACCATCGCCAGTGAGGGCGAAGAGCGAGCCATCGAGGCCGAAGACCAGATCGCCCACGCTGTGCGAGCGATAGCAGCACGGCACGCCGTCGGTCGCATCGATGCCAAGCACGATGTGACGGGATCCGCGGTCGGCGACGAGATCGCCACCGGACTCCACCGCGCGGTAGCGAACGATGCGCCCGAAGGTCGGCGTCTGCGAGGGCTCATCCGGCCGCCCGGCGACTGGATCGACCACGAGGAACAGGTAGACCAGGCGAGTCTGCTCGAACGACGGATCCAGTTCGATCGACAGCAGTCCTCGATCCCAGCCGAGGCCGACTTCCGCCTGCAGATCGAGAAAGGGCGCGGCCTGCATCACGCCGTCTCGAACCACGCGAACCACGCCGCGTTGCTCGGCGATGAACACCGTGCCGTCGCCGGCGACGGCGACACTGGTCGGCTTGGCAAGACCGCTCGCGACGGTCCGCACCACGAAGCCCTCGGGAACGGTGACCGCCGCGGCCACGTACGGGCCGACGGTCCAGGACAACAGGAACGCCCACGCGGTGATCCGGAATCGATGCATGGACAGCCCTCCGGAGTCGGATCCGCTCGCCGGACCGATCACCTCGAAGTATCGCCCTCGGCACACCGATCTGGAACCGGAAAATCGCTCCAACTCGCGCAGCGACGACGCGGATTCCAGGGTCGCCAGATCCCTCAATGTTCCGCCGCGGTCTCGATCGCGACCGCGGCGCCGGCGTCCTCGGGCTCGCGGACCG
>CAYONT010000119.1:0-3701 GCA_964405405.1 uncultured Comamonadaceae bacterium | reverse complement strand
TGCCCGAGCCCACCATCACCAAGCGCTTCGTGCTGACCCGGGCCGAGGACGCCGAGCTGAACGCCTTCCTGTTGCGCCTCCAGAACGCCAGCGGCTGCAAGGTACCCCTCAGCGTGGTAGTCCGCGCCGCCCTGGCAATCCTCATGGAAAACGAAGACCGCATCGCCGGAGCGGCCGAACGGTTCAGGCCACAGCTCCCCTCAACCCACGACCGGTTGGCCTTGGGCCAGTTTGAGGAGCAATGGCGGGGGTGCTTGAAATCCTCGCTGCCTTGAGGAGCTCCTCAAGAGCTCACCGGAGCTCGCAACGGACGTTTGGAAACAGCACTTTCAGTCGCTCTTTATACGGCTTTGCCCACGGGGGAAGTAGGACATGGGAAGGAACAAATTCTCCACAAAGTATGGGGTTTACGAGATCTTGGGCTCTAGTGTACCCGGATTCCGCCGCGGAAAGCAAAAATCCAAAACCCTCGACCTCATCCTTGTCAATTCCATCGCCACTAAGAAGTCTTGTACCAAGCTCGAAACGGGCCTCAACCGATGTCTCCGCCAGCTGCCGAAGCATTTTTTCGCCTAGGCCTTCTAGGCTCCCGAGATCCGGTTCTTCGAGCAACAACAATGAAAGCTCAAAAGTGCCCGCACTATCTCCGCCCTCACTTGCCAGGCGAAGCCAGTGCAGAGCAGACGGACCGTCAAACTCCAACCCAGCTTCGGCAACGTATACCCTGCGTGCAAGTCGAAGAACTCGTCCGTAAGCTGTCCATGCTTTGGAGAAGCCCGCTTCCGACGCCCGCTTTAGCCACATCGCAAGGGTCGTGTTCATGCCCTCATCTTCCCGATCAAGAATCTCATCCACACCTAGTCTAATCAATGCATCTAACACTACTCCAGGTATGACTGCTGAGGCGCTAAACGTGCTGCCAGTCCATGAGGACAACATCAGGCATAGAACACGCGCGGCCTTGATTCTCTCTAGGCCTCGAATCGCACTATTGGCGGCCCGAAAGAAGCGTCCCTCCTGCCCCATTTTCTGCTCCAAAAGGCCCAAGCGTGTGAGCAGAAGCAGCGCATTAGCGAGCGGCCCTGCAACCTGCCTCTGTTTCTCAAGCGCAGCATCCTTTTCCTCGGGCGTCCCTTCTAGCAGCCGTTTGGGTTCGAAGGTCTGGGCCTGTTCAACGAGGGCCTGCTCGAGCAAGTCGGCGCACTCCAAATCAGCGAGGACAAAGACACAGGCACCCGCCATCTCAGCCTGGACCGTCGATTTCAATTCCGCAGAGAGTGTGCAATACGCTTCGCCAGACACCCGTTCGATCAACTCCGGATCTTCGTCCTTCCCGTCCTTAAGCAATCCCCACGCAAGAAATGGATTCTTTTCAGCACCTTGCTCAATGAGAGCTCTGAACGCTCCCGAGTACCCAGCAAAGAGACGGATGCATTCGCTCCATTGGGGCTTGGCAAAGTTGGCCAGCGCAAACGAAACGCCCAACCCGGCCCTCAAGCCTTCCCGAGCCTCCAACTCAGTCGCGGCGAAGTAGTCATGATAGACTTCGTGGGCGAATTGCATTGTCTCCGAGTCCGCTAACTTCAAAAGATGATTATCTATGCTCTCCTGAAGCAGCTTGTCGGTCTCTAATGCCAACCTGGCGGTGAGCTTCGAGAAGGCGAGCTCACCGGACTCCTTCGTCCCGAAGGCGAGTTTTGATAACAGCCGCTCCTTGGTAATCAATAGCGTCTGGTCTGGAGCTTGGATACTCTCACGAATCAGGAATCTCCGAACACAGCGCCTTACGGTCGTCGAAGAGTCAGCGAGGGCATCAATACCACCCTGCTTGGCGAGGCTAACGACCATGGCCGCATGGAGTGGTGTTCGCACCCAGGACGACAGAAAGGGGCTCTTTTGGACTGCTTTGGTTAACTCTTCGACCTTCTCTTGATCCCCGAGGGCGCGTGTAAATAGCTTGGACACCTGTTCGTCGGAGAGCCGCCGAAGTACAACGACTCGCCCTTCAAACTCCCCTCGAAATGAATTTGGGCGCCCCGCCAGAACAAGTCCTAGTGTCTTGAAGCGGGCAAGTAATTCACGCAGCTCAGATTTGAAACTGTTCCGATAGTCCGTAGAGATTTCATTGAGTCCATCAACTAGCAGTAGGACAGAGTCCCACGGGGTGGGTTTCACTGGCCCGATGGACGGTTTCAAGAGATCTGTGACATGCGATTCGATGGAATGCTTGAGATGCGAAAGGAGTTTCAGATCGACGTAGACGGGAACATGATCATGCTGCGAGTTCCCAGCAAGCAAGGCGCTGGCGTGTTGCCACGCGAGAAACTGGAGCGTGCTTGTCTTTCCTGCTCCCGGTTCAGCCTCGATAACCGTTACTCGACTTACGTTCGGGAGGCTAGATACTGATATCGCTTCACTGGGCGAGGCATCTCTCGCTAAGTCTGAAAGAGGATCAAGTATCCGGTATTCGTCGGCCGAGCGTGCCTCAGCGGTGAGTTCTACGAACCGTTTTCCGATGTTCTCAAATCGCTGGCAATACTCTCTTAAATGGTCAGTAAATGTCGCTGTCGTGATGGCGCAGCGAATTTGAGATTTCCACCGGATGATACACCAAGCGAGAAATACGCAGAAGCTTTCGGCAATCTCTGCCTTCTGGCGGTGATTCAGGATGCGGGCTTGATGATCGTCTACATTTCGGAAGACGTATGTTCGCGCGACATGCTCAAGGAATTCTGGCTTTCCAACCACATCAACGGGAGGGAACTGGTCCCAAGGGCAGGATTCGAATGCGCTCAACGCCTTGTTGGTGAGTAGCGATAGCGCTTTGAGAACTTTGGCTGCTGAAAGCCGATTCCCGGTTTCTGCTTGAAGCTGTGCGTATTTCGCTGGGTCGACGGATTTCAGCAGGAATTTGCAGAAGGGTTCGTAACGATCAACTAGCTTTACCAACTCGGCACCATTGAACCACCGACTTAACCCCTTGGTAATGTCCTTCCCAACCGCATCGAGTTCGTCATCTCCTAGGCGATGCTCCAAGAATTCAAACAGGAGGTCGACTCCTGATAGGACCTGGTCCTCTGTGAATTGGGGAGAATCAGACTCGCGAAATCGTGGCCAGATCTCGCGGAACACCTGTTCCTTCAGGTCCGCAACACTTCTCTCTTGCTCCTTCACCGCGCCTGATTCGCTCATGTCGCATCTTCTCTCAAGTGGCACCAAGTCGCGGGATAGTATCATGCCCGAGGCCCAGTTTTCTGAACGCCCGGATATCGCCCCAGCCGCCTCGCGTTGGTGAGACAAGGTTTATGGAAATCGTGCGGGACCGACGGTTTTTCATCAAGCTGGACATTCTTCTTTGCCAAAGCCTGGTTCGACCACAGCGGCGTGGCGGGACAGGTCGAGGACATCCACCAGTTCCTTCTGCCTCTTCTCCAGTTCGGCGAGCCTTGCCGCATGCTCGAAGGGCACGTCCATCTGCACCCGCAGGTCGCCCAGTCGTCGTTGGAGCTGGACGAGGTGGTCGGCGAGTTGGGCGCGGGTGTCTTCGAGGTTGTTCACGACGTGCTCCAAGGCCCGGGTGGTGCCGTGGGCGGTCGCCTGAACCTGGCAGGTGTGGGTGGCGTTCCCGCGCAGGAGGAGTTCGGTCTCGCCCGATGGGAGGGGGCCAATGAGGAGATCGAACCCGGCAAAGGTGCCGAGGC
>CAYONT010000118.1:0-3754 GCA_964405405.1 uncultured Comamonadaceae bacterium | reverse complement strand
TTGACCCAAACCAGCCGAACCCGATGCTTCCGGTACACCCTCAGAAACCGCTGCCACAAATCCGGGTTCTTTTTGTCCTTGAAGTGCTTCTTCTCCCAGCCAAACACCCACCGCTTCTCCACGGCATCCACCACGTACTTCGAGTCCGAATGGATTTCCACCTCCGTGCCCTCGTGCTTCAGTGCCTCAAGGGCGGCGATGACCGCCCACAACTCCATTCGGTTGTTTGTCGTGAGTCGGAAGCCCTTGCTGATTTCCCGGCGGTGGGGGCCCGCCATCAACACGGCCCCGAACCCCCCCGGGCCCGGGTTGCCACTCGCCCCGCCATCGGTGTAAACCAGCACCTTCACGTCAGAGGAGATGCTTCAGGTTCGAAGTGAACAGCTTCACCGCAATGGCCAGCAGAATGATGCCGAAGACTTTCTGCAAGACCGCGATGCCCCCATCCCCCAACAACCGCTCGATGCGGTCGGTGAGCCTGAGGACCAAGAACACGAACAACATGTTCACCAAAATGGCCAAGGCGATGTCCAATTGCCCGTACTCCGCGCGCAAAGAAATGATGGAAGTCATGCTGCCCGCCCCTGCTATCAAAGGGAAAGCAATGGGCACCACGGTCGCCGTCTTGAGGGAGTTCGCATCCTGCTTGAACAACTTCACACCCAAGATCATCTCCAACGAGATGAAGAAGATGATGAACGATCCTGCCACGGCAAAGCTGTTGACATCGATGCCGAGAAAGTTGATCAGTTTTTCCCCCATGAACAGGAACAGCATCATCAAACCCAACGCGATGAGTGACGCCCGGCCTGCCCGGATGTTACCCACCTTGCGCTTGATGTCCAGGATGACCGGAATGCTGCCGATGATGTCAATCACCGCGAACATCACCATCGTGCATTTCAAAAACTCCTGAAAATGGAACGACATCATGGCTTGCTGGGGGTGACATCGGCAGCCTCCTGGGCGGTCTGCTTTCGGGCATCGACCTCGAGCAGGGACTGCAAAATCTGTGGGTAATACCGGTGTTCCAAGCGCAGTACCCGGGCCGCCAACGACGCCGGGGTATCCCCTTCTTCGATCTCCAGGCGGGCTTGGAAGAGGATGGGGCCATCGTCATATCGTTCGTTGACCCGGTGGATGGTCATCCCTGTTTGGGCGGTTTGGCCAGCCAGAAAAGCCCGGTGCACAGCTTCGTGGACATGGTGTCCATACATCCCGGGCCCACCAAATGCTGGCAACAAGGACGGATGGATGTTCACAATGCGGTCCCCAAACATACCCACCAAGGATGCTGGCACCTGCCGGAGAAACCCCGCCAGCGCAAGCCAGCGCACCCCGATGGACCTGAAGTGCTCACCGACCGGACCCTCAGCACCGAGCTCCCAATCCGCACGGCTGAAGCTGCCGCATGGAATGCCCGCTGCCTCTGCCTTTTCCAGCACGCCTGCATCCTTTCGGTTGCTACCCACCCAGGCCACCTCGATGAAGGGATGGCCCTGGAAGTGCTTCCAAATCGCCTCGGCATTTGATCCCCTCCCCGAAGCCAAAACCGCAAGACGCACCTTGACCGCTTCGGCCATCAAAATTCCACCTTGCCGAGGTCCTGCAACACCTTGCTATTCGGACTGATAGCCCCGAGGCGCTCGGTCCATTCCTTCGTCTTCGGGTGACCCGGACGGTACAGCAGCAGTTCTTCGACCAAACGCTCCATCACCAAGACGGCGACATCCCGTTCCCGCTTCACCGAAACGGCAAACTGGGGGTCCAGCGACTCATAGTAGCGGACGAACTCCTCCTGTTGCCGGAACATGATTTCGGTAACCTCATCCGACAGGGTTTCGGCCAGAACTTTTCGGTTCTCCGACAACTTCCGCGCGGCCTCCCGCGCCGTGGTATCCCGGGAAGCCAGCTCCGTCAACTGAGCCTGGATGGGCAACATGGTGCGGTTGAACGGCGCATTCTCGTGGGGCATGCTGCGGATGAGCCTTTCCAGGACATCCAGCGCCTTGTCTCCTTCGCCACGCGCCAGCCACTCTTCCGCGAGATTGCTCATCTGCATCCGCATGTTCATGGTCATCCGGCGGTTGTTCTCGTCCATGTAAATCCCGTGCTCCAGGTCGTCCATGTTCCCGAATGCCCACTGATTCATCACCCGTTCGTGCATGCGTTCCGCATCGACACCTCCCATGGCATCCGGGGTGGCGGGCTGGTATCTCACCGGGGTGAGGCGATAGGCCAAACCCTCCAACCGGAAATAATTCTCCAATCCCAGATACGCATCGGGTCCCGTCGTCACCGCAAAGTACACTGGGCGCTCCCAGTTGTTCGTAGCGAGCATGTCCAGCACCGCCAATTGGCTCTTCGTGACATACGAAAGCGGATTTCCACGTCCGTCCAGCAATTCCCAATTCACCCCACCCGAAAGCGCCTGTTTCTCCTCCGCGGAAAGCCAGTCCCAGGTCGACGCCTGCGTCGAATCCACGGGAATGGAAAGCCGGCTCGATGGCAGGTAGTGATAACCCGTTGCCCCATACTTTCGTTGGGACGAACTCAAAGCGACCGCCATGGCCTGAGGCAGCGGGACAAAGGCGGTTGGATCCACCTCATCCGACGTGCCTGCTCCGATCAGCACCACATCGCGCGTACCCTGCATGTACTGGGTGCCCGACATCGAAAGCGGAAGCGGACCACTTTCGTAGGCACGGCGCTTCATCTGGTCAATGTACCAGTCTGTGTTGAGCAAACTGAGGTTGCATACCCGTACGTCCGTTCGCACCCCTTCCACCTCCTGGGCGTACCAGAGTGGGAACGTGTCGTTGTCGCCATTCGTGAAGATGATTGCATTCGGTTCCAAGGAGTACAGGAAGTTCTTGGCAAAATCCGAACCCGTGCGCCGACGCGCACGGTTGTGGTCGTCCCAGCCCTCGGCGCCCATCCACGCGGGCACACCCAGCGCCAACAAGACGAAAGCTACGGCACGGACCGATTCCGGCAACTTGAACTGCCGGGCCAGCACTGCCAGGGCAAGCAAACCTCCGCCTGCCACGGCGAAGAACAGCCAGGTCAATCCCACCGCATCCCCGCCCCCTGTGGAACCGCCCAACAAAACCAACAGCACCCCAATCCCCAGCGCGGTTCCCACCCCCTGCAGCCATCCTTTCCAAACCAAACGACGCGACGCATCGAACAATGCGTACGCACCCAATCCAATCCAGATCGCGAAGGCATAAAACGATCCTGCATAGGCATAGTCCCGCTCCCGTGGTTGCAATGGCGCCTGATTCAAGTATACCACAATCGCCAGGCCGGTCAACAAAAACAACATGCCCACCACCCCGAACTGGCGCACATCGCGGAGTGCATGGAAAATCAGTCCCAGCAAGCCCAACAGCAAGGGCAAGAAGTAGAATTTGTTGAATGCCTTGTCCTCCTGCATCTCCGAGGGGAGAGCATCCCGGTTGCCCAGGCGCTTGGCGTCGATGGCATCGATGCCCGACAGCCAGTTGCCACTGAGGAAATCCCCATGCCCCTGGGAGTCGTTCTGGCGCCCGGCAAAGTTCCACATGAAGTAGCGGAAGTACATCCAGTTGATTTGGTAATCCCAGAAGAAGCGAAGGTTTTCCGCTTGCGTCGGAACGAGCTGGGCCTGAATGCGGTCAATGGAGCCTTCGACCCGGCGGAGTTCCGACTCCATCTCCGAGGTACGGCCTTCCCGGTTCATGAGGGAGATCAGTTGGTTCCGGTACCCTTC
>CAYONT010000117.1:0-3803 GCA_964405405.1 uncultured Comamonadaceae bacterium | reverse complement strand
GCGGTCGATGCCGGCGGCGGCCTTGATCAGGCCATCCATCTGGTCGATATACCCCTCGTCCGAAGCCGTTGAATCCGGATGCGAGGAGTAGTCCCCCGTGGCACGCAAGATCGTCGTGATTGGAGGCGGGATCGTCGGTCTGGCGACCGCGTGGCATCTCCGCAGTCGGACCAGCGATCGCGTGACCGTGCTGGAGAAGGAGCCTCGCCTTGCCGAGCACCAGACCGGTCGCAACTCGGGTGTGCTTCACTCGGGGATCTATTACAAGCCGGGATCCCTGAAGGCGCTCAACTGCCGCGAGGGCAAGGTCGCCATGGAGACCTTCTGCGAAGCGGAGGGGATCCCATTCGAACGCTGCGGCAAGGTGATTGTCGCGGTGGAGGAATCGGAGATTCCTTCACTGGAACGGATTCATGAGCGAGGTCGGGCCAATGGTGTCCAGTGCGCGAGGATTGGCCCGGATCGACTCCGTGAGATCGAACCCCATGTCCGGGGGATTGCAGCGATCCATGTTCCGGAGTCCGGCATCGTTGACTACCGCGCGGTGTGCGAGCGTCTTGCAGCTCGGATTCGTGAGGCGGGCCACGAGGTCCGCACCGGCACCAAGGTCCTCGGAATTCGTCAGCGGGGAGGGCTGCGGGTCGTCGAGACAACACAGGGCGAGTTCGAGGCGGACCTGCTCATCAACTGCGGAGGGCTGCATTGCGATCGCCTCGCCCGGCTCGACGGTCATCGCCCTCCTGCCAAGATCGTTCCCTTCCGAGGCGAGTACTACGAGCTGAAGGCATCGGCCGAGCACTTGTGCCGAACGCTGATCTACCCTGTGCCGGACCCGAGCTTCCCATTCCTGGGAGTTCACTTCACCAAGATGATCTCGGGCGGAGTCGAGTGCGGTCCGAATGCAGTGCTGGCGTTCGCTCGCGAGGGGTACCGCTTCGGAACCGTGAATCTCCGCGATCTGCTTGAGACGCTGGGGTACAGCGGGTTTCGATCCCTCGCTGCGAAGCACTGGAAGACTGGGTTGGGCGAAATGTGGCGGTCGCTCAGCAAGGCCGCCTTTGTTCGGAGCCTGCAACGCCTTGTGCCGGAGATCACCGCCGACGACATCGTTTCGGCCCCGGCCGGTGTGCGGGCCCAGGCAGTCCGTCCTGACGGGGCCATGGTCGACGACTTCGAGATCGTGAACGCCGATGGGGCCATCCACGTGCTGAATGCGCCATCACCAGCCGCGACGGCGTCGCTGAACATCGGCCGTCTGGTTGCCGAGCGTTCGTTGGTGCTGGAACCGAGTAGGGCGAGGTCGCCTGTCCCGGCGTAGTGGAACGAGATGCGTGAGCAGCCCGCTCGGAGACCTCAATCCGGCGATCGGGCGAGAGCAGCTGGATTCACAGAGCAAGGCATCGGGCGAGGCCGACCTACGGGGTGTGGAGGATGGCCTCGGTCTCTGCCTCTGACCTGCCCGGATCGAGTTCCGAACCAAGTGCAGGGAATGGCAGGTGCGGCGCATGCCATGGGCGGAAGGCGTTCGTCCAGATGTCGCGCCATTGCGACTTGGGGAGATGGCTTGGGCGTCGCTCGATCAGTTCACGCGTCCAAGAGATCGTCCGTCCGGCATGCCAGCAGAGGTTCGCGAGCCAAAGGCCTGCGATCCCGTGGCGCTTGGCGAAGTAGCGAGCACGAGAGACGTAGTAGTACCGGGGGAGTCGTCGACGCTCGCGAACGCTTGCAGGCACGTCGTTCGACCCGCCCTTGAGATGCACGACCGAGCAGTCGTTGCAGTGCCCGATCTTCCAGCCCGCTCTCCGAGCAAGGAAGCAGAAGTCGGGGTCGTCCATGTAGAGGTAGTAGCCTTCGTCAAGCAGTCCGACCTGTTCGAATACCTGGCGACGGATCAGCGCGCACGCGAATGTCTTCCAGTCGTGCGGGCCTGGATCATGAGGAGGCGACTTGGGCGTCAGTGATTCTCTGAACAGCAGGTCGAGATAACCCGTGCGCGCCGCAGCCAGTAGCTGGCCGAGAATCGACGGATCCCGAAAACAGCACTCCTGCGGCCGACCATCGGGCCAAGTCAGCTGCGGCCCGACGATGCCGACCTCCGGGTGTGCCGTCAAAAACCCATGCAGAACCCGCAGGGAGTTGGGACCGACCAACGTGTCCGTGTTCAGCAATAGGAAGTCATCGGGCGGCGAAGGCCAGCGAAGAGCCGGCTCGATGATCGCGTTGTTGCCGCCGGTGAATCCTCGATTGGGTTGGATCGCGCGAATGCCGATCCAATCGCCCCATCCCTCGCTCTCGACAACTCGCACGAGCCTGTCGAGATCCGATGGATCGCCCCCGTTCTCGCAGATTCCGACAAACGTGCCGGGCACCTCATCGATTTGGCGTGCGAGCGATCTCAGGCAGTCGATCGTCAGATCGACCGATCGATACACGGTCATCACGATCAGATGCCGAACAGGCTTGTTGGGCGGCCAGTTCATGCGTGCTTCGCCGGCGCCTGCAACGACTCGTAGTACTCCGCCACGCGATCCCAGGCCAGAGCCTCGTCCCAACCCGCGACGAAGCTCTCTGCGGAGTCGGTGCCAATCCGAATTCGTGGCTCTGGGAACTCGGTCTGGATAGCGAGATCGAGTTCGCAAGCGAGTCCGAAGCGTTGCCGCATCTCTGCGGCGAAACGCTGGGCGAAGCGTCCCTGGCTCTCCACGTACCCGCTCGGTGAGAGTCGATCGACTTCGACGAAGCCGCCGACGAACCTCGAGTATGCCGCGGCGAGCAGTTCGACGTGGATGTTGTCCCGCACGTACGCAGGAGTGGCGACTCCCGCGCGAGCTCCCGCTCTCCAGGTCTTCATGAGGTAGGCGGTGAAACGCGGCTCTTCGAACGGACCGAAAGGGTTGGGTATGACGAACTTTGCGCAGGAGAGCCCGCGGCGCGCGGCGTAGTACTCAAGCGTCTGCGAAGTCAGGGCCTTAGAGAGTCCGTACGGTGAGAAGGCTGGGAGCCCATCCGAGCCGGCTCCTTCGCCCGGCTCGAACACGCTACCGGTCACCACAACCCTTCCGCAGCCGCGTTCCGACATCAGCCCGATGATTCGGTCGAAGCCATGGGTGTTGGCACGGAGTGCCGCAGCGACGTCGAAGTTCGCGCTCCGGTAGTCCCCAACCTCGGCAGCGTGGTGCGCGAGCACATCCCATCGAGATTCCGATGCGACCAGCGACATGAAGTCGTCGCCCCCGAACTCGCCGCATGCGACGACCCGCCCGAACGACTCGAGTTGCCGTGCACGTTCGCCTCGGACTCCGTCGTACTCGCTCGGTTGCCGACGTATCGGCATGGCCAGTTCGTGCCCAGACTCAGACAGCGCCTTGGCGAACCAGAACCCCGTGAAGGACGTCGCGCCGGTGAGCAGGATCTTCACGAGCCGGCTTCCGATGCGGCGAGCGCAAGATGGTGTGCTGGATCGAAGTCCGGATGGCACCGGTCCTTGTCCGAGATGACCGATGGATCGATGGGCCATTCGATCGCGAATCGCGGGTCGTTCCAACGGATGCCCCGCTCGCGATCCGGGGCGTAGAACTCGTCGACGAAGTAGAACGCCTCAGTGTCGTCGGCAAGTGTCACGAAGCCGTGCGCGAAGCCCTTGGGGACGAGCATCATTCGGCGATTCTCCGCCGACAGTTCCTCGGCGAACCAGCGGCCGAAGGTCGGCGACTCCGGACGAAGATCGAGGATGACGTCCCAGAGCGAGCCCCGGATGCAGCGAACGAGCTTCGTCTCCGCGTTCGGAGCGAGCTGGTAGTGGA
>CAYONT010000116.1:0-3819 GCA_964405405.1 uncultured Comamonadaceae bacterium | reverse complement strand
GGATGCAGCAGCATTCTGCCATGCTGGCAAAACACCTCGCTGCGTTCTGCTCAGAGCTCGTCCTCGTTCACTGCGGTCCCATCAATGGCCCGGTGCCCAGCGAGTCCGAGGTCCGTCGGGAACTGGGACTCTCGCATGGCGTGCGCCTCGTCGCGGTGCCGTTCGCGGACCGTGGCCGGCTTCCGGGACACTATGTGCGCGCATCCAAGTCCTTCAGCCGAGCGGTGCGCACGCAGGTCGGCGACCCCTTGCACTTCGATGTCATTTATGCACAGGGACTTACCGGCTGGGCATTTCGCGATCATCCCCGCTTGGTGGTGAATTTGCACGGCCTCGAAATGTTCCAGCCTGCATTCACGCGGAAGGAGGCATGGGCCAAATCCCTGCTCACCCCCATCGCCCGTACCCTCCTCCGCTCCGCGCACACCACCATCTCCCTCGGCGGCCGCTTGACAGACCTCCTCCTCGCCGCGGGTGTGGCCCCCTCCGCGGTGGCCGAGATCCCCAATGGCATCCCCAGCACCTGGATGACCCCCACCCTGGGGCCTCGGGCTGAAGGTCCGCTCCGCACCATCCTATTGGGGCGAAACGAGCCCCGCAAAGGCTACGACCTGCTGCAAGCGTCTCTGCGCGCGCTCCAGACGCCCATCGCCCTCGATGTCGTCGGTCCCTTTCCCCCCTTCGATCCCGGCCACCACGACGTGACCTTCCACGGCGAAATTCGTTCCCGCGAGCGCGTGCGCGAACTCCTCGACGCCTCCGACGTCTTGCTCGTCCCCTCCCGCTCCGAGGGCATGCCCACGGTCATCCTCGAAGCACTCGCACGCGGCCGCCACGTCATCGCCACCGACGTCGGCGCCACCGCCGCCCTCCTCGCCGACGCCCCTGGCTGCCGCCTCATCGCCCCCTCCGCCCCCGAACTCACCGCCGCCCTCACCGACTTCGCCACTTCCCCCCCCCCCCCGCGGCGCTTCGACCTCTCCCGCTACACCTGGTCCCGCATCGCCATGGACCACGCCCGCCTCTTCCAGCGCATCACCCCCTCGAAATAACCCTTCCGAGAGCCCTCAACCTGCCCATCCTCAAGCACGCCCGCCTCCCTGCGACACCACCGTCTGGTATTTTACGTCTTGCCCTCTTGATGCCGTTGACCGTTGGTATTTTTCTGGCCTGTCCCTTCCTCGCCTCCGGCTCGGTGGTTGGGACGGTCGGAATCGTACAACGGTGCGGAAGAGAGAGGACTGACTGACAACCCCCGGGGTCATGGGGTACTGGGCGGGCAGTGGCGGCCTGCACGCATCGGTCCATGGTCAAAGGGAAATGCCCCCTTCATGCCCTTCCCCCGGGTGGGATGAGGCTCCACCCGCTCATTTATTAAAAATTTTAATACCAAGGATGAAAGCAATACAATTGCATTGTTCGGCACAACCCCACAACATTCACATTCATGCACAAGAACATCCCGCAACTTTTCATCCGCGACTTGACAGCGAATGCGCCCCTGCTCAACGCCGCGAAGGCCGCCACCCTCTCCGCGATCGCCCTGCACCGCCTCAACTCAGACCGACCTACGAAGGAGGAAATCCTGCCTATGCTCAAAAAGCACCAAATCGATGAGGAGAGGTTGGATGCGATCTTGTTTGATTTGGTTCGCCATGGATATGTCTTGATCGTGGATAATCCCGATGAGCCCGTTGATCGGTTCAACATTCCCAGCAGCATCTACGCATATTTCCGAACAGGCCTCCGAGGATTCTTGAGGGAATTCGAGACCGTAAGGTTGCAAACGTCCATTGAATTGGTTGCCGAATTCGTCCATCGCATGAACGAGGAGATGAGCGGCTTCCTGTTTGAGGCAGATGCGGCGCATGAGAAGACGATTGATTTCTTCGAACGGCTCCAATCGATGCCCGAGCTGATGGAGGTCATCCAAGCTCTGCGGCCCGGAGCTGAAGGCAAGAATTACTTCGTGCTCGCATGCTTCACCTTCCTCGCCGCTGGCCAATTCACCCTCAACCGCCAGCCCCTGGACCTCGACAAGTGGGCGAAGATCTTGCGACCGAACCTGGCGGAGCGCCGCAGTTTTTATGTCCAGGTGCTCGATCCGAAGGCGCCAGTCTATCTCAGTGGCTACTTGACGCCCGCGGAGATGTCTCCGAAGGGCCTGGTGAAGCAGGTGATTCCGCCGGCGGAACTCATCGAGCGCTGGTCGTTGAAGCGCGATTACTTGCCGTTCGATGAATCGGAGTCCTCGGATGCTTTTCAAGTAACGGCTGCGGACGAGATCCGGCCCCGTACCCTTTTCTTCCCTGCCCCCATTCGGCAGCAATTCGACGCGATTGAAGCCCAGCTCGTAGGCGATCATTTCGAGCAGAGCAGTGAAGAACTTCGGCTGGCGGGCGTGCCACCCGGATTGAGTGTTTTGCTCGCCGGAGCGTCCGGAGTAGGTAAGACGGCGTGTGCGGAGGTTTGGTCTAAAGCTTCCGGAAGATCACTCGTCCGCGTCAACCTCGCCTCCCTCCGAGGCAAATACATGGGCGAAAGCGAGGCCCAAACCCGCGCGCTCTTCCGCGCCCTCCGCAGCCTCCGTGCCCGCATGGAACGCGAGCCCATCGTACTCCTCGACGAAGCCGACGGATTCATGCACCGACGCCAGGGAGACGGGCAGTCCGACCACCCCACGGAGACGAACATCATCGCCATTCTCCTCCAGGAAATCGAAGCCTTCGACGGCATCCTTGTCGCCACCACCAACCACGCTCGAAACATCGACCCGGCCTTCTACCGCCGTTTCTTGTTTACACTGAATGTCCCCATGCCCGACTCCACCCTTCGCGTCGAACTGCTCCAACGGGCCTTTCCATCCTTAACGGCCGCAGAATCGCAGGCACTTGCCCAAGAGGTCCGGTTTGCTCCCGCTCATTTGGAACGTGTGATGCGGCAAATGCAATTGCTCGGGGAAAACAAAAGACCGCCCAAGCAACAACTGGATACCCTTCGTCAGCGACTGGTTCTGGCCGCCCGCGGCTGGGATGGCATCGACGGCCCGGGACGCAACGAACAAACCATCGGATTCATCCAATGACGGTCATGGAGTTGAAACACACTGAAGACATCGTCCATTTCACGAAAGTGGACAAGCCGCACGGCTGGCTGGGAAACATGTCCCCGTATTCCGTGACTTGCGATGGCCTCACCTGGCGAACGACGGAAGCCCTCTTCCAGGCGCTGCGCTTCCATGACCCTACGATTCGCGAGGAGATTCGCAATCAGGCCTCCCCCATGTCAGCGAAAATGGTGGCAAAAAAGTACCTGAAGTCGGGGGCGGCCCGGGTTGAGCCCCGAAGTCCTGAAGATCTCGAGAACATGCGGTTTTGTCTGGGGTTGAAACTCGATCAACACCCAGAAATACGGAAGCAACTGCGAGCAACTGGAGAGGCGGCCATTGTAGAAGATGCAACGAATCGCAGGGGGCAGTCCGCGCGGTTCTGGGGCTGCCAGCTGGGCGCTGATGGCATCTGGCGGGGAGGGAATCACCTCGGGCTCCTGTGGATGGAGCTGCGCGGCGGGTTAAAAACCGAATTATAAATTTTAATAAGCAAATGATAATCCGGATCTTCCAAGCCTTAATTTTAAATATATTTTTCATGAAAGGAGTAGTTGGAAGTGAAAAGAAGTATGTGTTTATGAAGAGTTTTGGTAAGAGAAGTGATTTGGAAATAAAGGTGATGAGGAAAATGTAGTTCATGGAGATGTTGGGGGATGTGGGAGGAATGGGGGGGAGGATTGGAGTGGAATTGAAATGGGGGGATGGAGTGA
>CAYONT010000115.1:0-3883 GCA_964405405.1 uncultured Comamonadaceae bacterium | reverse complement strand
CCCCTGCTCGCCTTCGAAAACGTCCGCTTCCGCTACCCCGACACCGGCATCGAGGCCGTCCGGGACCTCAGCTTCACCCTGTACCCAGGTGCCACCCTCGCCATCACCGGTCCCACCGGCTCGGGCAAGTCCACGGTCGCCCAGCTCGCCATGCGCCTCTTCGACCCGGACAGCGGCACCATCCGCTGGCGCGGCGTCCCCCTGTCCGAATGGGACCTGCATGCCTTCCGTTCGGCCACCGGCTACGTCGCCCAAGACGTGTTCCTGTTCAGCGACACCATCGGCGCGAACATCGCCTTCGGGCTCGACAGCGACCCCGCCCAGGTGCCCCATGAGACCTTGGTGCAAGCCGCCCGCGACGCCCACGTGGCCCACAACATCGAGCAATTCCCGCAGGCCTACGACACCCTGCTGGGCGAGCGCGGCGTGAACCTCAGCGGAGGCCAAAAACAGCGCATCGCCATCGCCCGCGCCCTGGCCCGTGACCCGCAGCTCCTCGTACTCGACGACTGTCTCTCCGCGGTGGATACGGAAACAGAGGACCACATCCTCCGGGCGCTGGAGCGCCGGATGCAGGTCCCCCCCGCCGCTCCGCCCCCCCCCTCCGACGCTCCCTCCGACGCTCCCTCCGCTCCCTCCGACGCTCCGGCCATCTTGATCGTCAGCCACCGGGTGTCCTCGCTTCGCAATGCCGACTTCGTCTTGGTGCTCGAAGACGGGGCACTGGTCGAATCCGGAACCCCCGAGGCGCTCCTCGCACAAAAAGGCGTGTACTGGGCGATGGCGGAAGAAGCGCGGCGTGCTTCGCACGAGAAATGAGCGCGCGGCGTGCGCTCAGAAACCCGCACGCGCTGCGCGCGCTCAGTAACACGCGCACTGCGTGCGCTGAAATCCGCGCGGCCCTCGCTTCGCTAAAATCTGCGCGGCCTCGCTTCGCTCGGCCCCCCTCAGGCCTGACGGCCTGAGAAATAGTCAAATTGTCAAATGGTCAAATGGTCCACAATCCAACTCATTCATCCCGAACACAACGGACGGAGAAGCCGTAACGTAGGCCGTCGTTGAACCGAAAGACATTGACACTGTAGGAGCCGAGGTAGCGGCCCCAGGCGAGGTTCGTACCAATGGCTGAAGAAGACCACCAATAGCCGTAGTAGCCTTCAAAGTAGAAGTAGCCATTGAGGTTGTCCCGGAGGCCACCGGGCAACGCGGAAAACCCGCTGCTGTTGGTGCCGTCCCATGCCGGAGTGTCGGAAGGAGACGACTTCATGCTTGTTCCTGCCACCGGTACCCCTCCCAAGAAGTTCTCCAATGCCATCCACTCCCCATCCGTCGGGACATGCCAGCCGGACGGGCAGAGCGCACGCGCATCGCTCACCGCGTAAAAATTGTACAACATGCCATAGGTGACTCCACTCGCAACATCGTTGTTGTAGTGGCTCCAAGCCCCTTGGGAAGTTGCCAGCCACTCCGCGTTGTCCTCGAGCATCGGAATCGACTCGCCCGTCCGATACAACGTCGTGTTCAGGTTCTTCTTGAACCAGCACTGCGCCCCAATGGTCACCACCGGATAGCTCTCCCCGTGGTAGGTGACCGCGTCCCCCGGGCCGCAGCCTAGGAGGTAGGTGCAGGAGCCGTCATCCACATTCGCTTGGGGGTCGTACTCTGCGTAGCGGTTGTCCGTACATCCCGGGAACGAAGGAGTCGCGCACGACCCGTCGTCCACCGTGGCCAGCGGGTTGAATTCTGAAAAGTTGATGTTCGTACAACCCAGCACCGGGAGTTGCCGAACGCACCGCACCGAATGGCCCCGGCGCATGCTGTGCTCTGCCATGGAAACCGCTGCTGAGGTGTGCGTCACCCCGCGCGAGGTGCGCGTGGAAGCGTAGGCGTTGCCCGACGTCCACCACCAAGCTGATTCCGCCAGCCCCGTATACCCCACCGATCCCACCGCGCGCTCACCGCCGGGCAGGGCTGTGAACCCACTCGCATTCGTGGCACCCGCGTTCGGCGAAGCCCAATGCCCCAGCCCGGCCTCCTTCAACGCGCCACCAGAAACCGACGTCCCTCCGAGCGCCCCCGCGAGCCCATCGAAATCCGCCGCTGAGGGCACCGCCCAGAACTGCGGGCACAGCGGCGCATCGTCCGCCGCCGCATATCCGTTGTACAGCAGGCCGTACGTCGCCGCATTCCCCGCGTCGTTCCCGTACACCGCATACGCCGCCGTCGTCAGCCCGTTCCACGTGCCTGCATCCTGCACCTCGGGGATCGCTGTCCCATCGCGCCGTTGCGTTGTGCGCAGGTTCTCCTTGAACCAACAGCGGTCACCGATGAAGACCAAACCATATTCCACCCCGTGGTACGTATAGCTCGTCGCCCCCAAACACGGATCGGACACCCCATCCGGCTCCCCATCTCCATCGTTGTCCACCAGATAACTCGGGCAGTCCCCGTTGCTGTCCGCCACGTTCCCTGCGCAGTCGCAAGCCCCGGCCGGCACCCCACCGCACCCGCACGCATAGACCGCACCCGGGCCGTTGCACACCCCGCATACATCGTAGCTCCCGAAGCACGCATCGGCCCCTCCGTCGTCACAGATTCCATCCCCATCGGCGTCCGTCGTGCACGTTCCGTTGCACACCCCCACCGCATCCGGTGTCCCCACGCAGGGGTCCACCGCATCGCACACCCCATCGCCGTCCGCATCCACCCCGCCCGTGCAGTCACAATACCCCGCCGGAATTCCCGAACACCCACAGGCATAAATCTCCCCCGGACCATTGCATACCCCACATGCATCCGCAACCCCCACACATCCATCCCCGTCGTCACAAATCCCATCTCCATCCGCGTCCGCTGAACAACCTCCCCCACAATTCCCCAAAGCATCGACCACATCTCCGTCGCAGTTGCACGCCCCCACGGGCAAACCGCTGCAACCGCAGGCATACACCGCTCCCGGTCCTCCGCACACACCACATGCATCGGGGTACACGCAAGCCGCCGGGTAATGCACGTTGGCAGCCGCCGCGTAATTGCAAGCCATCGCATCCGTGCAGCCCGCCACCGCCGCCTCCGTTACCCACGCCGTCCCATCCCATACCACAATCGTACCTGCCGCCAACCCACTCCCATCCGGCAACCCCGGCGCCCCGGGTTCCCCGGGTTCACCCGCAGGCCCTTGCGGACCGGGTTCGCCTTGCGGACCCACAGGACCCGCGATTCCCTGAGGGCCAGTTTCTCCCTGAGGACCAGCTGGGCCCTCTGGACCGGTTGCGCCCGGAGCACCTGCGGGACCCGCGATTCCCTGTGGACCGGGTTCACCCTGTGGACCGGTTGCACCCGCAGGGCCGGTTGCACCTTGTGCACCCGTAGGGCCCGCGGGCCCTGTTAGGACTGGGGTTTGGTATGCAGTGGCATCCGTATAAACGAAGGTCAAAGAACCGTCTGCATTGCTCACGACTGTGAAGATTCCACGACCTGCTGGACCGACGGGGCCCGTTGCACCTGGGGCACCAGCTGGACCTGCGATTCCCTGTTGACCAGGTTCACCCTGTGGACCGGCTGGGCCCTGATGTCCCGTCGCACCAGCTGGACCTGGGATTCCCTGTGGACCAGGTTCACCCTGTGGACCGGCTGGGCCCTCCGGACCGGTTGCGCCCGGAGCACCTGCGGGACCTGCGGGACCCGCGATTCCCTGCGGGCCAGGTTCGCCCTGAGGACCGGCTGGGCCTTGATGTCCCGTCTCACCAGCTGGGCCTGCGATTCCCTGTGGACCAGGTTCACCCTGTGGACCGGCTGGGCCCTCTGGACCGGTTGCGCCTGTGGCACCGACCGGACCCGCGATTCCCTGTGGGCCGGGTTCACCCTGAGGGCCGGCTGGGCC
>CAYONT010000114.1:3240-4047 GCA_964405405.1 uncultured Comamonadaceae bacterium | reverse complement strand
ACAGAAACAGGGCTGCTGCCCCCATCGTCGCGACCGTCATCGAAAAGATGTTGTCGACCGCGTTGTACTGGACAACCGACAAATCCGGCATCGAAGATCCCAACAAAAAAATTCCCTCGAACATCGCTTCACCTATTTCGATGTGATGGAAAAGAAGTTTCCGACGCCCCGACAAGTGAGGCGCCGGATGAGATTTTCATAGGCGAGCCGCGTCAACTCGGCCACTGGCAACACAAAATTGCCCTGGTTAGCCGATCTTCACACCTCCCCCTGAAAGGCGGCCGATTCTAGTCCGCTGCAGGACACTTCCGCAAGCAGATGCCGGCCAAGGAACAGGATTCCCCGGCCCCAAGACGCCTTTACCGGCGGCATTTCCCTCGATATCCGCCGAATTGGCTACGGAGTCCCGCGAGATTCGCCCCCCTGAGCCGCGCAACTGAGCGCGATGAGCGCTCAGCCCAAAGTTCGTCCTCGGGCCACCATGAGAGGCCGCATGGCAATCCGTCCGCCAGAGAGAGACCCGCTGGATTTTGCGGTTCACGCGCTCAGCGCCTATCTTGTGACGACTCGGGGCGACCCGCTGTTTGGCCACTTGCGGCGGGACGGAGTCGTCCGCCGGACCGTCACCGGCGGCTCGCTCAGATCGGCAGCCGGCGTTCCAGCCCCACGTCCTGTCGCACCGCCTGACACGGTCGAGCTCCGCATGAACAGCGAAGCCTCCCATTCGGCCGCCACGACCAGTTCCCGGCCCGGCCCGCTGCGCCGGCTCTTCGACTGGGTGCTCTCCTGGGCCGAATCCCCCCGGGG
>CAYONT010000114.1:2928-3230 GCA_964405405.1 uncultured Comamonadaceae bacterium | reverse complement strand
CGTTCGCCGAGAGTTCCTTCTTTCCGATCCCGCCCGACGTGCTCCAGATCGCCCTCTCGGTGGCCAAGCCGCGCCGCAGCTTCTTCTACGCGGCCGTCTCGACGGCGGCGAGCGTGGCGGGGGGCGTGCTCGGCTGGGCGATCGGCAGCGGCCTGTGGCAGTTGCTCGCCTCCTGGTTCTTCGCCTACGTGCCCGGGTTCTCGGCCGAGAAATTCGCCTACGTCGAGTCGCTCTACCAGGGCAACGCCTTCCTGGCGATCTTCGCGGCGGCCTTCACGCCGATCCCCTACAAGGTGTTCACG
>CAYONT010000114.1:0-2918 GCA_964405405.1 uncultured Comamonadaceae bacterium | reverse complement strand
ATCGCCGCGGGCGCCTGCTCGGTGCCGCTGGGCACGCTGGTGATGGCGTCAGCCCTGGGGCGGGGAGGCCGGTTCTTCCTGGTCGCCGCGGCCACCTTCTGCTTCGGCAATGCCGCGAAGCAGTTTCTCGACCGCTACCTCGAGGCGATCACCGTGCTCCTGGCAGTGGCGGTCGTGGCCGGATTCCTGGCGATCAAGTTCTTGCTGCCGGGATTGCCGGGCCGCTGAAGCCCGGCCGCCCTGGGCTGCCGGGGCCAGGGATGGCCAGAGTTCCGGCAGACGTCCGCCGGGCAGGATGCCCGGCGCTGCGAGGCGAGGGGCCGCTGGGCTGCCCCTCCGCTGAGCCAAGGCCGCGGGGGCCAGGGATGGCAATGGTGTTCGGCACGGCTCGTTGAGGCTCCTGAGGCTGGCCGCATTGGTTCGCCGGCGGTGACATGCTCGTCGCCGGCGGACTTTGCCGTTTCTCACTCGATCGTGATGGTGCGTCCTGGGTTGCAGGCAAAGTTCACCGGCTCCTGCGCGTGCCCCCGCCGGCTCCTCAGCATCTGAGACGGCGCCGTGATGACCGGCGCCGAGTAGCAGCGCGCAGCGTCGACCGCCGCGAGAGCGTGGCTCTGCGGTCCCTTCGAAGCGCTACCGTCGAGAGGCGACAAAGCCCTCCAGTTCTTTGAGGCTCGCCAGCCCGATGATGTAGTAGTACGCCATCTGGAACATCGCTTTGTTCGGCTTCTGCCCCGTGTAGAGCAGGATCAACAGGCAGACGATCATGCCGCAGTAGGCTTGAATCTCCACGCCGTTGTGCTTGTCGGAGATCAGGTGTCGGCAGCCGAGCAACTGCTTGAAGAGCCGAAAGAACATCTCGATCAGCCAGCGCTGCCGGTAGATATCGGCGATCAGTTCCGCCGGCAGATCGAGTCTGTTCGTCGCAATCCGCAGCGTCCCATCGCACCGCGGCCCCTGCATGCCGCGATAGCTTTCGTGAGCCTGTACCTCCACTTGGATCAGCCGCACTGGATGATCGGGCCGACGGGCTAACGCCAGCGATCCACCAAGGACGACGAGCTCGTCACGAATGATTCCAGCCCGTCGGCCGGCATCGCTGAGCTCGTTGGTTCGCTCAACCTTGCCTGCCGTTGAATCCGGCACCCGGGCAACGTAACTGCTCCCCTTGTCATTGATCGCATTCCAAAGCGAGAACTTCGTATAGCCCCGATCGACGACGTAGCAGCGATCGGTTTCGAGTGTCCTCGCCAGCACCGCCTTCTCGTCGGCTTCGCCCCTGGGGTTGGCGGGGGTCGCGTCCATTCTTACCGGCTTGCCGGTGAGAACCTCGAAGTGGGTGTGGAGCCGATACGCCGAGAGCCGCTTGCCACCAGACAGAGGAGTCCAAGACAACTCCGCCACCCGCTTTACCGTCTCGATCACCGTGCCATCCACAGCGGTGATCCGCTGACCTACGTCCTGAAAGCGACCGACCGCCTTGCTCGAGATCTGGTGCCCCAACTCAGCGGCGATCGCCTTGAGCGGCTCTGGGTTAAAGACCGTGACCGACTCCGACAGCGAGCCGAGTGAGGCCCGGCCAACACCGAGTCGCTTTCGCACCTTGTCGAGCGTGCTGGCCCGCTGAAGATCTCGCAGGCTGCTCACTGCCGGGCTGAACAGATGCAAAAGAATCAGCGCACAGTACTGATCCATGAAGAGTTTGCGATTACCCGCCGTATCCCGCTGGGTCCCTACCCTGCGAAGGCGGGAAAGCAGTGGTGCGATCTTCCGCAGGTACTTCAGCCCCTGCACATCGCTCTCGCGAATGTCCCGGCGTCTCGGCTCGGCCATGGCAGCACGATATCGCCATCGCAGCCATCGCGCAAGTCAGCCGATCGCCCCCAAATACCCTGGTCGGCGTGGCGCAAATCCCGTGCCGAACACCATTGCCATGGATGGCCGCGAAGCCGTGAAACTAGAACGCGCCGACGCTGAAGTTGACGTAGGCGCCCCACGGGCCGGCGCTGACGCTCATGCCCGAGCCCTTGACGTCGGAGAAGGGCGGCTTGCCCGCACCGCCGCCACCGCCGCCGCTGCGGTAGGGGGAGAACGAGGCGCTGCTGCCGGCCTGGGCCATCGCGGCGGCGGCCGCCGCCGCCGTCTGCTGCCGGGTGTCGTGGGGCCGCGGCACGGGCGCCCCCCGTCCCTGATCGAAGGCCTGCTGCCGCTGCTGGAGCGACGTCCGCGTCTGCTCGATCCGGTCGATCTCCTGCTGGAGTCGGGCCGCCGACATCGTGACCACGTCGGGCACGTCCCGCAGGGCCTCGGCCCGCCGCCGGTCGCTCATCGCCGCCAGGTACTGGCCGAGCCAGGCCTTCGCGTCGCGGGCTTCCGGCGACTCGAGCACCTTGAACTTCGCGTCCAGGTCGTCGAGCAAGTATTCCAGGTCGTACGACGACATGCCGGCCACGCGGCGGTTGAAGTCGGCCTTGATCCGGTTCACCTCCTGGGGCGAGTAGATCTCCTGCGAGGAGAGCCACTCACCGAGCTCGAAGATCGCCCGCCGCCACCGCGGGCCGCTCATGATCTCGACCTTGCGGGCCGCGTCTTCCGGGGTCGCCTGCGAGGGCATCGTGCGCTCGGTCGCGCCGGGCTGACGCGCCGGCGGGGGGTCGGCCGCCAGAGCCGGCGCAGCGATCGCGACGACCACGGCCACAAGCGAGGCGGGCAGCCGGCGGGGTGCAGGACCAGTCACGACGGCGTTCATGGTTTTGTCCGGGGCTGCTCGCCTCCGGCCTGCGGCTTACGGATCATGGTCAGGGTGACGGGGGGCACGTGCTCGCTGCCGACGTGGGTGGGGAGCGACTTCCAGACGCAGCGATCCTTGCCGTCGTAGGTGTAGATGTTGAGCGAGCTCGACTGGACGCCGTCGGGGT
>CAYONT010000113.1:0-4070 GCA_964405405.1 uncultured Comamonadaceae bacterium | reverse complement strand
TTCGGCAATTTGATTTTGTCGTTCGGCAATCTCGTTTTGCCGTTCGGCAATTTGATTTTGTCGTTCGGCAATCTCGTTTTGCCGTTCGGCAATTTGATTTTGTCGTTCGGCAATCTCGTTTTGCCGTTCGGCAATTTGACAGAGGCGTCCTGCCAAGGAGGCGAGCCAAAGGCACGAAAGCTTTTACCGTCTGCCATTTCTCCAGTGCCGGACGACAATCCGTCATCAGCACTTCCTGCCAGCACATCATCGCCCGCCATCCGACGGGCAGCGCCATCAGATTTAGAGTCGGAGCAGAGTAGGATGGCGTCTCCGAACAGAGAAGGACCTGGGCCGAAATGAGATTCAGCGGCTCTTCAGCACAAGAGGCTAAAATGGCATGAAAGCTCCCATCTTAAGCCTCTCGCGCCTGCTTTTACCCCACCACGTTCACCGGCTTCCCATCCAGGAAAGCGCGGAGATTTGAGGCCACGGCATCGATCAGACGCACTCGTGCCTCATGGCTGGCCCAGCCGATGTGCGGAGTGATCAGGCAGTTCTTCGCAGTCAGCAAAGGATTGTCTGCCTTCGGAGGCTCTACGCTCAGGACATCGAGTCCCGCTCCTGCGATGCGGCCTTCATTCAAAGCCTGGGCCAGGGCAGCCTCATCCACCAGCGGACCACGGCCCGTGTTGATCAGGAAGGCTGTTTTCTTCATCAGCGCCAGCGTCCGCTCGCCCACCAGGTGCTTCGTCTCATCCGTCAGCGGGCAGTGCAGGGAGATCGCATCACTTTGGGCAAAGACTTCATTAATGCTTGCTGGCGTCACGCCTTCGGGTGGTGGCGTCTTCCACTCGCGTTTGCTGGCCAGAACCTTCATGCCAAAGGCCACCGCGATCCGCGCCACTGAGCTTCCGATGTCTCCGTAGCCGATGATCCCCAGCGTGCGTCCGCTCAGTTCGATGATGGGATGATCCCAGTAGCAGAAATCTGGGCAGGCAACCCAACGGCCCTCGCGCACCGTTTTCGCGTGATGTCCCACGTTGTTCGTCAGCTCCAGCAGCAGGGCAAAAACGAGCTGTGCCACCGCTGGCGAGCTGTAACCCGGCACATTCGTGACCACGATCCCGCGTTCTTTGGCAGCCGCCACATCCACGATGTTGTAGCCCGTGGCCGTCACACCGATGTATTTCAGCTTCGGCAGCGCCTCGATGATCTTCCGTGTCAGCGGAGCCTTGTTTGTAATGACAACCTCCGCATCCACACAGCGCGCCACCGTCTCCGTCACGGGCGTGCGCGGATGAATTTCACAGGTGGCGATGGCTTCCAGAGGAGCCCAGGAGACATCTCCAGGATTGGCGGTATGGGCGTCGAGCAGGACGATTTTCATAGTTGCCCTTCAAAGCATCCCCCCATGCCGAATGCCAGCACGAAAATCATGTCCATCAGCTTCAGTGATCGGCATTGACGGGTTCGCCAGCGCTGCCCTAGCCTGAGTTCGACATGAAAAACACCGCCTTCATCCTGTTCGCAGCGCTCCAGCTACCCTTGTCCGTATGCCTGGCGGAGGAACCTGAATGGCTCGAACGCGATGCCCTGGCCGCCCGAATGCCAGAGAACAAATCCCCCTCCATTCTTGGCATTGGATTGATGCAGGATGGCAGATTCACCAATCCCGGGACAGGAAGGCCGCTGGAGGCGCGGTTTTCCTCCACCATCTACTTTGCCGTTTCTCACCTGGATGCCTGGCTGGCAGAAGTGGAGGACGTCGAAAATGACTTCCCCAAAGCCTGGCACCTGCTGAAGTCTGATGCCACCGAAGATCCGCTGAAGCAGGCTGAAATGGCTCTTGCGCAGGCAGTGATCGATCAAAAAAAGGCCGTTCAACTCCGCCTCCAAACCCCGGGAGACAGTCTGCAAATGGAGGCCGTGAATCTCGAGATCACCCGCCAGGATGAAGCCGTGAAGTCTGCGCAGAAGAAGCTGGGCGAACTCAAGCTAAGCCTAAACAGCGCCGCCAGGGAACTGGAGCATGGAGTGGAGAATCTGGGCCAGAACTTCAGGCTCCGCCTGGGAGGTCAGACTTTCACCACCGTGCCTCCGAGCGGGCGTGTGGAGCGTCTTCCGGGAGACCGACCGCTCTACCTCATCGCCTTCAGTCTGCGTGAGATCAATGAAGACAAGGAAGCCTGGCTGAACCTGCTGAAATCCAGCCCGCTCTCCAGCGTCTCCTGCGATGCCTCGCTGGCCTACCAGCACCCGGAAGGGCGTGAAAGCATCCTGTCGGCGACTCCGGCGGCACGTCTGCATATTCCGCTCTTCACCTGGGCATTCTGGGTGAACTTCATCATCATCGGCGGCTTCTTCGCCCTCTTCATCAAGCACATGCGGAAGTCCGAGATGCTGCGTGATTCAGGCATCGTGCTGGTCAACCGCATCCCAAAGAGCAAAGACTACTGGCATCAGTATGCCCATCCGCTCAGCATGGGGCGGCTGCAGATGTCCATCTGGTTCTTCATCATCATCGCCTCCTTCGTTTTCCTGTGGTGTGCCACGGGTAGCATAGCCGGAGTCAGCAGCACGGCCTTCATCCTCATGGGAATCAGTGGGGGAACCACCGCAGTGTCGTGTTTCATCTCCAGCAAACAGGAATGGGACGCCAAGGTCCGCAGCGCAGCCTCCCCCAACCGTTCAAGACTCGCCAACTGGTTGATCGACCTGCTCAGTGACGAGCATGGCCCGACGATTCATCGTTTCCAAATGCTGGCCTGGACTCTCGTGCTCGGTGTGGTCTTCGTGCATGATGTGATCACAGACTACGCGATGCCCGTCTTCAGCAACGAGGTCATGGGCCTCATGGGCATCAGCTCCGGTGTCTATGTCGGCTTTAAAATGAAGGAAGGTGCACCAGTCCCCGACACCAGAACTGGCGATGATGCATGAGTGATCCACGCCTCCCAGGATCACCCTTCCGCCACTGCTCAGACTGTGGCAGCACTCGCTTCATCGCACGCAGCGAACGCGAGTTTGTCTGTTCAGACTGCGGCTTCCGGCACTTCGTCACGGCCATTCCAGCCGCTTGCGTTTTGCTTCTGGATGCAGAAGATCGGCTGCTCGTCACTCGACGCGGTCATGAGCCTGGCCTGGGCAGGCTCGGCCTGCCGGGTGGCGTGATCGATGGTCATGAAACCGGGGAGGAAGCCGCTGCTCGAGAAGTTCTGGAAGAGGTCGGCTTGCACATCCCGCCAGCGTCCTTCCACTACTTCACTTCTTTGCCGAACCGCTATCTCTTCCAGGGATTCGTCTGGCCCACGATCGACCTATTTTACATCGTCCGGCTCGAATCCTTCGATGGCGTGAAAATAGATCCCACCGAAGTGGCAGAATGGATGGCGCTGCCGCTGAGCGAGGTGCCGCTGGATGCATTCGCCTTCAGTTCTAATGCCGATGCCATCCGGCAGCTCAAGTCAGCAGATCCTTTACCACCTTCGTCGGCTCCACTCCCGTGAGGCGGAAGTCCAGCCCCTGGGCGCGGAAAGTGAATCGTTCGTGGTCAATGCCGAGCTGATGCATCACTGTGGCGTGAAGATCACGCACATGCACCGGATTCTCCGCCACGTTGTAGCTGAAGTCATCCGTGGAGCCGTAGGTCGTGCCCGCTTTCACCCCGCCGCCCGCCATCCACATGGTGAAGCAGCGCGGGTGATGATCCCGTCCGGCCTCCGGGCTGTCCCACTTGCCCTGGCCTGCAACACCGCGGCCAAATTCACCACCCCAGATGACCAGCGTTTCATCCAGCATGCCGCGTTGTTTGAGGTCTTTGATCAATGCCGCACTTGGCTGATCCGTGTCACGACAACGCGCGGTGCACCAGCTTGGCAGGCGGCTGTGATGATCCCAGTCAGGATGGAAGAGCTGGATGAAGCGCACACCACGTTCGGCCAGCCGACGAGCGAGGATGCAGTTCGCTGCATAGCTGCCCGCGCGACGTGAATCCGGGCCATACATCTCGAAGACATGGTCGGGTTCATCACTCAAATCCGTGAGTTCCGGCACACTCGCCTGCATCCGGTAGGCCATTTCATACTGGC
>CAYONT010000112.1:0-4071 GCA_964405405.1 uncultured Comamonadaceae bacterium | reverse complement strand
TCCGCTCGGCGGCGCAATACTCTATAGAGGAGCCCGCACATGATCCGCCCCGCCCCCCCCCAGACCGGCCCCCCCCCCGCCCGGCTCTTCGCTCCTTTGCTCAATCCAAAAAAAAGACCTTTCAAACCTTCAAACTTCATTCAGGGGGAAAGCCCTGGCGAACCTCCGAACCCCGCCCCGGGGGGAGGCCCCCTGCCCCTCCGCAAACCTTGTTCTGCATCCGCCCCCCCTCGCCTATCCCAAAACCGGGGAGGGGGAAACAAGCCAGGGGAACAAGCCGGGAAAACAAGCCGGGTTCAAATGCAATGTCAATTGTTAAAAAAAACGGGGTCGAAAAAATCGACGAACTGAATTTAAGGCCCCAAAAATCAACGAACCGCCCCCGGCCAACCCCTAACCCGAACCGCCCCCCTTTCGTTGAAATTTGGCCCCAATAAACGCCCCTACGGGCCTAATGCCGCCCACATTGCCAAACGCTAAACGCCAAAAGGCCTAATTTGCACCCCAAAACACCGAAGGAACACCGAGACGCCGGTCTCAATTTTGAGACAAACCCAACCCCCTGAACATTGAACCCCTACAAAACCCAATGAAATACTTAACCGTCACCCTCACCTCAAAAACCTATCAAGATTTGGTAAATGAGGCCAAAAAGAAAGGCACAACCCCCGCCGCGCTCGCCTCGACAAAGGTTGCACTATATCCCAAAACGCACGGTTAATGCCCAACGCCCACAACCTCCGCCCGGCTTGGAAAAAAGGGGAAAGCGGAAACCCCCAAGGGAGGCCAAAGGAGGCCCCCGAATTGAGGCCGTTACTTGCCAAATTGCTCAACGAACCCACGCCCGAAGGCATCAACGCCGCCGAATTGATTTTACGCGGCCTAATTGGGGAGGCCGTGAAGGGGAACACCAGGGCCGCCGAACTAATCCTAAAACGGGCCTACGGGGAGCCGCCCCGCGTTTTGGAACTTCAAACCGATTTACCGCCTTTGTCCTGGCTCAATGAGGTTTGAACGCGCAAACTGAACGCCTCAAAAGGCCCGGAGCAAACCGCCCCGCGTTCGCCCGTTTGAGCGTTCACGGCTTGGAAATAAACCGCCCCGCCCCGCCTAAACGCCAGGAGCCTCCAACCGCGCCCGCTTTCAAATACGCCCCGCATCCCTGGCGGCCTTTTGCCTGGCGTCTTGTTCTAACCGCCCAATGCGTTGGCAAACCTCGTTTTGATACAGTCGAAAGGCGTCACTTTGGTCTATTGATTCAATTCGACTCATTGCCTCATCAATTGCCCGAAGGTTTTTCAGGGTTAGCGTTCGCCCTCCAATTTGCCCCCGGTAAAAAGGTCTTTCCTCGCTCATAGTTTGTCCTGATTTCGGTATTAAGCCTCCGCGTTTTGCCGCTCAAAAAAACGGGCGTATTGAGGCAATTTGCGTTCCAACCTCGAAACCTGAACGCGGCCCCACGCCCCGCCCTTTGGGGTCATAAAACCGCAATGATTGAGCGCGTCCGCCTTCGCTTGCAGGGTCAAAGTATCGGGCCGTTTATTCAATTCGCAAAGGAGGGCCGCCGCCCTTTGATTTTCGGGGTTAAAAAAGGCCTCAACTTGCATTCGCTCCGCTCCCATCTCGCGGGCCTCTTTCGTCAAATTGGAAACCCTCCACTCGCCAACACTTGCCCGCTTTCGCTCTAATGCGGCCCGTGTATTCTCTTTGATTTGTTCAACGGTATATTCATTCGCCGCCGCAAAAATCCCAACGGTTAAGGCGTTAAAAACGGGCAAATCGCAAGCGAAAAAGGCCGCGCCGCTTTCGCGCAATTTGTGGACGAAATACGCCGAACGGCTCAACCTATCCAATTTTGCGACAATCAACGTTGCATCCTGGCGTTTGGCCGCCTTCAACGCCTCATCCAATTTCGGACGGTAGTCCTTCAAACCGCTTTCGCTTTCGGTGAACTCTCCAACCAAAACGCCGCCCGACCCTTTCAAGTGAGCCGCAACGCACGCCCTTTGCGCGTCCAACCCCAAACCGCTACGCCCCTGGCGTTCGGTCGAAACCCGGTAGTATGCGACAAACCGAACGGCCGCGCCTTTCTCCTTTTCAATCTTAATCGTTTGCATACGGCAAATGTAACAAACCTTCAACGAACGTCGAAGGAATGTAACAAGAAAGGGAAAAAGAAAGCCGCCCGTTAAAATTGGCGCGGGGCGGCCTTCACTTATGCGCGGCCCTTTGGCCGCTCACGGGTACTTAATTCAATTCGAGCAAATCAATCGGGCGCATACGCTCCGCCTCCAATGCGCTCACTACGCCCTCAATCTCGACCCCATCAATTACGGCCCGCACAAACGCCCGCCCTGCATCAATCAAAACCCACTCAACCCCGTGTGCGTTTACTTCAAACATCTTTCTGCATTTTGGCCCTCCGAAGGTAGATGAGGGGCGGCGCGTCGCACCCCCTCACCTAAAAAAATACTTTCAAATCCGAACGAGGGGCCAACGCCCCAACGCTCAACCGCCGCCGCACTCAACGCCCTTTCAACCTCATCCCTTCGCGCCTCATCAATCAAAAAGGCATCGTGAATTGAGGCAATAAACCGCCCCCCTTTTGCCAGGGCGCACGCGACCCTCAAAACCCAATCCGCCTCAACCTTTTGCATCCGAAGGGCCAAATGCGGCCCGGCCTTCGAACGCTCCCGGCATATCCAATCCCAAAACGAGGGGAACGCCTCAACCAACGCCCGCCCGCCCTCGCATTTTGGGGTTAAACGACTGTCGTAGATGGAACGCAAAACATCCAATTTCACTTCATCCCGGCTCATATCGGGCCGCCTGGCGTTCACAACCTCATAAAACGAACCCGCCGCCGCTGCTTTCAAAGGCCCTTTGTCCTTTGTGGCGTCCGCATACATTGCCGCCAAAACGAAGGGCTGCGAATTACGAATGTCCACCAGGCACAACCGCCCGCCCCCCTTCAATCGAAGGAACGGCCGTAGGTCACGGGGTAGGTTTGTCAGGGGCGAATAAACGCGCCCGGTTCGCTCATTGAACGAAAGGCCGTTGAAACCAAACCAAGAAACCGAAAGCCGCCGAAAGGCCAAACGTTCACGGGGGGAGGCCGCGCCCTTTCTCGAAGGTTTTAGGTCGATTTCGCCGCTTTCATTCAACCGCCTTTCAAGATTGTTCAAGTGTGCAAGAGCCGCATCCGCATCAATTGAAAGTTCAGGCCAAACGTTGAGCAAATGCACGCCGCCCTCAATTGCCGCGCATAGTTCCGCCGCTTGCGCCCCTCGCTTTCGTAATTGGGCCGCCTTTGTCCGCTCACTTATTTCGACCTCCTGAACGCCGCCAGGACAAGCCGCCAGGACAAACCGCCTTGAATGTTTGTCGAAGTAGGCGAGGCCGTTTGCATAGGGCCTCAACCGCAGCACCTGAACGTTCAAAAGGTATTGAACCAATCGAGCGTAATTCCGCCCGTAGTTCGATCGCAAATGCCTCGAATGCAACGTAAAAGGCCGCCCCTCGCGTTTGCGGGCCTTCAAAAGGCATTCGCTATAGAGCCAGGCAATTTTTTCCCTTTCGCGGCCCGTGAATGCCTCCAACCCCGCGCCAACGGGTAGTGTGAGTGTCATACGGGCAAACCTAACGGAGCCAACCCCAACGCCTCACCACAAGCGGAGGCAATTACGCACAACCTTTTCACAAAAGGGGGTAGGGGGTCGAATGCCGCCCCCGTTGGTTTTGGTTAGAGCGCGCTTTCTCGCTTGCATCAAAACCGCTGAAAACCTTTTGCGCCTTAATGAGGGGTAGGGGGGTTAGAAAATCTCCCCGGCTCCGCGTCCATCCCTGCCTCCCAAGGGCCTCGCATCAACGCAAAACGAAACCAAAAGGGGCCGCCAAAACCCAACTTACAAAACGTACAATTTCGACGGTTTTAGACGGCCTAAAAAAAAGGCCGCAAAACCTCCGCAAACCCGCGCCGTTGCTGCGATTGCTGCAAAATGCACAACGTTAAGGGGAAAGGGGGGCCGGGGGGGGGGGGTCTTAGCTCCTTTGCTCAATCCAAAAAAAAGA
>CAYONT010000111.1:0-4215 GCA_964405405.1 uncultured Comamonadaceae bacterium | reverse complement strand
CGGGCGGTGCGGGGCAGGGAGCGGGGGGAGGCCGGGGAGCGGATTCGCGGGGAGG
This sequence comes from uncultured Comamonadaceae bacterium, assembly GCA_964405405.1. Lineage (GTDB taxonomy): Bacteria > Bacteroidota > Bacteroidia > Flavobacteriales_D > Sanyastnellaceae > CAMCYM01. Next base: position 4,160 of record CAYONT010000111.1, on the reverse strand, counting down.
GGTTGTTGCGGGCCGTGGGAGCGGGGGGGGACTGGGATCGTCCGCAGACGGGGTTGGTGGAGAGTTTCTTGTTCACAGGGGGGAATGGGTCGGTGGGGTTGGCGGCCGAGCTGCGGCGGGAGTTGCGCAGTGCGGACGGGGTGGACTTGTTGGTCAGCTTTATCCGATGGTCCGGACTGCAGGAGTTGAGGGCTGAGTTGGAGGGTTTGGCCTTGAGAAAATGCCCCATCCGGGTGCTCACCACGACGTACATGGGGGCGACGGAAGCGCAGGCGCTGCGGTGGCTGCAGGAGGATCTGGGGGCGGAGGTGCGCGTCTCGTACGACACGCAATGCGAGCGGCTGCACGCGAAGGCTTACCTGTTCCACCGCAACAGCGGGTTTCATACGGCGTACATCGGTTCGTCGAATTTTTCGAAGTCGGCGCTGACGAGTGGTCTGGAGTGGAATGTGAAGGTCTCGGCGGTGGATTCGGGGCACATCTTGGAGACGTTTCGGAGGACGTTCGGGTCGTACTGGGAGAGCCGGGAGTTTGAGCCGTTTGTGGCAGGGCGGGATGGGGAGCGGTTGAGGCGGGCGCTGGTGGGGGCGAAATGGGGGGAGGGCTCGGGGCCGGGGCAGGGGGAGTTGGGGGCTTTTGCGACGTACTTCGACTTGCGACCGTTCCCGTTCCAGGAGGAGATCCTGGAGGCGCTGACGGTGGAACGGAGGGTCCATGGATGCCGCCGGAACCTGGTGGTCGCCGCAACGGGTACGGGGAAGACCATGGTCGCAGCTTTCGATTTCAAGCGGCTGCGGCAGGAGGAGCAGTGCCAGAAGCTGCTGTTTGTGTGCCACCGAAAGGAGATCTTGGTGCAAGCGCAGCAGACGTTCTGCGCGGTGTTGAAGGACGCGAATTGGGGGGAACTGTGGGTGGATGGGTTGGCGCCCCAGCGTTTTGAGGCGGTGTTTGCCTCCATCCAAACCCTGACGAACGCGCTCCCCCAGGTGGACCTGGCCCCAGATCACTTCGACGTGGTCATCATCGACGAGGCGCACCACGTCTCGGCGGAGTCTTACCGCATCTTGTTCGAGCGGTTCGAACCGAAGTACTTTCTGGGTTTGACGGCGACGCCGGAACGGATGGATGGTGGCGACATCGTCCAGGATTTCGAAGGCCGAATCGCGGCCGAAATCCGGTTGCCGGAAGCGCTCAACCGTGGTCTGTTGTGCCCTTTCCACTACTTCGGGTTGAGTGATGCGGTGGACTTGTCTCACATGAGGTGGGAGCGCGGAGGCTATCCGAAGGAGGAACTTTCGAAGCTCCTCACGGGCCACACGGGGCGGGTCCGGAATGTCCTGGAGAACCTGAGGAAGTACACACGGGACCCGCACCAGGTTCGGGCCCTGGGTTTCTGTGTCACGGTGGCGCATGCCGAGTTCATGGCGGCCTCGTTTCGCGAAGCGGGGTTGCGGGCGGAGGCGCTGACGGGAGCGACGGCACCGGGGGATCGCGTGCGGTTCCGAGAGGCACTGCGGAAGGGGGATTTGGCCTACCTGTTTGTGGTGGATGTGTTCAATGAAGGGGTGGATTTGCCGGAGGTGGATACGGTGCTGTTTCTGCGGCCGACGGAGAGTTCCGCGGTGTTTCTGCAGCAGCTGGGGCGCGGGCTGCGGCTGTCGGAGGGCAAGGAGGCGCTGACGGTGCTGGACTTCGTGGCTGCGTCGCGCGAGGAATACGATTTCGAGCACAAGTTCCGGGCGATGCTCGGCCGAACGGGGCGTTCGATCCGGGAAGAACTGAAGGACGACTTTCCCAATCCCCCGCTGGGCTGCAGCATCCAGCTCGAACGCAAGGCCCGGGAGCACATCCTGGACAACCTCGAGAAAGCGGGGCGCTGGAACCGTCGGGCCCTGCTCCGGCGGCTGCAGTCGTTCCCGCAGCGCTCGAACCTGCCGCTGACGCTGCGCAACTTCTTGGACTTCGAGCACCTGCCCATCGAGCGGCTGTACCGAAAGGACACGACGTTCACCGGCTTGGTGGCCGAGGCGCTGGGCCGAAGCGCTTCCCCGGGCTCCGTGCCCTCCCCTGCCACGGCGGCCAGCACCGACGCCGTGGCCGACGCCGTGGCCGACGCCCTGCACACCGACTGGATGGTCCTCCAGGACCCCGCCCAGATGGACTTCATCGCCCAGTGGGCCCGGCGCCGCTTCCAAGGCGACCCGCCCACCACCGACCCCCTCGCCCTCACCCGTGCCCTGATGTTCTACTGGGACCTCTTCCAGCACCGGAAGCCGGACACCCCGCCCCAGAACCTCGCCGAAGCCCTGTCCCCCTTCGCGGCCGTGCCCGCCCTGTGCGACGAGATCGCCGACTTCTTTGCCCACCGCGCCGACCAGCTCCGCATTGCCACGCACCCCCTGCCTGACATCCCGCTCCAGGTCCATGGCGTTTATACCCGAGGCCAAATCCTCTCAGCCCTCCAATTCAATTCCCTCCACCGTTTTCGTCCCTCCCGCGAAGGGGTTGCCCACCACCCCCACCACCGAATCGAGGCGCTCTTCGTGGAACTCAACAAAGACCCGCGGCACTTCTCCCCTACCACGCTCTACCAGGATTACGCCATCTCCGACCAGCTCTTCCACTGGCAATCCCAGAACCGGGTCTCCCCGACCAGTCCCACGGGCCAGCGCTACATCCACCATGCCGAGCGCGGCGAACGCATCCTCCTGTTCCTCCGGGAGCATGAAAAAGACATCTTTAGACGCACACAAGGCTATCTCTTCGCTGGCTTCGCCGAATACGTCCGCCACGAGGGCAGCCACCCCATGAGCATCGTCTGGCAGCTCTCCCACCCGCTCCCCGGCTGGATTTGGCATTCCGCCGCCAAACTCCGGGTCGGCTAACTCCGCCCTCCCCCTTCCACGCTCCTCCCGCTCCTCACCAGACGTCCGTCAACGGTGGGCTCCCCTTCAATCGCCGCTTTTGCCTGGACATCTCTCGCAATTTCAGACACACCCACTTCATGATTTCCGATTCAGACCAGCCATTCACACTTCCTAAATTGTTATCTTGTTGGCATGATTGGCCTTGTTCAAAATGCGCTTCCGGAGATCCGGGAGATTTTGGAGAATCACCACGTGGTGAGGGCCGAGTTGTTTGGGTCGGCAGCGGAAGGGGACTTCTCGAGCGACAGCGACATAGACATCCTGGTCACATTTTCAGAAGATCTTCCGTTGCTGGAATACGCCGACAACTATTTTTCTTTGAAGGACCAATTGGAGCTTCTGTTAAAACGCCGAGTGGATTTGTTGTCTACTCGTTCTCTGAAGAATTCTGCGCTTTTGGCTGCAATCAACCAGACGAAGCAATCATTGTATGCAGCCTAGAACGCTCAAATACCTTCTGGACATACAAGTTCTAATTGCGGAATTGGCGTCGTTCAAGGAGATGGTTCACAACGATTTCTTTCAATTTCAAGAACAGATCGTTGTCAAACGGGCAGTTGAGCGGAATTTGGAAATAATTGGTGAAGCAGTGCGTTCGATTTTGGCCCTTGATCCTGAGTGTCAGATCTCATCTGCTCGAAAGATTGTAGGACTGCGCAATATTTTGGCCCACGGCTACGATGGTGTTGATGACGAGCTGCTTTGGGCCATCCTTCAAAGAGACATACCCGTTTTGGGAAAGGAGGTGGATGGGTTGCTCAAAGGCCGCTGATTACATCTCTACTACCACTGCGCTACCATGGAAAACATCTCCTGCCGGAGGGCCAACCGCTTGGCGCGAAGCTCCCACTGAATGTTCGAAAAAGTCAGTGTCGATTGCTTTGCCCGCAAACCTCAGAAGCCCCCCCCCATAAGACGTCCGCCAACGGTGGCTTACCTTGAACCATGAAATCCACCTAAACCTGCTCTAATATCGTGTCCAACTGAATCCGACCACTTCAAAACAGGAGCCGACGTCCAGCGAGCCTGCCACGAATTCATCCAGTATTACAAGCACAAGCGGGATCACAGTTCGATCGGAAATCAACCTCCGATGGTCTTTTACAAACTCGCTGCTTAAAACATGAAATCCACCTTAACTTGCTCTCAAACGTGTCCAACTGAATCCGACCACTTCATCCCCGCAAAGTCCAGGTAGGCCTGACTCCCCGGCTCATGCTTCATGATCATTGT
>CAYONT010000110.1:0-4224 GCA_964405405.1 uncultured Comamonadaceae bacterium | reverse complement strand
GATGATGTGCTGGTGACCGTGTACCTCGAAGGTGATTTTCCGGCCGGGTTTAAGCGGCTGAGAAATGCGACCATGGAAATGTTGGAGGAGTTTCGCTCCTACAATGCCACGCATTTTCACTACCGTTTTATGGATCCTTTTGCCGATAAAACCACGGAGGAACAGGCAGAAATGTACCAGGATTTGGTGAAAAGGGGACTTCAACCCACAGATTTAAATATCAACACGTCCACCGGAATGCAATACAAAAAAGTATTTCCGGGTGCGTTGATTTCTTACCGTGAACGGGAATTGCCCGTAAGTTTATTGGAGCCGCAAAATGGCCGAGACCCTGTGGTGGTGCTCAACCAAAGTGTAGAACGGCTCGAATATGCTTTTGCCACTACTTTATACCGACTATCGCAGTTCGAAAACCGCAAAAAAGTGGCCGTTTCCGTGGGACATGGAGAGTTGCCTCAGGCCTTGATGGCAGATTTTCTCTATCAACTCAGCGATTTCTACCAGTTGGAAGGGCTTATGTTGGGCGAAGATTTATCGCTGCTCAATCCTTCCCATGCCTGTTTGATTTTGGCCAAACCGGATTCCATGTTCAAAGACGCGGAAAAAGTGGCCATTGACCAATACATCATGCAAGGTGGCAGTGTGCTTTGGCTCATTGATCAGGTGTACACTAGCATGGACAGTTTGCGCATTTCAAAACGTCCTTTTACCGTGGCCATTAACCGGGAATTGGGATTGAATGACATGTTTTTCCGTTATGGATTTCGCATCAATTACGATTTGGTGCAAGACGCGCAATGTGGTGCCATTCCTATTGTCACCGGCATGGTGAACAATGAACCCAAAGAAGAATTACTCCCTTGGTTTTATTATCCGGTCGTGATTCCGGATGGCCGGCATCCTTTGGTAAAAAATACGGGTCCCATTCGTCTGGAATTCGCTTCTACCATAGATACGTTTGGGGTAGAAGGGGTAAAAACAGATATTTTATTGACCACGTCCACCCTGAGCCGAAACCTGTTGGCGCCCGTGCGGGTCGGATTGAATGTGGCCACAGAAAAACCCACGCCTGAACGCTTTAATAAATCGAATTTGCCTTTAGCCATTCGTTTGGAAGGAACGTTCCCCTCTGCTTTTGAGGGGCGCATTGTGGCTTTGGGCAACCGAACGTTTAAATCTAGCAGTGAACCGGGTACCAAAATGATTGTAGTGTCAGACGGAGACATTGCCAAGAACAAATTTAGTGCGAGCAGGCGGGAGCACCTTCCCTTGGGCGCAGATCCGGCCGCCGGTATTTTTTATCCGGGCAACATGAATTTCTTGATGAATTGCGTGAACGACCTCACCGGGGATGGGTGGTTGGTTCCCTTGCGTTCCAAACAATTTCAAATTCGTTTGTTAGATAAAAATGAAATCCGGGCCAAAGGAAAGCAGTGGATTTGGGCTTGTACCCTTGTTCCCCTGGCTTTTATTGGTTTATTGGGGGGTATTTGGAATTGGAACCGCCGTAGAAAATTTGTAAAAGGATGAGAAAAATGAAATTTTTAGCCGCGTGGGGTGTCCTGCTCCTTTCCTTTTTATCCGTAGGGTGTGGTGGAAAAGGGGATAGTAGTTTACATGGAGATTACACCCAGTTTAAAATTGCCGACACGGCCGGCATCGATTCCATGGTTTTTCAGGACAAAGGGGGACGCACCGTTCGCCTGCAACGTTTCGATGGGTATTGGATGGCCGACGGCATGTTCATGGCCCGTCCGGATTTAATTAAGGTAACGCTGAATACGTTGCACCGCATGGAAGTAAAGGAATTTGTGAAAAAGACCGCACGGGAAAATTTACTCACCCAGTTGGCGGTGTATTCTACCCATGTGTTGGTCTATGACGAGGGAGCACCTGTGGCGGATTTTCATGTGGGCGGTCCAACCCCGGATCACATGGGCACCTACATGTTAAAAAGTGGGGCAGATGTACCTGTGGTGGTGTATGTTCCCGGATTTCGTGGTTATTTATCCAACCATTTTACCCCGTTGGTGGAAGAATGGAAAGACCGTAAGATTTTTCAATATGCCTTGGAAGACATTCGTTCTGTGCGGATAGAAGATTTAAGGGACCCGGCCCAATCTTTTGAGCTCACCGTCCTTCAAAAAAATCAGTTCCAAGTCAAAAGCCTGCAAACAGGTCAAAGCCTGCCGGAAGTGGACACCGGCCTGGTAAAAATTTTCTTGAAAAACTTTAAACTTTTAGGCTTCGAGGCCTTTGTGGACATTAATGCGGCCCGGTTAGATTCGGTGAAAAGGAATTATCCCCTGCATCGGATTACCGTTTTTGAAACCGGCGGTAAATCCAAAGAATTGGCTTTATATGCCATTCCATTGCCTCCCGGAACCCTTAACATGATGGGCGATCCGGTGTCTGTGGATGTAGACCGAATGTATGGCATCATCGATGGACAAATTCAAACCATTTGTCAGTATTACACCTTTGATCCGGTCACCGTGCCAATTCGTTGGTTTATTCCGGGCATGGCCGCTACCGTTCCACCCGGCCCGTCGGGAAGTCGGTTTCATGATTAATGGAATTTTTCCAACATTTGCATCATTCCCATTGTATATTTGTGTAAAATTTGCCTCAAATGAATTTCGTTGTATCCAGCAAATATTTATTTCAACAGCTATCCATGATTCATGGCGTGGTACCGTCTAGCAGTACCATTCCCATTCAACTGGATTTTCTGTTCATCGCGCAAAATAATGTTTTGCATGTAACGGCTACAGATGGAGAAACCACCATCAGTACCATTTTGCAAGAAGTTCAGATTAAAGAAGAAGGTTCGGTGGCTATTCCTGCAAAAATGTTGATGGAAACCCTCAAAACGTTTGCAGATGTCCCTTTGACCTTTATCATTGACGCCCGTTGGAACATCACTTTGGCTTCGGATCGCGGAAAGTATAAACTTGCCGGACATGACCCAAGTGAGTACACGCGGATTCCGGAAATGGAAGAAACGGGTGCATTTACCATTGAGGCCATTACCCTGAGCACGGCCATTTCTAAAACCGTTTTTGCCGTGGCCAACGACGATCTTCGTCCGGTCATGAACGGGGTTTTGTTTCAAATGGGTGCCGATGGCATCAATTTTGTCGCTACCGATGCGCATAAATTGGTGAAATACCGCAGGTTAGATGTATCTGCCCAGCAACCGGGCGAAGTCATTGTCCCTAAAAAACCCTTGAACGTTTTGCGGGGCATGCTAGGAAACAATGAATTTCCGGTGCAAGTACAGTTTTCGCCAAAACTCATCCGTTTTGCCTTCCAAAATATTGAGGTGTTTTCCAGACTTATCGATGGAAAATATCCCAACTATGAAGTGGTTATCCCTAAAGTAAACCCCAACAAATTGGTGGTGGACAAAGTGGCTTTTCAAAATGCCATCCGTCGGGTCATGATTTTCTCCAACAAATCTACTTTTCAGGTTCGTTTGCGCTTAACCGGTTCTGAATTGTACATTTCTGCGGAAGACTTGGACTTCAACAACGAAGCCATGGAGCAATTGACTGCCCGATATGAGGGAGATGACATGGAAATTGGCTTTAACAGCCGTTTCCTTTCAGAAATGTTAGGTAACATCGATGGTGAGCACATTTCTTTGGAATTGTCCGAACCAAACCGTCCGGGCATTTTAGCCCCTGTAGATTACCAGCGCGACATTGAGGAAATCATCATGTTGGTGATGCCCATCACCCTTGGTTCATAAGTAAAGTATCTTTAGAATAAAGCCCCAACCACGGTTCGGGGCTTTTTTTATGAACAGATGTTGGCCATTTGGAGCACGTCGCGCCGCGCCAAGGTGATCACCCGACCGCCGGTTGTTTTCGCAGGTCTAAAAGGTGTTAATATAAAGTTAAGGCGCGATTTTTGCTGAGATTAAACGTTAAATTCGGATTGAAATTCAATTACAAGCCTATGTTCAAACATATTTCTGGAATTACGCTCTTTTGGTTGATGGGGCTTTTATACGCCCAAGCACCCCGAGAAGGTTTTGCGCAGTACAGCTTTAAGTTTAAAATCAACGGTTTAAAAGATACCGTTTGCTATTTGGGTTTCAATTTCGGAGATAAAAAGTTCCTCAGAGATACCGCCCGAGTCAATAGCAAAGGAGAAGTTGAATTTAGCCCCAAAACCTCTCGAGGCAAAAAAGACCCGATGTTGGGAGGCGTTTATTTG
>CAYONT010000109.1:0-4256 GCA_964405405.1 uncultured Comamonadaceae bacterium | reverse complement strand
GGTTGCATCCTGGCAACCGACCACTTCGAACGGATCGCAAACCCCGTCGCCATCGCCGTCAGCGAGGCAGTTGCCAGCGCAGTCGTAGCCCGCATCAGCATAGGTACAAGCACTCAGGTCAAACGGTTGACAGGCATCAGCAAAATTCACATAGCGGTTGATGGGTGTGCTGGGGGATCCGTTTTGGAAGAACTGCACATACATCGAACCCGTCAGGGAACCGTTCGTGGTGAATTGGCCTAACAAAACCTTTCGGTCCGCACCTGCGACCCCGTTGGTGTTTCCGTTGAAAATGAACCATCCACCTCCAACGGCGTCGCTGATGTTGATGTTTCCTCCGGCTTCAAAGGCACTGGTCCAGCTTCCAGGAAGCAGATTGATGGCCCCTTCCCCGGCACCTGCATTGGGTGTACCCGTCAATCCGATGGTCAACCAGCTGTCGTAAGCCAAATCCGGCACCAGCCCAAAGTACAAGGGATTCACACCCGAAGCCACATTGGAGCCCATGGGATGTTGGTAAAAACTGGTTGAGCTGGCCACCTCCAATGGAAACTCAGCATCCCCGATCACGGCACTCACAAAATCCGCAGGGGAGGCGGTGTTGGCATAGACGCGGTAGGTTGTGTATCCGGCCAAGTTGGTGGTCCCCACCATTCCCTCGTGTTGGGCATAAACTTCAATGCTCAGGCAATAATCTGCAGCCTGAGCAGTGTAATTGCAAGCTGTTACGTCGTTGCACGTGGGTTCGAAGCAAGACCCGTTCTCATCGGTGGCCAGGGGATTGAAATTGCTGGCATTCACATCCGTGCAGCCTTCTACCTCTTGGAAATCACACACGCCATCCCCGTCGGTGTCGTTGAGACATGAACCAGCGCAGTCAAACCCAGTTGCTGGGTAGGTACAAAGGGCGTTGTTCGCATCCGTTGCCTCTGCGTTGTAGTTGCAGGCATCAACAAGGGTACATCCCATGACCTCCAGTGGGTCACACACACCATCGCCATCCGAATCAGCCAAGCAGTCGCCGGCACAATCCAAATACAGTCCAGGGTAAGAGCAACTGCCATCATCCTCTGTCGCATCGATTGCGAAATTGCATGCGCTTGCATCTGTGCAACCGGCAACCTCGAAAGCATCGCAAACGCCATCGCCATCTGAATCTGTTAAGCACTCACCGTCACAATCCAATTCAGCGGCAGGGTAAGAGCAAGAGCCATCGTCCTCCGTCGCCAAAGCGTCAAAATTGCAAGCAGTTGAATCGGTACATCCTCCCAATTCCGCTTCATCACAAACCCCATCTCCGTCCAAATCGTTGAGACAGTTGCCTGCGCAATCCAATCCTGCGGCCGGATAGGAGCAGGCAGAGGCATCGGCATCTGTAGCTGTAGCATCAAAGTTGCACGCAAAAACATCCGTACATCCGGCTACTTCCAATTCGTCACAAACACCATCACCGTCGGAATCGGTCACACACGAACCATCACAATTGGTGATGCCGTCAGGATACTCACATCCATCGGTGATGACCGGCCCATTGCAGGCGTCATCAAAATTGATCAGGCGACGTGTGTAGTTCGCTGCTACCCCATTCTCAAAGAACTGAATCAAGACTTGACCGGTCAGCGTTCCATTCGTCGTGAACTGTCCCAAAAGTACCCGGAAGTCCTCCCCGGCAATCCCGTTGGAGCTGCCTGGCAGAATATACCATCCGCCACCCACATTGTCGGAAATTTCAATGTTCCCACCACCTTCAAAAGGCGTCAACCATCCGGAGCCGATGGTGCTGACGGCTCCTTCTGTTCCAACGGGTGCGGTAGTCAGTCCCACGGTGATCCATGAGTCAAATGCAAGTTCAGGTACCAAAGCAAAAAAGGCGGGATTGATGTTTTGAGCCAAATTCCCACCAAAGCTGTTCTGGTAAAAAGAGGTGCTGGACCGGATGTAGGCGGGGTTGTTGGAGTCCCCGGTCACGGTGTTCACAAAATCGTCGGTGTTTTCGCACAAAGCATACACCCGATATGTGGTCATGCCAGCCAAGGCGCCGGTGGTATGCTGGGCATACGCATCTACTTGGATACAAAACGCAGGTCCCGAAAATTCAGCGTAATTGCATGCAGTAGGATCGGAGCAATCTCCTGTGGCCGTCATGTTCTCCGATGGGGGAGTGGCTGCCATTCCCAGCGCAGTGCCCACTGCAAGCCATCCGAACAATAGAGGGAGCGAGAAAAACAGCCACCCGGGTTTGCGACCGTGATCAAAATGGTTCATGTCCGACGATTTGGTGGCTCTAATATACGATTTGTTCGAAAAATTCACTCGTTTCGTCGACAGAAAAAATCAAGTCGCGCCCCTAAAAAACATATTTCATGGAAATTGGAACTGGTTTTGAAAGGGAACAAAAAGAAAGGGCTGGCCCAACGGACCAGCCCTCTTCATCAAATTCAAGACACTTGTTTACTCACATACAGTACCGTAAACCAACAGGAATTGGAGCAAGTCTTCCAACTGAACCAAACCGTCGTTGTTGAAGTCACCCTGGCATGATTGGACCACAACGCAGGTCTGGGAAACTGAATCCCAAACAGTGCCGGCACCGCAGAACTGCGATCCATCCACGTCCATGGCCTCTACGTAGTCACATACATCGTTGTTGTTTGCATCGATGCAGTCCCCGTTGCAATCGAATCCGATGTAAGCGGGGTACGTGCAGCTGGACACAATGCTCAAGGTAGCTTCAGCGTCGTAATTACAAGCATTCGGGTCGGTGCAACCGGCGCACGAAGTGAATTCGCAACTTCCATCGTTTGAATTCGCTGAAGCATCATAGTTGCATGCTGCGGAGATGGTACAACCCAAGTACACGCAAGAACCGTCCTCGATGGTGTGTGTCGCATCGTAGTTGTCTGCGCTCGAATCGGTGCAACCCACACAGGTCGTGTAGTCACAAGTTCCGTTGTACAAGGCCTCCGAATCATAGTTGCAGGCATTGATGTTCATGCAGCCCACGCAGGAGGAGAAGTCACAGGAACCATCGTTGAAATTCGCCGTGGAGTCAAAGTTGCAAGCTCCGGGGATGGTGCAACCTCCGAAAATACAGTTGCCGTTGTCCAAAGTGGCCTCTGGATCAAAGTTGTCTGCATCGGGGTTCGTGCAGCCGTAGCAGGATACAAAATCACAGCTTCCGTCGTTCGTCGTCGCTTCCGGGTTGAAGTTGCAGGCCAAACCATCCGTACAACCAGGCACCAGGCAGCTCAAGTATTCACAAGATCCATCATTGTAAATGGCTCCACTGTCGAAGTTGCAAGCTGTCGGATCGGTGCATCCCAAAGCCAAGCAACTCACGAAATCACAGGGTCCTTCTTGGTTGAAGTTGCATGCAAAAGGATGGGTACAGATGGTGGTCATGAATGCCATCGTGGGTCCTTCGGTTCCCAATCCACTGGTGCAGGGGAACGAGAAATTGCACATGCTTACGATCAAGAAGTCCGCATTGGGATCATAGTTGCAAGCGAACGGCAAGGTACATCCACCATACTGACAGCTTCCGTTGTCATCCGTGGCGAATGGATTGTAGTTCGGTGCGGTAACGTTTGTGCATCCGGGAACTTCATTCTCATTGCAAATGCCATCACCGTCGGTGTCGTTCAAACATCCTCCCTCGCAGTTCAGAACAGGTGACGCGGGGAAGGTACAGGTCGAATTGATGGCAATGGTTGCAGCCGGATTGTAATTGCAGGCGGCTGGATTGGTGCATCCAAAGCAGCTTGAGAAATCGCAAGAACCATCAAATACCGTAGCTGCAGGATTGTAGTTGCAGGCAAATGGGATCAAACAGCCAGGCACAGCCAGGATGCAAGAGCCATTGTCTGTGTTCGCTACAGGATTGAAGTTGATGGCGGATGGATTCGTGCAACCGGGGATGGGAGTTACCTCTACCTCGTCACAAACTCCGTTTCCATTGGCATCATTGAGACAGTTGCCATCGCAATCCAAGTAGCTCACCGAGACAAATACACAGGTGGTGATGTCGGCAATGAGAGCATTGGGATTGTAGTTGCAAGCCTGCTCAATGGTGCAACCTGCACAGCTTGTGTATTCGCATGTTCCATCGTTTAAGGTTGCTTCAGGCGAGTAGTTGCATGCGCCAATGAGGGTACATCCCGGTGTTTCAAACAAATCACAAACCCCGTCGCCATCGGCATCCGCGAGGCAGTTGCCGTCGCAGTCGTAGCCTTCAGCCGCGTAGGTGCAGTCACCAG
>CAYONT010000108.1:2800-4355 GCA_964405405.1 uncultured Comamonadaceae bacterium | reverse complement strand
TTGCAACGTACGGTGGAATACCGCGAAGACAAGCGAACAGGCTGGGAAGTGGTCTTTGGTACCGAGGGACAGACTTTGGAACGGGTGCCTTTTGTGGCGAACCGCAAACAAGGGGAGGCGACGTACCACCACCGTTCGGGGGCGGTGCAAAAGCGCATTCCATTTGATCAGGACGAGGAACATGGTTTGGGACTGGAATACGCAGAAGATGGTCGATTGATCGCTCGACTGGATTATTACAGGGGCCACCTCCGTGGCATCGAGCGCATCAACCGTTACGATGAGTTGGGGTTGCGCACGGGAATGTGGGTCTTGTTCCACCCCCAAGGGGGGGTCCAAGAAGAGGGTCCCTACCTCCGAGATCAACGGCATGGGGTCTTCAAATTTTACGATGCCAAGGGGGATTTGATGCGGTTGGAACGTTATGCCTACGGAGAGCCCATTGCCCCGGATGAAACCACCTTGTTGCTTGACGTCCGTACCTCGTATTTGCCGGATGGCGGAACGGTGGTGGGGTCTTACCACGCGGGTGAGGCACATGGCGTGTTCCGAAACTACGATGCCACGGGGGCACTGGTGGGGGGGAGTGTGTACCACCGGGGTCGAAGGACCGCGGAAGGCATCACAGGTTCCGATGGATTGCGGGAGGGCCATTGGCGTTTTTTTGATGCCGAAGACCGTTGTGTGGCAGAGGGGAAGTACGAAGGTGGTTTGCGGCAAGGGGAGTGGAAATACTACGACGAGACCGGTTTTTGCATTCAAGTGGGAACTTACCGGGACGATTTGTACCACGGGGAATGGGTGTGGTTCTACGCGGAGGGTGCGGTTCACCGCCGTGAACATTACCGCAAGGGGTTGGAGGATGGGTCCTTCGAAGAATGGGACCGCGACGGACGCGTCTTGTTGAAAGGGGAATACCTGGAGGGTTTGCGTCAGGGCCATTGGAGTTACCATGTCAACGACCACAGGGAAGAGGGGGCCTATGTAGACGGGGAAAAAGACGGACCATGGGTTCACTTCTACGAAAACGGGCAAATTCGTTTCGAAGGAAATTATGTTCAGGGCGTCCCCGATGGCAGGCACCGTTACTGGCGCATCGATGGCAACCGGTCGGTGGAGGAAAACTATGTGGCCGGGGTTCCGGATGGTACGTGGGTGTACAGCGGAGATGACCCATCGATGCAGCACACCCGAACTTACAAAAACGGAACCTTGGTTCGGGTCGATGGCAACCGGGTAGGGGAGGGGTCCCCGGATGAACCCCAAGAGTCCGAAGAATGAAAACCCATGCGACCCTCGCACAAGATGTGCTGTGGAGGTTGTTTGAACAACTGCCGGAAGCCGCGCTCCTCGTTCAGGGAGAGGTGGTGATTGCCTGCAACATGCGTGCTGCATGGATGTTTGGACCCCTCGATGATTGGACCTCCAAGAAGATTCAGGACTGGATGTTGCATCTGAATCCGTGCCCGACGGGTCAGTGGGAGTCCATGAAATCAGCGCATGAGGCCCAGCATTGGTCGGAAGGATCCAAGGTTTGGGCAGCCCGCATCACGGC
>CAYONT010000108.1:0-2700 GCA_964405405.1 uncultured Comamonadaceae bacterium | reverse complement strand
ATGAGGCCCAGCATTGGTCGGAAGGATCCAAGGTTTGGGCAGCCCGCATCACGGCCCTGGGCGGTAGCTCATTTTATGGTGAGATCCAATGGAGTAAACTGGAAGACGACTTGTTTTTAGGCCAAATCCGGGACATCTCCGAACGCCATTTTTTCGAGCAGGCCATCCGCCAGAACGAGGCCCGTTTCCAGGCCTTGAGTCGATCGGCCCTCGAGGGCATTGCCTTGATTCAGAACGGACGGGTTGTGGATTGCAATGCGCAATTCGCCGATGTTTTGGGCTTTGACCATCCGAGCAAATTGATGCAGCAGACCGCTGAGCAATTCTTCGATCCGAGGAGCTGGCGGCGGATTTCGGCACGGGCGAGCCGGGTAGAAGTGGAGTTGGTTCAACCCTCTGGCAACCGGGTTCACCTCGAAGCCACCCTGAACCGCTCGCAACAAGACGAAACGTTGCAGGTGCTGTTGGTGTATGACATCACCGAGCGCAAGCGAACCGAGTTGGATTTGTTGCGGACCAAGGAGCGTTTCCGGTTGCTGGTAGAGACCAGCCCCATCGGTTTGTTCTTGGTTTCGGAGGGTTGCATCAAGTACGCCAATGCCATGGCGGCCGACTTGCTCGGAGAGCAGTCGGAAGAAGAGCTCTACGACCTTTCATTGGTGGGCTTTTTTCATCCCGATGACCGACCGGCGTTGGAGGATGCGCTGCACCAGACCCGGGAAGGCCGAAAAATGCCCTACCAAGAGTTGCGCCTTCAACTCAAGCAAGGAAGTGAACGCGAGGTGGGCATCCGGATGACGCTCTCATTCTTTGACCGAAACCCGGCCATTCAGGTCACTTTGACGGATTTGACGACCCGGGCCCAGCTCAGCCGCGAACAGATGCGGGCCTCGTTGGCGGAAGAGGCGAACGCCCGGTTGCTGGAGGAAATTGAACGCCACCGGGCCACCCAGCGGCGCCTGCACGATGCGGAGCGCCTCAACCGCAGCATCGTCGAGAGCTCCATCGACATGATTGTGGCTTTCGATGTACACGGTCAATTGATGCAATGGAACCAGGCAGCATCCGTGGAGTTTGGTTGGACATTTGAAGAGGCCCAACAACTCACATTCAGAGGATTTCTGGCGGACGAAGCGGATGCCGAACGCATTTTCCAAGAACTGCAGGACCGGAATTATTTTGCAGGAGAAGTACAGGGCATTCGGTCGACCGGGGAGACCTTCACCCTGCTGATGTCGGTGGCCGTTCTGCGGGATGTAGAAGGATTGAGTCTTGGCGCTGTGGTGGTCGGTCGGGACATCACGGACATCAAGCTGGCCCAGTTGGAGTTGCGTGAAAGCGAAGAGCGTTACCGGGACATCCTCGAAAACGCGACCGACCTCATCTTCTTGGTGAATGCACAGGGATACTTCACTTACGCAAATCCTGCTTTCTTCCGAACCTTGGGATACCGGGAGGTCGATTTGGAGGCAATCCGGGTCCAACAGGTGGTCCAAGGCCTTCCGGACGGCGCAGACTTGCAATGGATGGACGAGCTGGAAGGCTCACGCCGCGATTGGACCTTGCGGGATTCGGCAGGAAACACGGTCTGGGTCATGGGCAGCGCATCGGCGCAGTTTGACGAACATGGGCATCGCGTGGGGTTGCGGGGTATGTTCTTGGATGTTACAGATATGCGGCGCCATGAGCGTTCTGCGAGGTTGCAATCGGCTCGACTGCAAAGCTTGTTCAATTCTACGCGCAATTTGCTGATTTTCACTTTGGATCGGGAAAAGCGGGTGACTTCTCACAATGACAATTTTCGGGATGAGCTCATGTCTACCTTCGGCCTCGAAGTGGAACTGGGCAGGGAGGTTTTGCCGGGCATTTTAGACCGGGTGGATGTCCGACAAAACCCGGGAAACAACCGCTACATCGAACGCGTTTTTGAGGGCAAACCCCAGCAGTTTGAATTGCCCTTGCTGGACCTGCACAATCGGTTGTTGTGGGTTCAGGTTTTCATCAACCCGGTTCACTACGGTGGAGAGCCCGAACAGGATGAAGTGAGCATCGTGGTGTATGACATCACCGACCGAAAGGAGGCAGACCAGCAAATTCGCCGTGCACTGAAGGAAAAGGAGGTATTGCTCCAGGAAGTGCACCACCGGGTGAAGAACAACCTGCAGGTCATCAGCAGCATGCTCAACCTGCAACGTCGCTTCGTGAACGACCCCAATCTGGTGCATGTGCTGGAGGACAGCATCAACCGGATTTCGACCATGAGCTACATCCACGAGTCCTTGTACAAGACCACGGATTTCAGTTCCATTCGGTTTTCAGAATACCTCAAGCGGTTGTCCAGCAACCTGTTGCACAGTTATGCGCCCAAAGACTGTGCGATGGCCTTCGAAACGGAGTTGGAGGAAATACACCTGAACATCGAGCAGGCCATTCCCTGTGGATTGCTGGTCAACGAGTTGATTTCCAATGCAATGAAACACGCATTCAAGGGCAGGAGCGAGGGAAAACTCGTGCTTCGGCTCTCGGAGCAAGACGGGCGAGTGACCATTGAAGTGCGGGACGATGGGGTGGGGGTGCAACCGGATTTGGCCTCAGGCAAAGGCGACTCCTTGGGGATGTACCTCGTTCAAGCCCTGTCTGAGCAGCTCGATGCCCAACTGCTCATCCGCAGCCAGACGCTCGCGGGCGACCAGCACATCG
>CAYONT010000107.1:0-4358 GCA_964405405.1 uncultured Comamonadaceae bacterium | reverse complement strand
GGTCCGGGGGGGGCCTTCTGTGCATTGGCCGCTGTATTTGTGGGAGCACCAGTTGGGGCATCGGGGTTGGGGCGGGTTTGTTAGGGCGGTCGAGCAGCATCCCACGACTTTGTTAGACGGGCGCGGAATTCGGTTCCGGGATTTTGTTTTGTTGGAGTTGCTGTTGGAGTGGGATGCGGTCGACCGGCTTCGGGGGGAGTCCTGGCGGGGGGTGGGGTGGGGGTGGGGGACGGGGTCGGAGGGGGGGACGGGGTCGGAGGGGGTCCCGGGGTCGGAGGGGGTGCCGGGGTCGGAGCCGGCTGCGGGCCTGGGCGAGCCGGAGGAGGTGCTGGCGCTATGGCAGACGGCGTTCGAGGGGGCGTACCATGGTCAGGTGCTGTCCGCCATCGCGTGTACCCCACCGCCTTCGAGCAGGGGGGAGGGGACGAAGTGGTCCGCGATCTGTTGTATTGATGATCGGGAGGACAGCTTTCGAAGGCACCTCGAGGCGGTGGGCTTCAAAACCTGGGGGGCACCCGGATTTTTCGGGGTGCCCTTCTACTTTCGGCCATTTGGGGGTGCCTTTCTCGAAAAATTGGCTCCGGTACCGGTGGAACCCCAGCATGTCATCGTCGAGAAGGATGCAGGGCAACGACCTCAGGAAGGTTGGTGGACGTCCCCATGGACCCACACGCCCCTCAGGGGTCTGGCTTTGACCTTTTGGTTGGGGGGAAGGGTTTTGATTCGTTTGGCCTGGGATGTGTGGTTTCCACGAAAACGGCAGGACCATGTTCACGCGTTCGCGCACATGGCCATCGATGGAAGGTTGGAGCTGCTCGCTGCGAATCCGCCGGCGTTTCAAGGCCGGTTGAAAGTGGGTTTTTCTCCGCAAGAGATGGCGGACCGGGTGGAGGCCTTGCTCCGCGGAATCGGTTGGAAATCATCGGGTAATGCTGCGGAAGGTGGGCAAGAATGGGTGCTGGTGCTGGGCCATGGTAGCAGCAGTGCGAACAACCCGCACCATGCTGCGTACGATTGCGGCGCGTGCAGCGGTCGACCGGGAGGCGTGAATGCCCGGGTGTTTGCTGCGATGGCAAACCGTTCGGATGTGCGCGCCCTGCTGGCCCTGCGAGGGCTGGTGATCGGTGCAGGGGTCTATTTCATCGGTGCTTTGCATGACACAGCCAGTGATGACATCCGGTTGTATGATGTGAGGGACTGGCCGCTTGGAGCCCTCTCGGGAAAAGAGGCCTTGGAGTCTGCACTGGCCACGGCCTTGGACCGGAATGCGGAGGAACGTGCTCGGCGGTTTGCCACCTTGCGGAATCCGGGTCCAGCAGCAGCCATCCGGCAGTCTGTGGCTGCCCGCAGCCGTTCTTATGCCGAACCTCGACCCGAACTCGGTCATGGCTCCAACGCGGTGTGCATCATCGGCCGGCGGGAGCGGTTTCGCAGTTTGTTCCTCGATCGTCGCGCGTTTCACCAGAGTTACGATCCGACGCAAGATTCTGATGGGCAACTGCTCAAGGCAGTGTTCGCCCCACTGCCTGTGGTGTGTGGCGGCATCAACCTGGAGTACTATTTCTCGCGGATGGATTCATCGGGTTTGGGAGCAGGAACCAAGCTCTCGCACCATGTCATCGGTTTGTTCGGGGTGGCACACAGTGCGGATGGTGACCTGCGGCCAGGATTGCCCCTGCAAATGGTAGAAATCCACGATCCCATCCGTTTGTTGATGGTCATTGAGCATGAACCCGAGGTCATCCTCGGTGTGTTGGCGCAGTTGCCACACCAGAAACAACTGATGGATGGGGAGTGGATTCGGTTGTATGCTGCGCCACCGGGTGGGGGCGTGTTCCGGTACACGAGAGATGGCTTTGTCCCATATGAGCCCCATCAGGTGGTTGCACAAGTTCCCCGGTCTCCATCCTCACCGGAGGAAGGGCCCGCTTTCAGGAAGGGATTCCGCGCTTCGACCCAGCGGGTCACCGAAACGACCCATGAAAATTTACCCGTAACCTCTTGGCCATGCTGATGTTGTTTTTCGTTTTGCCGCTGTCGGTTTGGGCAGCGATGGGGGGAGTACCGTCTCGACGGGAGCGGATCTTGTACCTCTTGGCCCTGGCCGTGCCCATGTCCGTGGCCGTGGGACTGATTGCAGTGGGTGGGCTCGCTTGGGTCAGAGGGACGGACCTGGGGAACGGGGTCGGTTTTCAACCCCTGACCTGGGCCGGCCCCGTTTTGTACCAATCGCACCACGGCGATTTTGCGTTGCGGTTCTTTATCGATGGCACGGGAGCCCTGTTTCTCACCGTGGCCACCCTGCTCGCAGCCGGGGTACTGACCTTCAGCCGGACCTACCTGCACCGGGACCCGGGTTTCAAGCGCTTCTTCATGAACCTGACCTTTTTCTACATCGGTTTGGTCGGAATTGCCCTGTCCGATAACCTGGAGACCCTGATCATCGGTTGGGAAATGGTGGGACTGGCCTCCTTTCTGTTGATTTCCCACTACCGGGAACGGTACCTGCCGGTGCGCAATGCCTTGCGGGTCGTGGGCTTGTACCGGCTCGCGGATGTCGCCTTGTTGTTGGCGGTTTGGCTTACCCACCACCACTTCGGTTATGGGCTGCAATTCAGCCACATGGCAGGCCAAATCGCCCAACACAATGCCTCCCTCACCGGGGGCGAAGGGCCGCTCTGGCACCTCGCCCTCGGGGGCTTGCTGCTCCTGGCGGCCGCCGTGAAGGGCGGCGCTTTTCCGTTCTCGAGTTGGGTGGCCCGGGCCATGGAAGGTCCCACAGCGTCCAGTGCCATCTTCTACGGCGCGCTTTCTGTCCACCTCGGCATGTTCCTGCTGATTCGGACGGAGCCCCTCTGGCGGGCTTCGGTTCCGTTGGCCGTGGTGATGGGGGTGATGGGCGTGGTGACAGCTGTCGTGGCCCCCGCCATCGCCCGGGTGCAACCTTCGGTCAAGGTGCAGATCGCTTACGCTTCCGTAGGCCAAATCGGCTGGATCACGCTCTGGATTGCCCTAGGCTGGACGCATCTCGCCCTGCTCCACTTCCTTTTCAATGCCTCCCTCCGAACCTACCAACTGCTGGTTTCTCCCTCTGTGATGAGCCTGAGAATGCACAATCTGTTCTTTGCGACCCCCGCGGGATTGCGTTTCATGTCCCACCGCCCACTCAGCCGGTTGCGCATCACGGGTTACGTTCTGGGAGTGAAGGAGTTCGGTCTGGATGCGTGGCAGAAACGCTGGCTCTGGTCGCCCATCAAGCGGCTCGGCCAGGGACTGGGGTTCATGGGCCCCCGGTGGACCTTCGCGCTGGCCCTGATGGTCTCTGGCATCGGGCTCTACGGCGTCATGCGCCGGCACGTGATTCCGACCGAGCTGCTATCGGTCCTGCCCGTCGCCTTCGCCGCCTTCTCCCTCGTCTTCGTCCTGAAGGCTTTCGTCGAACAAAAGAGCGCCGTGCAAGCCTGGTCCTGGGTGGCAGTCAACCAGTTCTTCCTGGCCCTGGCCATGGGCTTTAACGCGGCCATCGCACTCGACCAGTTTCTCTGGTTCTTCAGTGGAATCTTGGGGTGCACCTTGCTGGGGCTCTGGGTGCTGAACCGCATGTTCGCCCTCGGCGTGGGGCTGGAATTGACGGGGTTTCAAGGCCAAACCCACCCCCATCCTCGCCTCGCTCTCGTGTTCCTCCTCGCCGGTCTCGGTCTTGCAGGCTTCCCCATCACACCGACGTTCGTGGGAGAGGATTTGCTCCTGGACCATGTCCACCTCGACCAGCCAGTCTTGTTGTTCCTGATTGCGTTCGCCTGGGTGCTCGATGGTTTGGTCATCTACCGGACGTATGCCCGCTTGTTCCTCGGGCCCGACCCCCGCACGGGCGGGGCGGCTCCCTCAGCTTGAATCTCGCGGGTTCCTGTCGCCTCCAACAAGAAAGAGCCGTCCCCAGGGACGGCTCTTTTTGAGTTTGCTTGGTTTGTCAAGGGAGGGTCATCAAAAACTCAGTCACAGACGGTGCCATAGAACATCAGGAAGTCGAGCAAATCCTGAAGCTGCACAATGCCATCGTTGTTCAAATCATAGGGGCAATCGTCTGGGGCCGCGATGCACTGTCCATAGGCAGCGCTCCATACCGTTCCCGGGCCACACAGTCCTGAGTAATCGATGTTCTCCAATTCATCACAAATGCCATCTCCATCGGCGTCGTTCCAGCACTCCGCATCGCAGTTGTAAATGGGGGTGGCACTGAAGCAAGATCCGTCATCTTCGGTGGCACTTGCATTGTAGTTGCACGCACACGCCGAGGTGCATCCTGCCACTTCCTCGACGTCACAGATGCCGTCGCCGTCCACATCGGAAGCACAGTT
>CAYONT010000106.1:0-4444 GCA_964405405.1 uncultured Comamonadaceae bacterium | reverse complement strand
ATGTGGCCCTGGCAGTTGGCGAAGTGCAGCATCCGCCGCCCGCTCATCAACGCGGCCGTGATGCGCTTGCGCGTTTCCTCGGACTCACGTTCCAGCGGAGCGTCTTCAATGCTGCGCCCCTCATAGACAATCTGGGTCACGCCCGCGAGGTAGTCCTTGCCTGCCCTGGGCCTGTTGCCTGAAAAGTGCCAAAGCGGGAAGCGGCCGTCCCAGCCCATGAGGCCTCGGCAGTAGGGTGTCATTAAACGAGCGATGGCATGGACCAGGCTCTGCTTGTCACGAAACCCGAACCCAACGTGCGCCTGTTTGATCCACTCAAAGGCTTCGTCGCGTGACATGCGCCTCAGTTCTGGAGCCGCAGGGTCCGTGTAGATGCGGAAGCGCGGATCGTAGCCAGATTTAGGCTGAGCGATCTCACCACCAGGCAGACGGATGGGAAGCGGAAAATCCAGGATGCGGATGATCTCGGGCAGCTTCCGCCGGAGTTGTGGGGCGGCCAAAAGACCAGCCGCGCACTCACGCGTCATGGTGCGTGCAGAAAACACCGGCTGACTGGTGTCGCGGTCCATTTGCACCAAGCCCGTCTGCACATGATCCTCAATGGCTGTGCGAGCTTCGATGGGCTCCAGCGCCTGAAACCCGAGTGACTGTGCCTTTTCTGAAAAGCGCAGCAGGCGAACCGACACGACACGCTCGGCCTTGTTGAACCAAACCTCCTTGGGCGCGATCACCTCGGCCACTTCGGTGGCGAACTCGGAGTCTTCACGATCAGGTCCAGGCAGAACGATGCGCGGGCGACCTTCGCGATCCTTTTGACCGTCCTTCCACACGCGCTGCTCGCGACAGTGCTCATCCACGATGCCGGACTGCTGCGCTTCAAACCACTCCACCACGTCCTTGATGCTGCGTTCGGCGCAGTGGGCGTGCAGGCATTTGAATCCAGGAGGCTCGGAGGCAAAGATGGCCGTGTCAGTGCCGATGCCGTCATGCTGCTTGGAGTGATCATGATCCCATGGGCAGCGCACCGCCCACTTGCTGGAGTCCGGGTCGATGCAGTCGCCCAAACGACCCGCACGGCGAAACAGCGCCACGATGTCCAGTGTGGCGAGATCTCCGTTGAAGGCTGACCACCACGCAGAATCCTTCTTGGGGCGGCCACGCTTGGCTGATTCGGGAGTTTCAAAACCGAACCAGTGACACAACTGCTCCCAGCTCACCTCAGGGATGCTGCCGGTGATTTCCCAGACATAGCGATGGCCGCTTTTGTGAACCGATGGACTCAGCACGATGTTGAGGCCGTCGAAGTACAGCTCGGCACTCACCTTGTCGTTGATCTGGCAGGTGATGGCCTTCTTCGATTTGAGCACTGATTCAGGCAGATCACGGCAGATGAAGGAGAGATGCGCCCCACCCCCGGTGCGCTCGCGCGGCGCATGATCGAGCTCGGGCTTGGTGGCAAGCCAGGCGCGCACTGATTCACCGGCGTCAGGTTTACTGTCCAGATCGACGTGGATGAACGGAGGACGCACCACGCAACCCACGTTGGTATGAGACGTGCCATTAAAATGTCGGCGAATGAAGTCCTGGGTGACTTCCTCGGCGCGGTGGTTGCGCCAGCCTTTGAGGATGGGCTTCTTGCCACGCTCCTGCTCATCGCCACGATCGGGTGGCATGAGCGGATGCACAGCCCAGCCAAGCTGGTCGTGGTAGAACTGAGCTGCCTGCAGGCGGTCGAGCTCGTTGATGTTGGACGGAATGGAAAAGCTCATGCAGCGACGGGTTTTGGCGTGATGGATTGGTAAAATTGGATGGCTGCCTGGCTGACGAAGATGCCGCTGAACCAGGCTTTGAGGTTGAGGCCGGCCAGGGAGCGCACGCGGGATACTGCGACATAGGCCTGACCAGGTTCACGGGCGGCACGCACGTCGATGTAGGCACTGTCGAGAGTGAGGCCTTGGGACTTGTGGATGGTGAGCGACCAGGCCAGCCGCAGGGGGAACTGGGTGAAGGTAGCGCTGCGCTTGTCCCGCGAATCAAACCGCCATTCGTAAGGCGCGACACGGATCGGCATCCCATCGCAATCGACGAGCACCTCGTCGCGCCCGCAGACGATCACGGTGCCGGTTTGACCGTTCACGAAACCCAGATCGGGCTGGTTTACCGTGAACATAACGCGGGCACCCGGCTTGAGCACGAGAAGCTCCGGGGTAAGCAGATTATTGCGGAGGAACTGGATCTGATGATCGGGACCGTGCGTGCTTGGTAAATGATTTCGGCTGCCTCGATGCAGGCGAGACGATAGGCGTTCCATTTATCCACCTGGCTGTTGTGGGTGAACAGGCGTGGTGTGTCAGCGTCCGGGAAATGCACCACACGGGAAGCGAGCAATGACCCACTGGCCGAAGAGATCTTGCCCACACGGAACTTCCCCAACGCGCGCAGGAAGTCAGGTTCGTCCTGACGATGAACCTTGGTGAGATGGATGGGGGCGAAGTTTGCCTCGATCCAGCTTTCAGTCAGGAAGGCCCAGTCATAGGCCTCACGCGGATCAGTGCGCACCGGGGGCAGTTGCAGGAAGTCGCCTGTGGCAATGATCTGAATGCCACCAAACGGTACCTGATCACGACGAACCGTGCGGCACAGCAGATCAAAGAAGGCGAGTGTGATGCCCGAGAGCATCGACACCTCATCGAGGACCAGCAGACGGCAGTTGCGGATGCGATCCAATCCCGCGCGAACCGATTGGCGCTTGTCACGCATCAGTTCGCGGAGATAGCCACGCGGATCTTCACCACGTTTGGGGCCCAGCATCATGCCGCTCCAGCGGTGGATGGTACAGCCGCCCACGTTGAGCGCAGCGATGCCGGTGGAGGCGGTGATCGCCACCTGCTCGTCGTCAGCGTCGATCTCGTTGCGCAACAAGGTGCTCTTGCCAGTCCCAGCCTGGCCGGTGAGCAGGACGTTGCGGCCCTGCTTCACCAGCCGATGAAACCTCTCGGCGGTTGGATCAAAGCTCATGAGAGGTGTGGGTGAAGAATCCAGCCCAGGGCGAGACCAAGCAGGAAGGTGATCCAGGGCCACGACCCGTGAGGCCGACGGCAATGGGTGGAGGCCAACGGGCGTCGCTCATCGAGCAGTGTCATCAGGGTGGGCATGGGCTTGTCGGGTGAAAGGTTCATGCGCTGAGGACCGGCTCGGCGGGTTGCGGGCGGTAGCCCTTGATGAAGCACCACAGTTCGCGGGCGTTGTTAAAGGCCTGCCAGAGAGACTCGTGATCCTCACGGGGCCAGACCTTCACCTGCACGGGCGTGGGTTCGACGGAGTTGATGACGACAGAGGCGATGTCCTCCAGACGGCGCGAACATTCACCGGCGCTGTTGAGCGCCTTGAAGTAGGCCATCAATTGCAGCGGCCAGGTTTCGTAGAACGCGGCCTGATAAACGCCCTTCTTGTCGGGCTTCATCTTCTGCGTCTTGAAATCAATGACAGCCCAGGTGCCCGTGCTCTTGAGCCTGGCTACCAGGTCGATGCGACCGGCGAATCCGAACTGCGAATGCACCGCCACGGTTTCCACCAGACCGATGCGCTCGACGTGCTCGTCGATCCACAGCTTCACCGGTGCGAACAGGCGCAGGATGCCGGGGTTTTCCGGGGATTCGCCGGTTTGCAGATAGACCTCAATGGCGGCATGAACGGCGCTGCCGAGATCAGCAGCGGACCGAACCTGCTCGCTCATGTCTTCGACGACACGGCGGGCAAAGGCATCGAGGGGCTCGTCCTCACGCTTTGGCAGCGTGAGAGCAGCAAGGATGGCCTGCTCCTGCTTCCAGCCTTCAAGGCCGGGTTTGGCGAGCACGCCGAGGACATTGGTGACGGAGGGCAGGGCATTGACCTTGCGGGCGTCACGCAGGGTGACGGAGCGCATGCCGTTGCCATCGGCCCGGACCACCTCGTGATACGGGGTGCCGTCTGGCAGATACCAGTGGGAGGGAGATTCGCGTTGAATGAGGATCATAGCAGTGAGTCTGGTTCGGGGTTTTTAGCTCAGTAGGCGATGTCATCCGACTCAGGAGCGGCAGGCTTGGTGAGCCCGAACTCCACAGCGGCCTTCTCC
Organism: uncultured Comamonadaceae bacterium; assembly: GCA_964405405.1. GTDB lineage: Bacteria > Bacteroidota > Bacteroidia > Flavobacteriales_D > Sanyastnellaceae > CAMCYM01. The sequence goes on along the minus strand of CAYONT010000106.1, from coordinate 330 downwards.
ACCGCAGCCATCAGGTCGCGGTCGGCTTTGAGCGGCTTGGCCAGCGCCTTGGCAATGGGCAGCCAGTTCTCATAGAGGCCACACACCGCAGCCTGATCGAGTTCGCAGAGTTCGAGTCCCTGATGCTTGCCGACGTGGACTTTGGTGAAGCGCCAATCATCCGCAGGCTGCGCATCATGAGACGCAGGCTGAGGAACACGATTGTAGGAAGCATCTTTATCCTGGCGATCCTTGACGCGGATGTACTTGCCGGAGGCTTTCAAACCAGCGCCGCTCTTGTCCGGACGGATCAGCCCGATGTTGGCATAGGTTTCACCATTGCGTCCCTCG
>CAYONT010000105.1:0-4672 GCA_964405405.1 uncultured Comamonadaceae bacterium | reverse complement strand
GCACCCGCACCACCGCGCCGCGGACGATCGTGATCGGTCCGCCGGTGGGGTGAGGAGTGAAAACAAAAAGGACCAACATCCACCGATCATGAGACATCGCATTCTTTTGCTGACGCTGCTGCATTGGAGCATTGGCAGTGATCTTTATGCGCAAGATCAAGGCCCCCCTTCCGAGAACAAATCAGCGGCCAAGGCATGGTTGGCGGAGCGGGAAATCCTCGAAAGGGAATTCGTGGACCTTTCCTACAAGAGGGTGGGGGTGCCAAATAACCCGGAAACAACGAAGTTTCTGGATGATCTGAACGCCAAATTGGAGGAATTGAACAGCAAGCTGAGCAGTCCGCCTCTTCCTCCAGCATTCGGCGCAGACAAGCTGAGGGTGAGCGCCTTTTTGGTGCTGATGAAGTACCGGATTCTCAAAGAGCGGCTCAAATCCAATACCGGAGGCGGCAAAGGGAAATCATTTCCAGAAATCGCGAAGGGCCTGGCCCAGACGATTTTAAGCCATGCCGAAGAGGGCTTGAAGCTCGTGCAACAGGCGGCAGATCCAAACAACAGCGACACCCGTCCCGAGCAGCGGAACTGGATGAGAACGGAGAAGCTGCCTGGCTATCTGCACTACTTGAAGGCGCACGCTTACGCCATCCTCGTGGACGAAGGAGTGGATGCCGCAGCGAACACCCAGAAGGCGCTTGAAGCTTGGAAAACGGCTGAAAAACTCTACGAAGCCAGTCCGCCGGACCCTGCCGATGTGCTTGCGATAATCATAGATCCTCCTAAGCCGCCGCCAGCTCTGCCCGTTAAAGGGGGCATGACTGAAGTTTCATGGATTGGACTCGCAATGCTGACACTCGGCTTGATGCTGACGTACTTTTTCAAGCCAAAGAACCGCCAGGGAGCGTGGACCGTTCGCGCATTCGTGGCGCTGGGAGGCGCGTGTCTGGCGACCGTCATTCCTGGCTTATTGAATGTGAAAATCAGCGAGGTGGTTGCTGCGGGGGGGGCCTTGGCAGTCATCGTTGTTTTTTATCTTATGAACCCGCCGAAAGACTAAACCCGCAGTCTGCCAATCAACCCTCCACGAGACATCTCGATGAAACCGCTATTATTGCTCATCCTTTCGGTGGTCGCCGCCCATGCCCAGCAAAGCGTGCCTGCGAGCGATACAGGACAGACTGCCAAGAAGCCGGATCTGGAAGCCCTCGCACCCAGCACCATGAAAGACCTTGAGCTAAAGAAGCTCAACACCGATTTAGGAGAGAAGTGGAAGGGTGCCGAATTGACGACGATCGAAGGCTCATTCACTGGATTCAAAGGCGGCAATCAGATCGCCATTCAAACGCCAAACGGTGAATCCATCATCGCTGAGCTCGCGAAGGGCTCCATCGTGCGCGATGCAAAAGGAAAGGCGGCCCCACTGGACGCGAAAACGCTCGGATCACTCAAGTCATCTGACAAAGCGCTGTCTCTTTTCCAAGTCGCCAAGAGGGATGGTCATGTGGTGCTCTTCCGATGGCACCAGACAAGCCGTGAACCTGAAGGGCCCGGGAAGCCCCCGCCTCTTTTCGGTCCCTCGCCCCGTGAACCTGAAGGACCGGGGAATCAGCCTCCAGACGGGGCGGGACAAGCTCCGTCAATCATTCTAAAAAAGGGGCAGGAAACCACCAAGCCGAAGGGCTGAGGGCTTGTTCTGGCGCAGATGCATCGAGCCCTTCCTATTTCATCCGAAAGGAGTGTGAATCCGAGGCCATGCTCCCGTGCATGAGACACTTTCCGCATATGAACCTGCTTTCCGCCATTCTCTTGCTGATGCATTCCGCAGGATGCACCTGGAGCACGGGTGCCGGGGTGACATGAGCACAATGTTCTTTCATCTCATTCATCCGCCCCTCTAAATCCCCGAAGCTCATCATCATGCGCCATCTCGTTCTCTGCTGCCTGCTGCTTGCAGGATGCGCCTCCAAAGATCATTTTTCCTTCATCGAACAGGCGAGCAAGCCTGCATTGTACGGAGACGGGCCGATAACAGCCATGACGTTGAGCGACCAGGATGCGCTGCGCTTTTCCAGCAATGTGGTGAAGATTCTTCGCGCCCGCTCACGCGGAGCGCGCATCACGAGGGAGGTGTCCAGTACAATGCAGGTGTCCATGGCCGCTGTGGCTGGAGCCAACGCGGCATTCGGCATGTCGGAGTCAGCGCTGGCGATTCTCGGGCTGGGCAGTGCATTGATCCCCGATTTTCAGGGCATTTTTAATGCCAAGGGCCGAGCCGAGGCATACACCGATGCGGTGCGGCTTATCGAAACCGCCCAGAATGATTATCTCGCCCACAATCAGGCACCGCAGGCGAATTTGCTGACGCAGAACGGCGTCACACTGATCCAGCGAACACAGGCGAGCATTCATGTGGTGGAAAAAACGCTCGCAGGACGCATCCCGGGCATCGTGGAGATGCAGCAAGCGACGGAGCCGATGACTGAAGGTGGCGCAGTGCGCACGGAAGCTGGCACCCGGGTTTTCAACTACATCCCGCCGACAGGCGACGCGCGTCCCAAGCCGGCGGCTCCAGGACCGACTGCGCCGCCTGAACTCGACCCAAATGCTCGCGTGGGTAACCCAACGGCCACGCCGGTGGATGTGCGAGCGGACCAAACGACCGTTTCCAATTGGATTACCGAGAAAAAAGACAAAGGCGACTACCCGCTGCTCAGACAGTTCGTCAAAAATGGAGGGGTCGATCCAACCAATCTCAAAGACGCCGAAGTGGTCACGCAAGCGCGACTTTTGGTGCGCAATGCCATTGACCGCAAGCAAATCGACCTGCTGCTCGAAAACAAGAACAAGCCGCTGGCCACAGCCCCCGTTGGTCCCGTCCAGAACCCAGATCCTAACAAGCCGCCAGCCCCTGCGCTCACGCCCCCGCCTGATGCGTGATGCGGCAAGAAACGAGACAATTTTGAAGTCCAAATCAGCCATACATGCCGACTATGAGCGCAGAACAAATCAAACTAAAAAGGGGTATTACTCTAGATGAGCTGACCCATGCCATCCACAACGAGGAGGTCGCCGGATTCGTGCTCGTCGGCATGAGTTTGACCAAAGACAAGGAGCATAATGTGCTCCTAGTGAAAGAATTCTCCACGCCTGAGGAACTGGCGCTGATCAAAGTGCTCACGGCCGCAGTGACGGATCAAGCGGCAGCGCAGATCGAGGTCAATACGCTGCACGATGCTCTGCCCGCAGCAGGGGGCGTGATCGCCTGGGGAAATCTGTCCTTGGACAAGGGGGAGTGCTGGGTGGCCGCATACCGGAACAAAGGATTGAAGTTCGAGGCTCCCAGCACGCCGACCACAGGAAGCGCCCTGACCGAGAGCATTGTTGGTGTGGCACTAAAAGAGTGGGAATGGTTTGGTCGGCAGGAGCAGGATGTGAACGGCAAGTGGATCAAGGCTGGAATTCGCGAAGATTCGGATGAAGGCTCTGAAAGGGTGCGGCGTTATTGGAAGGAGGGAGCCGGTATCGCCGGACTCACAGGAAAGCATACGGAAGAGCCATGGTCAGCAGCATTCATCTCATACGTCATGCAGGCCGGAGGCGCAGGGCCGCACTTCCGAGAGGCCGCCTCACATCAAGTTTATATCTTCGAGGCCATCAAAGCCCGAAAAGATGAAAACAAAAAATATGGCTACTGGGCCTATGAACTCGGAGAACGCCCCCCTGAAGTGGGCGATTTGATTTGTGCTTGGCGAACAACCAAACAACACACGACCGCTGTTAATCTACAATATGCAGCAAAGGGGAAATGGTATCCCTCTCACTGCGATCTGGTGGTGGAAAAGACTGGGACCACCATAAGCGTGATCGGCGGGAATGTGGGGCAATCAGTTAGCAAGAAGACCATTAAGCTGGTCAATGGGCTGCTCACCACGGCGAATTTTGACAAGGGGTTCGCCGTTCTGGGCTGCAACCTCACGACAGTTACATCGGCAAGTCCAGCGAACGCCCCCCTCCCGGAAACATTGGGAGAAGAGGATGCGGCGAAGTTTACCACATGCAGTGCCGATTGGGAGATTACAGGGTATTTTTCCCCAGTAGAGAAGGATTACTCAGGCGATGCGGAAGAGATTGAAATTGAGGGTATGGGCGAAGAAGTCTTCGCCGGTTCGTTCCTGAGGGCGGTCCGAATGGAGGGATGGGGAAAGACCCGGTTTGGCTGGTATCTGGGCTACTACTCAAAAAAGTATCACCGGGCCGACTATGCTAAGGACGCTCTTGGCAAACCGTTGAAGATCGGATCAGTGGCTGTGGACAGGAGAGAAATAGCCTTTGGGAGGCAAATGATCATTGCTGACCTTCCTGACGAGTGGGGCAAACGTCTCTATACAGCAGTGGATGTCGGCGGAAAAATCAATGCCAAGCACATAGATGTCTATTGCGGAGAAGGAAAGGATGCGGAGGAGCTGACGCGTAAGATCACCAAGAATTCAGCGGGAAACCTCGCCAAAGTCTGTTTTGCCTGAGTGTCTTTCCGTGAATCCGAATGCTGATGATGAACCCACCGATATGGCGATCGAGGCTTGGCTGCAAACGCCGGAGGGACAGACGGCGATGCAAGGTGTGATGAAGAAGGTGGTGGCAGGGGAATTTGGCGCGGTGCCGGAGGAGATGATGG
>CAYONT010000104.1:0-4686 GCA_964405405.1 uncultured Comamonadaceae bacterium | reverse complement strand
CTTGGTTGCAGGCCAAACCTATTTCATCATTGTGGACGGTTACGGCCCGACCGACAAAGGTCCCTTCGAACTCTGCTTCGACTTTTCCTGTTTCTCCGACCTCAACCACGACGGCCTGATCGGTACTGCGGATCTGATGCTCCTGTTGGTCGGCTTCGGCACACAATACAATTTGGAATCCCTGATGTGGTTCTTGGCTGACCACAGCCAAACGTGCCAGGACTAACTCACTGGAAACAGAGAGATAGGAGATGGGAGATAGCGCGGCTGGCGCGGGGGGAGACAAGAGATAGGAGATAGGAGATAGGAGATGGCGCCGCTGCGCGGCGCGAGATAGGAGATAGCGCCGCTGCGCGGCGGGAGATGGGAGATGGCGCCCTTGGCGCGGCGGAGAAGTGAAATTTTGCGATAAGTAGTGATTTTCGATGCCTTTCGCAAAAAATCACTTCTTTACACCCGTGAATCGACCCAAGAACGCAGAAGATTGGATTGCCCATTTGCTCGCATTGGGCAAGCACTCCTTTTCCCTCCAAAAGTTCCGTTCTGAGTTTCCGGAACACACGGAAACCGCCCTCAAATTCGCCCTGAAGAGACTGGTGGACCAACAACAAATTGTTTCTATCCACAGGGGGTTCTACCTCATCCTTCCTCCGCAATTCCGGTCGAAAGGAGTTCTACCACCCAGCATGTTCTTGGACGATTTGATGCAGGATCTCAAGCGGGATTTCTATCTCGCCCTGCTGAATGCTGCCGCGTTTCACGGAGCCTCCCATCAACAACCACAGGAGTTCTTTGTGGTGACGGAGTTCCCTGTACTGAGAACCATGAAGAAAAAAGGGTTAACCGTAAACTTCATCTGCAAAAGAGAAATCCCGGTTGGACTTTTGGCCATCCGAAAGACGGAGACTGGCTATCTGAAAATCTCGAACGCTGCCTTGACTGCTACCGATTGGGTTCAATACGCAAAACATGTGGGTGGCATCAACCGGGTGGCCAGGATTCTGAACGAACTGGCGAGTCAATTGAACGCCCGTGATTTCGATGAACTCCTGTTGCAGCATGTACCGGTGAGCGTCTTGCAGCGTCTGGGCTACCTGCTAGACAACGTGGTGGATCGCCCACTCCTTGCGAGCGCCTTGTTCCGGGCCATGCAATCAAAAAAAATGCAGTTGTTTCGGACCCCCCTGACCAACGCATCTACCACCCAAGGATTCTTTTCTGACGAGAAATGGAAGGTTATTGTAAACGCTGAAATTGAAATGGACGAATGATTCTAAGGTCCTACATCAGGGAGTGGAGCCATCAAGTACCCTGGCAAAGCTTGGAGCAAGGTGCAGGACCTACGACTCAAGTTAGAAATCAACTGCAGGGAGCCTGCTCCGGGCATTGTACCAACGTAAAAAAGGCCGGGACCTCTTCGACTTGCATCAGGCATGGGTGCGCCGACCTGAGTTGAACGAAGATGCTATACTACAATGCTACCATGCCTACATGGCCCCTGCTGGAGGTGAGGCACCATCACAAAAGAGTTTTCTCAAAAACTTGGAAGGAAAAATGCGAGATGATGCTTTCCTCAGAGACCCCCAAGCTTTCCTCAGAGACACCCAAGCTTTGCTCCGATTGACGGAGGGGTACGATCCCGTGGCCGCCTTCGAAAAGGTGAAATCCGCATGGATCGACCGATTGGAAAGCACCGACCCCTCCCTTCAGAGAGGAGCATAGCAAGCGGAGGGGGCGGGGTTAGGGCATCCAGCCTTGGGCGCGGATCCAGTCGTCGTTGTAGACCTTGCCGACGTAGCGGGAGCCGTGGTCGTGGAAGAGGCACACCACCACGTCGGAGGGGGTGAGGCGGTCCTTGAGTTGGCGGAGGCCCTGGAAGGTGGAGCCGCAGGAGTAGCCGAGGAACAAACCTTCCGTGCGGGCAAGTTCCCGGGCCGCCAGGGCCCCGTCCTTGTCGGTCACCTTCTCGAAATGGTCGATGACGCCGAAGTCCACATTGGCGGGAATGATGTCCTCCCCGACTCCTTCCGTCAGGTAGCTGTGGATCTCGGACTCGTCGAAAATGCCGGTTTCGTGGTACTTTTTCAGGACTGAGCCGTAGGTGTCTATGCCCCAGATTTGGACTGCAGGATTCTGCTCCTTCAAATAACGGCCTACCCCGCTGATGGTTCCACCGGTGCCCACGCCCACCACGAAATGCGTGATGCGGCCGGCCGTCTGCTCCCAAATTTCAGGACCGGTCGACTGGTAATGGGCCGCTTGGTTCGACAGGTTGTCGTATTGGTTGCACCAAAAACTACCGGGAATCTCGTCGTTGAGCCGGCGTGCGACGCTGTAATAGCTGTCCGGATGGTCCGCGTCCACTTCCACGGGGCACACGTGGACCTCCGCCCCCATCGCGCGGAGGATGTCCACCTTTTCCTTCGACTGCTTGCTGCTCATCGTGCAGATGAGCCGGTAGCCCTTCACCACGCAAGCCAGGGCCAGCCCCATCCCCGTGTTGCCGCTGGTGCATTCGATGACGGTACCGCCCGGGCGCAACCGCCCGTCCGCTTCGGCGTCCTCGATCATCTGCAGCGCCATCCGGTCCTTCACGCTGTGACCGGGGTTGAAGTACTCCACCTTCGCCAACACCTCGCACGGAAAATCAGCGACGATGCGGTTGAGACGGACCATGGGCGTCGCGCCGATGGTGTGCAAGATGTTGTCGTGGATGCGGACGTTTGGCGCCATGGGGATGTCAAGGGTAGGGTAGGTCAAATCCGCGCCGAAGTTACACCGCCGGAACGATTACCGGAAACGCATCGCCTCCGCCGGACGAATCCGCGCCGAAGCATAGGCCGGCAACAACATCGAAGCGGCACACACCAGGAATGCCCAGCCCTCGGTCGCTCCAAGCCACATCCAGTCCAACCGCACCGGGACCCGGTCCACGTAGTAGGCCTCTGGATCGAGCTGCACCCAACCCGTGGCCGCCTGAAGCCCCACCAGTCCCAGCCCCAACACGTTCCCCCAGAAAAAGCCCCGCCCCAGAATCCATGTGGCTTGCCAAACGAAAATGGTCACCACCGCTCGGTCCGTCAGCCCCAACGCCTTGAGCATGCCCACCAGCGGTCTGCGCTCCAAGATGATGACCAGCAAGGCCGACGCCATGTTGATGACGCTGATGAGCACCATCAACCCGATGATGATCTCCACGTTCAGGTCCAGCATGCCCAACCACGCGAACAGTTCCGGGGACTGCTCCTCCACGTTCTGGGTCAACCAATCGTAAGGAAGCACCTCCCGGATGCGGTCGGCGGACTGGGCCAGCACCGCGGGCTGCGCGGCGGCGGGCTCCAGGAACACCTCATACCCCGTCGCATGGAAACGCCAGCCGCCGCCGGCAGCCCGGACCTCGGTCCCGCCCCCCGGTCCCACCACGAACCGCACCGTGTCGCCCGTGAGCCGGGCGGGCCGCCGCTCCTCCCGCACCACCGCCTCGACCACGGTGCCCTCCGGCAGCCCCGACGCATCATGCGGCCCCGGACCCGCCCAGCCCTCCACCCCGCTCCACACCACCTCCGTGGGCCCCACCGCCCCAAACGTCCGCACCTCCCAAAGCGACCCCTCCACCACACCTTGCGCCTCCAGCCCCCAACGCGCCGCCCGCTGAATCTCCCGGTACGGCACGAACACCGTCCGCTCATCATACTCCTGCAGCCCGGTCTCGTACAACCCGCACACCACCATGTTCCGCGGGCGGATTTCGCCGTCGCTCCCCACCAGATACAGGGCCACCCGCTCCCCCAACCCCAACCGCAACCGGCGCCCCAAAGCCACCGATATGCACAGCGAATCCCCCGTTCCCGTCGGCCCCGGCACCACCCCCTCCACCAGCGCCCCCTCCAGCATCGTCCGGTCCGTCATCGGGCCGACCCCCTTCACCACCACCCCCTTGACCTCCGCGCGCGTCTCCACCAACCCCGGCACCGAAAAAAACGGCTGCACGTGCCGGACCCCGTCCACCCCCGCCACCCGGGCCTGCAGCGAATCGTCCATCCGGAGCGACGGCGCCGCCACCTCGTGGTGAAACAATTGGACATGCGACCCAAACCCCACCACCAACTCCCTCACCTCGTGCTGGAACCCTTGGACGATGGCCAGGGACAGAATGATCAACGCGATTCCGAGCGAGACCCCTGCGGTCGCGATTCCGACCACCGGCCGGGACCAAGCGTGCTGGGTGCCCTCCCAGGCCCACCGGCGGGCGATGATGCGCGTCGTCTTCACGCCGCCAAGTTACACCCCCCGCGGCCGTCGTTTCGCGTAGCTTCGCGGGCAAGATGCAACAACGCGCGCAACAGATGCGTTGGGTGGCCACCGTGCTCCACCTCGCTGCTTGGGTCGGGTCGTGGATGGCGGTGGAGGCCGCAGGCCAAACCCACCTCAACCCACTTTCCTCAGGCTACTTCCTGCATCCGATCCACGGCACTTGGCATCCCGTTCGGTTCCCCGGAGACGCCATCACGGACCTCGTTTCCCTGGGCGAACCGGACCCGTTTGCAGGAACTTCGGAGCGGGACTGGGCTTGGACGGAATTCCACGGCTGGACCTACCGCTGCACCCTCGAACTTCCCGAGCCCTCGGTGCAGGCCCTGCGCCTTCGGGACCACCGGGCCACCTTGGTGCTTTCGGGCCTGGATA
>CAYONT010000103.1:0-4861 GCA_964405405.1 uncultured Comamonadaceae bacterium | reverse complement strand
GGCTACCACGTCTTCACCACCGTCCTGAAGCCCAACGAGGAATGGAACGAGATCGAGGACCGAAAGCGCTGGATCCTCGTCGCCACCCTCGACCGTCCCTTTGACCTCCACGCACCAGGCATCCCCAACACCACGCCCGTGTCCGCCTTCCTCGACCCTCCCGACCCGGAACGTGACGCCGCCGATGCCCGACGCATTGCCGTCACCATCGCCGGACTCCGCCGCCATCAGGAGCGACACCAAGCACTCGGCCACGGCTTCGGCTTCACGGTTCTCACCGGCAAGGAAACCCGTCTGCCCGTCATCACCCGTAGCTACCACAAGATCAACGCGGGGCCATTCGTGGCTACTCCGTTTGGTCCCCGATTACTCCGGCTCCCGGAAATGGAGCGGCTTCGTGGGGCCAGAGTAGGGGTGGGTGACTTAGCCACCTCTGTTGAAGCATTGGGTCAAGGGGTAGCCCTACGATTGTTTCGGGTACCCCTGAATCGAATCGGGACCCTTCTACTCGGTCAAGTAAGCCCACGAGTCTGATGTACGGGTCCCGACCGGTTGCCGCATTGCTCCAGACCTGCCCGATCCTGACCTGTTGTACGGCTAGGCAGGAAAGCCGCAGAGTTCAGCCAATTGGGGGAATTCCTCGACACCGTGTCCGATGATTTGCGGCAACCGGGACAGCGGGGCCGGCAGGGTCCGAGCCAACTCTGGCGGTACCAGATTTTGGCAGGTTGCTCCCCCTTTCGGGGGAGGGCGGGCGATGCTGAAGTTGACCTCTTGCGCCATCAGCATGGTGCGGGTTCCTTCGGGTTGACCCATGATTAGTGCCGTCCCCAAAATTCAGCCTGAAAATCTGCGGGGCGGGTCATATTTTGGCCCACCCCTTTTGGTACAGTCGTTGTCGTGAAGCGGGTACCCGCCAACCTCCGGCATTTGGATGCCCGGTTGATGGCCATCTACGAGGCCATCCGGAGTGGCCATTATCCCAACGCCAACCAGTTGGCGCAGGCCCTCGAGATTGGCCCGCGGACGGTGAAGCGGGACATCGAGTACCTGCGCGATCAACTTGGGGTCGGCATCGGCTACGATGCCGTCCAGCACGGCTACTTCCTGACTGATCCCGACACCGCATTTCCGGGGGGCCCGTTCTCGGAAGCCGAGATCCTCTCGCTGTTCGTGGCCCGGCAGGCCCTAGCCGCCCACCGGGGGACCGCCGTCGAACACATCCTCACGGAGGGCTTCCGGCGGTTGGAATCCCGCCTCGACGGCCAGCAGCGCTACTATCTGGGCGACGTGGGCGCTCTGGTCAGCTTCCGCGCCCCGGCGCCCGAGGAACTCGAGGCCGAGGTGTTCCACCAACTTCTCGAAGCGCTGCGGGAACGGCGTGAACTCCGGTTCCAGTACCAAGGGCTGGGCGACAAGGCCCCCCGAACCCGGCAGGTACGCGGCTACCACTTGGGCTGCGTGGACCAGAAGTGGTACCTGTTCGGCTGGGACACCGACCGTGAGGCCCTGCGTACTTTCGCCCTCAGCCGAATGACCGGATTGGAAGTCACCACGCGCCGCTTTCGTCCACCCGCCGACTTCGACTTGGCAAAGACACTGGCGGGTGCCTTCGGGGTCCATTCCGGGGAGCCCGGGCGGGAGATCCTCGTTGAGATCCGATTCGATGCCTGGGCAGCCCGGCTGATCCGCGAACGCACCTGGCATCCCACGCAATCGCTACGGCCCGACGGGGAAGGAGTGATCCTGACCCTCCGCCTGAGCGGCCTGGACGAGATCCACCGGTGGGTCCTGAGCTGGGGCGAGCACGCGGAGGTCCTGAAGCCAATGGACCTTCACCAGCGCGTCCGGGAATCGGCCGCCCAAATCTTGGGCCGGGAGGAGCCGCGAAAATGACCGCAATCGACCATCCCGACAGCCCCTGCGAAAAATGTCTTTTACCGGCAGACGCGCCCACCTTGCCGCCTGCATCGCCTCTCCCCCGGGTCTCTCCGCTGCCCCCAACTGGAACACCCCTCCAAAAGGGCACTTGTGCCATATTCTACCTTGCCATCTCAATCCCCAAACACTCTCAGGGCAATCAGCGCATCTTTCCGACTCCCCTTGCTGGTCTAGCGGAAGAATGTGAGTGGCCTAGACCGACTGATGCCCATAAGAGACTCGATCCGCACTCAGATCTTTCACGCTGCCCACAGCAACCGAATATCACCCCTCACCACCTCCAACGCCGCCTTACCGACGCCAAGGTTGGCGCTCTTGAGAGTCGTATTCACGCACGGAACAGACCCTCATTCGCCTTGATCATTACTCCTATCGGCCCCGCGAAATCGCGGAAAGTCAACTTGGAACCCTCGTTCTCGACGGGGAGCCAACCACACCGCAAAGTAGCGCCATCACGAGACCAGCAATTATGAGCGAGGTTCCCGAAAACCAAACGCATGAGTTTCCCAAGTCCCTGCTCGAGTGGGCGGGACACCGTAGCGGTGGTGTACGCAAGCCGTTCTTCGAGGCCAGCGGCCGCCCCTGCAAGGCAGTCATCGACACCCCACTCTTGGATCGACTGCGCGGTTGGGTTGCCGATGTTGTCGCCAAACCAGGCACTCCAAGATCCATTTTTCTGGTAGGGGGTCCGGGGAACGGAAAGACCGAAGCTGTAGAGGGCACGTTGCGCGAGCTCGATGGAGCGCTCCAGCTTGGCGGAACCCTGACTTCCCAGTTCGCCACCCTTTTCAGCGGCAAGACGGGGCAACCAATTCCCAGAATGGCGAAGGTCGTTCCGGCTCAAACGCCACCCGGTGTCGAAATCAAGGAGATCTGCATCGTCCAAGACGCTTCAGTGACCGATGCCGAGAACCCTCGTCTGGCGCCGGCCGCATTGCTCGTCAGCGACTTGACCTCTCTGGTTCAGCCTACTTCCACGTCGCTCTACATTGCCTGCGTGAATCGAGGAATCCTGGACGACGCGCTAACCTTCGCCACCGAGCATAACCTGAAAACCGAACAAGCGCTCCTCGAGGCTGTGATCCGTTCCGTTGGAATGCATCCGGCAGCCCCTTCATGCTGGCCACTGGGCGGATTCAAGCATGTCGCCGTCTGGCCCATGGACGTGGAGACCTTGATATGGACCGCCAAAGACAGTTCGACTTCCAAGAGTCCAGCTGAGCAATTGCTGGACAAGGCAACCGAGGCTGCCAAGTGGCCCGAACCCGGCAAGTGTGCAGCCGGAGACCATTGTCCCTTTTGCAAAAGCCGCGACCTGATGGCAAAGGAATCGCACCGGACTAATCTGCTGCGGGTCCTCCGGTGGTATGAGCTGGCCACCGGAAAGCGTTGGAGTTTCCGCGACCTTTTTTCCCTGCTGTCTTATCTTTTCGCCGGCACTGCCCGCCAAGAGGACGCACATTTGGTCAGTCCATGCGAATGGGCCGCGGCGGTCTACGAGCTTTCGCAAAAGCCGCCATCCGGGCGTGCAGATGCCGCCAGGCTTCGTGCCCCGTTCGAACTGGTGGGCGCACTCTACCAGCATGCCCTGTTTTGTTCGTGGCCGCGTCTGGGCATCAGGGGATTGCGCCCCGAGATCCGCGAACTCGAAATGCAGGACGACCCCGGTCTGGTGGGGTTCCATCACTTTCTCACGGCGCCGCGCGAAACCTCGATTCCGTCGACCCTAAAGCCCCAACTCGCTGGCTTGGCTGAGTCCTTGGATCCCGCAATGGCGGACCCATCATCCACGATCGAACTGAGCGCCCGCAATCTCGTCTTCGGAAGCGATATCGACGCGCGATTCAGCCAGTCAATCGGCGAGGGTTTGGAACAAGTCCGGCGCCAGCTTTCCGTAATGGAAGTCGATCTCCTGCAGACTCTTAAAAGGACCGACGACCGCCTCTCTTCGCCGGAAATTCGCCGGAGGCGCCCCGCCACCGCCCGGCGCGTTCAGAATCTCCTACGCGATTTTGCCTGTCGCCTCGTTCGCCGGAGCCTTGGCGTTCGCCACGGGGTAACCCGCGACCAAGAGGTTCTTGCGGATTTCGAGAATGTGATTTCTGGAAACAGCCAACTGCTTCACAAGGCTGTGAAACAGGTCGAGGCACTGATCAATGACGAGAGTCATTTTCAGGTGATCCTCAACTCGACCTTTGGGGAACCAGTCGTGCCCCAACCTAGGAGAGCCACCGTCCGAACAACGAAACAGAAGGTAAAAGCCGTGGACGCTTCGACGAGCGGCAAACCGGCACCAACCGTGCGGTTTCTCTCAATTGGCGGGCGTGGGCACCCCTTGGCGCTCACTTTCGAGCTGTTCCGTTCCGTCCGGGAACTGGAAGCGGGAATGTTGCCAGCTTCTCTTCCCCGACCCGTCGTCGCACTGCTCGATACTACCCGCGCACGGCTCGCTGGACTGGTTGTGCGCGATGAGGAGGTGTTGGACGGGGCAGAAATGCGCATTGGAAACAGGGACGCCGTTATCTCACTGGAGTTTGGGGAATTTGTAGTCGTGAAGGACAGCGAAATATGAATCTTGAGGCTTTCACCGAGAATCCTTGGAAGGAGTCTCATCCCGGCTACGAAAAGGGCGCGTTTTTTTGTATTCGCCCCGCCCCGGAATTTGCCACGGCCGAGGTCGTCCTCTCATCGCTTTACCGTGCCTGCGGATTTCAGATTGGTGAGGATGAAGTTCCGGCCTCCGGAAAGGAGTTCAGCAAGAACTCGCAGGCTCCAAGGGTTCACGAGCGCTCAGGGAGCAAAATCGACATGGACACCTGGCGGGTTGTGCTCAACGGCGTATTGGAAAGCCCCAAGCGCCCCAATCAATCCTCGAAGCGATTCCTGCAAATGTGCCCGCTCGTTCCCGACGTCGCGTTGT
>CAYONT010000102.1:0-4890 GCA_964405405.1 uncultured Comamonadaceae bacterium | reverse complement strand
GGGGGGTGGTGTGGGGGGGGGGGGGGGGGGGGGGGGGGGGGGGGGGGGGGGGGGGCGCCGTTTGGGGGGTGGGGAACCGGGGTGGTGCTGGGGGTGTCGTTGTTGCTCGGCGGGTTGGGGGCCGTTGGAGGGGCGGGGTGGCTGGGGGTGCCGGGGTCGGGGGTGCCGGGGTCGGGGGTGGCGGGGTCGGGGGTAGCGTGGGCCGCGGTTTGCATCGGGGTGCCTTTGTTTGCCGTGGTCGGTTGGTGGGCCGAGGTCTTGCGCGGAAGCCGCCGGATGGTGGGGTTCTCGATGTTGCAGCAGGGCACGGTGGTGGCATTCACGGTGCCGGTTTGGGGGGCGGTATCCGGCGGCTGGCTCCCGGGGGCGGAGCGGTGGTCGGCCGGGGAGCAGGCCCTGGTCGCCTTCTGCCTCGCGGGGGCGGGTCTGGGGGTCTGGGGGGCGTGGAGCGTGGGGCGGATCGGGCGTCGGCAAGAAGCGGCCGCGGGAGCAGGGGGAGCCGCGGGAGCAGGGGGAGCCGCGGGAGCAGGGGGAGCAGGGGGAGCCCCGGGAGACGCGGGAGCGCAGACGGACCAGGGGGTGACCCCGGCCGGTGGGCGCCCCGGCTGGTTCCGGCGTGTGGCCCCCGTGGCCGGTCCCATGTGGGTGAGCGGCGTCGCCTTTCTCGCCATGTCCAGCACGGATACCCTGTTGTTGGAGGCCTGGATGGGCGTTGCGGAAGTGGGGGTGTACCGGCTGGCCTTGCGGCTGGCGGCGTTCATCACCTTCACGCAGTTTGCGATCAATGCCATGGCCACGCCCATGTTCCGCGCCTTGCACGTGCAGCAAGACCGTCCCGCGTTGCAACGCCTTTTAGGCCAAATCGCCCGCACAAATTTCCTGCTCAGCACGCCCATTCTCCTCCTCCTGCTCTTCTTCCCGGACGCGGTACTGGGTTGGTTCGGCGAGGAGTTTGGCGGGGGGGACGCCCGGGCACTGCTGGCCATCCTGGGGGTGGCAGGGTGGGTGAATGCAAACTGTGGGCCTGTGCTCAACCTGCTCAACATGACGGGTTGGGAAAGGGTGGTGAATCGGGTAATTTTGGCCTCAGCGGTTCTAAATCTGTTGCTCAACCTTTGGTGGATTCCGCTGTGGGGTCTGCAGGGCGCTGCCTGGGCGACGGCCGTTTCGACGGTTTTTTGGAACGGGATTTCGGTGTGGTTGATCAGCAAAAAACTCGGAGTGTGGACGATTCTCGGGATGGCGGGACGGGGCCGTTGAGCCGTGTCAATTTCATGGTCATCGGTGCGGCAAAATGCGGCACAACCACGGTGTATGACCGGTTGGCGCGTCGTCCGGATGTGTACTTGACGCCGGTCAAGGAGCCGAACCACTACGCGCGCTCGATCGATGTGGCGGGGTTTTCCGCGGCGTTTCGGGCGAATCTCCACGACGACTGGGATCGGTATTTCGCGCAGCGGCCGTTGGCGGAGCGCCAGATCGGGTTCGTCCAGGACGAGGCGCAGTATGCGGCGCTGTACGACGGGGTGGGGCCGGAGCACCGGTTGGTCGGGGAGTGCAGCACGTCGTATCTCTGGGACCCGTTGGCGCCGGCCGCGGTGCATGCGGCGCACCCGGGAGCCCGGGTGGTGGTGGTGCTGCGCCACCCGGTGGAGCGTCTGTTCTCCCATTATCTCATGGCGCGGAAGTATGGTTTCACGCAGTTGCCGTTGTTGGAGGCGGTGGCGCAGGATGGGGCGCACCCGAATCCGGGCTGGGGCCGGAGCGAACTGTTCGAGGAACTGGGGCACTACGCGCCCCAGCTCCAGCGGTGGATCGCTTTTTTTCCGCTGGGCCAGGGTCCCGGGAGGCTCCAGGTGTTGCTCTCGGAGGACCTTCGGGATGGGCGCCGGTGGGACGACTTCGTCGCGGGCCTGGGCCTGGCTCCCGGGGTGGGCCCCACGGGGGAAATCGGCGGGCGTGGAGCCGACGCGAACCGGGCGGGTTTGGCCCGTTTCGAACGGCTCAACCATTGGATGACGCGCCGCGGCCTCAAACGCCCGCTCGGAAACCTGGTCCCCCCCAAGCTCAAGGACCGCCTGCTCCGCTGGTACTACACCGACCGCGGCCTGCCGGGCCTGACCCCCGAGGAGCGCGCCGCCCTGCTTCCCCGGTACGCCGAGGACACCCGCTGGGTCGCCGAATGCACCGGCCGCGATTTGTCCCACTGGTTGCGTTAGGATTTCCGAAACAATCCGCTATCTTTGCCCCCCCAACCGGGGAGGGTGTTCATTTTCGGGGCGTAGCGTAGCCCGGTATCGCGCCTGCTTTGGGAGCAGGAGGCCGCAGGTTCGAATCCTGCCGCCCCGACTTCAACCGTCCAGCCCTTTGTGGGTTGGGCGGTTTTTTGTTTGAGATTTGGCCTAACTTCCGGCCATGCAATGGATTGCGCCATCCGTTTTTCGGAAACTTCAGGTGGGTAGGGCCGCTTCGCTGCTGGCCACGCTGGCCATGCTGGCTGCGCTGACCGCATCCGCGCCGCTCGCAGGCCAAACCACCAGCGACTGCGCCGGCGCCGTCCTGCTCTGCGGGGATTACTTCAGCGAGGAGAGCAGCTCGTTCTCCACGGGGGTGGTAGCGGATTACACGGGCGCCTGCAACGGGGGATTGGAGTATCCGAGTGTTTGGTACCAGTTCACGGTGCAGAATGCGGGGATGTTGCAGTTTGTATTGTCGCCCAATGTTTGGGCTGACGACTACGATTGGGCGCTTTTCGACATCACGCAGGGGGGGTGTGCGGGACTGGGGTCGTTCCTTTCCCCCGAGGTGGGGTGCAACTCGTACGGTGCGGTAGCGGGGAGCGGACCCACGGGCATCTCAACGGAACTGGGGGGTACCGGGGTCTCCAATGGCCCCGGAGACATCAACGGTCCGGCGTTCAATGCGGACCTGCCGGTGGTCGCGGGTTCGACGTACGCCCTGGTGGTGATGAACTGGACGCAGAGTCCCAATGGCTACACGCTGGATTTCGGGGGTTCTACGGCGAGCATTTACGATGGGGAGGCGCCCGGCTTGGCGGATGTTCAGGTGGACTGCGGCCTGACTTCGTTCACGGTGGTGTTCACGGAGCCGGTGGTGTGGGGAACGCTGTCGGTGGGGGATTTCGTGCTGGCGGAGGCAGGGGGGTGGGAGGGGACGTTCGCGGGGGTGACGCCGCAGGGGCTGGGGGATGGGTTGGTGCAGGAGGTGGTGCTGTCTCTGCCGGGTGGGGTGCCTCAATCGGGCAATTACGTGCTGTCGTTCACAGAGGGCTCTGGGCCTGCGGGCGGGGTGGAGGATCCGTGTGGCAACCTGGGGGCGGGGATGTTTCCGCTGTTTTTGCAGGTGTTGTCGCCGCCAGTGGGGTGGGGCATCTTGGAGGTGCCGCGGTGTGAGGGGGAGGATGTGGTGTTGGGTGCGGACGGCGGCGGCCCCCAGCCGGAAGGGACGGACTATCTGTATGGCTGGACCTGGACGGGGTCAGATGGGGTTCCTGTCGTGCTCGGGGAGGGTCCGGTTTGGGCGGTCGATGGGGACGGGTTGTACGAGGTGTCGGTGACCACGGACCCGCCGTGTTTCTCGGCCTCGGGATCCTATTCGGTCACGACGGAGACTTGCCAGCTCCTCATTCCCAATGTCATCACGCCTTACAACGGGGACGCACTCAATCCCGCCTTCCGGATTCCCGGTCTCGAGCAATACCCGGGCGCCCAGGTGCACATCTTTGACCGATGGGGCAACGAGGTTTTCACCCACGCGGACTTCGGTACCTCGGCCGGCTGGGCACCCCCCACGTCCGCTGCCCCCGATGCCGCCAGCGAAGGCACGTACTATTTCACCTTGCGGGTTCCCCTAGACCCGGGCATGACCCTCACCATCGAGGACGCATCGGGGACGCGCCCCCTGGCTCCGACGGCCGGTTGGGCCCAGCTCGCTGGATCCCTGACGGTACTCCGCTGACCCCCCGGCCCCCCTCAGTCCGCAGCGGGCCGTCGCTTCACTTCGAAAGCCGGCTCCGGCAGGGGCGGGTGGCACATCCCAGTTCCATCGCCTGCCCCCAACACCAACGTGAACGGCTTCAGGCCGTCCGTGTAACCATCGTCCAAGGCCGTCCGAACCACCCACCTCCCCGCGGAGTCCAATTCCCCGGCCCACTGTCCCGTGAGCTGGAAGCGCCGCCCATCGTCGTGGACCTGCGTGCACGCCACCCATCCGTCCTCGCCCACCTCGAACGTGTACAGGCTGCCCGCGATCCGAACCGGTTGGCCATTCACCAGCCGCGGCGCGCCCATCGCGTCCCGCATGGGGTAGGCAGGTTGGGCGCCTTCCCACACCCCGTGCGGCGTTTTTCCCGCCCTTGACGCGGGTTGGCAAGCGCTGAGCACCACCAGCAACCCCATGGACCAGCCTGTCATTTTCATGGTGTGCAGTTTAGGCCAAACAAGCTCAACAATCCCAACAAATCCAGCACGCTGGTCTCCCCGTTGCCGTCCACATCCCCCGGGCACACTCCCACCCCCGACGCCGGGGTACATCCAAAGGCACTGAGCACGATGAGCAGGTCGTTCACGCCGACCAAGTTGTCCCCACTGAAATCGCCGGGGCACTGGCAGCTGGTAAAGTCGCACGCCCCCGCCTCGGTCGCCCCCACCTCGTAGTTGCACGCCCCCGCATCCTGGCATCCCACCACCTCGAACGGATCACACACCCCATCTCCATCGCTGTCCACCAAGCACGCCCCGGAGCAGTCATAGCCGTTTGCCGCATACGTGCACGCCCCGGCATCGGTCGCCGCCCCATCGAAGTTGCACGCCCCTGCATCCTGGCATCCCACCACCTCGAACGGATCACACACCCCATCTCCATCGCTGT
>CAYONT010000101.1:0-4918 GCA_964405405.1 uncultured Comamonadaceae bacterium | reverse complement strand
CTTTTTCAAAAAGTTCCTTCTATCTCACCTCACCGATTCGCTTCTTCGGGCTGTCCGCGCTTCAGCGCCACATGATGAAGCATGAGCCGATAGCTGCTGATCCAGTTCTCCGTGCCTTCCTTGTTCATCGCCCAGGCATCTCGTGCCCAGAGATACGCAGCCTCGGCCTTCTCCCATTGAGAAAGGCGGTGCCAGTGAATGCCAAGGGCAAGCCGCGGCTCTTCATGTCGTGGAGCGAGCTTGATCGCCTCATGGATGCTCTCCAGGGCATCCTCGGGTTGGTTCATCGCGTCACAAACATCCGCATGGGCTAGGTGGTAAAGGTGGTTTGATGGATTGAGCAGCAGGGCCTGTTGCAGATCCGTCCGCATTTGTTGAAGCGAGCCGCCATTCCCGGCCAGATCCTTTTTTGTGAGGTTGTCCATCACGGCGAGTGCGCGCTGATAGTGGACCTCTGCATTCATGGGATCGAGACGCACGGCGTCATCCAGGTGCTTCAGTCGCGCCGGTTCGTCTTTGCGCGCTTGGGCCAGCTTTGCCTGGGCAAACGCAAGGTCACCACGCCCGAAAAACCAGGCTCCGGCCAGCAATGCGAGCGATGCAGAGCCAAGGGCAAGTTTTGTTAGGACTCGGACACCGGGCATGCGGCTCTGCGGGCGGGCCATCTGCTCGAAGCCCGGATTGGCCAGCACTCCTAGCAGCAGTGCGCCGGCCAGCGCCGTCGCAGGCACATGATAGTGAAACTCAAAAATCGCGTGCATCAGCGTGGCCGTCAGCGCCGCCAGCGCACCGATGCAAATGGCGAGATTCATGCTCAGCACACGCCCGCTGTGGAGGAATCGCTCCCGCACAAACCAGCACAGGTAGCGGAACCCGTTCGCCACGTGCGCGAGCACCACCAGCACCAGAAGGAAGGCGCCAGCCCAGCCATAGTCGGCGAGGATTTGCAGATACTCATTGTGGGCAAAGAGCGGCTCTTCAGCCCAGCTCGGCAGCCTCTCAGACCTCAAACGCGTGCCACCATCATAGAAACTCCGTGATCCAGAGCCTATCCAGGGGGATTCCGCGTGTTGAGCCAGTGCCGACTCCCAGATGCCGAGGCGAATGTCCTGCGTCATCGTCAGCCGTTCCGCACGCCCGCGCAGATATTCCTCATTCACCTTCCAGAGCACGCCTCCTCCCAGCAGGCACATCACCAGTCCTCCACCCAGCAGGCTCCAGAAAAGATGCCGCTGAGTCTGCCAGACCATCCACAGTGCCAGCATTGAAAACACCAGCCCCCCCGCGGCGAGACCGATCAAAGCCCCGCGACTGACCGTCAGCGACATGCCCACTGCCATGGCCACGCAGCAGAAGGCCAGCCAGAGCTTCATGACCGCTCCGCCACGCCCAAAACAGAGCCAGCCCGCCGAGAGAAAGAGCACCACTGACAGAAAGGCCGCTAGATGATTGGCATTGGCAAAAAAGCCCCCAATGCGCCCCGGCTCCACCGGCCTGAGGAATTGCGGAATCACATGGAAACCCCAGTTCCCTGACAGATGCACCGAACCCACGACCAAATTCCCCACCACCAGCATCAGCAGCACCACCACCCACGCCAGCCGCCAGCGCGGGTGACTCGCCGCAGTCACCGCCAGCACATAGGTGACGAAACAGCCCAGTAACATCACGGCATCCTCCCGCGCATATCCTGCCACGGGCGAGAGCACCGCCCGTCCGAGCATGTAAATGGTAAAAGCCAGAACAGCAGCCAGACAGACATCACTCGGTGGAAAAAACACCCGCAACCGCCAGCGAAGTGCGGCTAGAAGCCCCGCTGCACCAAGGAGGATGGCCCCCGGCCAGAAAAAAAGCAGCCGCGTTTCGGTCCCGAGCACACCGGAGATCAGCAAAGCCAGAAGGAAAAAGACAATGGCGGCGGATTGCAGCATATCCATGGATTTACAAGCCACGCATCACACATGCAAGACATTGGCTTTGGACTTCCAATCTACAACGAGTAGCCTGCGTCCATGTCCGTCCGCTCGCCCCTCCCCTTCCCTGATCCGGGTAACTTCCGAATCAATCCCGTGAAGATCCTCTTCGGCATCCTTGGCCTCGTGGTCGCCATCGGCCTTTTCTCCAGCTTCTATCAGGTCCCGGCAAACTCCGTCGCCATCGTTCAGCGCTTCGGTAAGTATCTCGATACCACCGAGCCAGGACTGAACTTCAAGCTGCCCTTTGGCATCGATGAAGTCACCACCGTCGAGACCCGCCGCCAATTGAAGCTGGAGTTTGGCTATGGCTCTCGCGGTGCCCTGAACGAATACCAGTATAATCAGGACTTCGATGACATGGAGCTGGAGAAAAACATGGTCACTGGCGACCTCAATGCCGCCGTGGTCGAATGGGTCGTCCAATTTCACATCTCGGACGCCCGCTCCTACGTCTTCAATTTCCTCGAACCCCAGGCCACTCTCCGCGATCTTTCCGAGTCCGTGATGCGCGAGGTCGTCGGTGACAGAACCATCGACGAAGTCCTCACCGTCGGGCGTCAGGAAATGGAAGTCAAAGCCCTGGAGCGACTCCAAGTCATCATCAGCGCCCTCGAAATGGGCGTCCACATTGACCAAGTCCAGCTCGGCAACGTCAACCCGCCCACACAGGTCAAAGACAGCTTCGATGAAGTCAACCGCGCGCAGCAGCAGCGCGAGGCCGCCATCAACGCCGCTAATGGTGAATACAACCGCGTCATCCCGGAAGCCCGTGGAAAGGCCGAGCAAAGCATCAGTCAGGCCGAAGGCTATGCCACCGAGCGTGTGAACCGCGCCGAGGGCGACGCCACACGCTTCACCGCCATGCTCACGGAGTATAAAAAAGCCCCCGAAGTCACCAAAAAACGCATTTACCTCGAAACCCTCACCCAGGTGCTGCCCACCATCCCGGGGAAAATCATCGTCGATGACAAGATCCCCCAGTTCCTGCCCATGATGCAGCTTAAGCAGGCCAAAAGCCTCGAAAACTCCACCCCCTCCGCACGATGAAACCCGCCCTCTCCCTTCTCATCCTCATCGCCAGCTTCGCCCTTTACATCCTGGGAAGCGCCAGCCTCTACAGCGTGCGTGAGACCGAGCAGGTCATCATCACTCAGTTCGGCAAACCTGTTGGCGAAACCATCAAAAACGCCGGCCTGCATGTGAAGACTCCCTTCATCCAGCATGTCAACCGCTTCGACAAACGCATCCTCGAGTGGGACGGCCCACCCGTGAACATGCCGACAAAGGACAAGCTCTACATCGTCGTCGATAGCTTCGCCCGCTGGCGCATCAGCGACCCCCGCGTTTTCTTTGAAAACCTCCGTGACGAGCGCACCGCCCAGTCCCGCCTCAGCGACATCCTCGGCAGCGAAACTCGCAACGTCATCGCCAAACACGACTTCATCGAAGCCATCCGTAACACCAAGGACCGCAAAGTTATCCGTGAAGCAGCTGCCGCAGGTGTCGTCGCCTCCATTGCCGATGCCCGCATCGGCACCCTTCCGCCCATCACTAAAGGCCGCTCCGAACTCGAAAAAGAGATCTTTGTCAACGCAGCCCCCAAGGTAAAAAGCTTCGGCATCGAACTCATGGATCTACGATTCAAGCGCATCAACTACACCCCCGCCGTCAGCCAGACTATCTACCAACGCATGGTCAGCGAGCGCACCCAGATCGCCGAGCGCTTCAAATCCGAAGGTGCCGGTGAAGCTGCCAAAATCCTCGGCGAGCGCGAGCGTGATCTGAAACAGATCGAGTCCGAAGCCTACCGCAAAGTTCAGGAGATCGAGGGAGCTGCCGACGCCAAAGCCTCCGAAATCTACGCCAAAGCCTACAACGGCAGCCCTGAGTCTGCTGATCTATTCGAGTTTTTGAAAACCATGGAAGCCTACAAAACCGTGCTCACCTCCGACACCAGCCTCATCCTCAGCACTGACAGCAGCTTTCTTCGTTACCTGAAGTCCTCAGATGATGCCGCTCCAGTTCCCGGTTCCACCTCGGTTGATTCACTGAAAGGTCTGCCCAGCCTCCTGGACATGGTGAAAGCGCCCTGAGGCAGCCCAGCGCTCACTGCACCTGCTCCCAAGTCAGGTTAAATCGCCTCAGATACTTCTTCAGCCGGTCAGCGTCGTTCATCTTCGAGCGTTTCGTCCGCGAAACCGCAAACAGTTTCCGCCCCGCGTCCGACAGAGTCTTGCTTTCACGGCACGTCTTGATCACAAACTCCAACTGCACGCGGTCAAAAGGATCGATTTCGTAGAACGAATTTCCCAACTCGTTCTTCTGCACCGGCTCCCGCCACCCCTCCCGCAGCCTAGCCACTTCCGCTTCCACGCACCCCACCGTGATCCGCCCCTTCGGAGCCAGCGTGGCCATGCGAGTGACCGCCGCATTCAAATCACGGAAATTCGCGCTCCATTTGGCTTCCGGGCCTTTGGCGAACTTCAGGAAAGCCTCACGCGCTTCCTTGTTCATGCGCACCTGGCGGCGATGCGTCTTCGCATAGCGCTCCAGCTCGAAATCGAGGTTCGCGGCGATGTCTTCGCGACGTTCGGCGAGGCTCGGCAGCGTGAAGGTCCACAGATTGATGCGGGCGAGCAAATCGTCGCGGAATTTGCCTGCGGCGACTTGGGCCCGCAGATCGCGATTCGTGCCGGCGATGAGCTGGAAGTCACTTTGCACGGCTTTGTCGCTGCCGAGCGGCAGGAAGGTTTTGTCTTCGAGGGCACGCAGCAACATCGCCTGCTCGTCGAGACCGAGTTCACCGATCTCATCGAGGAAGATGAGTCCTTTGTCCGCCTCTTTGAGCAGTCCCGGCCGGTCAGACTGCGCACCGGTGAAGGAACCGCGTTTGTGGCCAAACAGCGCCGACATCGCCTGATCACCGCGCAGCGTGGCGCAGT
>CAYONT010000100.1:0-4999 GCA_964405405.1 uncultured Comamonadaceae bacterium | reverse complement strand
GTCGGTCGGGCCGTAACCGTCCACAATGATGAAATAGGTTTGGCCTGCAACCAAGGTGACGTCCTGCAGGGAGGAACGCCAACCATTCGGGCCACAGGCATCATCATTGCAGTACAAGGCAGTGCCTGCGCCGTAGGGACCGCAGAGGTCTTCGTAGATGGAGAGCTTGGTATCAAATCCGGAGGCGCACATCTCCATGGAGCCTTGCAGGGTCATGGGCGGGGTGTAACGGTAGACCACGTCTGCCCCCCCGGTCACTTCAAAGGGACAAGCTTCGTTGTGGTTGTCGTAAAAGCACGCGGTGCTGTTCTCGACGCATTCGTCCAGGGTGGTCAGCGGAAGGGCGTTGTCACACGATTCTCCGGGTTGAATCAGGGGGGATTCGTCGAATCCGATGACCGAAAGGTTGTTCGAATTCATGTTGACCGCATAGACGTACTGGCCGCTGGGGTGGGTGGCCATGCCGAAGCTGTATTCCGCGTTCAGGGAGCGGGTGGCCACAGTGAAGTCGAGGTAGGGGATGGGGTCGGGTAGGGTACCCTGTGGCACAATCGCATCGAAATCCGGCATGGCGATGATGGAAACGGTGCCGTGGTTGAGGGAGCTCGAACAGCACAGGTCATAGGCCGTATAGAAACAGCAGGGTCGGCCCCAGTTGGTGACGTAGAGATATTCCCCGAGGGGTCCGATGCTCACCATGTCTTCCGGACCGGCACCGGTTCTCAAGCGCGCGATGACCTCCCAGTCCGAGGTGCGGATCACCGAACAGTGATCGTAACTGAAATCAAATCCGAAGTTGGCGACCAACACGTACTTGCCGTCCGGAGTGGCATGGATGGCTTGGGGAAAGTAGTCGACGGGGACGGTGGCCAACAGTTCGTAGGGAGGGAGGGTAGAGAACACGGACATCGTGGCGGACTTCCAATCCGCCGTGTAGAGTTGCGTGTCATCGGGCGAGGTACAGATGTTGCGCGGTTGCAGTCCCGTGTTGAATACATGTTGCACCGTCAGGGTCGCCACATCGATCATGTACACCTGATGGGCGAAGTTGCAGGATACGAAGACGTGCTCCCCGGTGTGTGAGGTCCACATCTTGAGGGGGCCAGTGCCTACAGGAATGCTTGCGACCACTTGATTCGTGTTGGTGTTGATGACCTGGACCCGATTCGTGGTGAAGTTGGCGACAAACACCTTGGAGCCATCGGCTGAGGCGGAGCAGGTGTGGGCCAATCCGCCCCCATTCTCAATCGTGCTGACCGAGTTGCATCCCAAGGGCTGGGTCAAATCCACCACGGAGATCTGGTTGTTGCACCCGATGTAAGCCTTCGACCCATTGGGCAACACGCACATGCCGCGTGGGGCGTTGCCGACCGGAACGTTGGCCAGCAGGCGATCGGGGTAAGCCCCGTTGAACAGGTGGTTGATCGGAGTGTCCGATGGGCTGCCACATTCGTTTTGCCCGATCCACGGCTCGGGAATGCAGTTTCCCATGCAGTCCGTGGCCCCCTCGGTGCAAGTGCCGAAGAAACAAGAGCCATCGTCGGTGTCTGCATGCTCATAAAAATTCTCCGCATCGGGATCGGTGCATCCGGGGGTGATGCAGTCGCCGTTGTCGAAGTTGAAAAGGGCACAATTCAAATCCAACCCGATGGGCCCCAGGTCGAAGTAGGTGGCGTTTGAAAGCCAAAGCCCGCGGTTGCAGTGCCCATTGCCCAAGTATTCCAACAGGGTATCGGGGTGGCAATTGCCGGAACAGTCGGCGAACTGACCGGGGGGGCACGGCGTGTAATAGCAGGTGCCATCATCCGCCTCGGCCACCGGATTGTAGTTGGTCGCCTGCGGATCCGTGCAACCGAGGAAGGGACAGTCCCCGCCGTCGAAGCCGAAGAGCGCACAGTCAAAGTGGGCCCCGCCCGCGGCGCCGTTGTGGCAACTCCCGTTGCCAATCCATGCTGAGGGAAAACAAATTCCGTTGCAATCGGCCACAAACCCCGGCGGACAATCGTCGCAATCCCCCCCATCCCAATTGAACTGGGCACACATGAAGTTCGATGGGAACTGAATGCCGTCATCGCAAACGCCGTCACCTACCCAAGAGGCAGGCTGGCAGTTCGCGTTGCAGTCCTTGACTTCGCCCGGGGGACACTGCCCCCAGACCTGTGGGGCCATGCCCATCCCAGCCACCATCCACAGGGTTCTCAGGAACTTCATGGAGCGAATCTAACGCATCTGGGCAATGCGCAACTTTGCGGTGGGAGGTGGGCGCGCTAATTTAGGGCCATGGAATTTCTGAAGCATCGCTCCACTTGGAGCTGGATCTTGCGCATCCTGGTGGCTGCGGTGTTTTTTGTTTCAGGTTTGGCCAAACTTTTTCCCATCACAGCATTTGAGAAACAGATTTTTGATCTGTTGGGTGGGGCATTCTGCAACGCGCAGTACTTGGCGCGTTTCATCCTGTCGCTGGAGTTTGCGATTGCGGTGGGGATGCTGCAGCCGCACTTTTTCAAGCGGTTTGTGTTGCCGGTGACGGCACTGGTGCTGGTGGCTTTCAACGTCCACCTCGGGTTGGAGATTTATGAGACGGGGGGGGGCGAGGGGAGCTGCGGTTGCTTCGGACAGTGGTTGCCGATGACGCCGATGGAGGCTTTTTGGAAGAACGTGGTGACGCTGGGGTTGGTCGGGGCATTGGCGTATCTGACGGAAGAGGCGAAGGGGTTGAAGCACCGGTTTGGGGTGATTCTGTTGATTTTCTTTGCCTGTGCGACAACGGTGCTGGCCCTGAGGCCGTTCTGTCCTTGCGCAGCGCCGGTGGAGATGTTGCCGGTGGAATCGATGGAGGAAACGGAGGATTGGGATGGGGGGTTGGCGCTGGATTCGGCAGCGGTTCCCGGGGCATTGGAGGAGGCAGCCGATGCGGTCGGTATAGAAGCGGCCGGTGTCGCTGGTGGAGCGTTGCCGACGGTGAAGCCGGTGGAGGGGACGCCGAAGGAGGTGCCTGCGGCTGAACGGGGTCCCGAACCGGTCCGATCGGTGTTTGCGGGTTATCGTCAGTTTGGCCCACAAACCGTCGCGTTGGACAAGGGGAAGAAAATCGTGTGCATGTTCCACCCGGATTGCGACCACTGCAAGGAGACGGCGGCGAAGATTTGCGCCATGCCGCGGGGGAAAGGGGCGCCGGAGGTGGTGATTTTGTTTCTGGACGAGGACACGGATCGGATTCCGGCGTTTTTCGAGGCGGCAGGATGCCGTGCGCCATACCAGGTGCTGGGCCATGGGCCGTTCTTCGACTTGTTGGGCAGTGGCAGCGACACGCCCGGGGTGTTTTGTTTGTGGAACGGAAATGTGGTGGCGTCCTTCGAGGGGAGTGGCGCGAACGCGTTCGATGCGGCCCGGTGCCGCGAATCTTTGCAGTGGAAATGAGATACTTAACTGGTTGGACGAGGGCCGCTGGCCTTGCGGTGTCGGTGGGGATGTGGATGGTGGGAGCTGTCGGGGCAATGGGGCAGGGCGTAGAAGCGGGGTGGCACCTGGGCAAGCGGGGCATCCGGTTGGAGGCCGCGCAGGAGCTGCTGGGGGACCGGCCCGCACCGGCGAAGGTGCGGGTGGCAGTGATCGACACGGGCACGGAAATCGACCACCCGGGTTTGGCTGGTCGGATATGGGTGAACCAGGCCGAGGTGCCTGGCAATGGTCTAGACGACGATGGGAACGGGTATGTCGACGATGTGCACGGCTGGTCCTTCTTGTGCGGTCCCGATGCAGACATTCACCACGAGGCGTATGAATCGGCTCGAATGGCCCGGGCGTTGGAGCAAGAACTCAGGGAGCGTTGGGCGATGCCCGCCACCCGAGACAGTGTGCAGGGATGGAAGGCAAGCTGGGCAGAGCGAGCGGGGTCGGCCGATGGAGTGGCGGCTGGGGTTGTGGCGTTGCACGACCAATGGGTGGAGGTGTCTTTGGAAGCAGCGGAAGGGGTGCAACGGTTGCAAGAGGAGGCGTATGCCGGTCGGTTGATGCTGGACTTCATCGGTCGGGTGGAGCAGAGTTCGGGCGCTGCTTTTGACAAGAAGTCGTTGAAGGCATTCCGTCCGGATCCCGGGATGGAGGAGGCATTGAAGGAGCACATGACGATGATGCTCAAGTTTTATGAGGGCGCAGCTTTGAAGCAGGAAATCACGGAGCATGTGGCGAATGTGGTGCCGGCTTTGGAGCGGTCGGGATGGGACATGGACAGCCTGCGGCTGGCCGTGGTCGGCGATGGCCCCGGGGTGGTGCAGCCGGGATTCGGTTGTCCCCGTGTGGAGGGACCGGATGCGGAGCACGGCACGCACGTGGCGGGCATCATCGCCGGGCAGCCGGGTGCAGATGGTCGGGGGCAGGGCATTGCTTCCCACGTGGAAATCATGGTCATCCGGGCGGTGCCCGATGGGGATGAGCGCGACGAGGACATCGCCCGGGCCATCACCTACGCAGTCGACCACGGGGCCCGGGTCATCAACTGTTCCTTCGGCAAATCCCGTTCGCCCGGCAAGCACTGGGTGGACGAGGCGTTGATGTACGCGGCGTCGAATGGGGTGCTCATCGTGCACGCGGCAGGCAACGACGCCCGCGATTGCGACGTCAGACCTTCCTATCCCTCCCGCACCCTGGCGGACGGACTCGAAACCCGGATGAACAACTGGTTGGAG
The DNA here is from genome assembly GCA_964405405.1 of uncultured Comamonadaceae bacterium. Classification (GTDB taxonomy): domain Bacteria; phylum Bacteroidota; class Bacteroidia; order Flavobacteriales_D; family Sanyastnellaceae; genus CAMCYM01. The sequence continues at coordinate 311 of CAYONT010000100.1, read as the reverse complement.
GTCGGGGCCTCTTCCTACCGCCGCGGGCGGCGGGCCCTCGCCGACTTCTCCAACTACGGCGCGACGACCGTGGACCTGTTTGCGCCAGGGGACGAAATTTATGCCACCTTGCCCGATGCTGCTTACGGGTTCAACTCGGGAACCAGCATGGCGGCACCGGTAGTCAGTGGGGTGGCGGCGTGGCTGTGGGGTTACTTTCCCGACCTGACCGCAAACCAAATGCGCGACCTCCTCATGGCTTCGGTTCGGAAGCCCCGACGCAGCGTGTTCCTCCCGGGAACCCGGGACCGCGTGCCCATGACGGCGGTGTG
>CAYONT010000099.1:1835-5206 GCA_964405405.1 uncultured Comamonadaceae bacterium | reverse complement strand
GCGGATGCCGTGATGGTGCGTGTCGTGGTTCCGCCAAAGGTGATGCTGGCGTCAGGGATGATGCCTTGATCGGAGGATGCTGCAGTCAAGGTGAGCGCTGATACCGCCGTGTCCGAATCAGCCAGCGGCAGAGGAATCGCGCCTGTGTTCGAGCCTTGATCCGTGAGGCCGGGCTTCATCCCTGTCGTGAAGACCGGCGCCCCAGGTGGTGCCAGGAAGTTCTTGCCCTGCTGGCTCGGGCCGACCGTGACTGGATTCGTGAAGCCGCTCGTCACAAAGCTCGCGCCCGTCTTGGTCGCCGTGAGCGTGTAACTGGCCGCCGCGAGGCCCGTGATTGCGTAATAGCCATCGCCATCCGTCGTGGCGCTCTGCGTGGGTGTCGCACGCACCACGACACCCTGCATCGGCACCCCGAGCGTCGTGCTCACCACGCCTTGAATGAAAAAAGTGCTGCTGCTGCCCACCTGCACGAGCAGCGGTGCGGTCGTTGTGAGGCCCTTCATGTCCGAGACGATGCAGCGCACCGTTTTGAGTCCGGCGGTGCTCCAGCTCTTGGTCGCGGTGGAGCTGTTGTTCGCCGTGGTCGTGCCATCACCCCAGTCCCAGAAATAGGCCAGCGTGTCGCCATTCGGATCACTCGCGGTCGCAGTGAAGGTCACGCTAGCGTTCACCGCCGGATTCGGATTGGAGGAGTCGAGCGTCACTGTCGGTTTCGCATTGCCCGCAAACGTGCCTCGATTCACCGTCACATCCATCCAGGCCACGCCATCGGGGTCCGTGCCTCGCGCCACCGGCGTGATGTGAATGCCCGCCGCCGTGTCAGAGAAGGTCTGGCCCATCGGCAGCACCGCATCGTCCTTCTGAAAAGTGTCTGGAGCCATGTCGAGCAGCAGCGGCTGCTGGTAGCCGCCATTGATGTTAGCCCAGTTCACCAGCACGCCATCACGCAGGCCGAAGCTCGTGCCAAAGAGCTGCCGATACTCCACCCAGTAATCGTCTGTGCTGCCTGCACGATCCACCGCAAGCGCCCGCTTGTTGCCATCCGCCTGCACCTTGTCCATCGCGCGGATGCGCGAGGTCGTGCTGCTATCCGTGGTGATTTTGATCACATCGGTCATCGGAATCCAGTCGAGGAACTGTTTCGGCATCGCGCCGAAGTGACGAAGAGAAGCCGATGCGCTGCCCACGCCCATCATGTCGAACACATTGCCATAATCCCAAACTGAGCCCGGGCCGATCACACTGCCGTCATCCGTGTCCCAGGCGCCGGAGTGCGGAAGGCCAAAGTTATGCCCCAGCTCGTGCCCGGTGGTTTTGAGGTTCCACTGCGCGTTGTATACCCAGGCACCACGCGCACCCACATTTGCCATGCCCGAGGTGGCTGGCACGACCGGAGTCGAACCCATGATGACGACTTCGTGGGTGTAGTTCAGGTAATTGTAGCCCGCCGCAGCCGCAGCTGCGCGAGCATCGGTCAGCACGCGGCTGAACTTCGTGTGACTCGCATAAGCCGACGAGTTGTTCGGCATCCGCACCGTCGGTGTGATCGCCGAGCCTTGTCCCAGCAGCGCAAACGATGTCTTGCCCGAGGACATGTCCGAGTAGTGCGTGTTCATGTCCGCGATGAGCTGCTCCAGCGTGGCATCGCTCACCACCTGACCTTGGAAGTCCGGAAAATCCACGCGGATGAACAGCAGCGTCTTCGGTCCCTCCGTCCAAGGGCTCGCCATGACCACCCCATCGAAGTCCGTGCCATCACTCGCCGGAGCGGCGGACTGCTCACCGCTCTCCGCATCAATCATCGCCGCCACCGCTTGGCGTTCGTTCCGGTAACGAGTCATGCGCTGGTCATCCCAAGCGATCACCACTTCATCACCCACGCTGCTTTGATTCGTATCGCCGATCAAATCAGGGCCGCCCTCGATCTTCCCGCCATTAGCGATCCATTCCGCCACCTCCACCGGCTCCAACACACGCCCCGGCAAATCCGCGAGTGCTAGTTTCCCATCCAACGCCACACCATGGATCGCGATGTTGTCCCGAGTCGGCATCGCCCCACGTCTTCCAAACGTGTGCGCCTCAAACACCCGCCCATCCCGCAAAGTCGCCGTGCGCGAGATTTGGCAGCCGCCATCGCTCGAAGTCGTCGCCTGCACCAGCAGATCGCCCCGCGACTCGATTCGCTGCTCCAGCAAGGCCACCACACCCGCCGGCAACCTCTTCCGCACCGACTCTGGCACCGCCAGCTCCAGCGCCCGGCGTGGATTCTTGTCGATGAGGTCCAGCATCTCGCTCCGACGCTGCAAAGCCAATTCCACGCCCTTTTCCACATCCGCGCCCGAGGCGGCAAAATGCTCCGTCCAGCGCCGAAACTCCTCAAAAGCCGTTTCTGCCACCGGCTTCTGCCAAAACCGGTCCACACGCTCCGGCAGCCTCAAGTCCGAAAGCCCCGTCAGAGGCCTCTTGAGCCTGCCCGAGGTCACCGATGCCAGACGAGGCTGAGCAGTTGCCTGCTCCCGAACGGGTGCAGCCGTGGGCGGCTTCGGCGAAACCGCCACCTTTTTCACGACATCCGTCTGTGACCGAATCGGCGCTTCAGAAGGCCAGACCAGCAACCCAACAAGCAGGCATACAGCCAGCGCTGCGATGAGTGGAGTAAAATGCTTTATCATGGTTCTAAAGACTCATCGTGAGGCAAACCGCGCCATTTGACCCCTCACGAAAATACGGGAGGTGGGCAGGATCATCGGGAGATGCTAGCCTGGAGGTCAAGATACTCTTCGGTCCATCAGCCCGAACGTCCTCCGACTCATCCGCTTGTGAAAATCGTCACCCTGCTCGCAGCCAGCCTGCTCGCCCAGTCCACGGCTCCGTGGGCCGAGCATCTGGCGTTTTGGTCACGGGCAGAGCTTGAACAAATGCGCCAGCGCATGGCAGCCATCGAGGCGGAGCTGAAAACATTGCCTGAGGCACGCATGGCGCACACGTCCAGCCGCAGAGGCTTCCAAAGCAGCCGGGTGGATGATGACGAGGCCCTGTGGGTCGAGGTGGTGCTGCCGGAGAAGCCTTTGGTGGATGCGATCGCGCTCATCCCCGTGCCTGCGCTCAAGGACGATGGCCATGGCACTTCCTTTGGTTTCCCTTTGCGCTATCGGATGGAGGTCACGGATGCTGCGGGCCAATCCCAGATCATTCATGAGTCTGCGGCCGATGTTCCCAATCCTGATGGCTTTCCGGTGTTGGTGCAGATCAAGCCCATGCACGCACAGCGAATCCGTGTCACGGCGACCAAGCCCTGGCAGAGAAGTGAGCTGCGAGTGTTCGCGCTGTCTGAGTTGATGGTCTTCTCTGGCACAAGGAACGTGGCGCTC
>CAYONT010000099.1:0-1735 GCA_964405405.1 uncultured Comamonadaceae bacterium | reverse complement strand
ACCTACGGGTTCCCGGAGCGCTTTCGTCTGGAAGTCTCTGCCAGCGAGGACTTCAGTGAGGCGAAGGTCATTGCCGACTTCAAAGACAGCAGCTTTACCACCCCAGGCATGAACCTGGTGAGCTTCCCCCTGCGTAAGCAGCCTGTGCGGGCCATTCGTCTGACGACCTATTCACTGTGGCAGCGCTCAGGTGACTTCCTGCTGGCGCTGTCGGAGATCATCGCCTTCGCCGGAGGTGAGAACGTCGCCCTGAAGGCCAAAGCCTTCGCCAGCGACCAGCTCGATGATCCTGCTTACAGCCTCACCGCACTCACGGATGGCAATGCCAACATGGGAACGCTGCTGCCATTGCCAGACTGGCTCACCCAGCTTCGGCATCGTCAATCTCTCCAGCGTGAGCTTGCCGACCTCAGCGCCCGATTCACCGCCCTACGAGCCAAGAGCCAGGACCAACTGGTGCAAGGCAGCATCGCCGCCGGCGTCTTGCTGATCGGCGGATTCATCTGGGGACTCATCCACCAGCGCCGCGTGCGCCAGCGAGATGCCGAGCGCCTCCGCGAACGCCTCGCCCGTGATTTGCATGACGAAATCGGCTCCAATCTCGGCAGCATTGCCCTCATCTCCGCCTACGCATCGCAGGACGACGCCACTCCACAGAGCATGCGTGCCGATCTCGTCGAAGTCCAAACCATCGCCCGCGAGAGCGCCGACTCCATGCGCGACATGGTCCGCCTCATCAGCCACCGCAGTGATCGCGGATCCGAGGAGTGGAGCGCCGTCGTGCAGGGGCTCGCCCGCCGCCTGCTGCGTGGCATCGACTTGGACATCCAGCTCGACGCCGACAGCCCCAGCCTCGAGACCCGGCGTGAGCTGTATCTCTTCATCAAAGAAGTGCTCCACAACATCGCCGCGCACTCCCGCGCCATGCACGTCCGACTCCACACCCGCCGAAATCGCAACCGAATGACCATCGAGATTAGCGATGACGGCATCGGCTTCGATCCCGCAGCCCCATCGACTGGTCACGGCCTTTCCAATCTGCGTGAACGCGCCGCCACGCTGCATGGCGAACTCCACATTCAAAGCGAGCCTGGCCACGGCACCCGCATCACCCTCACCCTCCCTGAATGAGCGACACCGATCCTATCCACGTCTGGTTTGTCGAAGATCACGACGCCTTCCGCCGCAGCCTCGAACGCCTCTGCACGCCCCGGCGAGGTCTCGCTCCTCCGCGCTCCTTTGCCAATGCCGAAAGCATGCTCGCCGCTCTCGCTCAGTGCGATGAAAAGCCCCAGGTGCTGCTGCTCGATGTCGGTCTTCCAGGTCGCAGCGGCCTCGAAATCCTCGGAGACATCCACCAACACGCGCCCGACTGCCGCGTCGTCATCCTTACCGTCTTTGAAGACGAGGCCAAAATCAGCCAGGCCATCAGCGCCGGAGCCTGCGGCTACCTGCTGAAGACCTCCACGCCCGATGAAATCGCCGATGCCATCGTCGAGACTTACCACGGCGGTTCGCCCATGTCACCGCACGTCGCCGCCAGCGTCGTGAAGCTCCTCGCCCGCCTCACCAAGCCCGTGGCTTCTGACATCGCCCTCAGCCCCCGCGAACTGGAACTCCTCCGCTGCATGGTAGAAGGCCTCACCGCCAAAGAAATCGCCGCCCGTCTCGCCATCAGCATCCACACCGCCGACACCCACACCCGCAATCTCTACAGCAAACTCGGCGTCCGCAG
>CAYONT010000098.1:0-5302 GCA_964405405.1 uncultured Comamonadaceae bacterium | reverse complement strand
GGCGGTGGGAGAGGGGGGGGGGGCCTCGGTGATGGGGGGGCACCAGAGTCCGCCCCAGATTCCCGGCGCGGGCCGCTCCATGAGGATCCACCGTGCCCCGTCCGTGATCCAATGGAGGTCCCAGTGAACCACCTGGACCGGTGTCTTGGCCGTCTTGGCGGGGCGCCGCTGAAGGAGGTCGGGTTGGTGGGCCGACATGCACCACGGTTCCAGGGGGCATTCGTTGCAACGGGGGGCTTGGGGGGTGCAGGTTTGGCCTCCCAAATCCATCATCGCTTGGTTGTGGTCCCCGGGCTGCTGGTGGCTTAACAACGCCTCCGCCCCCCGCTGCACGGACTCCCGCCCGCTCGGCCGGTCCACAGGCTCGTCCACGGCGAAAAACCGGCTCACCACCCGCACCACGTTCCCATCCACCGCCGCCACCGGAACCCCCGCGCTGATGGAAGCCACCGCGGCGGCGGTGTAAGGCCCCACCCCGGGCAACGTCCGGAGCGCAGCCACCTCCGTGGGAAACCGCCCGCCCCACTCCGACATGACCTGCTTCGCGGCCGCGTGCAGGTTCCGCGCCCGACTGTAGTACCCCAGCCCCTCCCAGCACTTCATGACCTCGTGTGCAGGCGCCTGAGCGAGGTCCGCCACCGTCGGGTACTGGGTCATGAATCGGTTCCAGTACCCCAAACCCTGCTGAATCCGCGTCTGCTGCATGATGATTTCGCAGAGCCAAACCCCATAGGGCTCCGGGTTGGCGCGCCAAGGCAGGTCGCGCTTGTTGGTTGAATACCAGTCCAATAGGGCCTTCGTGGCCGGGTGGCTTTCATCGGTTCGCATCATCCGTTTCGTTTTCAAACCAATAACCCTATTTTTGCACCCCTCCACGGCTGTGGGGCTGCAAAGATTTTGAAAACCTACCCATAACTGAAATGACCAAAGCAGATATCGTGTCCCGGATTGCGGAACAGACGGGAATGGAAAAGCACGACGTTCAGACCACGGTGGAAGCCTTCATGCACACCGTTCGCACTTCTCTCGAGGCTGGGGACAACGTGTACCTGCGCGGATTCGGAAGTTTTGTCATCAAGACGCGCGCTGCAAAGACCGGCCGCAACATCAAAGCGAAGAAGTCCATCAGCATCCCGGCCCACAACATTCCGTCGTTCAAGCCTGCGAAAGAATTCATGGACACGGTGAAGACCCAAGTCAAGGTACAACCGTGAACCAACGCACGGGTCAGATCGCACTGGCGGTCGCGGGGGTCCTGATTGTGGTGCTGGTGTTGTGGTTGCCCCGTCGTCCGGCCTCTTCAGAGGAGGTAATGGCAGAGGCAACAGACACGACATCAGCCGATTACAAGCTGGAGCGGGCGGTGGAGCAAGTGACCAGTGGCCAGGACCCCATGCAGGGAATCATGGCCATCCGCGCGCTCGCTGAGGGGGACCCACCGCACTTGGATGCGCTGGTTTGGCTTGGAATCTTTAGCATCCAATCAGGCCAAACCGACAAAGCCCGGGAACGTTTCTCCCAAGTCTTGACCTTGGAACCAGGTCACCTAGATGCCACTTGGCAACTGGCTCTTCTGGACATGGAAGAGGGCGCGTACGACCGCGCAGTGGTGGGATTTGAGGCCTGCATGGCTGCAGATTCTTCTTATCGAAACGGACTGTTCTTCACAGCGAGATGCTACGAGGGCATGGGAAAGACGGAAGCGGCGTTGATCCGTTACCGGGAATACCTTCCCTTCGCACCGGATACGGTGGTGTCGAATCGGGTGTTATCTTTCATCGAACGTCTGGAGTCCGGGAAGGCCGGAACCACAGAACCTTAATCATTTGAACCATGCCTAGCGGTAAAAAAAGAAAGCGCCACAAGATGGCCACGCACAAGCGGAAGAAGAGGTTGCGCAAGAACCGCCACAAGAAGAAGTGATGCATGGCCCGGGCTTCGGCCCGGGCTTCCATCGTTCTTTTGCGGCGGTTGAACCTTCAATAGTTTGCCCTTGAGCAAAGAACTTGTGATCAATTCGATGCCCGAGGGCATTGAAATTGCGCTTCTGGAAAACGGTCAACTCGTCGAGTTGCACCGGGATGAAGGGAGTGTTGATTACGCCGTCGGGGACATCTACCTCGGTCGGGTCAGGAAGGTATTGCCCAGCCTGAACGCAGCTTTTGTCGATGTAGGGCACGAGCGGGATGCCTTCCTGCACTACCTCGACTTGGGTCCCCATTTCCAAACCCAGCAGGAATACGTCAAGAAAGTGATGGCCGGCAAGTTGCCGGTGGCCGATTTGGCCCATTTCCCGCGTTCCCCAGAATTGGACAAGAAGGGAAAGGTGAAGGATGAGGTGAGTGCCTCTCAACTCGTTTTGGTGCAAGTAGCCAAGGAACCCATCAGTTCCAAGGGCCCGCGCTTGACCGCTGAGGTCACCCTGCCTGGTCGCTACCTCGTGTTGGTACCGTTCGGAGACCGGGTTTCCATGTCGAGCCGCATCAAGGGAGAAGTAGAACGCAACCGACTCCGGAAACTCATGCAGGACATCCTGCCCCCGGGCTTCGGTATCATCGTTCGTACGGTCGCAGAGAACAAAGGCACAGCCGACCTCAAGGCGGATTTGGAGGACCTCGTCAGCCGTTGGTCCGACTTGCACAAGAAACTGCGTCACGCCAAGCCTGGCAAGCGAGTCTTGGGTGAACTGGACAAAACCAGTGCGGTCCTACGGGATGTCCTCTCGCCCGATTGCTCCACGATTTGGGTCAATGATCCCAAGCTTGCTGAGGATGTGCGGGGCTATCTCCACAGCATCGCTCCAGAGAAGGAGGAGGTGCTCAAGTTGAGTCGGGACAAGGACCTCTTCAACACCCTGTCCATCCACCGGCAAATCAAAGCTGCCTTCGGTCGGCAAGTGAATCTGAAGAGTGGCGCATACTTGATCATCGAGCAGACAGAGGCCATGCACGTGATTGACGTGAATTCCGGGGGGCGGAAATCGGGTGCCAAGGACCAAGAGGAGAACGCACTGATGACGAACCTGGAGTGCGTCGATGAAATCGCGCGCGTTCTCCGATTGCGGGACATGGGGGGCATCATCGCCATCGATTTCATCGACATGGCGAAGAAGGAGCACAACAAGCAGCTCACGGATGCCCTCAAAGAGGCTATGCGGTCTGATAAGGCCAAACACAATATCCAATCTCCGAGCCGTTTCGGGGTGGTTGAGATGACCCGCCAGCGTGTGAGGCCGGTAGCTGCCGTCAAAACGGCTGAGAAATGCCCCACTTGCCGTGGCACAGGCGAGGTTGGAGCCTCCATCCTGATCACGGACACCATCGAGAACAGCCTGCACTACTTGACCACTTCCGAGGGTCACCGTTCCCTGACCCTCATGGTCCACCCCATCGTTGAGGCCTATCTCTGCAAGGGCTGGTTCCGCTCGGTCGCAAAGACTTGGCGCAAGCAGTTTAAGATTCAACTCCGTGTTGAGTCCAACTCTTCGATGGAACTGCTGGAATTCAGGCTATTCAACCAGCTCGGCGAGGAACTCGCCGCTTGACTCTCGCCGCTGCGCGCCGAGATAAGAAATGCCGCTGCGCGCCGAGATGAGAGATGTAATGAATCGTTCAGCGAGCGGATGAAGGCGGTTGCATTTCTGGGGCGAGGATTGGAATCCGGGCGAACAAAGTCTGTTGATTCACAAGGAGCCTAAACCCATAGAGCGATTGTCTCGAGTGGACCGGATCGGAAATCTGGTTGCGGACGCTCATTGGAATGGACTTACCATCTTCGCTGCCAGGATCAGCTAGGTATTTGATTTTATGACCTTGAAGAAGGTGTCACGCGGTGCGTGATCATTCAAAACCAGATACGTGAATTGGTCTCTGTTCTGGACAACCCAGTATTTCAGGATGGAATCGTTCCCACGCTTTGCATTCGTTGGGGTTTTCGGAGCACAAAATTGTCAACCCAGCACCCAATCCCAATTTGAAAACGGAACTTGTATGTAAGAACGTTTCCCCGCATGATGCAAAACGTGTGTTTGTGGTCGCTCATAGGTCATTCGTCATGGTACAAATTTTTCGAATGATGCCCCATTGAATTTAAATACACCGTTTTCGTGTGTTCCAAGCCATAGGTGGCCATTGTTGTCTTTGTAGATGCTAAATAACGTAATGTCTTTTGAGTCAGCTTGCACAGCATAGTGCGTAATTCTTATCCCGTCGTATTTCCAAACGCCATTGCGATAAGTTACAAACCACAAATTATTTTCGCTGTCTATTGCTGTCGATAGAAACTCGTTTAAATCGCTGTCCTTTTTTCCGTCTAAACCACCGATGCTTGCTTGTCTTCTGTAAAACCTATTGCTTTTTAGTGTTGTGCTGTCGTAAATACTGTAGCGATTTTCGGTGTTGAACCAGAAGTCGCCATTTTTGTCTTCGGCAATGGAACGAACTCCGTTTGCTCCTGTATTGCGAAATTCAGTTACGTCTTCTTCGGTGATCCACTCGAAATCTTTTCCATTATAACGGCAAGCTCCAACGGGATTCGTCCCAAACCAAATGTTCCCTTTCTGGTCCTTATAGATGCAATAGATTTCAAAGGGATTGGAGAATTTTGGTGGCCCTGGCAATGTTAATTCATACAAATGAGTGCCATCAAACCGATATGCTTTTTCAGTTTGAAAAGCATTCCTGAACCACAAATCTTCAGCTTGAAGTTTCCATTCATTGCTTCTGGTTGCCGAAAGAGTAGTAAAAAATTGCCCATCAAATTTAGCTACTGTAGAATTCGGATGGCAACCAATGAAGTATAAGTTGCCAGATTTGTCCTCTTTGATTTCGTCAATTCTATTGTTTGGCAAGCCATGTTTTGTTGTGTAATTGATCAATGTCGTTCCATCATATCGGTAAACCCCCGTTTCCCAACTGCCAAACCAGTAAACATTTTTCTTGTCTTGATAAACAACCATTATGCTACTGCCAAGTGTTTTTACCGTGTCACCGATTGTAAACGGGCCTGCGCTTCCTTTTTGATGAGAGGTCTGTCCGTTGAACGAAGTCAAAAGGGCAATGGTGGTTAGACATAGAAATATGTTTGTATTCATTGTCGTATGTTCAATGATTTCTCGTCATAGCGTTGCCGTTAGCTTCCGTCCACGCGTGACGCAGTCACGCTTCATCTGCCAGCTTTCATTCCCATCTCCCATTTCTTGTTTCTGCGCGGTGCAACTGCGCCAGGTCTCCTGTCTCCGCGTCGCCCAGCCGCGCAATTAGAGCGCAGCGAGCAGCAACTCGAGGTCCTTGTGCGGCATGCC
>CAYONT010000097.1:0-5347 GCA_964405405.1 uncultured Comamonadaceae bacterium | reverse complement strand
CCGATGTGACGGCTCCGGGCACCTACAGTTACATGGGGGCCTTTGATCCCAACGGCGACAACTGGCTGGAAAACTGGTCGTTCATCGGAACGGCTGGCATCGCCAACATCCCAACGGGTGGCGGCGGAAACAACGATGTTCCCGGTTGTACGGACGCAACGGCTTGTAACTACAACAGTGCTGCAACCCTGAACAACGGGTCTTGCACCTATGCCACCGGATGTGATACCTGCAGCGGCGCCACCGATGGCACCGGAACGGTTGTGGATGGTGACGCAGACAACGACGGTGTTTGCGACAACAATGAAGTGGCTGGATGCCAGGACAACACTGCATGCAACTACAACAGTGAGGCAACAGATGCAGGCGCTGCATGTATCTACGCCTCTGGATGCGACTTCTGCAGTGGCGCTACCAACGGTACCGGAACCGTTGTCAATGGCGACACAGATGGCGATGGTGTGTGCAACGACGCCGAAATCGCAGGATGTACGGACATGGCTGCAGCGAACTACAACCCAGCCGCGACCGACTCCAACACTTCATGCCAGTACGCCGTGACCTTCCGCGTAGACATGTGGAACAACGGCAATGCCGCAGCCATCTCGGGTGATTTCACTGCAGGCGCAAATCTCCCAATGACCTGGGCGAACTACGAGTTGTACAAGTTCACAGTGAACCTTTCGCCCGGCACCTACAACTACACCTTCAAAACTGCAGCGGGTGCTGCCGATGGAATCAGCAGAACGGTGACCGTTGCGGGATCCACGGATTTGGAGCCTGTTTGCTTCGGCCAAACGACGGCATGCAGCGGCTGCACCAACCCAGAGTTTGCCGACTTCAACCCCCATGCAGAAGCCAGTGTGCCCTGCACGGTGGTGGCCATCGCAGGTTGCACCTACTCCGATGCTCAGAACTTCAACTTGGCCGCTACGGTCGAGGATGGTTCTTGCACCTTCCAGATCGGCAGCGACTGTCCGAGCGACATCAACGGCGACGGTGTAGTGGGAACTCCGGACTTGCTGGCCTTCTTGTCGGCATTCGGAACCACCTGCAACTAAGCCAGGACCTACTCTTTGCGAAACCGCCGTGCCCTCGGGTGCGGCGGTTTTTTTTTTGCGCGTCCCTCGGACCCATGTCTGAGGGGATAACGTGCAGTTAACGAACCCATAACACAAGCCTTGGGCCTGCGGGCCAAATTTGCCGCAATTCTCAGAGCCCATGCGTTCCTTCCTCCGCCCCGCTTGCTGCGCTGTAATATTGCTCACCTGCTTGCTACCACTGGAATTTCTGGCCCAAGGAACCATCCGGGGAACCGTATCCGATGCGGTCAATGGGGAGCTTCTGATTGGGGCGAATGTCATTGTGGGACAGGGGCCGAAAGGGGCCATGGCAGATTTGGATGGAAACTACAGCATCACCGGTTTGGCCCCCGGGGTTTATCAGATCACGGGTTCTTTCATTGGATACAGCAGCATCATAGAGGAGGTAACGATCAAGGACAAGGAAGTGGTGATTGTGAACTTTCCGCTGCAGCCCGAGGCCATCCTCATCGGTCAAGGGGCAGAAGTGGTTGCGAAGGTGGACCGTTCCCGCGATACGTACATGGAGAACATCCGGAAAAAGGACGTCACCTCGCTGGACTACATTTCGAACCAACAAATCCGGCGGACCGGGGACAGCGATGCCGCGGGTGCCATGCGCCGGGTGACCGGGGTGTCGACTGTGGGCAACTTCGTCTTCGTAAGGGGGTTGAGCGATCGGTACATCAAAACCACCCTCAATGGCTTGGAGGTGCCTTCCATCAATCCGCGGCGCAACACCCTCGAATTGGACATCTTCCCCACGAATTTGATTGACAACTTGATGGTCGTCAAGACCCAGAGCGCCAACGCTCCAGCCGATTGGACCGGGGCCTATTTGAATGTCATCACCAGGGATTTCCCGTCCCAATTCAATTTCCAATTCACCACCACACTGGGTTTTCACGACCAGACCACCTTCCGGGATGTTTTGTCCTCTGCGCGTGGCAAAACGGACTGGTTGGGTTGGGACGATGGCACCCGGGCCATGCCCGACATCGTGGCGGGCAGGACGAGGTCGGATTGGCCTTCGGTGGTCAGCCCATGCTTCTATGAAGGCCTGGTTTACATGGGATTCGAGTCCCAGCTCACAGATTTGGGAATCCTGGACTGCAACGACATCGGTCCGGGCAATCCCATTGGTGCGGTGGCTGGGCAACTGGGCATCACGGTGGACAGTTTGGAAACGTACGGCATGGGGCCACTGAGTCTTGAACAAAACGCCTTGTTGACCCAGATCGGCCAGAGTTTTGGGGAAAACTGGGACAACGTGCGGCGGCGTGCCCCGCTCGACCTGACCCAGAGCATCAGCTTCGGAAACCAAACCCTGGTCGCTGGGCGGGAGTTGGGATACGTTTTCGGGTTGCAGTACAAGCGGTCCAACCGGTCCTATGACGGCGGGGAGTACGGTCGCTACAACGCTGCGAGTTTTGAGCTGGACCTCCCGTTGCCCCTGCTTCGGCGGTTTGATGACGAGCTCAACACGGAGTCTGTTTACTGGAACATGTTGCTAAACGTGAGTTTCAAGCCCAACGAATTCAACAAGGTTTCTGCGATGGCCATGCCCAATTTCAGTGGGCAAAATGAGTCGCGCTACATGCTTGGGTTCAACAATTTGGACACGGATTTGGACCAGGAGCAGCGGACGCAACGTTACGAAAGCCGACAATTGGGCATCTACCAGCTCCGGGGGGAACATTTCCTGCCAGCCACACGGGGGAAACTGGATTGGAGTTCGGGGTATTCAGCGGGCCGGATGTCGACGCCGGACCTGCGCGTGTTTTACAACAACTTCGAGCCTAGGTTTACGCCGGATTTGGCCGGGGTGTCGATCACTTCCCCATCCGGCTCCGACATCACCGGGGACGTCCTGCCCGTGATCCAACAGTTGGTCAACGATGGCATCCTCGGGCCCAATTGGTTTCAAGATCTATCCGCCGTGGAACAGGCTCTGTTTGTCGAAGGTTGGGAGATTGGCGACTTGAACGTTCCGCTCAATGTGGACACGGTCTACTCCATCCTGTCCGCCATCTACCCCTCTCCTACCCGGTTCTTCCGGACGCTCGAGGAGTCGAAGTGGGATACCAAGGTGCACTTCGAGCAGCCCTTGTTCCCGGGGACGGACCGCACTGCCAAACTCACCGCAGGGTTGTCCCACGTGCTGACCCAGCGGCGTCACGAGGAGAGCCAGTTCACCTTCAAACAGAGCACCAACCTCTATGATGGGAATCCCAACAGCTACACAGCGGACAGCAACATGGTCATCGGTCGAGGCCTGCCTTATGTAGAATCGTTGCTGCTTACAGACCTCAACAACACCGACCGAGGAAGCCTACGGGTCATGGCCGCCTACGCCATGATGGACTTCATGCCCCACCCCGCCATTCGAATGAATGCCGGTATCCGGGTGGAACGGGCAGTCATGAGCATCCGCTCCGCCCGGTTGGACGATGCCACCGATCTCACCCCCCAACAACTCGAGCGGTTGGAGGGACGGCTCAACGACGTAGATGTTCTCCCCTCGGTGAACATGGTGTGGCAGTTGGGGGAGTCCGATGGCATCCAGTTGACGAACCTGCGGGCATCGGTGAGCCGGAGTTTGGCCCGCCCCGTATTCCGGGAAAAAGCACCGTTCCGAGGATTCGACTTCGAGACCCTTGAAACCCTCTCTGGAAACCCCGCACTCGATGGAACGCGGGTCGACAACTTTGACTTGCGGTTGGAGCGCTTCCCTGACTTGGGAGCGCTATACAGCGCCACCCTCTTCTACAAGCGGTTCACGGATCCCATCGAGCAAACCAGCGTGCTGGAATCCGGTGGCAGCAACCCGGAATACACATGGACCAACATACCGTTTGCCAATGTGGTGGGCATCGAGTTGGAGGGGAGGCAGAATTTGGCCTTGTTGCATGAGCGATTGGCTGCCTGGACCCTGGCTTGCAACCTCAGCTTCATTCGCAGCCGAACGGCGATTCTGGAGGAGGAACTCAGGGTGATTCGCAATACCGACTCCATGCACCCTGACACGCGCCCCTTGTACGGACAGGCTCCTTACCTCTTCAATGCCATGCTCACGTTCGCACCGGATTCCGCCCGGTTCCAAGCCACCGCTTCCTTCAATGTGCAGGGAAGCAAGCTCATCATGGTGCAGTTCGGGGGGATGCCGGACATCTATCAGCAGCCCCTGCCTACTTTCGACTTGACTTGCTCCCGGCAACTGGGAGAACACTTTGTCCTTGGATTTCGAGGCAACAATCTCTTCAATCCTTTGGATCAGAAGGCCTACGTCTTCCAAGGCGAATTGTACAACTGGCTGGCCTTCCGGGCGGGCCGCACTTTCAGCCTGTCCCTTACCTACCGAATCTGAATGCCATGAAGAACCGTTCTATTGCCCTGCGGGTGTTGCTCGCTGCTTCCCTCGGCGCCTCTCTTGCACTGCCCGGCTGCCGAAAGTATGACCAAGACGGCTCCCTGCTTCACTTGCGCACCCCGGAGGCACGGCTCATCGGTACTTGGAATTCGGCCCGGGTCCAACAGCTCGGCACGGATGCCGACACCAACATCACAGAACTGCTTTCCGGGAACAATTTGCGACTCGTGGCAGATTTTCGACGAGATGGTGGCGTGACCATCAGCAAGTTGGAATCGGATTTGGTCTATGAAGGCAGTTGGGAGTTCAACGACGACAAGACCATCCTGCACCTGAATTTGATGTACGACCGGGCCTTGGGTCCATTTTACCGAGATGCCGCTGGCGTCGAATACGGAGACCTCGTGGCGAGCACGGTGGCTGACATCGGTACACCGCAGGAGTTCTTTTTCGAGACGGGCAGCTATACGGATGTGACCGCGACCGTCATGGGGTACCTGAGCGTCCTGACGAAGACCAGCGTGGCATTCACGTACGAAGGTGGGTCGCCCTTCTTCGGATATGCTCCCGGAGACGACGTCACTTCCTACATGGCCCAGTTCATCACCGACTTCATCAACGAGGGATTGCTGGACAGCGAAGAGAACTACGACGCCATCGTCGCTTTGATGTGGAGCGAGTATGGGGTGGAATTGAGCTACGGCACGACCCCCCCACTCGTGTCGGGGGCCACAGACCCTGCTTTGCCCGGGATTCTCGCTGATTTGTACGGAATCCAGGTCACCTATTTCCAAGGTTCCTTCACCGCCATGGGGGACGTTCTGACCTATATCGCGGACAATGGAGGTCCGAGTTTACAGGAAGTGTTCGAAGGGGACGTGCGCCAGATCGACGT
>CAYONT010000096.1:0-5385 GCA_964405405.1 uncultured Comamonadaceae bacterium | reverse complement strand
GAGCATCTGCCTTCTAAGCAGACGGTTGTGGGTTCGATTCCCGCCGGGATCACCACTTTCCGCCGGGTGTCTCGTTGGGGTTGGGAATGACGCTTGTCAACTGTAAATTTCGCAAAATGCATGTGGAAATCAGTTCATTATGCAACGAACAGACTCTCCACTTTTGCCATTGTCATCGGGATCCCGTCTTAACCGATTGGCGCCAATTTCTATGTCAAAATTCCAAGCAGAGAGCCCGATGCTCGTTGCACTCCACCAGTGACCACTCGTTCCACTGAAAATGCAAACCCCACTCCCACTCGACCTGTATCCACCGGGGACTCCTTTGAAACCACTTTCATTTGAACCGTCCCATGGTGGGTTATCGGATTGAGATGATTTCATTGCGGCACCAGCAACTTGTGCCCCTCCGAGTTCATTTTCCAGGACGGTCCACTCGGCTTCGGTGGGCACATGCCAGCCTGTGGGGCACAAGCCTCGCGCATCGTTCACCGCGTACCAGTTGTACAAGCGACCATAGGCCGCGAGGTTCGCGGGATCTTCGTTGTACACCGCTTGCGCCCCCGCCGTTGTCGTCGTCCACTCCGCATCGCTCAGCCCACCCGGAATGGGGTCGCCGTTGAGGTAGGACGCAGTGCGGAGGTTTTCTTGGAACCAGCATTGCGACCCGATGGCGATGAGGGGGTAGGTATGGTCGTGGTAGGTTACGGCGGTCGCGCCTGCACAAGGCCCTTCCAGAACGGGCGGAACAGGGCAGTCCATAGCGAACTGCGAAAGCAACATCAGAAGGTCCTCGGTGCCCGTTATGCCATCCGAGTTCAAGTCGGTGGGACAGTCCGCTGGGGTCAATCCACTTGTACAGATTCCCAAAGCGGCATCCCAAACCGTCCCAGGGCCGCAAATGGTCATGTCATAATCGGCTGGGAACTGGCACTTTTGGAGCCCGCTATTCCAAATCATTCCGGGGCTACAGAACGCTTCCCCGAACGCACAGTCCGTCACTGGCGAAACTGGATAAATGCAACTTCCATCATCACACGTTGCATCCTGAAAGAAATTACAAGCAACCGCATCGGTGCAGCCAACCATGGAGTCTGAGTCCACCTGAAACACAATTACTTTAACTTCTTCGAGCCCAATTGTTGTTACGGTGTAAATCCCCGGTGAGGTCACCCAACGATCAGGTCCAAGGGTTCCATCCTCCCAGATGCTATGTGGCTCCGAAGTGAAGGCGCCCCAAAATCCGCGACAACCTCCCATGTCGTATCCTCTGATGGCGATAACATTCTCTCCTTCTACAAGAAAAGGAGATATATCCAGATGATAACAAATCTCCCAAGCGATTCCCGAATGAATGTGTTGGCCATTGATGTAGACATCTGAAACGTCATCTACTCCATAGCTAATTGTTAAATCTTGCCCGGCAACCGCGTTAAAAGCAACACGAAAAAAAGCCTGTTGGCAAGCCGAAATTGGCCACATCCAAAGATCACTTCCTGAACAATAATGAGCCTGCCCCGCTATTTCATTACAATTCGAATGTCGAGACGGAATTTCCCAATTGGAATCATCAAATCCTGACTCTTGCCAACCGGATGCCGGCTCGCAGGTTGTGCGCCAATTGAGGTTGACGAATGGTGTGGAATTTGGCCAGTTGTCAATTTCATTCACAGAAAGAAGCAAACTGTTATTTGCGCACAACGTTCGAGTCACCCAAGTGGTGTCCGGTTGCGCTTCTGCCCCTCCCGCGAGCACGATCCCCACTATCCATGCCAACGCCATTTTGGTGATCGATCCAACATTGATGCATCCTTTCCCTTCTACATCCATTGATTCCAATTTTTTAGATTCAACCTAAACTCTTGGGTAACCCAGGGCAATTCAGTCTTTCAAACACCTTACAGAATACCCCATTCGACGATCTACGTAATGTCGCACCATGTCCAAATCCGTGCTCAAACTTCTGTACCAAGCAGCGTTTGGCCCTAGGGATGTCGAACTCCACCAGAATCCCTTTTCCCCTTCATCTGCGAAGAATCCACCATTGTAACTGCGGTGACCACCTGGGGTCGCTGTGAAGCCGCTGGCGTTGTCTCCATTCCACGGGGGTACATCATTGGCACTCGCCTTCATCTGCGTTCCCAATGGAACTCCAATGTAGCTCGTAAGTATGGCCCATTCAATGTCCGAAGGCACGTGAAACCCGCTTGGGCAAAGGCCCCGGATATCTTGTACCGCGCTCCAATTGTACAAATGACCATACCAGATGGCATTGATGGAGTCAGATTCACTTCCCCCTTGCACCTCTGATTCCCCCTCACCATAGACACAAAAAGCCCCGGTTAAAAAACTTCCTTGCCACGCGAATCCATCCAATTCACTTGGAATCGAATCACCATTCCGATAATGACTTGTACGTAGGTTTTCTTTAAACCAACATTGTTCGCCAATTCCAACCAAGGGGTAAGAGTATCCATCGAAACTGACCCCTGAAATTCCATTGCATTGCCATGGCCCAATTACACAGGTGCCGTTGTCCTCGGTAGCAAAAGACTCATAATTAGGTGCTTCATCGTTGGTGCATCCACTGATTTCTTGTTCCGCGCAGACCCCATCTTCATCCGGGTCAAAGCAAAGCGCTCCCTCTGTTTTCACACAACGAATCGAGAACCCGCCTCGGGGGAGACTCGGGTACTGCTCAACAACTGATTGGCCGAGAAAGAGATTCATCAAAATCGGCTGTTCCCCTTCAAGAGAAGTGCTCCAATGATATCCATTCGTGCCCGAATTGTAAAATACACCGCTCTCGAAGTTCCTTCCACCTCCTGGCAGGCCGGAAAAACCACTTTCATTTGAACCGTCCCATGGTGGGTTATCGGATTGAGATGATTTCATTGCGGCACCAGCAACTTGTGCCCCTCCGAGTTCATTTTCCAGGACGGTCCACTCGGCTTCGGTGGGCACATGCCACCCCGTCGGACACAGCCCGCGCGCATCGTTGACCGCATACCAGTTGTAAAGACGCCCATACAACTCCAGGTTCGCGGGATCTTCGTTGTACACAGCCAGCGCCCCCGCCGTTGTCGACGTCCACTCCGCATCGCTCAGCCCACCCGGAATGGGGTCGCCGTTGAGGTAGGACGCAGTGCGGAGGTTTTCTTGGAACCAGCATTGCGACCCGATGGCGATGAGGGGGTAGGTATGGTCGTGGTAGGTTACGGCGGTCGCGCCTGCACAAGGCCCTTCCAGAACGGGCGGAACAGGGCAGTCCATGGCAAACTCCGCCAGCAACATCAGGAGGTCCTCGACGCCGGTCACGCCATTCCCGCTGATGTCGGTCGGGCAATCGTCCGCAGGCAAGGCGCAGGTGCACATGCCCAATGCTGCATGCCAAACCGTCCCCAACCCACACACGCCATCCAAGGCCTCCGCCACAGCTGCTGCCGCTGCTTCCGCCGCGGTCGCCGCTTCGATGGCCGCGATGAACTCCGGATCCGGCGCGCAGCTCTGTGACGTCGCATCCCACGTGGTCCCGGGGCCGCAGCACCCCGGTCCGGGGCAGCAGGTGTAGTCGCACGTTTCTCCCGGGCATTCAGCGTCCTCATTGTAGTTACACGCCCCCGTCTCCATGCACCCCGACGGCACACACGACCCATCATTCAGGTTCGCCTCCGAATTGAAGTTGCAGGCAGTCGGATCCGTACATCCCGCCACCAGAGCCTCCCCGAGGTACAGCGCCATCACTTCGGCATCCGTCAGCGCGCGGTTCCAGATCCCAATTTCGTCGAAGTCTCCGTCGTAATACTCGATTGCCCCTCCTCCTACATCACCTCCGAACCAAATACTCATCCCGGGGGATTCACAGAAAAATTCCACGGTGCAAGATGTTGGCGCCAAGGTGACAGGAGAGCCATTCAAATAAATGAAAATCGTACCGTTTGAAAATGAAAAAGTCAAATGTGTCCAAGAATCCAACGAAACTGTAGATTCCAAAGACGCTACCCCACAATCACCATACCCCCCATGACACTCCAATTCACTCATGTAAATGTTTGTTCCTCCTGGGCTAGTCCACCCCAAATTCATCCTACCTGGCCCATTGGGTGTAGCCACCTGCACAGCATTGTGACCTAACGTTTGACGCATCAATGTCCAAAAAGAAATGCTGAATTCATGCGATGTAATTGCCTCATTAAGCGGGAGTTGAATTAGGCCTGGTAGGCGAGCTGCACTCCCTGGCACTCCAGCACGATTCGGGCAGTAACTTCCATTGAAACTCAACCCGTCCAATCCTGAGTCAACCAAATTAGCAACATTCCCATCTAACGGATACCACGCCACTAAGCCGTCGGTGGGAAGGTAGCTGGGGAGGGTTTGGGCTGAGGCGGATGAGAGGACGGCGAGGAGGAGCGCGGGGAGAAGGGCGGGGACGAGGATGGACACGTGGGGGGAAGCGAAACGGGGCATGGTGTTGGTTTGGCCTAGTGAAAGTAACACAATCAAAATCTGCTCGCCGGGTTCAAATGATGTTGCTATTTGAACTCGTCGGGGTGACGCCATCGAGGCAAGGGGAAATCCCCATTCATTCCGCGAGGGTCAAGGCTGGCCCCTATTTGGACTTACACCCCTGCGGCGAAGCCACGGCATCTCCTATTTCAACGGCGCGCAGCGCCGCGCATTTCCTATCTCAGCGGCGAAGCCGCTTATCTCCCGCGCGCAGCGCGCCTCCTCATTCATCCCGAACACAACGGACGGAGAAGCCGTTTCGTTGGTGGTCGTCGTAGTTCCGAAAGACACTGCCACTGCTGGAGTAGAGGTCGCGGGTCCAGGCGTCGTTTGGCCCAGCGGCTGAAGAAGACCACCAATAGCCGAAGTAGCCTTCATAGTTGAAGGAGCCATCGTAGATGAATCGGAAGCCACCGGGCAACGCGGAAAACCCGCTGCTGTTGGTGCCGTTCCAGGGCGGTGTATCGGAAGGGGATGACTTCATCTTCGCTCCCGCGACCGAAGACCCCCCCAAGAAGTTCTCCAAAACCGTCCACTCCCCATCCGTAGGAACATGGAAGCCCGACGGGCACAAACCCCGCGCATCGTTCACCGCGTACCAGTTGTACAAACGGCCGTAAGTGGCGAGGTTCGCCGTTTCATCCGAGCTACCAGAGTAGACCGTAGACGACCCCTCCCCGAATACCGCCTGCGCCCCCGAAGTCGTCGAAGTCCACTGGCTGTCGCTCAAATTGCCCGGAATCGGGTCCCCGTTGCGGTAGTTGTCCGACCGCAAGTTCTCTCTGAACCAGCACTGGTTGCCGATGCCCACCAAGTTGTAAGTGTGGCCGTCGAAGGTCACCGTCGAGGCGCCGCCACACTGGGCAGGGCCGTAGGTGC
>CAYONT010000095.1:2152-5426 GCA_964405405.1 uncultured Comamonadaceae bacterium | reverse complement strand
CCATGCGCCACTCGGGGTCGTACTCCACGCCGTAGGGCGGGTCGGTGACCATGAGGGAAGGCACCGCGCCGTCGAGGAGCCGGGCGACGTCCGTCGCGCTCGTCGAGTCGCCGCAGAGGAGGCGGTGCTTGCCGAGGAGCCAGAGGTCGCCGGGCTTCGTGATCGGGTCGGCGGGCTTCTCCGGGACGGCGTCGGGATCGGTCAGCCCCTCGGTCCCTGCGGGCGCGAGCAGCTTCGCGAGCTCCTCCTCGTCGAAGCCGAGGAGGGTCCAGTCGATCCCTGCGCCGCGGAGGGCGTCGAGCTCGATCGAGAGCATGGCGTCGTCCCAGGAGGCGAGCTCGGCGGTCTTGTTGTCGGCCAGGCGGTAGGCGCGCACCTCGTCGGGGGTGAGGTCGGTGGCCACGTGGACGGGCACGGTCGCGAGGCCGAGCTGCTGGGCGGCCCGGAAGCGCGTATGCCCGGCGACGATGACGCCGTCAGCATCGACGACGATCGGCTGGCGGAACCCGAACCGGCGGATGCTCTCGGCGACGGCCTCGACCGCGTCGTCGTTTTGCCGCGGGTTGTTGGCATAGGGGCGGACGGCATCGAGCGGGCGGAGCTCGACCGACATGGGCGTGGTGGCGTCAGGCGACATGACCTTCTCCTCGGTTGACATGGTGAACGGGCGACGCGCACGAAGGCGCTACGTTGGCTTCTGCGGCGTTCCTTGGCTCGCTTTGCCCTCGGCCGCCGCGAGCGCGACGAACGCGTCCTGGGGCAACGTGGCGGGCTCCGTGGGCCAAGGGCGAGGAGCGCGACCCACGCGAAACAAACTCACTCGCGATTGCCTGCCGCTCCGGAGGGCCAAAAGCAGCCAAAATCGGCCCGGGAGGACCCAATCGTTCAGATGCGTCCGAGATATCGCAGGGGGTCGCTTGAAGGATCTCCGACGCGCGGAGGGCCTGTTTTGTAGATGTTTTAGAGAAGAGAGAGATATTCTTCATTACTTCCGTCCCTCCACCCGTGCGCGTAGCGCCCACGCGTACGCGCGCGAGAGCTTTAGGAACGATTGAACTTTTGAACTCACGCCACCGCATACACCGTCCTCGGGCGCGTGGCCGTCGACTCGCTGCGCATCACGATCTGGCCTGTTTCCAGCAGGTTTTCGATCACCTCGCCACGCTCTCGCTTGCTCAGCCACTGCGTGCGTCGGCAGAGTTCAGACGCGGAGATCTTTCCTTCAGCCGCGCGGATCGCACGCAGCACGCGCTTCTGCCGCGAGTCGAACTGGCCGTCTGAAACCCATGCGTGCGCGAGGTGGAGCATGCGTCTGGTCAGGTGTTCCGACACGGCGCACGCCCACTCCGCCGCCTCCTGGCCCACCACCGGCTTCGCACGGTCCGCGCTGCACGCATGGACCAGCGCCAGCCTGCACGCCTTCTCCTCCGCACGCGCCCAGAGCGACCGCCCCGGCGAGTCCTTCGCGAGCTCCGCGTCGACCGTCAGCGCGAAGCGGTCGTAGACCGCGACCGCCTCGGGCGTGGTCGGCACGACGACGGGGTCGGGATTCGTCCGCCGCAGGTCGCCGCCCGGCGCGAAGTCGCCCCACCAGCGGGCCGCCTCGAGGATCGGCTCCGGGATCGCCGTCGCATGGGCGCGCTGGCGCACCGCGGTCGAGTCGGCCTCGAAGACGAGGAGCCGGGCCATGAAGCCGTCGGCGAGGGCGTCTGCGGTCAGCGACTCGAAGAAGTGCTCGGGCACCGTCGTCCCGTAGACGACCGCGCAGGGCCGGTCGATCACCTTGTTGCGCTTCGCGTCGGCGTAGGCCTTGCCCTTGAAGACGGTGTCGGCGCTCGAGTAGAGCTTCATCAGCGCCGTGAGGACGTTGTAGAGGTGCGGCGCCTTCTTCGCGTCGCCGATGGTGCGGAGGAAGCGGCCGAACTCGTCGAACTGGAAGAGCGACGCCGGGTTGATCTCGAGGGCGCTGACGAGGCCAGCGTCGCTCGCGAGGTCCTCGTTCGCCTCGAGCGCGTCGAGCCCTGCGTGGAAGAGCACGTTCTTCGAGACCTTGCGCGCGTGGTCCTTGCCAGCGCCCGACGGCGCGACGCCGACGGCGTAGAGGTTCGTGCGGTTCCCGCGCTCGTCGCGCACCTTGCGGCCCGCAAGCACCGCCTGCAGCGTGACGGCACCCGCGAGCGCGAGCACGGGCTGCGGCCGGTGTGCGGTCGCCAGGTTGTGCGCCATGACGTCGGCCATGAAGCCGGGGACGCGAAGCAGGTGCTCGGGGAACGGACCCGGGTCCGGCGGACCGTCGGATGCGGCGGGGGCCTCGCCGGTTCCTGCCGCCTGATGGCCCTCCGCGCCCTGGCAGAGGCTGAAGTTCGAGAGGTCGACGCCGAGGTCGGCCGCCTTGCGCTCGTCGCGCAGCCAGCCGTAGGGCCGCGAGTGCGGCTTGCGCTCGGCGTCGTTCACCTTGTGCGAGAGCTCGGCCTCCGACCACGGCGGATCGCAGCGGTGGTTGTAGTGGTCGCGCAGGATCGCGAGCGCCCTCGGCGGGGCGATGCCGAAACCATGGACGAGCGCCGTGGCGGCGGCGTAGGTCGCGGCGTGCCCGCCCGAACCGGAGATCGCCGGAGGCATGCGGTCGAGGTAGGCGATCGCGCGCCGCTCGACGTGCCCGTCGTCCGCCGCCCCGCCCTGGCCCACCGGCTCGGCGATCCGGTGACGGCGAGCGATCACGTGGTCGGCGAGGCGCTGCACGCAGGCCTCGAGCTCCTCGGCGTCGATCGTCGCGGGGATGCCCTCGAGCGCGTCGTAGCGCTCGCCGCTCGGGTGGATGCTCGGGCCGACGATGGTCTGCGCGCCGGTGCTCCGGAGCTCGACGATCATCGAGCGGTCGACCGGGTCGCGGAACTGCCGCGTGCGGGCGCCGTCGGCCACGTACCAGCGGTGGCTCGCCTTGCTCGACTCGCGGCCCGTGACGCAGGCGGTGGGCGGCAGGAAGCGCTCCGCGGCCTCGCGTGCCTCGGGGCAGTCGAGGTCGACGTCGACGAGCCAGCCCGAGGGCTCGCCGAGCAGGACGCCGATGTTGGCGTCGCCCGCGAAGTGGCGCCCGGCGTCGTCCGCGTCGATGCGGAGCTTCTGCCAGCCGGGGACGACCGGGCCCTTCGAGCCGTGCGGGACGGGGACCGGGCACCAGCCCCTCGCGATGCACGCGAGGGCCGCGTCGATGGTGGTGTGCTGCTGCATCAGAAGGGAATCCCGTCGTCGGGGACCTCGGGGATCGTGCGGA
>CAYONT010000095.1:0-2052 GCA_964405405.1 uncultured Comamonadaceae bacterium | reverse complement strand
GAAGCCGCGGCCGACCATCTGGTAGTAGAGCCCGGGCGACGCCGTCGGCCGCAGCAGCGCCACGCAGTCGACGTTCGGCGCGTCGAAGCCGGTGGTGAGCACGTTCACGTTCGCGAGGTAGCGCAGCTCTCCCGAGCGGAATCGCTCGATCGTGCCTTCGCGCTCCCTCGCCGGTGTCGTGCCGTCGATCCAGCCGCAGTCGATGCCGTGCCGCCCGCGGAGCACGTCGACGACGTGTCGGCCATGGGCGATCCCGGCGGCGAAGATCAGCGTGCTGCGGCGCGACCTGGTCTCGGCCGCGATCTCGGCGCATGCGCTCTCGACCACCTCGTCGGTGTCGAATGCCCGCTCGACCTCGCTCGCGACGAACTCGCCGCAGCGGATCTTGAGGTCGCTCATGTCGACCTTCACCTTGCCCGCCTTCGACCGGAGCGCCGAGAGGAAGCCGCGCTCGATGAGCTGGCCCACCGACACCTCGTAGCAGACGTGGTTCAGGATCCCCTCGGGCGAGCAGATCATGCCCGTGCGCATGCGGAACGGCGTCGCCGTGAGGCCGATCACCCGCATGAGCGGGTTCACGAGCTTCGCGTCCGCCAGGAACTGCCGGTACATGCCCTCGCCATCGTCCGTCGGGATGAGGTGCGCCTCGTCGACGATCACGAGGTCGACCGGGCCGAGCTCGCCAGCGCGCTGCCAGATCGACTGGATGCCCGCGACGGTGACCGGGTGCTCGAGCTCGCGCCTGCCGAGCCCAGCGGAGTAGACGCCCACGCCGAGGCCGGGCGCCATCGCGTCGAGCTTGCCCACGGCCTGCTCGAGCAGCTCCTTCACGTGGGCCAGGACGAGGACGCGCCCTTGCCAGAGCGCGACGGCGTCGCGGCAGATCGATGCGATGACGGGCGTCTTGCCGCCGCCCGTCGGGATCACCACGAGCGGGTTGTCGTCGCGCCCGCGGAGGTGCCCGTACACCGCCTCGACGGCGGCCTGCTGGTAGTCACGGAGTTCCATCTGTGCCGATCTCCCGAATCTCGATGCGTGCCGATCCGCCTTCCACCACCTCGCCCCGCACCACGCGCAGGTCGTCGATCTGCGAGTCGTCGAGGTACGCGCCTCCCTTGCCCACCGAGTCGAGCATCGCCTTGAGCGCGTTGTCGACGTCCCTCCGCCTGCGGTCCGGCGGGAAGAGCGTGACCAGGACGGCGAGCCGCCCGGTGAGCGGCCTCGTGCCCGCGAGGAGCGAGCGCACCTTGCTGCGGTAGCGCCGCCCCTCGCGGCTCACGAGGGTCTTGCCGCCGACATGCCGCCAGTAGTGGTTCACCGACGGCGGGTACGGCAGCATGAAGGTGCGCGTCAGCGCTTCCAGGGCGCTCCTCCGGCGGCCGTCGGGGTGCGAGGCGCGGACGCGGTGGGCTCGCGCTTGCCGTAGCCCTTCACCACGTTGACCATCTCGCCGTTGTCCTCGCGCTTGCGCAGGGCGACGGTGATGGTCATCGGGATGTCGTGCAGCTCGTGCGAGTCGCGGAGCGTCATCACGGACACCGCGTGGCAGATGGCCGACAGGTTCGCGCTCGCGATCCGCACCACCACGTCGTTGGGGTGCTTGAGCGTGAGGCGCTCCCAGAGGCGGCGTCCCTTGTAGGGACCCTCCAGGACCTCGAGCACGATCTCGAGGTACTCGCCAGCGCCGTTCTTGGTCGGCTTGGTCGTGCTCTCGACGATGGCGGCGAGGTACTTGCCAGCGGGGATCGGGTCGAACGATGCGGTGGGCTTGACGTCGTTTGCGTTGAAGCTGAGGCTTGCCATGTGGTTGGGTTTCCTTGTGTCAGTGCTGCTGGGGTTCCGCGGCCGCTTCCATGGGGTTCTCGCCACGCACGTAGGCCGCGAAGACGCGGTGGTCGAGTGGGATCTCGTCGGGGAGCGCGAGGCGGTTCTTCGCCACGTGCGCCGGTCGCTCGGTGGTGCGCAGGACGCGCTCGCCGGTGCCGATCGCCTGGACGCGCTTGCGGTCGAAGCCCTCGGTCGCCGTGCGCGTGTGCACGCGGTAGGTGGCGA
>CAYONT010000094.1:0-5687 GCA_964405405.1 uncultured Comamonadaceae bacterium | reverse complement strand
TGCGGGGGGCGGGGGCGGGGGTGGGGTCGCGGTCGGTCGGGGTCGCAGTCGCGGGGGTGGGGTCGCGGTCGGTCGGGGTCGCAGTCGCGGGGGTGGGGCTGGGCCTGGTGTCGGCGGTGGCGGCCCAGCCGGGGTTGGGGTGTCCCACCGAGGTGGTCTACCAAGACCACCGTTACCCGGTCGTGCAGGTGGGGACCCAATGTTGGCTGGCCGAGAATCTGCAGGCCCAACGTTATCAGAATGGCGATGCCATCCCGCAGCCGCGGACCCGTCGGGGATGGCGGCGGGCCGAGCAAGGGGCCTCGCAGGCCTGCCTCTGGCCGTGGGGCGGCGACGTGGCTCCCGGCCGGTTCTACAACGCCTACGCCGTGACCGATCCGCGTGGGTTGTGCCCGACCGGTTGGGCCGTCCCGACGGACGCGGATTGGTCCACCTTGGAAGCGGCCCTCGGCGACCCCCACGTCGCCGCCACCCGCCTCAAGTCCCTGCGCTGGGATGGCGACGATGCCTTCGGATTCCGCGCGCACCCCGTCGGTTACATCGGTTCAACGACGGGAGAACACGATTACATCGGCACGTTCACCTATTTCTGGAGCAGCACCCCGGAGGACCATGGGTGGGTTGTGCGGGGTTTGGCCTTGCATTTCCCCAACATCCAGCGCCTGCCTATGTTCCCACAGTTGGGGTTGTCCGTGCGGTGCCTCCAACCGGCCGTCGCATCCACCGCCCCCCAACCCGCTCCCGCCCCATGAAACCCACCGGCTCCACCGTCGAGGAAATCCTCGCCTCCGTCGCGGAACCCCACCGCGCTGCGTTCCACCGCCTCCACGAGGTGATGCTGACCCACCTGCCCCCGGGGTTCGAGGCCGCAGTGAGTTATGGCGGTTTGGGCTACGTCGTGCCCCACCGGCTCTACCCGGCGGGCTACCACTGCAACCCCGCTGAGCCCTTGCCTTTCGCGGGCATTGCGTCCCAAAAGGCGGGCATCCACTTCTACCACATGGGCCTGTACGCAGACCCGGAGCAGCTCGCTTGGTTCCAGGCGCGCTACGCGGAGACCTGCCGCTACAAGCTCGACATGGGCAAGAGCTGCGTGCGCTTCAAGCGCCTCGACGACATTCCCTTTGCCCTCATCGGCGAGTTGGCAGGCCAAACCACCCCCCAAGCGTACATCGCCCGCTACGAGGCCCAAATGCGCCCCGCCCCCAAAACGTCCCGCCCATGATCCGCCGCGCGCTCCTCTGGCTCCTCCCGGCCTTCGCCGCCCTCCCGGCCTTCGCCGCCGGCGACCCAATGCCTGCCCCGTCGGCGGGCGCCTGGCACCGGGGCTGCGGCACGTGTGCGGTCGCAGGGAACCGAACCCTCGACCAGGCGCGGGCCTGCGCCTACCGCGAAGCCACCCTCGACGCGCTCCAAGCGGCCGGGGTGGAGAAGCGGGTTTCCAGCCGCTCCGTGCTCGCTTACACCCAGCAGGGACCGGAGGACGCCCGCCAACAGTTTCTCGAGGTCAGTGACGTAGCGTACGCCGGTGGGGTCACCGCCGAGCGCGGGACAGAGGTCACCACGGAGGTGGACGCCGCAGGACAAGTCGTGGTGCGGCATTGCGCCGATTTTCAGGTCCGGTTGTACGAGACGGTTCCCGACCCCGCCTTCCAACCGCGGGTCGAAGGCTTGCAGCCCGCTTACCCGAGCCCGGCCTCCCTCGGCTTCACGGTCCACGGACCCGCGGGCTGCTTGCAGGCCTTCCTGCTCGAAGGCGATCGGGTGCAACGTTTTTACCCCTCGCAGGCCGAACCCCATTCATGCTTCCCCTCGTTTGACGGCACGGGTTTCCCCCTGCCCGAGCGGCAGCACGCCTATGTCCTGACGGACGACCCCGTTCCCCCCGGCGAGAGCGGCGACGGGGTCCGCCAGCTGGTCTTCCTGTTCACCCGCAGCGACTTCAGCCGCTCGGTCCCCCCCGACTGGGAGGCGCGGCAGCTCTTGCAGTGGGTCCAGTCCCTCGAACCCGCGGACCGGCACCTGCACCTGCATCCCTTCGTCTTCCTGCCCTGACCCTCGGAACCGGTTTGTTTTTTGTTAGTTTTACGTCATGAGAATTCGTTCCCAGTTGGGCCTGTGTGGGGTTGGGCTGCTGGCCCTCGCCGGGCAGGTGCTGACCGGTGCGCAGGCTGGCGTTCGGGCGCAGGAGGTGGTTTCGCCGGTTTATTCGTTCCAAATCCGAGAAAAGGTCGAGCCGCCCATCTTGACGCTGGTGCCGGGTTCGCTGCGCTTCGAAGACGCAGACGGCAATGGGGCAGTGGATGCGGAGGAACGCTGTACGGTCCGGTTTCGGGTGACCAACGACGGGTTGGGGGATGGCACGGGACTCCGGGCGAAGGCGACGCTCCAGGGCAGCACGGCGGGGGTACAGGTGGCGACGTACACGGATTTGCCGGTGGCGAAACTGGGTGCCACCACCGAGTTTGTGTTGTCTTTTCAAACGGACCGGCGCACGGTGGACGGATCGCTTCAGTTGCAGGTGGAGGTGGAGGAGCCGAGGGGCTTCGGGCTGGATCCGGTGGTTTGGGACTTGGTCACCCGGTCGTTTCGGGCGCCCAAGGTGGAGGTGGTGGACCACCGCTTGAGCAGCGATGGCGGCACCCTGGCCCGAAAGTCCCGGTTTGTTATCGAGTGGTTGGTCCAGAACACGGGGCAGGGGGTTGCGCAGTCGGTGCAGGCGGAGGTGGTGGTGCCCGAGGGGGTCTATCAGCTCTCGGGGGAGCCGGTGACCACATGGACGTCCTTGGCGCCGGGGGCTGAACAGCGTTTGGCCTGCGAGTTCATCATCAACCAGCAGTATGCATCGGACCGGCTGCCGGTTTCGCTGCGGCTGCGGGAACAGTGGGGGACGTATGCCGGGGATTGGCAGCAGGAATTCCAACTCAACCAGGCGGTGGCGCAAGAGCGGCTGGTGGTGGCTTCGGCGGCCGCGGATGAGAAGGTGGTTCGGTCCTTCTTGGGCAGCGACGTGGACCGCGACATCCCCCAGTGGGGTGCGCCCGTCTCCCACCGGTACGCCGTGGTCATCGGCAACGAGGACTACGCATCCCGTTCTGGCTCGCTCTCTCCCGAGGTGAATGTGGACTTCGCCGAGAACGATGCCCGGGTGGTGGCGCAGTACCTCCAGCAGGCGTTGGGGGTGCCGTCGGACCAGCTCCACCTGCGCATCAATGCCACGGCGGGCGAGTTGCGCCAGGAGGCAAACTGGCTTTCCCACGTGGCCCGGGCAGAGGGCGGGCGAGCGGAGATTTTCTTTTACTACTCCGGCCATGGCTTGCCCGCAGGGGCGGACAACGCGCCGTATCTCATCCCGGTAGATGTGGCGGGCAACCAGGCCCAGTTGGGGATGGCGTTGCCGGAGTTGTACCGGACCCTGACGGCGCATCCGGTGCTGCGGGCGCATGTTTGGCTCGACGCGTGTTTCAGCGGGGGCGCCCGCAACGAGGAGTTGGTGGCCATGAAGGGCATCCGGGTCGTTCCCCGCGCCGATGCCGTTCCCGAAGGCCTGCTGGTGCTGGCTTCCTCCTCGGGCACCCAGGCCAGCGGCGTCTACCGGGCCCAGCAGCACGGACATTTTACCTACCAGCTCCTCAAATCCCTGCAGGGTGCCACCCCCGATGCCACGTGGGGCTCCATTTTTGATGCGGTGCGCCGGTCGGTGGACTTGGCCACGGCGAAGGAGGGATTTGAACAACAACCCCAGGCACTCGCCTCGCCTGCTGGGCAATCGGTTTGGCCTAGCTGGAAACTGCGATGACCCCTCCGCCACGCCCCTCCAACCAGCGCCCCCGACTGCGGCGGGTCCTGCCCGTGCTGTCCACCCTTTGCGCCCTCGCTTGCACCCTCCCGCTGGTGGGCCAAACCGCCCTCCGCGCCCGGGTCGTCGGCACCACCATCCGCTTCGAACTCGAGGCCCCGGACCTGTCCCCGGCCGGCCTCACCTTTCACTACTCCGAGGACGGGGGGAACACCTGGAACCCCATTCCACCGGCGTGCTTGGTGCCGGTTGCGGGCGCGTCGGGAACCTGGGACTGGGCCGTTCTGACCTGCCTCAACCGCAAGGAATTTGTGGGCGACCGCCTGCGATTCAAAGCCGTTCGCGCCACTTGCACGGGCCCATTGACCTACCAGGGCTACGACTACAAGTTGGTGGAGATTGCAGGCCAATGCTGGTTCGCAGAGAACCTGCGTGCGGTCCGCTACCGCAACGGCGACCCCATCCCGGGGAACCTGTCCGCCGACCGCTGGGCTGCCCTGACCTCCGGCGCCCAGGCCGTCTACGGCGAGAAAGAGTCGAACCTCCTCATATACGGCCGCCTCTACAACTGGTTCGCTGTGGATGACTCCCGGGGCCTCTGCCCCTCAGGCTGGCACGTCCCCTCAGACGCCGAGTGGACCGCCCTGACCGACGCCCTGGGAGGCGGGAAAGTTGCAGGAAAGAAAATGAAATCCACCGCTTGGGACGGCACCAACAGCAGCGGGTTTTCCGCGTTGCCCGGTGGCTACCGCTACTACAACAGTGGCGTCTTCCTCAATGTAGGCAACGACGGCTTTTGGTGGTCTTCTTCAGCCGATGGGACCTACAGCGCCTGGTACCGCAGCCTCTACTCCGGCTATGCCAGTGTCTATCGGAGCAACTACCACCGGCGTAGCGGCTTCTCCGTCCGTTGTGTTCGGGATGAATGAGCAGGATTGTGGACCCTTTGACCATTTGACAATTTGTCTATTTCTCAGGCCGTGAGGCCTGAGGGGCCCGAGCGAAGCGAGGGCCGCGGTTTTTTCGCATCTCCTGTCTCTGGCGGTACAGGTTTTTGTTAAGTTTGGCCTGCAATTGGTTGGCATTGCCTTGATCCCTATTTCAACCCATCCACCATGAATCTTGCCCGCAAAGTCACAGCGCTTGTTTTTTCCACTTTTTTGTTCTCGGGTTTTAGCGTTGCCCAAACGAGTGTGGCTGCACCTACAGGCACGGAGGCCATTGACCCTTCCGAGCCCAGCGCTGATGTGACGGACATCGACGGAAACGTATACAGGTCGGTTCAAATCGGGCGGCAGGTGTGGATGGCAGAAAACCTCCGGACCACGCGTTACCGCAACGGGGACGCAATCCCTTATGCCCGCAGAGATAGAGCCTGGACCACAAAAACAGTTGGCATGCGTTGTACCTACGAACATGATGACGCTCTTGCGGACCGATACGGCCAGCTTTACAACTTTTTTGCGGTTCAGGATGAAAGGGGCCTCTGTCCCTCGGGCTGGCACGTCCCCTCAGACGCCGAGTGGACCGCCCTCACCGACGCCTTGGGAGGCGAGGTCGTCGCTGGGAAGAAAATGAAGACCACCGCTTGGGGCGGCACCAACAGCAGCGGGTTTTCCGCGTTGCCCGGTGGCGCCCGAACCAACGACTATGGCAGCTTCTTCTATGGAGGCTACTACGGCGGTTGGTGGTCTTCTTCAGCCTTTGGTACGTACTACGCCTGGTACCGCTTCCTCGCCTCCGACTATGACGATGTCTATCGGAGCTACAACAGCCAGCGATTCGGCTTCTCCGTCCGTTGTGTTCGGGATGAATGAGCAGGATTGTGGACCCTTTGACCATTTGACAATTTGTCTATTTCTCAGGCCGTGAGGCCTGAGGGGCCCGA
>CAYONT010000093.1:0-5695 GCA_964405405.1 uncultured Comamonadaceae bacterium | reverse complement strand
ATTTTTCGGCGGGAAGTTATCCACATTTGGCCCGGCAGGAAACGAGAAACAAGAGGTAAGAAACACGAAACAAGAAATAAGAGATGAGAAACAAGAGACAGGAAACAGAACCCAACATATCCTATCTCTCATCTCTCGCCGCGCGGCGGCGCCATCTCCTATCTCCTATTTCATGTTTCAGCGCAGCGCAGCTGCGCGGGGGGCAAAAAAAAGGCCCCGGGTGAGCGGGGCCTCCTTTCAAGTCATTCTGGCAAGGGTTGAAGCATGTTGCCATGCCGCGATTTGGTTCGTACCACCCTTTTGTTCTCGGGTCAACATCCGGGCGGTGTGCCAGGGGTAGGTGAAATCTTCGGGCCGATGTGTTGTCCTGCTGATGAATGAACCGCTTGGGTCCGGGGCAGCGAGGTGGTCACGTGCGGGATTTCACAGAGAGCCAACTGGGTGCTGTGTCCCTTGCGGGGGGACTCAGTTCCTTAGTTTTGCTTGGGCTTCTGGCTGGGAGCAGCTTGGGCCTTGCCGGCGCAAGAACCGCCCTCAGCGGACTTGCCTGCGCAGCAACCGCCAGCAGCTTTCTCACCGGTCGAAGCAGATCCTTTCTTGTCGCAGCAACCTGCAGCAGCAGACTTGCCGTCGGTGCATGCACCGCCTTTTTGCTCAGCGCCTTTTTGGTCAGCAGCCTTCTGGTCCTGCTGCTGAGAAGCCTTGTCGTTGTCCGTTCCGCTCATGATGCCAGCGGAACGCCCCGTGGTGGAGGCAGACTTCGGTGCACGGGCTGCCGGTGCTTCGGTCTTTGCTTTGCCCTTTTCGGGGCCCTGGGTTTGCGCAGAAGCCGCGAAGGCGAAGAAGGCAAACGCACTGAGGATCAAAACTTTTTTCATCTGTGGATGGTTTGATTTGCGAGTTTTCTGATTGCAGCGTAAAAGGTACGGCAAATTTCTTGGTTTGCAATCGTGTTGTGCCCTAAAAATTGGCCTACATTTGCGCTCGCTTTTGGAGATGTCCAGAAGGCACGGAGGGGTGGCAGAGTGGTAATGCAGCAGCCTGCTAAGCTGTGACCGATTTTATTGGTCCCTGGGTTCGAGTCCCAGTCCCTCCGCTCTCGTAGCATGGTGTGCAGCCCAGACGGGCTGCACATTTTTTTTGGGCGGTTGAAGGGTCAGGGTTGTTTGGAGGTAGGAGCGGGACATGTTCGGATGCCGAAGAGCCGATACAACGGGCAGAAGCGGAGGTAGCCCGTGGCGATGAGCAGGAATGCGATGCCCAGAGCGGCCAGGCCCCAAGGGCCGGATAGCACTTGGGAGTATGCGAGCAGAGCGAGGATGAGGGCGATGGAAGTCCGGATGAATTTGTCTTTGTTTCCGACGTTGGGTGAGAACATGGTCATGGGGGGTTGGGGATGTAACTTTCGAGCAAGTTATGGCAGATTTTTTCGAACACTTGGTGCACGAGTTTGCGCTTCCGCTGCAAAATCCGGTGCTGGTTTTTTCATTGATTCTCCTCATCATCTTGCTGAGCCCTGTGCTGTTGCGGCGCATCAAGATCCCGGGCATCATTGGGTTGATTTTGTCGGGCGTGGCCATTGGGCCCCATGGTCTGGGCATCCTCGAGAAGGACAACGCCATCGATTTGTTCTCGACCATTGGGTTGCTGTACATCATGTTCATCGCGGGGCTGGAGTTGGATTTGAATGACTTCAAAGCCCACCGGAATAAGAGTCTGCTCTTCGGATTGTTCACGTTTGCCGTGCCGATTGGGTTGGGGTTCCCGGTTTGCCATTACCTGCTGGGATATGGGGTGAATGCATCGTTTTTGACGGCCAGTATGTTTGCCACCCATACGTTGGTGGCGTATCCCATTGTGAGCAAAATGGGGGTGACAAAAAACCCCGCAGTGGCAGTGGCGGTTGGAGGAACCATCCTCACAGACACCGCCGTACTCATTATGTTGGCGGTCATCATGGGGAACGAGGCGGGCACATTGAACGCTGAGTTTTGGGTTCGATTGGGGGTGTCGCTGGCCATTTTTTCTGCCATCATGTTCTTGGTGGTGCCGCGCATTGCCAAGTGGTTTTTTCGGGTGCTCGAGAGTGAGAAGCATTCGCATTACATTTTCGTTTTGTCTGTGGTGTTTTTTGCAGCATTCTTGGCTGAGGTGGCCGGGGTCGAACCCATCATCGGCGCCTCTGTGGCCGGGCTTGCTTTGAACAAGTTGATTCCACACAGTTCTGCTCTGATGAACCGGATTGAGTTCATGGGCAACGCGTTGTTCATTCCGTTCTTCCTGATCAGCGTGGGGATGTTGGTGGACGTGGGTGTGCTTTTTGAGGGGCCGTATGCCCTCGTTGTGGCTGGGGCACTGACCACTGCTGCGTTGATGGGCAAGTGGTTGGCTGCATTGTTCACCCAGTGGAGCTTCGGGTATTCCGGAGCACAACGACAGTTGATTTTCGGATTGAGTGCCGCTCGCGCGGCGGCAACCCTGGCCATTATTCTTGTAGGTTACCGGGCAGGTATTTTGGATGACAACATCCTGAACGGAACCATTCTCTTGGTACTGATCACATGCATTGTAGCATCCTTTGCCACAGAAAGAGCTGCACGTAAACTTCTGTCGTCCGGTGATTTGGAAACGGAAGGAGATGTGGCCCGACAGCATGCGAAGAGTGAACACATTCTTTTGCCGATATCGAATTTGGCCAACATCCCGCCGCTCCTGGATTTTGCGGTGCTGTTGAAGGATCCGCGGTCCGTTCAGCCCATCTCGCTGCTGACGGTCGTGTCAAACGATGAGGATGCCGAGGCGAATATTTTGCGGGCCCGCGCGAAGCTTGAGGACACGGTCCGACAGGCGTCGGCGACGGAGACCCAGGTGAACATTGTGGCGACCATCGACCACAATCCGGCCAGCGGAATCTGTCGCATTTCGCGGGAGTTGATGGCCGATTTTGTGGTCTTGGGTTGGCCAGCGCGGGTGGGGTTCATCGACAAATTGATGGGGGAGAAGTTGGGGTATCTGCTCTCGCATTCGGACAAGACCACGCTGGTGTGCCAGTTTTCGAAACCGCTGGTGGCCCACAAACGGATTTTTGTGGTGGTGCCGGAATTGGCGGAACGGGAAAACGGCTTCGGCTTGTGGTTGAGCAAGGTGAACCGGTTGTCGCAGGAGCTCAGCATTCCGGTGACGTTCCGTTGCACCGCCAAGACCTGGGCGGCCATCGAACGGTTTGCCCAGCGCGCGAAGTTGGTGGGGCTCGGTGCGTTCCGTGAATTCGAGGCGTGGGAGGATTTCTTGGTACTGTCCCGGGAAGTGCACCCGGATGATTTGTTGGTACTGGTTTCTGCGCGCAAGGATTCGCCGTCGTATGCGCCGGTGCTGGAAGGAATCCCGGAGAAGATGGAGAAATATTTTGCGGAGAATGACCGCTTGGTCATTTATCCCCAGTCGTTCGATCAGGCACTCGGTGGCGAGCGTTACGAGGACTTTTCGTCGGAGCCGCTCACCAAGGGCATCGACGCGGTTCAGCGGATCGGAAAGGGACTGGGTCGGGTGCTGCGGGGCAGGAAGTAACAGCGGGAAGAGGGGCGGTCAGGCGAGAAGGGCGGCCATGTGTTCCGCGATTTGGACTGCGTTGGTGGCGGCTCCTTTGCGCAGGTTGTCGGCGACAATCCACAGGTGCAGGCCGCGGGGGTGGGAGAGGTCGGGGCGGATTCGGCCTACAAAAACGGTATCGTGGCCCGCCGCATCGCGGGGCATGGGATAGCGGGCCTGTTGGGGGTCGTCCACGACGGTCAGGCCGGGGGCTTGCTCGAGCAGGTGGCGGACGGCGTCCAGCGTGAAGTCGCGCGCGAATTCTAGGTAGACGGACTCGCTGTGACCGCCGAGGACAGGGACGCGCACCGCCGTACAGGTGATGGCCACGTCGGGATCTCCGAGGATTTTTTTTGTCTCATGCCAAACCTTCATCTCCTCTTTCGTGTACCCGCTGTCGAGAAAGCTGTCGCAGTGGGGAATGCAGTTGCGGTCGATGGGGTGGGGGTAGACGGCGGGGTGGGGAGGGAGTCCTTGTCTTTCTGCTTCGAGCTGGGCGATGGCGGCGGCGCCGGTGCCGGTCACGCTTTGGTAGGTGCTGACGACGCCGCGCACGACGCCGAAGACAGCGTGCAGGGGGGCGAGGGCGACGACGAGTTGGGCGGTGGTGCAGTTGGGGTTGGCGATGAGCCGGTGGTCGGGGCGCAGCACGCTGCCGTTGACTTCGGGCACGACGAGGGGGACGGCGGGGTCCAGTCGCCAGGCGCTGCTGTTGTCGATGACCACGGAGCCCGCGGCGGCGAACCGAGGTGCCCACTCGGTGCTGACGGCGCCGCCCGCGCTGAACAGGGCGAAATCGGGAGCCGCGGCGCAGGCGTCTTCCAGCGAGCGCACGGTCCACTCTTGGTCACCGAAGGCGAGACTCCGCCCTACGTTGCGCGCGCTGGCGACCGGGAGGAACTCGGAGATGGGGAAGTTGCGCTCGAGGAGTACTTCGCGCATGGTGGCTCCGACGAGGCCCGTGGCACCGATGACCGCGACGCGGAATCCGGGTTGAGTTTGCATGGTGCAAATTGATAATTTGGCCTGTGAAAAGGAAACCGATGAGAAGAAAACTGCTGACCCTGGGTTGGGGCATGGGCATGGCCATGATGGCGTGGATGGGGACGGCCCTGGCGCAGCCTGCGGAATGCGGCGACTTGGTGCTGGAGGGCTTGTGGGTGAATCCCTGGAACGCGTCGCAAGCGCGGCTGTTGGTGTCCAATCCCACCTGGGGCATCTGGGGTTATCCGAGTTGGAAGCTGGCGGATGCGAACGGGGCGGTGCTGGGGCAAGAACCGACGGTATACTTCGGCATCGGCGAAACTTCCATCCACGACATTCCCTTGGCTGCGCCTTGGCTGGACGCGGCGGATGTGCCGGTGGTGCTGACGTTGTACACGGATTTCGGGGCCACGGAGGCCTGCGTTTTTCCTTTCACCCTTACGCCCCGGACGTTCGGATGGACGGGGGCGGCGGCGGGGGATTGTCTTCCGACGCAGGCCTGGGTACAGACGGATGGAGACCATGTGATCACGCTGACCTGGCGGGACGGAGATTCCGGTGAGGTCTTGTGGACGGAAGAGCTGGCGACGGAGTTGTCGGCCGGGTACATGGCCTATGGGGAGGTGCAGTGCCTGGACCAAGGGACTTGCCTCGAATTGGAATTGACTGCCGAAGAGGAAGGGGTTCAAGGGTGGTTGCGCCTGCAGGACGCGTCGATACCGGGGCTTTTTCACCACGAGGTTTCTTTTGAGACGGGAGTTGACGGGGTGGGATGGATGGGTTCGCTGGATTTGTACGGGGAGAGCTGCGGGACGTTGGGGACGCCCGCAAGGGATGCAGGAGCAGAGCGCGTTCCCGGATGGGCACCGTTCCCCAACCCCGGAACATCGGCAGGGTGGTTCTGGACGTGCCCGGAACCCGGAACCTTGCGGGTCTTCGACCCCGCCGGCACCTGCCTGCTCTCGGTTCCGGTCACCGGCCAGCCCGGGCCCCAGCCGTTCGCCCTGCCGTTGGGCACGCCGCCCGGGGTCTACCTACTGACCTACATCACCCCCTCCGGCATCCGCCACGCCCGCTGGACCCTGGCTGCGGCTTCGCCGCTGAGATGAGAGATCCGCGGCTT
>CAYONT010000092.1:0-5831 GCA_964405405.1 uncultured Comamonadaceae bacterium | reverse complement strand
TCTTGCCGAAATGCCCGTATTCACAGCTTGTTGCGCTATAACCCGTTAAACCGTTCTATTTATAAAACCTGACTGATTGTAAGTTATGACGCAAACTGAACAAACAGGGGAACTGTCAAAAGCCATCGTGTTTGAGACCTCCTCAAACTGCATTTCCCCCGTAAGAAACGCCCTAGCAGTGTGGGGTAGTTCTGACATCGAACTAATACTCATTTGTTAACTGTAGGAATGTTGTGCTGAGGCTATTAAAGTAAATGCCAGCTTCACTCTACTGGAATCTAAGGGACACTCTTGAAATCTACAAATGGCTGAAAATATTGAGATATTCTTCTGTGGAGATCACATGTAAATGGAGATTCAGGTAGTCCGGTTTTGAATCAATCGATTTCTTTAATTTTTCGTGCAGGAATACCGACGAAGATGCCAGGTTCATGGATGTCTTCTGTAACTACGGCCCCTGCACCAATAATCACATGATCACAAACAGATATTCCCTCTAGGCAAACCGCATTAGTCCCAATGTGAACATGATGCCCCATACGGCAGTTCCCAAGAACACGAGACCCTGGAGATGCCGTGAAGAAGTCGCCTATCATGACATCATGATGGATGGAACATCCGGTATTGAGTAGTGCGTGTTTTCCAATTGTGAGTTGACATGTTAATGTTGCTCCTGCTGCAACCATAGTTCCAACGCCCAAAACTAGTCTGGCTTGCTCAAAATCTGGAGGACAATGCGATTGCACTGATATGATAGTTCTAAAGACCGTGTTGTTGGGCATACGATTAGCCACGAATTCTCTTTTTTTGGAGTCACCAAGGGCTATGGTAATAGAATATTCGGCGGGGTCAAATTCAGTAATGGGCTTCAATCTGTGATCATTTTGCAAGAACTGCGCGTCCACAAAGAAGCGCATGTCCCTCTTGGCATTTTGTATTAGGTAGTGACTGACTTCTTTTGCGTGGCCTCCAAAGCCGAAGATTCCAACTTTCAATGACTTTAATTCCTGACACATCGAAGAATATATCTTGATATCAATTCTTGCTCTGTTTTGGAAAGTTCGTGGTAAAGAGGTAAGCAAAGAACTGTTTTGGAAACAATTTCGCTTGTGGGGCAAGGTTTCGACCAATTGTTGACGAGATTAAGGCTTGGGTGAAAATACCGTCTTGGAAAAATTTCATGTTTATTGAGATATGAGAGTATGTTTGATGTTTGGGCTTCGTCTCTGAGGACTATTGGATAATATGCATAGTTCCAGCCTGGTATATCAAGATTGGGTAACTTAACCCTGGACTCGTGCATCATGAGTTCATTGTAGAGTTCACATTGTGTCCTTCTGCGTTCAAGGATTTTTTGGGCATGGTTGAGGTTCGCCAGACCCATCGCAGCATGTACCTCAGAATTCTTCCCATTGATTCCCACTCCGTGAAATGACTCCGGACCGTCATGACCAAAGTTCCGCATCCAAGCGCATTTTTTGAGAAGCTCTGGGTTGTTGGTATAAATTCCTCCGCCTTCAATCATGTGGTACAACTTGGTGGCATGGAAACTACAAGTACTGATATCGCCGTACTCGAAAATTGACTTACCATCAACAGTTGTCCCAAACGCATGTGCTGCATCGTAGATGACAGGAATGCCCGCTTTTTCTGCAAATGCATCAATTGCCTTGACGTCCAACGGCATTCCGAAGCAATGCGTCAAAACGATGCCATTTATATCATCGTCTATGTGCCTAGCGAGTCCTTCTACAGAAACATTAAATGAATCCGGTTCAATGTCAACGAAGATTGGAGTACAACCTTCCCAAGCCAAACTGCTCGCAGTTGCGATGTATGAGAATGGCGTGGTTAGAACCTTGCCAGTCATTCCGAGTGCCTTGATGGCGATTTGCAGAGCAATGGTTCCGTTGCTTACCACAATTCCGTGATTTACACCAAGGAACTCTTTCAACTTCAATTCCAACTCGTTGAGAAGTGGGCCATTGTTTGTGAGCCAATTTCGTCGAAACGCTGATCGTACGAGGTCATAGTACTCCTCTTCTGGAGGGAGGAAAGGTTTGGTGACTGGAATCATGTTTGCAAGGACAGTTAAACGCGTTTCACCACACAATTCCCAAGCACCAACATGTCCATGCTCGTTCGTAGGTAGCAATCGAGGGCGTGGGAGGGGGCGTTGACGATGGGTTCGTTTTCGTTGAAACTCGTGTTGAGCAAGATGGGGACCTGGGTCTTTTCGTAAAAGCAGCTGATCAGGCCATGGTAGCGGGGGGCTACTTCCTGCATCACCGATTGGAGCCGGCCGCTGCCGTCCACGTGGGTGACCGCAGGGATTTCCGCATGGCGTTCCTTTTTGATGGGGAACACCTTCTCCATGAAAGGAACGGGCTCGTTGACTTCGAACCAGTCGCCTACGTGTTCGGCTAGGATGGACGGAGCGAAAGGGCGGAAGCTCTCGCGGCGCTTGATCTTCGCATTGAGCAGGTCCTTGGCGTCGCTGCGGCGGGGGTCCACCAAGATGCTGCGGGCGCCCAGGGCACGCGGACCGAACTCCGCCCGCCCGCTGAACCAGCCGACCACGGCTCCGCCGATGAGGGCATCGGAAACCCGGTCGTAAAGGTCTGCATCCGTTGCGATGCGTTCGAAGGCTATGCCCTGCGATTGGAGGTAGTCGGCGATGGCGTCGTCAGAGAATCGGCTGCCCGTGTAGGCACTGTAGATCGGTGCCGTGCGGGGACGGTGGAGGTTCTGGTGGATGTGGTATTGGGCGGAGCCCATGGAAATGCCGGCGTCGTGGCCGGCCGAGGGGATGTACACTTCCCGAAAAGGCGTGTTGCGGGTGATCTTTCCGTTGGCGACGCTGTTTTGGGCTACACCTCCCGCAATGCACACCCGGGACAGGCCAGTGAGCGCATGCAAGCGGCGCAGGACGTGGAAGATGACTTCCTCCGTGTGGCGCTGCACCGAAGCGGCCAAGTCCTTGTGGTACTGGGTCAAGGGCTCATGCGGTTGACGGGCGGGACCGAAGCGCTCCGCAAAGGCCGGGCCATACAGCGGTGCCACGGTGGGCAAGTGGTCCGGGTAAGTGACCACGCCTTGGCTGAAGTCAAAGCACTCGGCTCGCCATTGGTACA
Source organism: uncultured Comamonadaceae bacterium (assembly GCA_964405405.1). Lineage (GTDB taxonomy): Bacteria > Bacteroidota > Bacteroidia > Flavobacteriales_D > Sanyastnellaceae > CAMCYM01. The sequence goes on along the minus strand of CAYONT010000092.1, from coordinate 2,697 downwards.
AGCCGCCGGGCTTCAGCGGAAGGACTTGGGCCACCTGCTCTACGTAGCGCGGTTCTCCGTAGGGCGCAAGCCCCATCACCTTGTACTCGTCTCCGTAATGGGGAAATCCCAGGAATTGGGTGAAGGCCGTGTAGAAAAGCCCCACGGAGGCAGGGAAGTCCACGGACTCCAGCACCTGGATGTCGGTTCCTTTGCCACAGCCCAGCATCGTTGTTGTAAAATCCCCTGAGCCATCGATGCTCAAGATGGCAGCTTCCTCATACGGCGAGGGATAGAAGGCGCTGGCGAGGTGGCTCCGGTGGTGTTCGATGAACTGAAGCTTGGATCGGACCATGGCAGTGTCCACATCGGGTTCCACTTCCCGGAAGCGCTCGTGGAGCAGTTGGATGTCGTCCTGGTTCGCAGTGCGCTGGTTCCAAAGAGCCCGGGCCACACGCGGATGCTTGAGCACAAAGGCTGCTTTGTTGAGCCTTTTTGCCCCCGGATCTCGGCCGATGGTGATGGCGGTGAGGTCTGCCAGCGAACAACTGGCTTCCTGAAGACAGAATTTGATGGCTTCGCTGGGAAACCCCGCCCAGTGCTTGATGCGCCGGAAGCGTTCTTCCTCGGTGGCAGCAATCAGCACGCCGTCCACGAAGATGGCGGCAGAGGAGTCAGCGTGGTAGGCGTTGAGGCCGAGGATGATTTCAGGCATGGGCGTTCAGGGTTTGTTGGAGCGGTGTTTCCACGGCCGCTCCCAGGTCCAGCACGGTGTCACATTGGGACGCCAAGTCCATGTCGTGGGTGATGAGCAAAACATTGGTGCCCGACCTCGCACGGGCCTTCAACAGCGAAAAGACTGCGTCACGTTTAGCACCATCCAAAGCACTGGTGGCTTCGTCGAGGATGAGGACCGGCCGCTCGATGCGCAATGCCCTGAGTATTGCAAGGCGTTGTTGTTGTCCGCCACTGAGGTTGTTGCCGCCTTCCAGCAATACAAAGTCGAGCGGGTTCTCTCCCAAGCAATCCCGCAACCCTAGGGCATCCACCAATCGTTCCACCTGGGCTTCATGAACTTCAGCGCCTTCCACCCGCATGGTGAGGTTCTCTCGAACAGTGCCCGAGAATAGAAAGGGCTGCTGGCTGAGGTAGCCCACATGGACCAGCCACTCGTTGAGCCCTAGGTCTTCACCGATGCGGCGTAGTCCGTCAGGGGAAGGGCCCGCTGAAATAGCTCCCCCCGTGGCAGGATGCAATCCCAAGATGCTGTTCACCAAGGTGCTCTTCCCAGACCCGGAGGGCCCTACGATGGCGTGTATCTTTCCGGGTTCGAAGGTGGCATTCAAGTGGGTCAAAACGGGTTCATTCAAAGCATCATATCCCAGAGTCACATTCTGCAGGGACACCGTGGCAGAAGCCCATTGCTGTTCTTCTTTGTGTGGGGAGGTTTGAACTTGATGCCAGCTCTGTAGGGCGGATTCGATGGTGTTCAAGACATAGTAGCTTGAACGCATGGACATCACGTGCCCGTTGAGTCGGGTCATAGAGGGCATGATACGGTAAGCACTCAAGGCCATGAGGACAAGCAGGTTGAGGAAGGCCTCGTTCGTCTCTTGCAACCACAAGCTGATGAAAATTGCGGCCGATACGGCGGAGACAGCCAACACCTCGTACAGCTTCGCTGGCACCATGTTCATGACCTGGGAATGGCTGCTGATGCGAAAGAGCAACCGGGTCTTTGCCAGGTAGTTCGAGCGGATGGCATCCGAAGCCCGAAAACTCATAACTTCCAAGAAGCCCCGGACTGCACTGTTGATCAGCGTCCCGGTCTGGGGTCCCACCAACCGCTGGATTTCGCTGTAAGCATCTAGGCGCTGCTTGGTGGCTTTTCGGATGATGAGCGCGCCCAGGGTGATGAGCGCACCCACACTGAGCAGCACGATGGGCTGGTACATCACCAAGCCCACCGCGATGACCAAGATGACAAACAGTTCGTTGATGAACCTAAGGTTCCCCACGATGAAGTTGGAAGCGAGGTTGATGGGCCAGCCGTTGATTTCAGAGAGTATCTGACCAGATTCCGTGGAGCGCATTCGCTCCAGACTTTGCGAGAAGTGGTATTGCCACATCAATCCGGAAATGCGGTGCCCGATGGCAAAGGAAAAACGGGTTTGGTAAAAATTCAGTGCGAGGTTGAAGAGGGCTTTGAACAAAAAGGCAGCCACCAAGGCCACACTCAGCATCATCAAGAAACCGCGCTCTGAAGCGATGCCCACCGCATGGGATGCTTCGAAGGTGCGTGCGAGATAGGGGTTGCTCTGTATGAGGTCAGGCTGGATGACCAACCCAATAACGGGAACCACTGCTGCCAAGCCGAGGATGTCCACAAAACTGTTTACGACAATGCCCACGAACATGATGCCCGATCGACGACGCTCTTGGGGGGTCAGCAACCGCCAAACCCGCTGGAGAATGTGACCCACATGAAAAGGGGGAGGACTGCTCATCATGCCATAGATCTCGGCGGGCGTGCATCAAAACGGCACGCCCCTTCCAAATCATCCTAAAATTAAGCACAAGCCCCGTGATTTGGGGCATTCAATTCTTGGGTTAATTGTTCAGGTGGGATTGCGCGACTTGCGGGGCGAGCCAGCGGGAGTAGTCGGCGGCGCCGGCGGCGGTGAGGTGGTGGTCGTCGTAGTAGTGGGAGGGGTCGGA
>CAYONT010000091.1:0-5912 GCA_964405405.1 uncultured Comamonadaceae bacterium | reverse complement strand
CCCCCCAACCCTCGGCCGCCCCGCCCACCCCCGTATACCCCACCCCTCCCCCCTCCGCGGCCGGCACCATCCGCAGCCACCCCTGCAGCGCCCCCATCCGAAGGGCGACATTCAGGTAACCCGGGTTCGCCCCATACGCCGCCGCCAGGGCGTCCACATCCAGCACCACCCCTACCGACCCCGCCCGATCCAACTCCTCCAGCACCCCCCGCTCCACCAGCGGCGGCATCACCGCGCACAGCGCCCAGCCGTCCAGGTGTTCGAAGAGCCGGCCGCGCCAGCCGCGTGCGGGGTCCTGACCTTCTGCCGGATTGGCGAGGGCGCTCACGTCATGTTTCATGCTTCCCAAGTTCGGCAAAAACCCTCCACTTCTTTTGGGATGAACATGTTCCACCCAAAACTTAACCTCCTCCCCGCCCGCAGACCCCCCGGGCACCCGGACACTCGCCCAACTCCTCCAACGTCATCAAGTCCATGCTTCCCCGCAAGATGGTCCCCCGGCACGCCGTCTCCTCCGGCACCCCCGGAAGCCGGTAAATCACCCCGTCTCTTGGGGCCCTGCCGCCTGTGCTCGATGTGCTGGTCATCAGGTCATCCTTTGTATGCTGGAGGCGTCAGTCGCCCGATCTCCTCCACGATGTCATCGGGGAGAGAGAACGCACCCGGCTTCTTGCGGGTGCTGTATGTGTCCTCTGCGATGCGATTTGCAGAAGCCGCAATGAAGTCATCCACTTGGGCACTCCAAGGCAACTGGGCCCGTGCGTAGAGCCCCCGGAGTGTTTCAGCGGCGCGTTGACAGAGCCTATTGTAATCCTCAATTGCACCCTGTCCGGGAAAAGCTCGGCATTTCTGCAGTGGATTTTTGGGGCTTGGAGCCAGCCCTCAAACCCGAAAAACTCCTCAGGCCTTCCCCGATTTTTCGAGGGCGCGGCCCTCCACTCGGCATGAATGTCCCACGCGGGGAGAAACTCCCGGGGGGCATTGTACCAGGAATTGAGCATGCTTTCGGGGTCTCGAGAAAGAAAAATCACCTGCATGGCGCTGTTTTGCAGCAAAGCCGAGGAGAGGTGATGGTAACGCGCTGATTTCCAGGCCAAATGTGGAGACACCTCCATGCGGAAGTCGTGCTTGGGAACCACGAATTCGCTTTTCGCTTGCAGGATTTGGCCATGAAAAGCTTCGACATCCTCCGGACGCATGGACTCGGAAAGGAAGTCCTTGAACTCGCATGAAAACAAGGGTTGGTAGCGATAAGCCACCTGCGGGGAGGCATTGAACAACTGGCCCTACCACGTGGTGCCCGAGCGAGGAACCCCGAAGATGGCCAAGAACCGCTCCGGTGGATTCCTTATCAACACAAAGTATAGCTTTTCAATTGCGCCTGAATCTCCTCCCAATCGAGTGTGCAGAGGGCGTGAAAAACGGATATCTGCTTCAAGTCATCCCTCAGGTGGGGTTGCAAAAAGAGCAGTTCCACGCCCTGTGCGGCTAAGTACGCCTTGTCGTACAGGGGCGCTCCCCCGATGGCATTGATGTATTGCGTGGCCTGGAATTTCTTGACGATTTCCAAGAGCCTCTCTTCCCGAGGCAGCGATGTAATGCCCACGCTCGAGGGCACCAAGGAGGTGGGAATCTCCAAGTAGGCTGCAATCTGGGAAAACAGGGAGAAATTGAATGCCGCAAGGTTGCCATGCCCCTCTGAGGTCGCCTGTTCGAGCATGCGCTTGGCCAGGGGGTAAAAAGGGGCCCGACCGTACTGCAGATACAGGGATTTCCCTTGTTTCTGCCATTTGCGGGCATGCAAATCAATCGCGGTCGCTCGGGTATTCTTGTTTTGGGAAGCACCGAGGAGGGGTACCCGAATGGCCGCACCCTACGCCACGACATTTCGGTTCAAACAGCCTCTCTTTTGTAAATTGGCGTGATCCTTGCTCACCCAAACATCCACTGCTTCCATGAGTTGGAAGTACCCGATAGAGGGCAGAAAGTAGGGTTGCATCACGGCAATTTTCATCGGCGCCCATTGGTATGATCCCTACAAAATGATGATCGCGATGTCTCTTTCATGCTTTTCAGACCTACCTCAACCCAACCCAAGCCGAAAAATCGAACCGGAAGTGTATCATTGCAAGTTTTTTGTTCGGCCCTGACACACATCCGCGATGAAAGCAATCCCCGTCAACCGGCCCTTTCTGCCACCGCTGGAGGCTTACAACCAGAAAATGGCCGAGGTTTGGGGACGCTGTATGCTCACCAACAATGGTCCGGAGTTGCAGGCCTTCGAACAGGAGGTGACCGAGGCCCTCGAGGGGATTCATGTGGTGGCTGTGGCGAACGGCACCTTGGCCTTGCAACTGGCCATCCAGCAACTCCGTTGGCGGGGCCAGCGCATCCTGACCACGCCCTACTCCTACATCGCCACCTTGAGCAGCCTGCTCTGGGAGGGCTGTGAACCCGTTTTTGTGGACATCGACCCGGAGACTTTTCAAGTGGATCCGCTGGCGGTGGAAGCAGCCTTGCGCAAAGAGGATGTGGCCGGGATGTTGTTCACGCACTGCTACGGGTTGGCGGCCTCCGTGGAGCAATTGGAAGCCCTGTCGCGGGCGCACGGTGTTCCGCTGGTTTACGATGGCGCGCACGCCTTCGGTTCGCGCTGGAAGGACCGGCCATTGCTGACCTTCGGCACACTCTCGGTGTGCAGCTTTCATGCGACCAAAATCATGCACTCCATCGAAGGCGGGGCCGTCCTGACGAAGGATCCCGCCGTGGCGGAGGAACTTCGGCGGCTGCGCAACTTTGGGCACAACGGTCCCGTGTCGTTCCGGGGGGTGGGAGTCAATGCCAAGGTCTCAGAAGTTCACGCGGCCATGGGGCGATTGGTGCTGGGCAGCATGACTGAGATCTTGGACCGACGGAAAGCGCAGGTCCGGCAATATCACGCCGCACTCGAAGGCGCGGCCGTGCGACGTCCCTCCGTGCCTCAGGGCTTGGACTGGAACGGGGCCTATTATCCCGTGGTGTTCTCGTCGGAGGAGCAATGCAAGGCCAGCATGAAGGCGTTGGAGGACGAGGGAATTTTTACCCGCCGTTACTTTTTTCCAGCCCTTCATGCTGTGGGCTTGACGGACCGGGTGTCCTGTCCCCACGCCGAGTCCATTTCGAGCCGGGTGCTCTGTTTGCCCTTGTTTCACGACTTGACGATGGAGGAGATTGCGCACATCACAGGCCGCTTGCGGGCCACCCTAACATCCTACCCATGAACCTCCAGAGCTGGCTGGTCGCACATGAAAAGAAGCCCTGGATGTTCACGCCGGCCCAGGTGGAAGATCCCGTGATTTCGGTGGTGGTGCCGACGTATCAACATGTCGATTTCATCGATCAGTGCCTGGAGTCTATTGTGGCCCAGCGCACCACCTTTCCTTTTGAAATCATTGTGGCCGAGGACGACTCCACGGATGGTACTCGAGAGAAAGTGTTGGCTTGGCGGGACCGGCATCCGGACAGGGTGGGGTACATCTTGCAGCACCGGGCGAACAACTACCTCATGCAAGGCCGGCCCACGGGTCGATTCAACCTCTTGGCAGCGATGTCCGTGGTCCGGGGCGCCTATGTCGCCGTGTGCGACGGGGACGACTGGTTTCTCGATAGGAACAAACTGCAGCGCCAGTGGGAGATGCTCGAGGCCCATCCCGAGTGGATTGGGGTGTGGACTGCGTCGATGCCCACGGACTTCAACCGGCCCAGGCAGGTGGCGCGGACGGGGGAGTTGGGTGTGGAGGCGGTTTGGCCTGGGAATCAGCTGGCGATGTCCACCACCTTGCTGCGCAAGCGCGCGCTGGACTACTTGGATGCCCCTTACATGTTCCAAAGTGCCTGGCTGGACTGGGCCCTGTGGCTCCGGCTGTTGCGGACGGAGCGGCTGCCCGCGGGCTACATCGACGAAGAAACCGCCGCCTACCGCGTGCACAAGCGGAGCTTAACCGGGCGTCTGGACTACCGGACCCGTTACGAAACCGTGCTGCGGATCGGGATGGAGCACCTGGCTCGCGCCCCCATTGACCCCCTGGCATTTCGGGAACTGATGCAGATGTACCACCGGGAAATCCGCATCGCCCGCAGGAACCAGCGCCCCCCCTATCGGTGGATCTACGCCATCCCCGTGGCGCGGCGCCTCCTGGGGCTGTGGAAAGCGCGCAAGCGGACCGGAGGCGGGCAAGGATAACGCCCACCTGGGCCTCACAGCAACGTCACGCCCGGCGCGAAGACAAAAGAATGGCCAGCCTCATATTGCGCATTGCGCATGTGGGAATGGAAAAAGGCTCGGGGAAACACCCGTCGCTTTGTTGAGCCCTCATCCGACCCGATGCTGGATGCCCAATAGCTGAACGTGGAATTGGAGATGACCACCCGCTGAAAGTCCTTCAACCATAGAAACTCCTCGATGTGGTCCGCGCAACAATCGCGGGCCCAACGCAGCGGAAAATCCGCGAGAAACGGGTGAATGTCCAGCACTTGGTCGGGCGCATCGGAAAAGATCACCAGTTCTGGGTGCTCCCCGCTTTCCGTGAGGTGCGCGATGGCGCGGGCGAAGTAATCTGAACCCAACGTTTGAAAGATGACCTGGTTTTGGGGCAGCAGATAATCGCCGAGCCGCACGTGCAAGGCGATGGCTCGCTGCGCCCATTCCCGTTGCGGTTGCGGCAGTCGCCCCGCCGGATGGCGGCGTTGGATGGCCTCGCTCATGGCGCCGATGACCGGCCCGTGTGCATCCACCCATTGCCAATACCCCAGCAACAAACAATCTCCGGAGGCTTCGATTTGTGCACACAGCTCTTCCCATCCCTGCACCTCTTCTTCCCGAATCAAGCGCACATGAAAACCCCACTGGTTGAGAAAAGGGACGCGCAACAGCCGAGCATACTTTGCTTTTCTGTGCATCCACCAACTCACCCGCATCAGCGGTTCAGATTCCACGATGTGAAAAAGTCCCAAGGTCCGTTTCCCCTTGCTCATTCGGGAATCCTCCAAGCGAACGTGACATGTGGGAAACGCTTTGCGCAACCTCAGCCACAGCGCATATTGAAAAAGTTGGTTGCCCAGCCCTTCCTGCAGCTGTACAATGATTTGCTTCATGGCCCCTGTTACGCATGCAAGCCGCGTGGAGTTTCTTCCCCGATGTGAGGTTCCTCCGAAACTTCCATTCGCCGCCTGCGTAAATTTCAGCGCTATCCGAACCCATGACTCATTCCATCAAGCGGCGTTTGCTCGACCAAATCGAAAACCTCGGTTACGTGGTCCAGCGCCATACCCCCACTGCCGAGATGCGGGCCTTGTTGGACACCCTCAAGCCCCGGGATTGGTGGGGCTAAGGGCGCGCATGCAGCCCGTCAGGATTTCCAGAAGTCGGTCGGAGACGGTTTCGAAGTGGCGCATCGGAATTCAGACCGGTCGGTCTTGAAAAATAGGCCAGAAATGCCAGCGAAACAGGATCCAACGAACGAATGGAAACCGCCCATTCCAGCAGCTGCGCTCGGTCCACAGCGGCCACCAGCCGGTCCCAATCCTCCTGCATTCCGTATTCCACCGCCTGGTTTAGCACATAAGGTCCATGGCTGGACAACTCCAAGGCGTTCCGGACCACGTCTCAAAAAAGGTGCGGTGAAAAATGAGCCCATTCCCCCTCCAAGGGTTGCGCCAAGAGGGGTACGTTACGAAGATTCCTGAGCGCATGACCCCGCGAGAATCCACCGCCCATTTGAGCAGGGCCGGCAAAGCGGATTGGGGTTAGATTTACGGCAGACCCTGAGAACCCGGCGCCGTGCTCTTCAACTCCCCCGCTTTTCTGGTGTTTCTGCCTCTGGTCTTCGCCGCGTACTGGGTGATGAACCGGTGGGTGGGGCAGCGCCGGGGGT
>CAYONT010000090.1:3557-5915 GCA_964405405.1 uncultured Comamonadaceae bacterium | reverse complement strand
CATCCGTGCAGAAGTTATCGATCTCCGAATCCCCACACGTCCCGCCCGTCGCCACCACCTCCCCTTCCGGATCCAAAATCGTCCACCTGCCATTGCCGTACCCACAGCAAATGCCGTCTCCGTAACTGTCCTCCATTTCAAAGATGTAGCACCCATCCTCCAGGCACAAGTCGTACGTAAAAACCGAACCCTCCGCGCCATCCTCGTAACCCGAACCCTCGTAAATCACTTGCCCCAAACGCCGGATCTCCCAAGACGTCTCCGAACCGTAATCATCCAACACCAGCACGAGTTGGAAATCGTACGTCGGCGATGCGAACGAAGTAAAGGTGGACGTCACTTGGTTGTTCAGCGCATTCTCGTCCGCTTGGCCATTGGGCGAAACCACCGACACCACGAGCGTGTTGGTGCCCGCGACGACCGTTTGCGGCGGCAGGGTCACGGCGGTGGTGGCCATCGAGGCCAAATTCCCCGTCCAATTCACCGACTGCTGCGGCCCGCCATTCATCGTGTACTGAACCGTTGCGCTGGTCAGGTTCGAGGTTCCGTTGTTCTGGAGCTGGACCACCGGTTGGATGGTCGAGACCCCACAAAGCACCTCCGTCGGGATCCCGGTCACCCCGACCCCGGCATCCACCGCAAAACTCACCGTTCCCTCGGGGTATCCGTTGAGGAAAGTGGGGTTCAGCCCCAGGGGATCCAACCAGTCCCGGAGCCGGGTGGTTGCACTGTTGCCATCCCAGCTTACGTTGAACCGTCCGTACCAGTCGGGCTGACCGTTGTTCTGGGTGCCCGCGCAAGCCGCTCCGCCGCCGTAGAGTTGGCCTACGATGCGGTGATTTTGATCGAAAAGGGGCGAACCAGAAGAGCCCGGCTCGGTGACCCCATCCTCCCATTGGGCTATGTACCAAACGGCTGCGCCACCGGTTTGGTTTGCCACCGGACCGTCCTCATCGAAACAGATCTTTTTCACGTCCCCGCTGGGGTGGTGAATGCCCGTGACCGCGGTAGCAGGCACCCCACTGCGGTCCCATCCGGCATACTGCACATTGAAGGAGGCCGGCGGGGTCGAATTGAGTTGCAACAGCGCAAAGTCTGAACCAGCGTTCTTGGCTTTGAAGGTGGACCCGCTGATGGATTGGTTGGTGGGGCCGTTCGAACCTGTGCAGCCTGCGGTCTCGTGGTTGAAATAGTAGACCCAGTTGTTCACGGCATTGGTGTTGTTCCCGACACAATGGTTTGCCGTGAGGAAGTAAGGCGTGCCGTCTTGTGCAGTGTTGTTGACCAAGGCCCCGGTGCAGATGGCAAAGCCTCCTTCCACAATGAGGGCCACGCTCCGCTTCTCCGTAGCCCAAGTCGCGCCCTCAGGGCAGTTGACATTGATGTTGCATGCTCCCGAATTGCCGAAAGGACCGCGTTCCAGCTCTTCCTGCTGGGACTGGGCGTATCCGATCAATCCACGGTAGCTGTGCACGACCTGCGTGATCCGCAGATTGCCGGCAAAAGCCGCATCCAAAGACTCCCGGTATTCAATGACCACCTCTTCCCCCGGGGTCATCCCCAAGGCCCAAGACCCGCCGTCGGCGTTGCTGCGGTGATCAAAGGCACCGCGGGAAACCGTTCGGTCGCTGTTCCAAACGAAGAGCCGTCCGCCCTTGGGGACTTCCATCGTGCCGAACAAGAAACCGATTCCAAGCGCCTCGGGGCAATGCACGCCCAGTCGCCACACCCGCTCGTCCCCCTCCACCGTCCAAACCCCCACCGCATCAGAGGCCCAATCCACCGCGTGTTCCACCCCAAACCGCCAAGGAGCCGTCTTCTCCAAATCCGTGACCGCATCCTCCAAGGCGAGCGCCTCCCGATCGACCGACGGCAGGTGCATCACCGGAACCTCTGGAAGCTGATGGGCTTCCCAAACCGGCGATCCCCCGTATTCCACCTGCGCTGTCAGAGCGCCTCCCCATGCGCAAGCAACCGCCAACAGGCCGCCTTTCAAAATCCGGTCAATCGTATTCATAAGGTAAAGGTGTGTTCCAATCTTCAAGCAGCAAAACCGTCACGCCCCGCGGCGTTCCCCGCCAGCCGTGCAGCGCAAAGGTATGTGTTTCGACCAGCCGGGCGCGACAGTCATCCCCCGGGGTGGTGTGCACGATGCGCAAGGGCTGTTTCGGTGGCAAGCTCTTGAGCATCGGACCTGCGGAGGCCAAACCCCAAACATGCTTCCCACAACCTCCGCTGTAAGCCACCTGCACCCGCAGCGAATCCCCCACCACTTCGGCTGCCAGCAACGTAAAAGGAGCGGGGTCCCCGGCAGGCGCGTGCTCCGCAAGGGGAGGCGCGTGCTCCGCAAGGGGAGGC
>CAYONT010000090.1:0-3457 GCA_964405405.1 uncultured Comamonadaceae bacterium | reverse complement strand
CGCCGTCCGCGCGCACCCTGGACCGGTCGGCACATCCCAGGGCTGCCACCCCGAAACCCACCAGCCACAGCGCAGCCCTCATCGGATGGTGATCGCGTAAGGAAGGCGGGCCTGCACCCGATCGCCTTGTTGCACCATGCGCTGCAGCGACAGAAACTCTTGGACCGTGCCTGCCGGAACGCCCCAAGCAGCCAACGTCCGCATCCCCACTTCCACACCGCCCATCTCCTCCAACCACTGCGAGATGGGGTCCACCGGTTCCGGCATCACCACCCGTTCCACCGTCGCTGCATCCAGCCCCGCCAACCGAATCGCCTCGGCCACTGCGTCCTCCAGGTTCCCGAGGGCATCGACGAGCCCCTTGTCCAGGGCATCCCGTCCGGACCAAACCCTGCCCCGGGCCACCTCCTCGACCTGTTCCCGGGTCATTCCTCGACCAGCCGCCACCACCGACACGAACGTGTCGTAGATGTTGGCGATGGATGCATTCATGGCCTCCATTTGGACTGCATCCAACGGCCGATCGATGCCCATCCCGGCATGGGGGTGCGTGGAAACCTCATCGAAGGACAGCCCCATTTTTTCGGTGAGCAGCTCCTGCGCGTTCGGGATCATCCCGAAGACCCCGATCGAACCGGTGATGGTGGTGGGCTCAGCGTAAATCTTCGTGGCCGCCGCGCTGATGTAGTACCCGCCAGATGCTGCGTAGTCGCCCATGCTGACCACCAGCGGCTTGCCCGATTCGCGCAGCAACACCGTCTCGCGCCAGATGACATCGCTGGCCAGCGCCGACCCGCCCGGCGAATTCACCCGCAGCACAACGGCCTTCACGTCCGGGGCCAGGCGCGCCCGGCGCAGCGACTCCGCCAGAGTCTCCGAGCCGATGGTCGCGTCATCGCCCTCCCCCGATTCGATGCCGCCGACGGCGTACACGATGGCCACGTCCCCGCCCAGCGCGATGCTGTCTCGGTTCTCCGCATCCGGGCCACGGCGCTGGTCTGGATTCCAATTTTCGAGCGCCTCGAGGGAGATGCCGAAGAAATCCTCTGGCAGCAGGTAGTCCGTGAGGTCCGCGTAGATGGGGCGGCCGCCGAGCCGTTCCCGCAGATGGGCCTCCAACTGGTCTTCATACTTCAGGCCGTCGATCAGGCCCAGCCGCACACCGTCCACCGGCAATCGCCAGGCCAAACCCGACGCAACGCTATCCAGCACAGCCTCCGAAAGGCCCCGGCTTCCAGCCCATTCCCGCCGCATCTCCCCCCAGATGTCCTCCAACAAGGCGCTCAGCTGCTCCCGGTTCTCCGGGCTCAAATCCTTGCGCAAGAAGGGCTCCACGGCCCCTTTGTAGGCATTGTCGGGGCCGCGCAACACGGTCACCTGCACGCCCAACTTCTCCAGCATCCCCGTGAAGAAGGTGGTTTGCAAGCGCATACCGGCCAATTCGGCCACGCCCTGGGGATGCAGGAACACCTTGTCCGCCACGGAACCGAGGTACAGCCCGCTCATGGACGCTGCCTCGGTCCAGTACACGACCCACTTGCCACTCTCCTTGAACTGGGTCACAGCCCGACGGACCTCCTGGAGGGTCGCTGGGGCAGCGTCCACCACCGAAACATCGAGCAGCAGACCCTGGATGCGGTCATCCTCAGCGGCGCGCTCGAGGGCGTTGCGGATCTCGTCAAGACCGATGCCCCCGCCGCTGCCGTCCAGCCCCGGAAACGGCATCGCCGCCCCCCGTTCCAGAATCGGCTGGTCCAGGGTCATCCGCAGCACGGTTCCCTCCTCCACTTCCACGAAGGGATCGGGATCGTCGCCGCCGAAGGCTGCTACCAGGCCCCCCACGAGGGCCACAACAAACAGTACGATGAGCACCCCACCGGTCAGCAAAATGCCGATGGAAGAGCCGATGATGGACGAAAGGACCTGTTTTCCGAATGACATGGGGCGAAGTTAAGGTGTTGCTCCCTCAGACGCGCTTGCCCCCTCATTCGTTACACGCGACTGCCGCGAGGCGTTGGGGCGGCGGGCGGCGGGCAGCGGGCGGCAAGCAGTGCCGGATTACCTTTGGGACATGGAGGTGTGCATCGGGCTGGGCAGCAACCTGGGGGACCGGGAAGGGTGGCTCCGGCGGGGCGTCGAAGGGGTGTCGGCCCACTGGGGGCCGCCGCGCCGCTGGTCCCGCTGCTACGAAACCGAGGCCTGGGGCATGCCGCCGGGCACGCCGGCCTTCCTCAACCAGGTGGTGCTGTGGGAGGTGGACGGGGGGCGGACCGGCGTGCGGGAGGCCCTGGTGATGCTGGGCGAAGTCGAACGCCGGGCCGGCCGGGAACGCCCCTCGGAACCGACGCCCCGCCTGAACCCGACGTACCTGAACCGGACCCTCGACTGCGACCTCCTGCTCTGGGGGGACGAACAATGGCACCTCCCGGAACTCATCGTCCCCCATCCCCGGCTGACGCAACGCCGGTTCGTCCTTGCCCCCCTCGCCGAGCTCGTGCCGCACCAAGTCGTCCCGGGAGACGGGCGGACGGTTGCGACCTGTTTGGCCTGCTGCCCAGACCCCCATCCTGTCACCCCCTGGACCCCACCCTCCACCCCATGAGCCGCCCCCCCCTCGTCTCCCCCTACGGATACATCGCCATCGAAGGCAACATCGGCGCTGGCAAAACCACCCTCGCCACCCACCTCGCCGACCGCCTCGGCGCCCAACTCTTGCTTGAACGCTTCGAAGAAAACCCCTTCCTCGAGCGCTTCTACGCCGACCCCGCGGCCCATGGCTTCTCCGTGGAACTCGCCTTCGTCAGCGACCGCTGGAAACAACTGCGCGAAGAAATCGGCCGCCGCAACCTCTTCCGCCCCACCCTCATCGCCGACTACACCTTCGCCAAGAGCCTCGTCTTCGCGCGCGAGAACCTCCCCCCCGCCGAGTTTGCGCTCTTCGAAAACCTCTTCGGCCTGATGGCAGGCCAAATCCCAGTCCCAGAGGTCATCGCCATTCTCGACCCTCCCGACACCCGCATCCAAGCCCAAATCGCCAACCGCGGCCGTTCCTACGAACAAAACCTCCCCCCCGGCTACCTCGACAAGATCATGCGGGGGTACCGCAAGCACTACCGTTCCGCCCGCGGCTCCCGGGTCCTCTGGATCGACTCCAGCCCGTACGACATCCTCGAGCGCCCCGACGACCTCGAACGCCTTGCCGACCTCATCCTCGCGCCGAGGAAGGTGGGGGTTTATCGAGTTTAGAGTTTGGAGTTTGGAGTTTGGAGTTTGGAGTTTTCAGTTTAGAGTTTGGAGTTTTCAGTTTAGAGTTTGGTGTTGGGAGTTGGGAGTTGGGAGTTGGGGCGGCGATGTGGATAAAAAGCGATCTTTTTTGTAGGCCAAACCGCTGTAAATCCGTACTTTAACGTATGGAACAGGCGCCAAAACAGAGGAGATTTTTGACCGAGGAGAAGGC
>CAYONT010000089.1:0-6029 GCA_964405405.1 uncultured Comamonadaceae bacterium | reverse complement strand
TCACGATGGATGTCGATTTCGGCATCGAATTGTCTGCCGGAGGTGATCAGTATTCGCTCCGCTCCGATCTGGCGGGCATCGGCTTCCATGCGGACCGTTACGAATCTGCGATTCAGGCCCTGCGTCGTGACTTCATCGACATCAACGCCGATGGTCCGATTCGCGCCGCCGAGTTCCTTCGCGGCACCCGTGGCGATCTGATTCGTGCTCGTGAGGAACTCGTGACAGCCGCTAGGTTTCTTCTGGGTGAGTGACTGGCTTCGACTGCCAGTCGAAGCTACGCACTCAAACCCCGTACCATCTTCGCAGAGTTCACGCCGGTGAGGCGGAACTCGAGGATTGAGACAGGCTCATAAGCCTTGTATCTCAGCGCCGCAAGCACGCCACCAGATGTGCCAGTTCCGCGTCCACATCGGCCTCGCTTTCCACCGTTTCGGCCACGGCGGCGCGGAGCAGCTCGCGGAAGCGTTTGCGCAGACGGTGGATGGTCACTTTGAGGGCGCTTTCATTCATGCCCGTGGCCTGCATCAGCGCGGCGCGATCCTCACTGCCGGTCAAAGCTGGTGCCAGCAAATTGAAGCGTGCCTCGTCCCGCTGCTCGGCGCGGAGTTGCTGCATCGCGCGGTCTAACATGCCATGCGCCCAGCTTTGATCGAAGACCTCTTCATCACTCGTGCTCAGTGCCTCCACCTCCAGGCGATAGCGCTCCTCCGCCTCCAACGCCTCCAGATGCACCGCCGCCAGATGCCCGCCGCGACGTTGCGCCTGCCGCTTCTGCCAATCATTGCCGAGGAAGTGCTTCAAGCAGCCGAGCAGGAACGAGCGAAACCTTCCTCGCTCTCGCCGTGCTTCCGCCATCAGTTCATGCGTCAGCAAATACTCAAAAAAGCCCTGCGTGGCATCCTCCGCATCCGCCGCGCTCATGCCTGTGCGCCGCACAAAGGCATAAATCGGAAACCAGCTTCGCTGGCAAAGTTCTCCCAGCGCAACGCGGCAGCCCGATTCATCCCCAGCGGCCCGCAATTGCGAAACGAGGCTCCAGCGCGTGGTGTGAAAGCTGTGGTCGGCGGTTTCGGGCATTGGCGGGAATTTTTTCTGTGGCAGACTGTAACCGCAACCGTGCTTTGACCAAGAAACAGAAGCCATGCCCCCTCTTTTCTCCAAGACACTCCTCTTTTTCGCCTTTGCCGCGTTCGCGTTTGCGCAGCCGGTGACGACGACCGGTTTCAACAACGCCTTCCGCCCGGAGGCGCCGGGGACGCTGCTGAGTCATCCGATCACGAACGGCTCGGAGCCGATCGGGCGGACGACTTCGATCAATTATCTGAACGGGTGGGTCATTGTCGGAGCGGAGCAGCCGGGATCGCGGGACGGTTCGGACTGGCTGATGCGCGTGTATGACATCGCGGACCCGGCGAATCCGGTGCGGCGCTTCCCCTCGGACTTCGGGCTGGCGTATGAGGGTAACTTTTGGTACTTCGGCAATGTGGGCGTGCATGCACATGGCACGATGAAATGGGACTCGCTGCTGCTGCCGCAGGTGATGCGGGTGCAGGGCTTCGGCGGGCTGGTGGAGCGCGGCGGCACGAACGGCATCCCGCAGCTCAGCCAGGTGCCCATCGGCTACGACCGCGGCAGCATGGCGGGGCCGTGGGAGGTGAACGCGCTGTGGTACAACTCGCCGGACGCGAACATCGACATCCGCCAGGCCTACCTGACGGGCTCGGGCTTCGTGGCCTTCAACACGGTGGCCAGCCTGGATCATGTAGGGCAGTTCGGCGGAGGGGACTGGCATCCGATGCTGTTTGGCGATCTGCTGATCATGGCGCGCAGCGGTGTGGCGGGGCATGACGGCGTGGTGGTGTATCGCCTGGAGTATCACAATCTCGATGACCCGGTGCGCGCGAACCGCTCCATCACGCCGCATTTTGTCGGCTCACTGGACGGCGGCTTCCAGGGCTACTGGCCTAACCTGTTCAGCGATGGCACGGGGCTTTATGTCATCGGCTCGACGACGGACATCCTCATCGGCGCGGACATCACGCAGGCGGCGGACCCGGCGGGGGATGGCTCGGTGCATGTGGCGGCGAGCCTGACGGTGCCGAATTTCACCAATGCCTCGTATCCGGTGTATCAGGACAACTTCGGCTTCATCCACAACCGCAAGGTGGACATGACGCGTTTCCTGGCGGGCGATGCGAACCCGATCGTGCTGACTTTGAACGAAACGAATCCACCGCGCCCGCCGGGAGCGCCCGCGCTGCCGGTCGGGGCCACCGTAGGGGTGAACACCTCGCAGATGTCTCTCCCGCTGGGCAATCTGTGGCTCACAGGCGGCTACCCGATCCCTGGCACGAATCAAGGCCTGGGCGTGTGGGTGCATCAGCAGGAGCCGGACACCGCGCCGCCGCAGGTGAGCTATCACATCCCGCAGACGAACCGCTTGAACTACTCGCGCCACGCGCCGCTGAGCTTCTTGCTGCACGAGCACTCGCGCGCGGGCGGTCCGCGCAACGGCATCGACTTCACCGTGCGGCCTGTGAGTGAAGGGGATGTGCTGGGAGCTTTCGTGCCCGGCTTTCTCATCCACGACTTCGCAGGTGTGCTGACCTTCACGCCGGATGCCGGGCTGGCGGCGGACACGACGTATCAGGTGGACTTTTTGAGTGATCCGGGCACGGAGATCGGCTTCCGAGACGCGGCAGGGAATTACATCGAGCCGTACTCGTTCCGCTTTGCCACCGGTGGCGGGATCAATGCCGCCGCACCGCCGGTGCTGAACAGTGTGACGGCGGATGCGTATCAGCCCGCGCCCGGCCATCAGGTGACGGTGACCGTGGCGGCCACGGGTGATCCGGTTCTGGAATACCGCTTCAACTTTGACGGCACCTGGGCGGACTGGGACACGGACAACTTCGCCAGCCACACCTACGCGAGCGCCGGCCGCCCGCGCGTACTGGTGCAGGTGCGGGACGGACATGGCAGCATCGTCCACGGTTCGCTGCGGCTGCTGGTCATCACACCATCACCTGCCGGACCGCGTCCGACGCAAAGCAGCACGCTGGCCGTGGGGGATGACGCGGGCACGCGGCGAGTGTGGAGCGTCAATCCAGACGCCAACACCGTCACCGTGGTCAATGCCGTCACCGGCACAAAAGAAGACGAATATGCCGTCGGTGCCGACCCGCGCGGCATCGCGCGGGATGTGAACGGGCGCTACTGGGTGACGTGCCATGATAGCGATGAAATCCGCGTGCTGAATGCCGATGGCAGCGCTCATGCGACGATCCCGCTGGCCTACGGCTCCGCGCCGCATGGCATCGCGCCCTCGCCGGACGGCTCGCTGCTTTATGTCACGATGTTCGGCTCCGGGCAGGTGCATCGCTACTCGGCTGCGGCTCCGGGTGATGCGCCGCTGACTGTGACGGGCCTGGACACGCCGCGTGCCATCGCCATCAGCGCGGATGGCTCGCGTGTGCTGGTCACGCGCTTCATTTCGCCGGAGCTGCACGCTGAGATCCGGGAGTTCAATGCCGCACTGACGGAGGTGCGCACCTTCACGCTCAGCTCGGCGAACACGCTCGATGGCGGCGACCGCGCGGCGGGTGTGCCGAACTACCTCGCGGGCATCGCCATCTCGCCGGATGGCACGCGGGCGGCGGTGGTGTCAAAGCAGGACAACACCCTGCGCGGCACCTTCTTCGGAGTCGGGAACCTCACGCATGAGACCACGGTGCGCGCGGTCATTTCGTTCCTCGATTTGAACAGCAACGCCGAGATCCCGCACTCGCGCCGTGACTTTGACAACAGCGACAGCCCCAGCGCGGTGACTTACACGCCGCTGGGCGACATGCTGCTCGTGACGCATCAGGGGAACAACCGCGTGGTCGGCATGGACGCGCTGAACCTCGCGCCGCTCACAGAGCAGATCGTTCAAGGCTCCATGATTACGCAGCCGGCGGTCATCGCGTTTGAAGTCGGCACCGGACTGGCCCCGCAGGGTGTCTTGATGGATGGAATGTCGAACCGGCTCTTCACGCAGGACTTCATGGGCCGCAGCGTGACGGTGCGGAACGCCGCGCCGCTCCTGCTGCAAAATCAAACCTCGCTGCCACTGGTCGCCACCACTCCGGCCGTGGACACCGAGCTGCTCACCGCGGGCGTGTTGCTCGGCAAACAAATCTTCTACAACGCCGCCGATCCACGCATGAGCGCGGACAGCTACATCTCCTGCGCGACATGTCACATTGACGGCGGCCACGACGGGCGCGTGTGGGATTTCACCGGTCGCGGCGAGGGCCTGCGCCGCACCACCGATCTGCGCGGACGCAGCGGCCTGGGGCATGGCGCGGTGCATTGGAGCGGGAATTTTGACGAGATTCAGGACTTCGAGCACGACATCCGCGGCCCCTTCGGTGGCACGGGCTTTTTGAATCTCACTCCGCAGCAGTTCGCCGGGCAGCATCCATCGCCCGCGAGCGGCAAGACCGGCCTCAGCGCCGATCTCGATGCGTTGGCGGCCTATGTGTCGTCTTTGACGCCGGAGCACACACCGCGCAGCCCGCATCGAAATGCTAACGGCACGCTCACTGCCGCCGCACTTGCCGGACAGGCCGTTTTCGCCGCGCAAAACTGCGCCACATGCCACAGCGGCGCGAGCTTCACGAACAACGCGCTCATGGATGTCGGCACGCAGTCGGCGCTAAGCGGCTCGCGGCTTGGAGCGGTGCTACCTGGCATTGACACACCAAGTCTCCACGGCCTGCACGCCACGCGGCTGTATCTGCATCACGGCCAGGCGGCGACGCTCGGCGATGTCTTCGATTATGCGGGAGGTTCGTGGCTGCCAGGCGCGTCGGGCGAGTTTTTTGGTGGTGGCACGGGTGCATTCAATGATGATCCCGCGCAGGGCGGCGGCGGGTTCAACCGCGGCTACTTCAACGGCTCCGCTGCCTTCCTCGGCGGCACGGACGGCGTGTCTGGCGTGCGCTTTACGAATGTGAACGGCGGCACGGGTGGCATGGCGCGCATCGCGCTGCGCTACGCGCGGCAATACGGTGGCGGCACCGCGCATGTGAGCATCAACGGTGCCCAGCAAACGGTGGTCACAGAACGGCAGTTTCCGGACAATGGCTGGCAGGTCAGCGGTTGGCGCTGGCTTGTGATCGAGGCGGCGCTGAACGCGGGAACCACGAACACGATTGAAGTGCTGCGCGGCAATGGCGACTTCTTCTTGAACGGCATCCTCGTCGCGAACGCCTCGCAGCTCGCCATCGCGCAGCCGCATCGTCTCGTGGAAAGCCTGCCTTCGGGTGAACGCGACAACCTGCTGGCCTATGTGCGGCAGATTGACGGGCGTGACGCCGCTGGCGTTCCATTGCCGCCGCCGGATGCGCCTTCACAGCAGGCGCCGGGCATCGTCAGCGAGCCTGCGGACACCACGCTCGCCGTCGGGAACGCGCTGCATTTCGTCGTCGCGGTGAGCGGCACGGGGCCGTTTGATTTTGTCTGGCGGCGCGGAGTGACGGTGGTCGGCACGAACAGCCCCGAACTCCACATCGCCAACGTGAATGCTGGTGATACGGGCAGCTACACGGTGGAGATCATCAATGCACAGGGCAGCATCACCAGCACACCCGCGCAGGTCACAGTGAATGACGCGCTAAGTGTGGTCACGACCTCGCTGCCCCTGGCGACAGTTGGCGTGCCCTACAGTGTGAATTTGCAGGCTGCAGGCGGCGTCGGCACGCGCACCTGGAGCGTCACGGTGGGCATCTTGCCGCTGGGCATGAGCCTGAGCACTGGCGGCGTGCTCAGCGGCACGGTGAACTCGCCTGCGCGCGCCATTTTCACCGTGCAGGTGAGCGACACCTCCGGCAGCGACACACGGGCGCTCGTGCTCGATGTGCAGCCTGTCGGCGGTTTCGTGAACGATCCTGACCTCGTGCTGCACTACACCTTTGACGAAGGCGGGGGCACGCAGATCTGGGACATCTCACCCGCTGGCAACAACCACAGCACGAACGTCC
>CAYONT010000088.1:4051-6045 GCA_964405405.1 uncultured Comamonadaceae bacterium | reverse complement strand
TGGGCTGACGCCTCCGCCATCCGCTGGCCGTTCACGTCAGTCCGAACGGCAACCTGCCGATCGACTCGCGGCGGGAGGCTACCTCAGCGAGACGGCGGGGCAACGCTCTGGAGCACGAATACTCAAGAGTACGCTCGCATCGTCTCGCAGACACTGAGTGAAGCGTCACACCTCGAAGAAGTCCGAGTCGAGTCGCTTGATCTCGTAGGTCTGGACTGACGTCACTCCCAGCCCCACTTCGATCATGTACTTCGCGAGCGTCTCGCCATCGATCAACACCACCTTGGTATCGAGGTGTCGGACGTACTCGATCGCGTCCCGGGTGAAGGTGCTCGTGGTGATGCAGACACCCTTGCGGGCCCGTTGTCCAGTCAAGGCACCGATGAAGGCCTGAACCTGCGGACGGCCCACTGAAGCCTGCCAACGCTTCGCCTGCACATAGATCACATCAAGGCCGAGGCGGTCCTCCTTGATGATGCCGTCGATCCCGCCGTCGCCTGACCTGCCCACGCTATGCGCTGCGTCCTCGAAGGAGCCTCCGTAGCCCATCTTGACGAGCAGCCGGACGACCAAGTCCTCGAAGAAGCGGGGGGAACACCTTGCGATCGCCTCCAGCAACTCCTCAGCCAATCGCTCGCGAAGATCCTCGGCCGCACTCGCCATGACCTCCTCGGGAGTGCCTGCCTCGTCGACCTCTTGGCGATCCGTTTCATCACGCGACTCTGCCCGACTTGCTTTGGCAGAACGTCTACTCCCGTTCCACTCCCGAAACTCCTCGGAGTAGTCGCGGAGGAATGGCGTGCTCAGTCGATCGAGTCGCCGTGCGAGGATCTCGCGACCCGCATCCGTGATTACGTAGTAGCCCTTGTGAGGCTGCTCCAGTAGCCCCGCCTTTACGAGGAACACAAGGGCCCACTGCGTTCGATTCCCGTATCGGGACTGGGATCCACTCGGAAGCGTCTCCCTCCGCACGTCCTCGCTGAGGCGGAATTGATCGGCCATCGCCGCCCTGAGATCTCTGGTCCGATGGGCTTGCCCGTCAGACAAGAGTTGGAGAAGTGGCAACAAGGCATCATCGACGGAGAACATGGGAAGCCCTCGGGTTAGTTGGGTGTCGGCGTGTCATCAATCGCCGCGGAGATCGAGGCGGCGAACTGCTCGCGGGCGGCCTTCGCCCGCGTCAGGCTCGCTTCGAGCGTGTCGCAGAGGGCCATGAGTTCGTCGACCTTAGCGACGATGCGGTGTTGCTCGGCGAGGGGGGGGAGAACAATGGGTGTTGCGCCGAGCGTGGGCTGATTGATCTTCACCATCGAACCAGAAGTGCCGCTCGCGCGCTCGCGGAAGTACCCGCGTGCATAAAGGTCGCGCAGGGCGAGATGCACGAACTCTGGGAGAGCCCTCTCAGGTGCAAGGCGGCATCGGATCATCAAGTCGGGATAGATGAACTGATTAGCCGCGCCGCGATACACCGCGCTGACCCCCACAAGTTCTGGCGTGTTTGACCGCTGGATAAGAAGGTCCCCGTCGCGAAGCCAGTAGCCCGACTCGGCAGGGAGCGTCGCATCGATGTACTTGAACTGACAAGGCCTGAAAACGCCGCTGGTGGTAGCGCTCAGTTTCAGCGATCGCAACGATGTCTCATAGGCGACGGTCTTCGGTGACCAGCCATTCGCCAAGTCTTCCGCGAGCACGTTCGCGAGCGTGACCGCCACCCAGTCGCGGCGATGATCAGATGCGAGAAGCCGCCCGTGCACCGCCAACTGCAGGACCGCCTGCCGCAGCGGGGCGATGTCCTCCGGCTCGGTGAACAGGTCCTCGAAGTGCTCCTCGATCCGCTGCCACGCCTGCTCGACGGCGGCGGCGTCCTCGGCCTCGGCGAGCGCGTGCAGGGCGGCGTCGCGAAGGCGGACGCGAGCACTCGACGCCGCGAGGTGCCGCTCCTCCAGCACCGCCGCGTGGCCCATCAACTCGTCGACCTTGGCGACGATGCGGTG
>CAYONT010000088.1:0-3951 GCA_964405405.1 uncultured Comamonadaceae bacterium | reverse complement strand
GCGTCGCGGATCGCACGGCCGAGCACCTCGCGAAGCGACTCCCTCGCTGCGATCGCCGCCTCTCGATCGGCGACGAACTGCGCAAGCAAAGACTCGGGATCGGGCGCGGCCTCGACGATGGCGTTGGGGTTCTTGAAGTCGAGGTTGTAGCCCTTGGCGACGACCGCCTCGATCGGCACACGCCACGCACGCTCGCTCTCCTTCCGCGTCTTGCGGTTCTTGCCCCACCATGCCCTGCACTCGTCGAGGGCGTTCGCGGGGAAGGGCCGCGTCTTGCCGTAGGACTGCATGCCCTCGGGAAGCGGCTGCTCGTAGTACCAGATCTCCGAGGTGGGCCGGCCCTTCTCGAAGAAGAGCACGTTGGTGTTGATCGAGGTGTACGGGGCGAAGACGCCCTTGGGCAGACGCACGATCGTGTGCAGGTCGCACCGCTCGACGAGATCCTTCTTCACCCGGGTCAGCACGCCCTCGCCGAAGAGCGTGCCGTCGGGCAGCACGATCGCGCAGCGGCCGCCGTCGCGGAGCAGTTCGACGATCATCGCGAGGAAGAGCGTCGCGGTCTCCTTGGTCTGGAACGCCTTGGGGAAGTTGGACTCGATGCCGTCCTCCTCGACGCCGCCAAAGGGTGGGTTGGTGACCACCACATGCACACGGTCGTCGTCGGTGATCTCGCGGAGCGGCCGGGCGAGCGTGTTGCCGTGCAGGATCCGCGTGGGCAGGTCGATGCCGTGCAGGATCAGGTTCGTCATGCACAGCAGGTGGGGCAGGCCCATCTTCTCGACGCCGTGGATGCACTCGTCGAGCCGGGCCTCGTCCTCGCCGGTGCGGACATGCCGGGCGCGGATGTGCTCGATCGCCGCGGAGAGGAACCCGCCGGTGCCGCACGCCGGGTCGAGAACCCGCTCGCCGAGGCGGGGGTCGGTCATCTCGACGGCGAAGGTGGTCACCGCGCGGGGCGTGTAGTACTCGCCGGCGTTGCCGGCGCTCTGCAGGTCCTGCAGGAACTTCTCGTAGACATCGCCGAAGAGGTGGCGGGCCTTGAGGTCGTTGACAGAGACCATCGACTCGGCGCGGTTCAGCACCTTGCGGAGTTGCACGCCGTTCTTCATGTACTGGAAGTTGTCGAGGAAGACCTCGCGGAGCAGCGACCGCCGGCGTCGCAGTCGGTCGAGCGATGCGGTCGCAGCGTCGGTCACGGCGATCCGCGGGCCGATCTCGATCTGCTTGAGCGCCGGGAAGAGCGTGCCGTTCACGAACTCCAGCAGGTCGTCGCCGGTCGCGCCCTCGGGGTCGGC
Source organism: uncultured Comamonadaceae bacterium (assembly GCA_964405405.1). Lineage (GTDB taxonomy): Bacteria > Bacteroidota > Bacteroidia > Flavobacteriales_D > Sanyastnellaceae > CAMCYM01. Next base: position 2,656 of record CAYONT010000088.1, on the reverse strand, counting down.
GGCCCAGTGCCGCCATCGCAGGTCGGGGTGGCGGCGGTGCGTGCCGCCCGCGTCCCACGCGACATCGACGAGCGGCGAGACATACTCGTCTTCGAGCAGTTCGAGTTCCTTCTCCCGCTCGTCCCACACCTTGAGGAAGAAGATCCACGCGAGTTGGCTGATGCGGTTCACATCGCTCCCGGTGCCGGGATCCTTCCGCATCTCGTCCTGCAGCGACTTCACCGAGGTGGTCGTGGCCATCGCGTGGTGGGCCTCCTGAAGCGGGGATCTCAGGCGGCGTAGAGCGCCGCCTCCATGTCGCGGACCGCGGCGAGGTAGCCGTCGCGTCCGCCGAAGTAGCGGAGCAGTTCGAGCGGGGCCGCGACCTCGTTGAAGGGCGGGGCGGTGAGGGTGCGGATGTCCTCCACCGCCGCGAGGCCCTCGTCGGCGTACTTGTCGAGCAGGATCTCGATGACGCGGCGGGCCTGCTCGCCGTACTTGGCGAAGACATGCCGCTTGCGGACCTGCTCGGCCCGCTCGCGGCGGGTCAGCGGCGGCTGGTCGAACGCCACATGGCAGACGAGGTCGAAGGGATCGAACGCGCCCGGATGTCGCTTCTCGACCATCTCGCAGAGGTCGTCGAAGAAGACGCCCTGCGACTCCAGTTCGCCGACGATCGCCTGCTTCTTCTCGGCGTCGCCCCATGCGGCGAGGAAGCCGTCGAGACTGCGGAAGCGGTCGACGATCTTCGACCTCGCGTAGTCGGTCAGGCTCTCGACGATGAGGCGGCCGTCGGCACCGAGGTACTGCACCCGCTCGCCGAGCACCCGCACCTCGACGCCGCTGACGATGTAGCGGCGACGCCGGCCGCCCGGCTCGGGTCCAAGGCCGCCAGTCGTCGCCGGCTCGGTCACGCCCTCGCCGGTCGCATCGTCGGGGTCGAGGCCGCCCTCGTCGGGGTCGACCATCTCGTCGGTCGAGGCGGGCTCGTAGACGCTCTCGGGCAGGCCGTCGAACTCGGGGTCGGCGAAGTGCCGGGTGACGCCCCGGAAGTCCATGATCGTGAACCAAGTCTTCCCGTGCCGCTCGTCGACGCGGGTGCCGCGGCCGACGATCTGCTTGAACTCGCCGAGCGAGTTGATCTCCTGATCGATGACGATCAGTTTGCAGTCCTTCGCGTCGACGCCGGTCGTGAGCAGTTTCGAGGTCGTGGCGACGACGGGGTAGGTCTTGCTCGGGTTGATGAAGTCGTCGAGGCGGGCCTTGCCCTCGGGGTTGTCGCCGGTGATCTGCACGATGTACTCGGCGATGCGGCCGCGTTCGGCGGGGATGCGGCGGCCGGCCTCGTTGATCAGCGCGGCCCGCATGCGGTTGGCGTGGTCGATGTCGACGCAGAAGACGATCGTGCGGGAGTGGACGCCGATCTTCAGGAGGTAGTCGACCACGCAGCGGGCGACGACCTTCGTCCGGTGGTTGAGGACGAGGGCCGACTCCATGTCCTTGCGGTTGTACTCGCGGTCCTCGATCGGCTCGCCGAGGTCGTCGGTCATGCCGGGCGTCGGCCGGAACCCCTGCACATCGCGGTCGAGGTCGTAGCGGATCACCTTGTAGGGGGCGAGGTAGCCGTCGTCGATGCCCTGCCCGAGCGAGTAGAAGTAGACGGGGTCGCCGAAGTAGTTCTGGGTGGAGACATCGGTGGTCTCCTTGGGCGTCGCGGTGAGGCCGAGGTGGATGGCGGCGTCGAAGTAGTCGAGCACCTCCCGCCACGCGCTCGACTCGCGGGCGCTGCCGCGGTGGCACTCGTCGACGACGACGAGGTCGAAGAAGTCCCGCGAGAACTCGCGGAAGACATCCTTCGCCGACTCGGTGCCGCTGATCGCCTGATACAGCGAGAGGTAGATCTGGTAGGCGGGGTCGGCGGTGCGGTTGGCGATCTTGGTCATTACCGGGCCGAACGGCTTGAAGTCGTTGACGCGGGTCTGGTCGACGAGCACATTGCGATCGGCGAGGAAGAGCACCCGCTTCACCGCACCCGACTTCCACAGGCGGTGGATGATCTGGAAGGCGGTGTAGGTCTTGCCGGTGCCGGTGGCCATCACGAGGAGCGCCCGACGCTGGCCCTTGGCGACCGCCTCGACGACCCGCTGGATGGCGATCCGCTGGTAGTAGCGAGGCTCCTTCCGCTCGGCGGGATCCTCGTAGTAGGGTTGCGTGGCGATCGCGACCGCCCGCTCGTCTGCGAGACCCTTCCACACGCGGTACCGCTCCCAGAGACGGTCGGGCGAGGGGAAGGCGTCCATGCCGATCGACCGCTCGACCTCGCCGTCGCCGGCGGTGCGGTCGTGCAGGTGGAAGCCGGTGCCGTCGGAACTGATCGCGAAGGGGGCGTCCAACTTCGCCGCGTACCGCAACGCCTGCTGGATGCCGTTGGCCGGCCCGAGGCCACGCTTCTTCGCCTCGACGACGGCGAGCGGGATGTCGCCGCGGTAGAGCAGGTAGTCCGCCCGCAGCGGCGTCCCGCGGTGCGTCACCCGTCCGCGGACGGTGATGCGGCCATCGGTGAAGGTGTACTCCCGCCGGATCTGCGTGTGCAGGTCCCACCCAGCCCGCTCGATGGCGGGGGTGATGAAGCGATCGCAGGTCTCGGCTTCGGTGAGTGGCTCAGGCATCGATCAGG
>CAYONT010000087.1:0-6143 GCA_964405405.1 uncultured Comamonadaceae bacterium | reverse complement strand
CGACTCCCTTCAGTTGCTGGAGTTCATCGAGGGACGCCCGCGCGATGGGCGAGAGCCCGCCAAACCGCTCCATGAGCGACTGGGCGGCACGGGGCCCACCGAGGGCGGCGAGCAGTTCCGAGTTCGATGCGTGTTCAAGCGGTTGCATGGTGACCTCCGTGAAAGGCAGGCGCCGGATGCGCGCCTGACACGGGAGGTATGCACGTCACGGGGAATGTGTGACCTGAGGTGAACACTGGCCTTGGCCTACTTACTCCACGGAGTCCCAGCTCCAACCGGTTACAAAGTGGCTGGCCCAGTGGATCGGATTGGCGAAGGGGGGATCCTCCGGATGCTCCGCCGCCTCGCGGACAATGACACGCCGACAGTACTCCATCTCCCGGGGATGCGCCCTTGCCCATAGCTCGGGAACACGCCTCAGCAGGGCTTCCCCCGCCGACTGCAGATCCGCCCCATTGCGGATCTCCTTCCGCAACCATTGGCTGGCCCGTCGCAGCGCTCCCACCGGTGTCGCCTCATTCTTCATCATCTCCAAATGGTACCGGTCCATCAGCAACGCCGCCGAAAAGTCGAACACCGTCCAGAGCGTGCTCACGACCGAACGGGCACCCGCAAAGAGAAAGCCCATCGGCAGACCATCAAAGTCCGTCAGGTTCACTTCCAAGGGACTGTTCGCCTTCCCCTTCGCCTGCTGGCCACCGACAGGGCTCATCAGACCGCTGGCGCAGCCATTGAGCTCCACGTCCGGCTGCAACTTTAGCCGCAGCTGACGGTAGATCCGGCCCAGCTCCAGTGTCTGGCCTCCACCGAACCCGATGGCCGAGGCCATTGGGTCCTCGGCCGCCACCATGTGGGCCCACACGGCCACCCGTCCCATCTCGCTCGCGCGCTGGAGAAAGACCTCTGCCGTGGCCTCCATCCCGTGGATCACCTCCGCTTCGGGGTTCAGGCCTCGGTAGGCCTCGGTGGCCAACCCCATGAACCAAAGGCCCCCGGTGGGATTGCCGATCAACAAGGTGCGCCCGCTGCCGGTTTGCCGTTGGGCACAGTGCCTCATGATTGAGAGACTTGGAGTGTACGAGACCTCGCACCGGTCCACCAACAGATCCAGCCCGCCCTCGTCCACCGGCATGGCGTGGAAGGGGAGGAGATTTAGGTACTGATGCGGGCACACGATCAGGCTCTTCGTACGGAAGCCCTCCTGCTCCTCGAACTCCTTCAGCGCCTGCATGACCGGCCACAAAACCTCCGGGGCTAACTGGCGGAGCCTATGCTCGATGTGGACACCCCAAGACTCTAGGGCCGCCAGACGTCGGGAGTCCGGGTCGGAGGAATTGGGGTACCCCTCACGCCACCGGGTTGCCAGCGCGTCCACACCTGAAGCACTCAGGGTGGGCAACCGTACCGGGTGAACCCGACCGCCATGGACCAGCAAGGCGTAGCCGCAGCTCCGGGTGACCACGTACTCCACCAGCACCGTACCGGGATGGGGCTCCAGCAATCGACGGGCCTCGTCGAGTCCCGCCCGCGGAAGCGGTTGGTAAGGGTTAAATCCAGGATGGACGCGGTGGACCTCCTGAAGGATCCGCTGGTGCTGCCTTTCCATCTCCTCCCGGTGGGCCACCAGCTCAGCACGCGCGTTCTCCTGGACGTCAGCTGATGGTTGGGGCGACAGGGGTGCATCCTCCAAGTCGGCCGTCGGCGAAGGCCCGGCGCCATCCTTGCCCCGGGGAAAGGATCCCGAGGCTCGCAACTCAAAGTTGTCCAGAGCCCGTTCGGCGGCCTCGAGTCGTTCGAACCATTGCCGCCATTCACGGCGCAGCTTTTCAGGCGCGTCGGGTTCCAGCACCTCAGAACGTAAGCGATCCAGCACTTGCCGCTGGCGGATCCCCTCGGCGGCGAGCAGGGCGTCATGCAAAGGGGCAGCGTCCCGCGACACATCCCACAGGTCGATCGCCGTATGGACAAGCAGTTCGTAAGAGCCAATGCCTTCGGCGAGGACACGGCGCCGCTGGGCATCGTCGAGGAAGTTGCCCCGGTGCTCCTCGACGCATTGGCTCGACTGGCGCAGGGCATCCAAGGCCCGGGTCAGATCCCGGGTTCCCGATTCGTTCGGCGTCAGGCAAATGGTGGCGACCTTTCGATAGGTCTTGGATCGAGCCTCGGCGCGGGCACGTCGGGTAGCGTGGGGAAGTTCGCGGTAGACGTTTACCGCCTCCTGCGCGCTCTCCAGCGCTTCCTCGCGGTGGCCCAATGCGCTCAACGAGTTAGCCAAGGTATTCAAGGACGTGGCCAGATCCGGCAAAAATGCCGCCCGATTCTCCACTGCCAACTCGCGGCGGTACTTGACCGCCTCCCGTGCCTGCTTCAGCGCCTCATCGCGGTGGCCCAACACTCCCAACAGAATGGCCAGATTGTTCAATGAAGCCGCTAGATCTGGCAGGAACGCCGCCCGATTCTTCCCTGCCAGTTCGCGGCGGTACTTGACCGCCTCCTGTGCCTGCTCCAGCGCATCCTCAAGGCGGCCTAATCCTCCCATCCGAATGGCCAGACTGTTCAAGGAAGCGGCTAGATCCGGAAGGAACGCCGCTCGATTATTCCTCGCCAGTGCACGGCATGCATTGACCGCGTCCTGTGCCTGCTCCAGCGCCTCCTCGGGCCGGCCCAACGCGCCCAAGATGTTGGCCAGATTGCTCAAGGAGATCGCCAGATCCGGCAAGACTGCCGCCCGATTCTTCCCTGCCAGTTCGCGGCGGTACTTGACCGCCTCCTGTGCCCGCTCCAACGCCTCCTCGTGGCGGCCCGACTCGCTGAACACGTTGGCCAGATTGCTTAAAGACATCGCCAGATCCGGCAAGAACGACGCCCGATTCCTCCCCGCCAGTTCGCGGTAGGCATCGACCGCCTCCTGTGCCTTCTCCAGCGCCTCCTCGCGACGGCCCGACTCACTCAACAAGCTGGCCAGGTTGTTTACAGACATCGCCAGATCCGGCAGGAACGCCACCCGATTCTTTCCCGCCAGTTCGCGGTAGGCACTGACCGCCTCCCGTGCCCGCTCTAACGCCTGTTCACGGCGGCCCATTTCACCCAACAGAATGGCCAGTGTGTTCAAGGAAGTGGCGAAGTTCCTTATGAACACCGCCCGGTTCTTCCGTGCCAGTTCGCGGTAGGCATTGACCGCCTCCTGCGCCCGCTCCAGCGCCTCCTGTCGGCGGCCCATGGCGGACAGACCTCTCGCCAAGTCACCACTCAGGATTGCGGCGATTGCCAATTCGTTCTCCTTCCGAGCTGTGGTAACTCCAATGCCCACCGAGTCCAGAAGCCGAGTTAAGACCTCGACCGTCCTCTCGTCTCCCATTCGTCCGGCCAGGTACTCCACCAAGAACCCGAGACCGAACGAATGCAGAAGGAAGAGTGTCGCGTGCATGCCGGGGTTGCCCAGCTTCAGCAACAGTACGTCGAACCGCTGCCTAGCTGCTGAGTTTTGCCAGTCCTTCAGCAGGTCGACCACCGGCTTGACCTGATCTCCCAACTGGGCGGCGCTTCCGGCCCGCCTCTCCAGAATGCGGATTGCCGCATCCATCGCAGGTTGGTAGCCCCCGTGCCTCATGAAGTGGCGCACCAGACTCGACCAATCTCCGCTTGCCGAGAACCGTCCGATCTCTCCCTGATGATATCGTTCCAGTTCGTCCATGGAACCTCCTCGTTCTCAGGTCAGAAAGGGTAGCTCTACTTTCCGCCCACCGTCGGGATGACCAATCCTTTGGCATCGTCCACGTACATCTGGAGGCGGGCCAGCCAGGAAGCCACCCGCCCCAGCGCGTCCTCCTCCGGATCTGGCGCACCTCCAAGGTCGGCCGTCTCGCTGACCAACCCTATCTCCAAAGGCATGATCTCCAGCTCGGTCTCGGTCCGCCAGCCGAGCGGCTCCGCCTTTTTCTCCGGAAAGGCCTCGAAGTAGCGCTGCAGCACGTTCTGTTTCAACGGCTCGATGTGCGCCAGCACCACGAGCAATTCAGCCCCGGGATCGCCAACCGAACGGAACCGTCGCCACTGTTCGGTCAAATCGGTGCGGTAGACTTCGGTCAGCACCAGACTATCCCGAGGCTGATCTCGCTCCGTGGCCTTTGGATCGGCCCAGCCCTCAGTGTATGCCCATGGAAAGATGGGAGCAGCCCTCTTTCCCGAGGAACCGAACCAGAAAAGATAGAGGTACGCCGGCTTGTCGCAGGTTACCTTGAGTTCGAATGTGTCCTTCGAGTTCAAGGGCAGGACGCCCTTCGCGTTGCCGTCCTTCAGCTCACCAACGTTGTTCTTCCGGACGTGGATCGTAAGCTCGGTGATGCGGACATCACCCAACATCCGGTAAGCCAAATTACGGCATTCTTCCTTGTCGAGGGGCCGAAGGGGTGTGCTGCGACTCCGGGCACCAGGACCGGAGGGTCGCTCCTTTACAACCGGCCGGTAAGCGCCTTGGGCTGCTGACACTTTCTGGTGGAGGAAGCACTCGATGGTCGCCGTTTCAAGTTCAGATCCGAGCTGGCAGATCTCCTTTTTGCAGAGCAGCCATTGCTCTGGGATTTCTTGGTCGGCCTCCAGGCCAAACAGCATTTGGAGGTAGGTGGGCTTATCCCGAACCTTCTTTCGGGCGACTTCCCACAAATTCTTTGCGAGGTCTCCCTCAATGGCTTTCCCATGCAGCATCAATTGGCACAAGGACTTGGGGTCGCCCTTTGTGCGGTTTTGCTTGTCGCCGACATCGAATGCCCCGTAGGTGACTGTGACGGGTTCACGGCCGTCTTCGTTGATCCAGAACTGGGTCATGACGAGTTTGGGGCGGTCATTGGGACCCAGGGAATCGAGGAAGTGGAGATGGAGCGTCATGGAGTATCGTCGGGATGATGTGGGACTGGATTCCGGTGGAAAGTAGGAAGAGGAGGCATCCGTCACGACCAACCCGAGGCGGGGAAGACTGGCGGTGCCCGTTGCGGCGAAGTTGCACCGCTATGGGATGCCGACTCTCCCGATGAGCGACCGGAATGCGAGGTACCCGCCGAGGGCGGCGAGCAGTTCCGAGTTCGATGCGTGTTCAATCGATTGCATGGATACCTCCGTGAAGGGCAGGCGCCGGATGCGCGCCTGACATCGGAGGTATGCAAGGAAGGCTGGAAGTGTGCGCTTGGCTGCCCAGGGGGCGAGCAAAACCACGAGGGTTCCCCTCTCCCCATCACCCGGCAGGCCGAGTCGAATCACCGAGCTGACGCCACTTGCGGGGCTCCGGGCATTGCCGGAGCCAGAGTCGTCGGGAACTGGAGGAAGCTGTTGGCCTGCTTCTCGAAGTCTTCCAACGCCGGGACCACCACCATGGCCTTCCGGGCGTAGGCCCGGTGGACGGCCTTGCTGTTGTGTCCGAGCGCGAGCTGGGCGAATCGCTCCGGGTAGCCGCACGACTTGGCCCGTTCAGCCCAGGCGTACCGGTAGGAATGCAGGCTGACCCCGTGAATTCCAAGCCCAGTGCAGCGCTGCCGGAACTCGGTGGCCCGATCCGCGCACCGAACGGTGCTCAGGTACGGGAAGAGCGGCCCCGACTTCGGGAGGCCGGCCAGGATCTCCTCCACCTCAGCTCCGAACCGGATCTGCGGCGGCTGCTGTCCCCGCCACCGCGTCTTCATCCGGAAGAAGCTGATCACCCGGGCATTCCAGTCGATGTCCTCCGCATGCAGGTGGGCGAGATCGGACTGGGACGCGCCGAGGTGCCAGGCCAGCTGGTAGAACGCCTTGCGCTCGGGATTCCCCTCCCGCTCGACGATCTTGGCGTGTTCCTCCGCCGTGATCGCCCGCTTCTCCTTGAACCGAACGACCGGCCATTGGCGCTTGGGCACGAGCGGCCACGGCAGCCAGTTCATGTCCACGCAGAAGTTGTGAAGGCGCCGGAGGAAGACGTTTGTTGAGACGGTTCCCTGCCGGAGAACGGCGAGGATGGCCTCGGCCTCCGTCTGGACGACGATCTTGGAGGCGAGCGGAATGATCGCCTTGTCCTTCTGGAAGACCTGCCACCGGAGCTTGTTGGCCCCCTGCTTGGTCTGGATGAGCGACTCCAGGGCGTCGGCCCAGGTGCGCTTGTTCATGGTCGAGTCGCTGCC
>CAYONT010000086.1:0-6206 GCA_964405405.1 uncultured Comamonadaceae bacterium | reverse complement strand
AGCGGGGCTTAGGTTCGCGAGATCTTGTGGATGTCGTTGTTGTCCGCTTCGATTTGGTTTTTGATCGAGCGGATTTTGAGAGCGATTCCGGCCCATTCCCTTTGGCCTTGCTGCATGAGACGGTGGATGGCATCGTCATCGTTGTCGGCTCCCCGGGCCACGTCTGCGAGAAATTCAAAGCCAAACCGTTCCAACCAAACCACTGCCTGGCCTTCACCTTCGGATCCTCGGACAAGGGCCATGAGGTGTGGGAAGCCCTCGGCCATGAGCCAGTCGCGGGCGGCTTGGTCGTGGCGCAGGGCGAAGCAGGTGAGGCCCAATTCTTTGTAGTCGTTTTCCAGGAGCCAGTTGCGGAGGGCTGCATGGCCGCTAATGGCTTCGCCCCAAGCGAGGAGGACTTTTGCGGGATACTGCATGGTGGAGGGAATGGGGAGGGAATGGGGAGGGGATGGCAGGGGTGGAGGCACGAATATAACGGGGGAGGGCTGCTGGGCGTATCTTCGGTGCCTCGCTCATGCGCACTTCCTTGTTCACGCCTGCTTTCTGGACGTTGTGCATCAGCACGGTGCTGTTCATGGCGAGCTTTGGAATGTTGCTGCCGGAGTTGCCGGGTTTTTTGGCGGGTTTGGGTCGCCCGGATTGGGTGGGATGGATTGTGGGGTTGTTCACGGTGGGGGCTTTTGGATCCAGGTTTTTCAGTGGGCGATTGGCGGATCGGGCAGGCCGGGTGCCGGTGATGGTGGTGGGGACGGTGGTGACGGCGATCGCGGGGGTGCTGTATTCCGTGATCCACGAATGGGGGGCGGACTGGGGATGGGTGGCGGTCGGAGTGCCGTGGTCGGTGGCGTTGTTTCTGGTCCTGCGCCTTTTTCATGGTTTGAGCACCGGGTTTAGGCCGTTGGGGACGACGGCTTTTCTCACGGACATCGCACCGTTGGAGCGGAGGGGGGAGGCGCTGGGGTTGTTGGGGGTGGCGGGGAACATCGGGATGGCGGCGGGACCGGCTTTGGGGAGTGTGCTCGCGGTGGAGTGGGGGTACCATGCGATGTTTCTGGTGTCGTCTGGGTTGGGGTGGGCGTCGTTGTGGATGACGTGCCGGTTGCCGGAATCGCTGCCTGGGGCGAGGCCGGTGCAGTGGGGCGATTTGAATGTCTTGCGGGGGCCGGTTGTGGATTGGGCGGCTTGGCCTTCGTCCCTGGCGCTGCTCGCGCCGGCCATCAGCTTCGGGACATTCTTGACCCTGAGCCCAGATTTCGTGGGCGCCTTGGGTTTTCAGTACAAGGGCACCTTCAATGCGACCGTGGTCCTGGCCTCTGTGGCCATCCGTTTCGTGGCGGGCAAGGCCTCCGATCGGCATGGACGGGTGCCGTTGTTGGTGGCCGGTGCATGGTTGCTGGCCCTGGGCATGGCCCTGCTCGCGTGGGCGGACACCCCAGCGGAGGCGGTGCTGGCCGGAGTGGTTTATGGTGCCTCGGTGGGCATCAACATGCCGACCATCTTCGCTTGGACGGCAGATTTGGCCTCACCGGGCAAGGTGGCGTTGGCGCTGGGCACGATGTTGATGGCGCTGGAGGTGGGCATCGGCCTGGGGGCGGTGGTGAGCGGTGAGCGGTTTGGCGGGGATGTAGGCCAAATCCCCCATCTCTTCGCAGCGAATGCATGGCTGGCGGTGGTGAGTGCGCTCGTCCTGATGGCATGGGCCGCCGTTTCACGCCGCTCCAAGGGACGGAAGGGGGCGGTTGGTTGAAATCAACGTTTTTTCGTTGGTAAGTATCGGCTGGGTTGGGTGGGGATTGTCGGGGATGGGGCACATCTTTGGGGCATGGAGGAATTGCTCATTCAATTGGAAGTTGCCCGTCAAGAGCGGGTGGCAGCATTGCACGAATTCATGCGCTTGAAGACAGAATTGGCCCGGGCGCAGCGGCGCGTGGATGAGTTGCGTGGTGAGAATGCAGTCCTGAAGCAGGCGTTGCTGGCGGCGGAGAATGAGACCCAGGTGCTCTTCTCAGCTTTGTCTTCGGAACGCGGGTGAAGGGTTGAAATAAGAAATAAAAAAGACCGGGAAGCCCCGGTCTTTTTTTTGGCCCCAAAGCAGGGCCCAACGAAGCCCGGGAGTCAGCCCGGAATGGGGGCGGGGCTGGCGCTGGAACAGGGCAGGGTACGGTCCAGTTTCTTGAACAGTCCTTGGAGCACGGTGCCAGGACCCACTTCGATGACTTCGCGCACGCCACGGTCGAGCATGGTTTGCATGGATTGCGTCCAACGAACCGGTGCGGTCAGCTGGGCAATGAGTTCCTTGCGGATGGTATCCGGGTCGGCGGTAGCTTGCGCGGTGGTGTTCTGAACGATGGGGCAACGCGGGGCGAGGAAGGGGGTGGCGTCGATGGCGCGGGCCAGCCGTTCGCGCGCGGGTTCCATGAGCGGGGAGTGGAAGGCCCCGCCCACCGAAAGCAGCAGGGCGCGCCGTGCGCCTGCGGCGGTCAAAGCGGCACAGGCGGCCTCCACGGCGGGGATTTCGCCCGAAATCACGAGTTGACCGGGACAGTTGTAATTCGCGGGCACCACGATGCCCGGGGTCTCGGCGCAAATGCGTTCCACCACATCGTCCTCCAGTCCCAAGACAGCGGCCATGGTGCTGGGCACGGCTTCGCACGCTGCCTGCATCGCCAGGGCGCGCTCGGAAACGAGGCGCAGGCCGTCTCGGAATTCGAGCGCACCGGCCGCAACCAGCGCCGAGAATTCGCCGAGGCTGTGTCCAGCCACCACATCGGGTTGAAAGGCGTCCCCGAGGGCCTCGGCCAGCAGAACCGAATGGAGGAAAATCGCAGGTTGGGTGACCCGGGTTTCCCGCAGCGCCTCCTCGGTCCCCTCAAACATGGTGGACGCAATGTCAAACCCCAGGACCTCGGCGGCTTCTTGGAACCGGTCCCGAACCCGGGCTGAGGCTTCGAACAGGTCGCGGGCCATGCCCGGAAACTGGGCGCCTTGGCCCGGAAAAACGAATGCTTTCATGCCCCAAAAATAAGCATCCGGTTACAGCGCCAAGGAGAATCCCACCGAAAGGACCTCCCGAAACTGCAGGCCGGGGCCCATCCGGGGATCGAGGATTTGGCCTTCAGGCCCCAACACCGGCTCCCCCTTTTTGAGCGCGACATCGTGATCGTACAAGAAGGTGGCATTGAGCGTCGTCGACAGGAAGTCGTTCACCTTCATGGTCAGGGTATGGTCGGAGAAGACGTCGATGTTCTCTGGGGTCTGTAAGTAGTTGGAAAACAAGTCTAAACGGGTGCCGTACTGCAGGTTCTTCCACACGGGCGTGGTCCAGGCCACGCGCATGTAGCCCCCGACCTCGTGGCGGGATTGGGCGCCCGGGGTGACCCCAAAGGCCCCGGCAGCGGAGAGGGTGGAGTCGAGCACCCAGGTGGTCTTGTAGGTTAGCGGGGCGAGGAAAACGGTCAATTGCCGCGGGGTGTCTTTGTAGTCCATGCCGGCCGCCAGAACCCCGTAGCCCGGGGCCATCCAACGGGACTGGAGGACGGCGCGGTTGGGCACGCCATTGACCAGGGGGTAGCCTGGGGCAAACTGGGAGCGGAAGTTCCCAAGGACGGTTACGTAGCCGTTTGCGGTGGCCCGGTGGCCCCACTTGCTGCTGACTTCGACCCGGTCGTCCGTCTTGAGCAGGACGGATTCGTCAGGCCGGTTTTGGAGACCGAAGGCGGCATGCACTTCGCTGTCCCAGCCGTTGCGGCCCCGGTCGTATTCCCAGTAGTGGTCGATTTTGGTGAGGAGGGACAGGTTGCTCTGCCCGCCGGCAGCCCATTGGTCGAAATGCGCTTGAGAGAACTGGATGTCGAGCTTGCCGCGGTGGGCCCAGCGAACGGAATCAGCGGGCAAGGGCAGGGCGATGGGCTGTCGCAGGGCATTTTCTTCGGCGGGACTCAGTTTGGGCGAATCGGGCTGGGCCTTGCCCGGGACGAAGGGGGAGAACAGGATGGCAAGGAGAAGCAGGGCGTGCCCCAAGAACCGCAAAACTTGGGCGCGTCCTTGGTGAAATGGGCCTTCGTCCAGGACCACCTCCTCTGCTGCGCACTGCTCGACCTGCAATCCAGCAAAGTCGGCCCGCAGCATCGCCTCGGTGAACAGCATGGCGAGGTCGCGGGGTCCGCCCGAGGAGAAGGCCAGCTGGCCGGAACCAAATCCCTCCAGCACCAGGGTTCCCCCGGGCCTGAGCCCGCTGGCCATCCGCCGGTGAAAATCCGCCCGGTCCGCTGGGGGCAGGTGGGCGTAAACCAGGGCCACCACATCATAATGTCCCGCCCGGACGGGGTAGGCGAGGGCGTCAGCCTGCACGCACTGCACGGCCTCCCGCACGCCCGCTGACTCCGCGGCCCGCAGGGTCTTCTCCACGGCCACGGCACTCCCATCGAATGCGTCCACTTCCCAGCCGAGCCGGGCCGCCGCCACTGCATTGCGCCCCTCGCCTTCGCACGGAAGCAACAACCTGCCTGGCGGCAACTTCGACAACACGGAACGCAAAAACACATTCATCTCCTTGCCATACACCGTTTCGTGGGCGGCATACCTTTCATCCCAAATCGACTGCATGGCGCAAAGTTCGCCAAATTTGCAGGGCATATGCCTGAACTTTCGGGCTGCAAATGGACGAAAAAATGGAAGCAACATGGAACCCATCCCTTGGTCGGCGTTGAAAGAAGGTGCGGAACAAATGCGCGCTGCGGGGGCCCGAGACCGCATCCGGCGTTTGGATCGGCTGTATGCTGAGGTGTTGCGCCGCCGTCCTGACTTGGTGGCCGCGGTGGCTCGGGATTTTCGGAAACCGGCTGAGGAGTTTGACCTCACGGAAATTTACGTGCTGAAGTCGGAGATCGCGGAGGCAAAGCGGAATCTGCGGACCTGGATGCGGCCTCGGCGGGTGCCTGTGGGTTTGGCGGGTCTGGGTGCCTCCAGCTGGGTGCGGCGGGAGGGGAAGGGGGTTGTGCTCATCGTGGCGCCCTGGAATTATCCGATGCAACTGCTCTTCCGTCCCTTGGTCTCTGCCATCGCCGCTGGTTGCGCAGCCGTCCTCAAGCCTTCCGAATGGACGCCGCACACGGCCCGGGTGTTGGAGGAAATCGTCCACGCAGCCTGCGACCCCAAAGAAGTCCAGATCCGATGCGGTGGGATTGAAGTGTCCCAGGCCTTGCTGGAGCTTCCCTTCGACCACATCTATTTCACCGGTTCACCTGCCGTGGGCAAGCTGGTGATGGCGGCCGCGGCGAAGCACCCCTGCAGTGTGACCCTAGAGTTGGGGGGCAAGTCGCCGGTCGTGGTGGACGAAACCGCGGACATCCGTCGTTGTGCGAGGCGTTTGGCCTGGGCAAAGCTGACCAATGCAGGCCAAATCTGTGTCGCCCCGGACCATGTGCACGTGCACGAGGCGGTGGCCGACCGGTTCCTCGCCGCCCTGGTCGAGGAGATGCGGGCGCTGCACCCAGCGGGTCCGGAGGGTTCGGTGGATTACCCGCGGATCGTCGCCCCGCACCACGCGCGGCGCATCGCGGGCGCCATTGAAGAAGCCGTTGCCGCTGGCGCCCGCGTGGTGGAAGGCGGACCGGCCGACCCGGACGCCTGCTTCATCCCGCCCACCGTCCTAACGGACATCCCCCCAGGCGTCCGGCTGCTCGAAGACGAAATCTTCGGCCCGGTCCTGCCGGTCCTCCGGTTCTCCGATCTCGACGCGCTCACGGCCCACCTTCGGACCCTCCCCAACCCGCTCGCCCTCTACCTGTTCAGCCGTTCGCGCCGGAACATCCGCCGCCTGCTCGACGGCACCCGCAGTGGAACCGTCGGCATCAACCACGCCGTGGTGCATGTGGCCAGCACCGGTTTGCCCTTCGGCGGCTGGGGCCTCAGCGGCGTGGGCACGGGCCATGGCATCTACGGTTTCCTGGCCTTCACCCACGAACGTGCGGTCTACCAACAGCTCTTCCCAGGCGCTTCGGAGTGGCTGCACCCCCCCTTTACCCCCCGGAAAAGGCGTTGGATCGCCGCCATTTTGCGGTGGCTGTGACGTTTCTTGATCGGTTAATCTGCTGAAGGCCAAATCCATCCACTCCGAGTCAAAACTTTTCAAAAAGTTTCCGTTCAAATCCTTGCAACCCGACGCTTTGCGGTATGTATCTTTGCAGCCGCTTTCGAAGGGAGGC
>CAYONT010000085.1:4217-6355 GCA_964405405.1 uncultured Comamonadaceae bacterium | reverse complement strand
TTGGAGGCAAGACCGCCGCCATCGACCACCCCCGGCTTGATGTTCGGGACGCCCCGGGTCCGTCTCCCATCCGATTCGTATTGGATCCCTCCGGTAACCACCTCTCCGATGCGGATGCGCGTGCGAATTTGGCGCCCTTTTGGCACATCCACCAGCCCGACACCCCAGCCACCCCGGGCGCAGGGTCCCTCCCTTGGACTCCCGACGAAGGCCTGCCCGAGCTGCTACAACGAATCCACGCCACCACGGGTATCCTCTCCCTGCTCGTCGAAGGCGGCCCCACCACCCTGAAGACCTTCATCGACGCGGGAATCTGGGATGAAATCCGGATCCTCACTGCCCCCAAGTACCTCGGCAGCGGACTCCAAGCCCCCCCCCTACCGAGTCCCCTGCCCGCACCCTACCGAACGGGCTGCGCGGGCTCCGACCATTGGCAGTGCATCTTGGCACCCCACCAACCCCCTCCCCCATGTGGATCGACCTCCTGCTGACCATCCTCTGCACCGCCGGCTTGTTCGCCATTTTTCGGCTGTTTGAACAGCACCAGGTTCCTAGCACTCCTGCCATTGTCATCAACTACGCCGTGGCCGGGGCCTGGGGTGTGGCCTTGGGCGGAGGAATCGAAACCTGGAGGGCGGCCAGCCAGTTTCGGTGGTTCTACATTGCTGCCCTCGCCGGAACGGGGTTCCTGTTCATCTTCCGACTCGTCGCCCGGAGTGCCCAAACCATCGGCATGGCTCCCACCTCGGTGGCCTCGAAGCTGAGCATGGTCATTCCGGTGGCTATTTTCCTCCTGACCGATCCACAGGATGCCCTGACTTGGCAGAAAGCTGCGGCCCTGGCCTTGGCCCTCCCCGCGGTGGTGTTGACCGCTTGGTCAGAAGGTACGCGGCTGAGATTCGCCCAACTGCGCCTGCCCCTGACCATCTTCATCGGCGGCGGACTCATCGATCTGCTCTTCGCATGGTTCAGTGGACCTGAGCATATGATAGATCCCGCGTTTCGCTCCGTGTTCGCGACCCTCCCTTTCCTCTCGGCAGCCCTGACAGGCGCCGTTTTCCTCGGGTGGCAGCATCGCGCAGCCAGGGTGGTTTCGCCCGCCTCGGACACCGGCCTGCCTCCTGCCCGGGATTGGCGCAAAATCGCAGTGGGCGGGGTGGTCCTGGGCACGGTCAACTTCGGTTCGCTCTACTTTTTGCTGGCCTCTTACGCTGCCTTGCAAGGCCAAATGCCGCGATCCTCCATCATTCCCGTTACCAACCTGGGCGTGGTCATGCTCAGCACCGCCATCGGGGTCGCCCTCTTCCGAGAACACCTCTCGGCCCGCAACCGCTTGGGCCTCCTGTTCGGATGCGCCGCCATCCTGCTCTTGCTCCTCTGAACCCCTCGTTCCCTCAGGCCCCGTGCAGCTTGCCCGTAGGCCCCTGAAGTTTCCGACGGACCGCCCACTCCCCGGCACCCCAAGCCACCGGCAGGTACGCAAAGCCCAAATCCGCCACCAAGAACCACCCCGGTGCCGGAACCAGGAATGCCATCCACAATCCCCCCGCCCAAAAAGCTGCCCCGATGCCCCAACCCCACATCCTTCGACCTTTTGTTTGAATCCAAGCCACAGCCAGGAAGGCACCCACGGCCGTGCCCATCGCATGGGCCAACCAGGGAAAAATGAAGTGCTCAGGTCCCATGCGCGGGGCAGACATGGCCGCACCTTCCGGCGTGGAAAGATCCAACCCCTCGAGCGGGAACACTTCCATCCCCAACGTCACTACCGCTCCATTCACCACCATCCCCACCATCAGGGCCACCAGCCACTTCAAAACATGGATGAGCAGAACCATCTAGATGACTCAATTGGGGTTGGCGGGCAGAGCCTCGCTCCGGCGCGCACGCTGCATCGGATTCTCTTCTGTCCGTGGTTGCCTGTCCTTGTGCAGTTGAAAGCGGGTAGGCTCTGGACGCGGGGGCCAAGCATTGTCCGACGTATCGATGTCCGCCGTCTCCAGAAATGGGTCCAACACAATGCGCACCACCGGACGATCCGTCACAAAAACCTTGGTAACCGTAGGCTCTCCCATCTTCCAAATCTCCGCCGGAATGCGACGCACCTCCCGGGTACCATCCTCGTATTCAAACTCCAA
>CAYONT010000085.1:0-4117 GCA_964405405.1 uncultured Comamonadaceae bacterium | reverse complement strand
TCGGGATCGCGGGTATCCAACTGAAACCAGCGCACCTCATCCAAGGCGATGTCCACGTGGTCCGTGGTGTAAAACCAACCCCGCCAAAACCAGTCCAAATCCACGCTGGAAGCATCCTCCATCGAGCGGAAGAAGTCCGCCGGTGTGGGATGCTTGAAAGCCCAGCGGCGGCAGTACTCTTTGAACGCAAAATCGAACAAGTCCCGCCCCATCACCGTCTCCCGCAAAATGTTCAAGGCGGTAGCCGGCTTGCCGTAAGCGTTGTTGCCAAACTGGTAGATGGACTCTGAATTGGTCATGATGGGACTCATCTTCGACTTGTCCCCGGCCATGTATTCCCGGATGTCCCGCGCAGACCCCCGGCGGGTGGGGTAGTTGCGGTCAAACTCCTTCTCTGCCAAGTACTGAACAAAGGTGTTGAGCCCCTCGTCCATCCAGGTCCAATCCCGTTCATCGGAATTGATGATCATGGGGAAGAAGTTGTGCCCCACCTCGTGGATGATGACGCTGATCATGCCGTATTTCGTCCGGTCTGTGTAGGTGCCATCGGGCTCCGGACGTCCGCCATTGAAACAGATCATCGGATACTCCATCCCGATCCATTTCGCGTGCACGGAGATAGCTACGGGATATGGGTAATCGATTGTGTGCTTGGAATAGGTGACCAGGGTCTGGGCCACGGCCTTGGTGCTGTATTGCTCCCAAAGGGGATTGCCCTCCTTGGGATAAAAACTCATGGCAAGGGGAGTCTTGTTGCCTACCCGCACAGCCATGGCGTCCCACATGAATTTTCGGCTGGTCGCGAAGGCAAAATCCCGCACATTGCTCGCCTCAAATATCCAGGTCTTCATCGCTTTCTCACGGCCCTTCTCCGCTTCCCGTGCCTCTTCCTCGGTCACGATGAGCACCGGTTTGTCAAAGCTGGTCCTCGCTTGTTCGAGCCGCTTGCGCTGGGCTGCGGTCAACACCGATTTCGTGTTGATGCACTCACCTGTTGCAGCCACAATGTGATCGGAAGGCACCGACAATTCGACGTGGTAGTTTCCGAAGTTGAGGGTGAATTCACCGCTGCCCAAAAATTGTTTGTGTTGCCAACCCGCATTGTCGCAATAGACGACCATGCGCGGGTAGAACTGGGCGATCGTGTAGAGGTAATTCTTGTCCTCCTCGAAGTACTCATAGCCTCCGCGACCACCGATTTTCATCCGGTCATTGATGTTGTACCACCAACCGATGTTGAGGACCAGTTGCTTCCCCGGCAACAAGGGCTGGGGCAAGTCCACCCGCATCATCGAGTAGTTGATGACGTAGGGAAGCGGCTTGCCGGCGGCATCGGCTACTTGGGTCATCTTGAATCCCCCGTCAAACGAGGGTTCCAGTTTCCGGGCTGCATCGAAGGTCATCCTGTCCTCGATGCGGGACGTGGCCACCTTGTGCGCGTCACTGTCGAGGGCGCGCAGGTTTTGGTCTAACTGAAGCCAAACATAGGGCAACGGGTCAGGGCTGTTGTTCGTGTAGGTGATCCGAGCCTCCCCCGTGATGCGCTGGTTGTCGTCGTCCAAACGGATTTTCATATCGTAATCCGCTTGCTGCTGCCAGTAGGCGTGGCCCGGAGCACCCGACGCAGTCCGGTAGACATTGGGCGTGGGCAATTCCGTCCCCAGCTGCCGGAACGGGTTGACGTTGGTGTTGATGCGATGGGGATCGAGCACCTCCTGGGCTGGGGCGAAAACGCCGGTTACGAACAGGGCGAAGGCAGCGATTGCAGGTGCGAGAAGGCGACGTAGGGTCCGGTTCATGAGGCGATTCTGCGGGTAAAATCGAGTGGCTTAAGGTACGTCGAAACGTGCTTCGGGCGTTGGGTTCAAGGGTGGGTTGGGTGGGCACTCAGTCGAGCCATGTCAGTGCCCCGGAGGAGGTCTGGAACCAGTCCCAATCTTCCGGCGGGCCACCATGGCCGAGGACGGACCCGGGACCGTAGTGCCCCACGTAGGCGTAGTCCCGCGCCCGGAAATGGAGGTCCCGGATGCCACTTTGGTTCACCTGGGCGCGGGCGGCTTCCACGGCCCGGGCATCGACCGCACCGAGTCCGGCCACGAAGATCCCGAGGTACCGGGCCGTGCCGGTGCCGATGAGGGTTCCCGGCCCGGCGTGCATCCGGAGGCGCAACGTATCTACCTCGGCGTCAATCCAGGCCTCTCCGGAGAATTGGCGGGCATCGACTTCCAGCGTTCCCGAACGAATACAAGGATCCATCTCGAACGTCCCTGAACCCCTCAGTTCGATGGAGGCCAAATCATGGGCGTAAACGTCCACCCGGAGCCGAATGCCGAGGTCGCGCACCCACCGGCACCGGTTTCCATCCGCGAGCTCCAAGGCTCCACCCTCTCCCCCCGTCCAACCGACCTGGATGTCTGGCAATAGATTTCTTGGGCCCGAGAATACCAACCGTACCGGCGTCTCGGACGGTGCCGCATGCCAGCGGACATCCAGTCGGTCGTACACCGTCAGATGGCCCAAAGACCCCTCCTCCAATTCCTGCTCCAAGGAATCCAGGTCTCCCGCGGATTGCAGACAATCTGGGGCCTCGGGTCGGTTGCACCCCCCCAACCCAACCGCGCCAACTGCCAAAACAAACCAGATGACCATCCGTCCCCAAACCGGTCCCAAAGCCGCGGACTTCCTCATGCCCCTGCCAATGCTTCTTTTGCCCGGACCCAGTAACGATCGAGTTCTGCCAACCCCAATTCCGACATTACCCTGCCTTCCGCTGTCAGTGCTGCCTCCATGTGCTGAAAGCGCGCCATGAAACGCCGGTTCGTGCGGTCCAAGGCGTCATCCGGGTGGATGCCTTGAAACCGAGCCCAGTTCACGAGGGCGAA
The DNA here is from genome assembly GCA_964405405.1 of uncultured Comamonadaceae bacterium. GTDB lineage: Bacteria > Bacteroidota > Bacteroidia > Flavobacteriales_D > Sanyastnellaceae > CAMCYM01. The sequence continues at coordinate 1,235 of CAYONT010000085.1, read as the reverse complement.
AAAAACATCCCCCAACTCATCGGCTACGCGCTCCTCAGATCGCTCCGCTCCGCGGTCCGCCTCCTCCCGCAACTCCTGCAACTCCTCCTCGACCTTGGCCCAGACTTGGCCTTCATGCTCCCAATCGAACCCCACACCGCGCACCTTGTCCTGGATTCGAAATGCCTTGTCGAGTGCAGGCAACGACTGAGGAACACCCGACAACACGGAAACCTTCCCTTCCTGGAGCTTGATTTTCTCCCAATTTGCCTTCACCGTTTCTTCATCCTCCGCCTGGACATCGCCGTAAATGTGTGGATGCCGGGCGATGAGCTTGTCGCAAATGCCATTCAAGGAGTCCGCAATGTCCCAGGGATTCTGGGGCAATTCGGAGCCGAGTTTGGCATAAAACACCATGTGGAGCAGCAAATCACCCGTCTCCTTCTTGACCTCGTCCCAATCCGCTTCCCGGATGGCGTCGGCCAGTTCGTAGGTCTCTTCGATGGTGAGGTGGCGCAAGGACGCGAAAGTCTGCTTGCGGTCCCACGGACATTGGGCGCGCAGTTCGTCCATGATCGTCAGCAGCCGGTCGAAAGCGGCGAGTTGGGCGGCGCGGGATTGCATGCCCCGAATTTACGGAGTGCCGATCGCATGCGGTAATTTTCGGGCATGTTCGCCGCCTCCATTTCACGGATGTACCCGTTGACTTTGTCGATGTGGCTATTCGCCGGGCATTTGTTAGGCCAAACCATCCCTCCCCCCCGGCCCATTCCCACGCGCTGGAATGCAGAAGCGGGCCTGCAATGGGGGGCTTTGGCGGCGCACCGCTCCGAAATGTGGCGGGTGGTAACCGGACATGCATGGGGGGCGCACCTCTCGGTGGGACGGCATCTGGTCGGAGGCTGGACCCAGACGGGAAGGCGGCCATGGGCCTGGCAGGGATTTGGGGCAGACGCCACTTACGGTGGCAGCCCGGAGCTCGGTTGGCAGGTTTCGGCGCTTTGGCTCAACCGGCTTCCGCTGTCCGACCGCTGGAACGCGGAGTGGGGGCTGGGCATGGGGCTCACCACCCGACCCTACGACCCCGTCACCTCCCCTTCCTCGTTCGTCCTGGGTTCGCGCTGGAATGCCGCCCTCCGCTGGGGACTGCATCGCCCATGGCACCTCCCCGGCACCCTCGGCACCCTCCATACCACCCTGGGCCTGACCCACCTCAGCAACGGAAGCACCCGCCAGCCCAACCTCGGCACCAACAC
>CAYONT010000084.1:0-6483 GCA_964405405.1 uncultured Comamonadaceae bacterium | reverse complement strand
TCGCCGATGGAATCCAAGACCCGGGCAACCTCGGAACCCTGATCCGAAGCGCGGACTGGTTCGGTGCCCGGGGCGTCTGGATCAGCGAGACCTCCGTCGACGCTTGGAACCCCAAGACCATCCAGGCCTCGATGGGTTCCGCCTTCCGCCTCCCCGTGCACCAGGCCCCCCTGTCCGAAGCCGAGTCTTGCAATCCGGAACTCCCTTGGGTGGTCCTGGACGCCCGGGGTACGCCCCTGCCCCAGCACCGCTGGAAACCCTGTTACCTACTGGTCGGATCCGAGTCCCACGGGGTTTCATCCCCCTGGCTCCGTGGCGGACACCTCGTTTGCTCTATCCCAGGAGCTGGGCGGGCCGAATCCCTCAACGCGGGCGTCGCTGGCTCCATCGCCCTCTCCTGGGCACATGCAGCCCTCCCATTTGTCTGAGGGGCCCTGCCCGCATTCTGGTTCAGCAACTTCCAGCTACCGCTCCCGGTCCCTCAGCCGGGCTCACAGGACACCGCATGGCCACATACCGATGCCCTTCCTCCCCGATCGCTTCGGCATTCCAAAGGGGCTGAGCCACCATTTGACACCACCGCCGGGCAATCGTCTCAGCTGAGAAATCCGTGGTTCGTTGGACCTCCTCCACAACGGATGCCACGCGCGCCTCACAGGCCGCATTCTCTGTTTCCGACAACTGCCCATGCCGGTCCTCCCAAAGCAATCCCTTCGGGGGGGCCAGCTTCCTCGCAGCCCACACTTGGTTGGGCCAAACCCGGAACCCCCGAAACAAAGCTTGGTCCAGCGCCGTGGCCAAATTCGCAGGAGCTCGCCCGGGGCCCTCCACAAAGGCAATGGGCTCACCAAAATGGACCACCACCCTTCCCTTGGGACCGAACAATCCCAACTTCATGCTGCGTTCATCCTCTCCGTGAGCCTTTTCATACTTGCCGTCTTGGGCTTCACGAATGAGCAACTCCCTTACCTTCATGGCATCGCATGGATCCCACTCGTAACTAAGCGATACCGGGTGCACCCGGAGGGCATCCCAAGCTGCCTGTCCCCCACCATCCAACAGCATGCGAATGAGGGCAGGAGAGGTGCGGTCGTCCCCATCCTTGGCCCTGCCTTCCCGTTGCGCCAACCAGACACTCCGGCGCCTTTCCAGCACCACCTGTCTGACATAGGCTGCGACTTGGCTGCTGTTGACCAACTGTTCTCTCGGCGTTCCTCCCCGCCGAACAATGAAACTTCGGTTCAACTTCACCAAACACTCCACCCAAGGCAACCGGAGCAGGTTGCTCCCAATGCCAATCTCCGTTGTGGGAGCTCCCGTTTTGGCCAATGCCAAATTGATCAACGATGGATCGAGAACAATGTCCCGGTGGTTGGATATGAACAAGGCGCCCACCGGATCAAAATCCACGGGCATTTCATAAGACACCCCGTTTGTGGTATTGGACAAAATGGCTTCCACCAACGGCTGCGAAATCTGGGACTGAAAATCTTCAATGCTCTCTACCTCACCGGCACGCTCCAGCAACGAATGGGCAGCAGATTCACCGACCCAAGGTGCCAAAATGGGCGTCCAATCGCCCGAGGCAAGCAACTGGCGGACCGCATCGGGCACTTCCTCATTGCGGTAGGGCCTGATGTCATCGAATTGCGGACCTTCCATGGGGGCGCAAGTTACCACGTAACTTTGGCCCATGACCTTCGAAGCGCTCAAACTTACCCGCCAGTTCTTAAGCGCCGTAGAAGATGCTGGCTATCAAGAACCTACCCCCATTCAGGAACGGGCCATCCCCATTTTGCTTGCGGGACAGGATTTGATTGCCATCGCCCAAACCGGCACCGGAAAGACGGCTGCCTTTCTGCTCCCTTTGCTTCAAATGCTCAAGTTTCCGCAAGGAGACCAACCGAGGGCATTGGTGCTGGCTCCGACCAAAGAACTGGTCCTCCAAATCCATGCAGAGGCAGTGAAGTTCGCCAAGCATACGGAGTTGCGCGTCTTGGCGCTTTTTGGTGGCGTCGGCTACAAAACGCAGCTGGCTGATCTCATGGCGGGTCAAGATTTGGTGGTAGCCACGCCCGGTCGTTACTTGGAACTCTACCAACGGGGAGGAATGGACCCGAAGCGGATCCGTTACATGGTTTTGGATGAAGCAGACCGCATGATGGACATGGGGTTCATGCCCCAGCTTCGTCAAATTCAGGAACTCGTTCCCAGAAAGCGACAGAACCTCCTCTTCAGTGCCACCTTTCCATCGAAGGTGGAGCGCCTGGCGGACGAGTTCCTCCTTTGGCCCCAGCGGTTGGAGATCACCCCCCCAGCTACCACCGCTGCAGGCGTGCGACAATTCAAAATGAAGGTCCCCAATGAAGCCACCAAGCACTGGGTGGTGGCCCAATTGCTCAATGGGCCCCATGCCGGGGACCGGGCTGTGGTATTTGTAAGCCAAAAATCCCAGGCAGAGGCGTTGGCGACCTACCTCGAAACCCACCTCAAAGGAGGGGTCCGGGCCCTCCACAGCAACAAGGGGCAAAATGCACGACTCAATGCCTTGGACTTGTTTCGGGCGGGCAAAATCCGATGCCTCGTGAGCACCGATGTGTCCAGCCGAGGCATTGATGTCCCTGAGACCCGGGTGGTGATCAATGGTTCTGTTCCGCGCGATCCACAAGACTATGTCCACCGGGTGGGACGTACCGGCCGAGCCTTCCAAACCGGGGATGCTTACACCTTGGTCGACCCATCTGAAGGTTATGCCTTGCAGCGCATCGAAGCGTTGACCCAACAAACCCTGGAGTTGCTTCCTCCCCCCGAGGAAATGCCTGAGTTGGAGACGGGGAAGGCTGAAAAACAAACGCAGGCCCGCCGCATCGATGCGGAAATGCGACGGATTGATCCCAACTACCAGGGCGCTTTTCATGAACGGAAGCGCAAACCCCAAGCCTCCAAGAGAAGCAAGGGGGCTACACTTGCCGGCTCCAACTCGGGAAAATCAACCCAAGCGCGAAAAAGGCGTTAATCCTTGGCCGGGGTGATCAGCCTCATTGGCCGCGAAACCTAGGTCCGCCCAAGTAGGTTTCGGACGAATGCCATCTGATTCGATGACATACCCCTCTTCGTAGCACATGATGGCCAAATTTCCATCCGGCAGGGCCTCTACGTGGGTGTGGTAATCGAAGTTGAACCCATTTCGCCGCAACCACCGGAAAGCATAATCTGCGCTGGAATCTTTCGTCCACTTCTTGCGAAACTGCCTCAGCAACATACGGTTCTTTTGAAGCACACGATCAATAGACCTCAAAGTTGAGGCAGGCATGGAATGGGTCCTGTGGTGCCTGGCTCGGCATGCATCGTCACAAAACCGCTTGTCCTTTCTGCCCGAAAGTTCCTCGCCGCAGGAGGCACATAGGATGCTGTTGAACTCGATCATGCTGCGAATGAAGCCTCCGATCTGAAGTTGACCAAAGGCAATTCACAACCGCAGTATACCAATTCATAGGTGCATCATGGAGCGGGAGAATCCCAAGCGGAGTCCCAGCGTCCAAACAAACCCAGCAAGAGCTTCGACAATTGCTTCTCCGCTGACTTCGCTGCAGCGATGATGTTCTCGATTTGAACAGGTTGCAGCCGGGCGGGATCGCAAACATCAGTGATGACGCTCACAGCAACCACCGGCAGCCCCATGTGGGCGCATGCGATGACCTCTGGCACGGTGGACATCCCCACGGCATCGGCGCCGATGATGCGCAAGAACTTATATTCTGCGGGGGTCTCCAAATTGGGACCCGGAACGCTGGCATAGACGCCCTCGTGTAGCCGGATTCCCTGTTCCCTCGCCACCTGATGCAACTGGTTTCGCAAACCCGCATGGTAGGCTTGGTACATGTCGGGAAATCTCGGCCCCAAAGCATCGAGATTGCCACCCCGCAATGGGTTGTCCACCTGCAGGTTGATGTGGTCAGCAATGCACATCAAGTCACCCGTATCCATGTTCGCATCCAAGGCCCCTGCTGCATTAGAAAGGACCACAGCCTTTGCGCCGAGCATGCGCGATACGCGGACAGGCATCACAATTTGGTCCATGCCATATCCCTCATAAAAATGGAAGCGCCCCTGCCATGCCAGCACCTTCCTTCCCGCGAGCAAACCGTAAAACAATTTGCCGAAATGGTATTCCACGGTGGCCACAGGCAAGTGGGGGATCTGATTGTAGCTGAGCGTAACCAGCGGCTCAATGTGCTGAACCAAATCGCCCAATCCTGTCCCCAAGACCACCGCCCCATCCACCTCCCCTACCCCCCGTTCACGCAAATAAGAGACCATCTCCTCGAGTTGCTCCCACATGTTCAAGTCAGCCATGTTTCCAAAGATTCCATTTGTCCCAGTCTTCAGCCCTATCCACATCCCAAAGCATAGGCAAGCTACAAACCGAACGCCCCATTTGTTCCAGCCGCTCGGTGGTTCTTTTTGCCACCTCGGTGGTACTCCAGGGCATGTTCTGGAAAATCTCCGGCGCTGGTGAGCGCAATCCGATCATGCCGTAGCCCCCATCCTCGGTGGGCAGCATCACGGCATCCGCACCAGAACGAAGCAAACGTACCCCCTCCAGAATTTGGGGTACTCCCAACAGGGGTATGTCGGTCCCCATGAGGAGGCAAAACGGCCTCCCTTGGGACCACGCGGACTCAAAAGCATGGGACATTCGTTCGCCCAAGTCCCCTGAAGGTTGTTCGAATACACGCGCCCCTGCTGGAAGAACAGGGCGGTGCATTTCCTCCGCATCAGCATCCCAACCACCGCTCCCGCCCAATCCACTCCCCGTCATCCACCACGCCACATCCAATTCACGGGTCAACTCCTTAGAAGAAACGACTTCAATGACGTTCTCCAGCAGTTCACAAGCAATTTCATGTGCACGGTCTGCCCCCAGTTCCCGGGCCAATCGGGTTTTGCCTTCGCCCCGAACAGGGCGACGTCCCAGCACCGCCAGGAGGCCACGGAAGGTTTTCATGCCAGGGATCCTTGGCAACTGGATCCTGCCCCTGCCGTGCACCCGTAACAGTGGTTCGCTACCACCACGGGACGGTTTCGCATGGCATCCCGTTGCACGTCCGTCGCATGCAGCCAGTCCCCCAAGGTGCGGATGGGGCCCACAACGGGCATGTGCAGCATCTGGTTGAAATCACAGTCAAACAAGGTGCCATCGTACCCCACGCTCAGGGTATTTCGACACATCAGACCCGGTACCGCCCGTGGATTGAATGCCCCCAACAGTCGTTCCATATACGCATCGTAATTCCCACTTTTCCAAAGGAATTCCAGGAAACGTGCGATGGGCATGTTGTTGATGGTCAACAAACGATTGAAGGCCAAACCCCGTTCCCCCAATGCCCGGCGGAAACCCGCTTCCAATTCTGCAACGGGCCCCGGAAGGAAGGCCCCTGTCGGGTTGTATACCAGATCCAAAACCAACCCGGATTCGGGCACCCCATAGCCTACAGCATTCAGCCTTTCCAAGGCCCGGATGCTGGCTTCAAATACCCCATTCCCCCGCTGCCGATCCGTTCGCTCCGCCGTGTGGTGCGGCAAACTGCTGACCACACGAATGCGCTGGGCAGCAAACCACCTGGGCAGGTCATGGAACCGGGGGTGGGATTCGATGATGGTGAGGTTCGATCGTACAATGATCTCCAAATCCACAGGTGCGGATGCCCGAATCGATTCTACCCAAGTTCGGAAGTCCGGGTGAAGTTCCGGCGCTCCCCCCGTGATGTCCAAGGTCTTGAAAATTCCCGTTGCCAACGCTTGTCGAACCCATTCGAAATGTTGGGCGTCCATGCGCTCTTTGCGGTCCGGGCCTGCATCCACATGGCAATGCGCGCAAACTTGGTTGCAAGCATATCCCACATTTACTTGTAATATTTCCCAGTGACTAACTTGGAGGGAATCCCCCAATGTCCTGCGCAATGCCTCTGCGAAAGACGGCCAGGGTTCCCCATCCGAATTTGCGACCAGTCGCCTCAATTGCTCCCGGGGATCCATGGCCGGCACCCCCTGCGCCCGGAGCGACTTGGTTCCAATCCACATAGACATCACATCTCCATTTGGTTCACCTTGCCCATCATCTGGACCCCATGTACCAGGGAAGCACCACCGCGGATCGCGCCCGCGACGTGCACCGCCTCCATCATCTCTTCCTTGGAAGCGCCGCGCTCCAGCAGATCCTGGGTATACGCGTCGATGCAATAAGGACATTGAACTGCATGGGCCACCCCCAGTGCAATGAGAGCTTTTTCACGGGCCGTCAAAGCCCCTTCCTCGAAGACAGCTCCGTACCAATCAAAAAACTTCTCCGCCAAGGGGCCGTCCCATTCAGCGATTTGGCCAAACCGCTTCAAGTCCTTCGGATCATAGTAGGTTTTCATCGGCACAAGTTCGGAACTTTGCCCTGTGAAAAGTGAATCCATCGTGCCCTCCCGGAACTGG
>CAYONT010000083.1:0-6877 GCA_964405405.1 uncultured Comamonadaceae bacterium | reverse complement strand
CCTCCTCCGCGACATCCCACTCCCCTCCGGAGGCAAGGTCCGCTGCCTCTCCCCCGGTCCGGAATCCCTCCTCATCGGGACCGCCGAATCCGGCTGGGGCGAGTGGCATGTCGCGACCGCTCGGTGGCTCCACTGGGAGGGGGCCGGGGGGGCCTACTGTGCCCACTGGCTCGCCCACAAAGGGGCCTGGCTGCTGGGAGGTCGGGACGGCCATTTGCGCGTTTGGCATACCCACACCCCCCAGGAAACCGGGTTGCAGGAAATCTGGTCCTTCCCGGCCCACCAGGGCACGGTCTACCGACTCGTCGCCACGCCCCAGGCCCTCTGGACCGCCAGCCGGGACAAGACGTTGAAGGCGTGGCACCCCGAAACCCTGGCGCCCCTCGCCCGCATCGAGCGCATCGCCACCGGCCACACCCGGTCCGTGAATGCCCTCGCCGCGCGCCCCTTGCCGGACGAAGACTGGGAACTCCTCAGCGGCGGGGACGACCGCCGAGGCCAGTTGCACCGGGTTTCGGACTGGTTGTGAGTCGCGCGGCTGCGCCGCGGAGAAACACCGCCGCTGCGCGGCCTGAGACAAGAGACAGGAGATGCCGCGGTTGCATCGCGGGGACATGCACGGCTGCGCCGCGCGAGATGGGAAAAAACCGCGGCCCTCGCTTCGCTCGGGCCCCTCAGACCTAACGGCCTGATAAATAGTCAAATAGTCAAATGGTCAAATGGTCCACAATCCTCCTCATTCATCCCGAACACAACGGACGGAGAAGCCGTACCGTCGGTAGCCGTCGTTCCGACCGACACTGGCATCGCCGGAGGCGAGGTCGCGGTCCCAGGCGTCGTCTGCTGCACTGGCTGAAGAAGACCACCAATAGCCGTTGTAGCCTTCATTGAGGAAGTAGCCACTGCTGTAGCCTCGGTAGCCACCGGGCAACGCGGAAAACCCGCTGCTGTTGGTGCCGTTCCAAGCTGGTGTATCGGAAGGGGATGACTTCATTTGGGTGCCTTGGTCTGTTCCTCGCCACCCTGTTGAATTCGCCTGGGAAGAGGTCATCCCCAAGGCCATTTCCAAGGTCATCCACTCCCCATCGGTGGGTACATGCCATCCAGCGGGGCACAAACCCCGAGAATCGTTCACCGCGTACCAGTTGTAAAGGCGGCCGTAGGTAGCCAAGTTCGCATCGCTGTTGTTGTAAACCGCCTGCGCACCCGCCGTCGTAGAAGTCCATTCCGCATCGCTCAGCCCGCCCGGTATCGGGTCCCCGTTGCGGTAGTTGTCGCTGCGGAGGTTCTCCTGGAACCAGCACTGGTTGCCGATGCCTACGAGGCTATAAGTGTGACCATCAAATGTTACCGTCGAGGCGCCGCCGCATTGGGCGGGGCCGTAGGTGCAGGAGCCATCGTCTACTGTCGCCGTTTCATCATAGTTTTCCGCCGTTGCATCCGTACAACCGAGGAAGAAGCAGGAGCCATCGTCCACAAGCTTGGATGCATCATAGTTGTCAGCGCTTGGATTTGTGCAACCCGGAAGCAATGCGACCCATCCTGTACCACTCCAAACAGGCAAGGTACCAACAGGCAATTCACCCCACGCCAAATCACACAAGCCGCAATCCTCCAGTGGGGTAATGAAAGACAAATCTTCCAATACCTGCGAGGCCATCCATCCAAAAAAGTCTTCCTCCGTCCCTTCGTACCCCAAAGACAACCAAACTCCGTATGCACTGAGGCCCGATTCTCCTTGCTGTCCCTCTGGACCGGCAGCACCAACGGGACCAATGGGACCAACAGCACCAGCGGGACCAGCCGGTCCAGCGGGACCTACAGCACCAGCAGGACCGGCGGGACCAGCAGGGCCCTGGGGACCGGCGGGACCAGCAGGGCCCGTTTCACCCGGAGACCCGACGGGGCCGGCGGGACCGGGTTCGCCGGGGAGGCCCTGGGGACCGGCGGGGCCAGGTTCGCCGGGGAGACCCTGGGGGCCGGCAGGACCGGCGGGACCGGGTTCGCCAGGGAGGCCCTGGGGGCCGGAGGGACCGGCAGGGCCGGAGGGGCCGGAGGGACCGGCGGGGCCGGAGGGGCCGGCTGGGCCGGGTTCGCCAGGGAGGCCCGCGGGGCCGGAGGGGCCGGAGGGGCCGGCTGGGCCGGGTTCGCCAGGGAGGCCGGCGGGACCAGGGGGACCGGCGGGGCCAGCTTCGCCGGGAGGGCCGGCGGGACCGGGGGGACCCGCTTCGCCCTGAGGGCCGGCGGGGCCGGGGGTGGCGGAAGAGCCAGCGTGGTCGGCGTACAGGGCGTAAGGGACGCTGAGGAGCTGCTGCGTGCCCGCCACGACGAAGTTCGTGCCCCCGTCATCGTCCACACCCAACTCCATGAAAATCATACCCGAAGCCCAGGGGATTTCCGCGAAACTGCCCAACGTCGCCTCGCCCGCTCCGATGGCCAAATTCACCAACCCCACATTGCTCGTCACCGCCGAGAACACCTCCTCATAAACCACCGTGCCCTGCGGGGAGCCCTGCAGCAAACGCACCCGGAGCCCGACCGGAGCCCCCACGACTGGGAGCCCGTTGGGATGACGGATAACGGATTGGTACGAAATGCTTTGCGGGGTTTGGCCTACAACATGCAAGTTCGCCAGCGCCAGCAACGCCAGCATCACCGACCGCAGCCGCGGCCCTGCCCAGAATTCATTCATCGATCGTGCGTTTTGATGAGGTGGGTTCTGCCCCCATGGCCCTCCGCGTTTTGAAATATCAACACATAACTGCCCGAGGCCAAACCCGACAAATCCCACACCCGTTCGCCTTCCCAGGCGCCCCCACCGTGGGCCACCTGCCTCCCATGGGCGTCCAACAGGGTGCAGGTCCAAGGACCGGAGGCCGGAAGTCGGAGGTGGATGTCGCTGGAGAAGGGATTCGGGTACACTTCGGCGACTCCGACGGGGAGATCGGGAACGCCCACCGGCGAAACCAGGGGGACGCGGACGCGCTGGGGCTGGTGGAACCCCTGGGTCACGCTGCCCCAGCCCCCGCTCCCAGCCCCCGCCGAACCGGGCGCCCCCAACGCCCAGGTCTCGATGACCGGCTCGCCCAGGGTGAAATCGAGGGTCCACCCTCCCACGGACCAAGTCCCGCCCGAGGAAGCCAGCACCTGGTTCTGGACCTCCCACTGGGCCTGCGCCGTCGAGCCCGAGCCCACGAGCAGCAGGGCGAGCACCAGGGCGACCCATCCGGACATTTTGCGTTCTCTTTTCATCATCTCACCACCGTTACGGTCCCCATGAAAACCTCATCCACCGCGCAAGGACCACTCGCCTCCACCCGGTAGGAGTACACATCTGACTGGCCATAATGCGTGCCCCCACGGACACTGCCGTTCCAGGGTTCTTCTGGGTCGGTCGACTCAAAGACCAGCACGCCCCAGCGGTCCCAAATCCACAGGTGGAATGCCTCCACCCCTACCCCTTCGACCCGAAACACATCGTTGGTTCCGTCGTTGTCCGGGGTGAAAGCGTTGGGGACGTACAAGTTGAGTGCGGAAGAGACGAATGCCGTGACCGAAACCTCGAGCGGGCAGGAATACACGTCCTCCACCGCCAGCCCCACCTGGTAAACCCCGGGAATGAAGTAGCTATAAACCGGCTCTGGGTCCGAAGCGTACTCCCCGTTGCCGAAGTCCCATTGGTAGACATCGATGGCCCGGTCTCCTTCGAAGGTGAACCGGACGGGCTCCTGCGTGCAGGGGTCTCCCGGGGTGAGCAGGATGGCCCCTGTCACACCCGGAATCTCCGGCACGTCAACCGAAAACTGGGCCGTACACCCATTCAAATCGGTGACCTGCAGGCCATACGTTCCCGTGGGCAGTCCCCACCTCGCAAACCCGTTGCCGTCCCCCGCGTTCAACGACCACTGGGGCGTGTAGGCAGGCACGCCCCCCGTCGGGACGAAGGCACACTGGCCCAATCCCCGGGCGCACGTGTCCGGAACGACCGCAAACGTACCGTCCAGGGGTGTGGGTTCGGTGAGAGTCACCGAGCACGAGGTGGGACAGCCATTCGCATCCGTCGCATCCAGGAAATGGGTTCCCGCCGTCAGGGACGGATGCAAGAACGTCGTCACCCCATCCTCCCACGCCACCCCGTAACCCCCTACCCCACCCGTCACCCCGACCGAGGCCGCACCGTCATCGGCACCCGGGCAGGAAATCGGGTAGCCGTGGTAGTTCGACACCACCTCGACCGCGCAGGCCAGCGGCGGCGGCTCCGTCAGCTCCACCTCCCAGGACTGCACGCAACCATTCGCATCCTCCACCTCCAAAACATGCGTCCCCGCCGGTAAGTTGTTCACCTGGAAAGCCGCCGCAGCGCCGTTGAGCCCGGGCTGCAGTCCCCCCGTTCCCCCGCTGACGGCCCACGCCAACGAACCATCCGACCCCCCATGGCACCGGATGTTGTACCCATTGTAATCCGATGCCTCCACCGCCGACAACTGCAGGGCCGGCGGGGCCGACAACGCCACCGACCCCGAAGCCGTGCACCCATTCGCGTCCGTCACCACCACCGACGCCGTTCCCGGCCCCAACGTCGGCCCCGATCCCGCCTGGAAACTCCCGTTCGACCACTGGTACGTGTATGGCCCCACCCCGCCCTGGCCCTGCGCCTGAGCCGCCCCGTCCCCTGCATCCCAACACGAAATCGAAGCCCCGTTGTAGTTGCTCACCATGGACAGAGCCACCGACACCGCATACACCTCGATTTCGATGGTGTACGTCTGCTCGTTGCCCCCGCACGTCGAGAAGAGCTCCGTGGTATACACCCCAGGCGCATCGAATACATACGACAACGTGTCCTCGAACCCCGGAAACAACTCCCCATTGACCTCCCATTCCTGGAAACACGTCAACCCCACACTCGTCGTGTTGTAGAACTGCACCGGTTCACCCACACACACCGCGGTGGCACTCGGGACGAAGACCGGCTCTGTGTAGCAGATTTGGCATTGATACACATCATTGGGATCATAGCTGTTCACTGCAAAATCCGTCGGCGGCGCGCTGATCGGAAAGTTCGACAGCGACCCGGCATTGCCCACGCTCAGGTTGATGTCCATGAAGCCCAAATCCGGAAACCCCGTCTGGCAGGCCACTTGTCCCAAGGTATCGGTCCGGATGAACAGGGGATCGAAGTCGCCCCCGCCGGTCGCCCCGAAGAACGTCGAGTTCGAATACGCAGCGATCGTGAACGTGTGGTCCGGGTTGTACTGCACGCCAATGCCCTTGTCCCGTCCGGTGGAGCCGTAGGTCCGGGAAAAAATCTCGTTCCCGTCGTTGTCCACATGGACCAACAGGATGTCCCGTTCGGTCATGTCGGAATCCAAGGCATCGGGATGCTGCACCGCCAGGAAAGGCGAGCTGTTCGTGTTCCCAATGACCACAAATCCGGCCTCTGTCCGCTGAATCTCACGGGACTGATCGGAGCCCGTCCCCCCAATGGCCTTCGCCCAAAGCAAGCTGCCATCCGCTGTGCTCACCTTCGCCAGCAAGATGTCCTCGCCTCCATGTCCTTGGGCCGTGATGGGGCTGGTGATCACGATGCAATCCGCTTCATCGTCCAGCAAACCGCGGCACGACCAAGCGGTATGGTCCGAATCCCCCCACCCGGTTCCATACCCCTTCGACCACAGCAGGTCCCCGTTGGGTGCCAGCGCTCCGACCACGATGTCCCGACCCGAGGCATTGTAACTCGAGGTGAAGTAGAAATTCCCGTTGTCCGACTCCTCGATGTACAAGGGAAACTCCCCCACGCCGGTCACCCTTTTCGACCACAAGACCTCCCCGTCCCCGTCCGTCTTGAAGTACACGGGCGCCCCTCCGTTCCGACCGGCCACGATGTACCCACCATCGGCCGTTGCATCCGCCCAGAACGTCCAGTCCATGTCCGGAAACGTGCGCAGCCACTCCACTTCTCCCTCCGCATCCATCTTGAGCAGCAGCCCCCGGTTGTTCATGTAGTGCCCCGAGATGATGTACCCCCCGTCCAACGTTTCGCGGATGGTCTTTCCACCGTCGGAACCGCCCCCTCCGATCATGCGGAACCACAACGTATTCCCGCAATCGTCGACCCGGTAAACGTAGACATCGCATCCCCCGGCAGAGCCGTTGTCCTGGTGCTGTCCGGTGGCCACAAATCCGCCATCGCTGGTCTGTTCCAAGTGGAGTCCACCCTGCATACCCCCGAGGTTGTACTTCCGGTAAAAGGTGTTGTCCTGCGCAGTCGCCGCATCGGCGATCAGCATCCAACAACCCATCGTCCACCATGCCAGGGCCCCAAGCGCCGTCCTCATGGCCGCCACGGGGTTTCCCGGCGCACCACCGTCACAATCTCTTCCATGTAGCCGGTTTTGACGGCCAAACCCAGCACGCCCTCCTCATCCATGCTCCCCAAAGGAAATGCCACATGCACCCGATGGACTTCGTCTTTTGCCACCCAGTATGCCCCTGCATCTTCCAACAATCCCATGAAGATGGGAGACAGGAAGGGACACATGAAGGCGTGGTTGTCCGCGTCCACCTCAAAGTACAAGGTGTCTCCTGTCTCTGCTCCCCATGCGCTCCCTGCGTACACCCAAATGCCCAACAACAGGCCCAAGGCCTTTGCGTGTCCCAAGGCCCCAACTTTGCTCGCAAACATATCTTCGGTTTTCATTCGTTTTGCCGCATCCGGAACGGCCTGCAAGGCTGCCCGAATGGGGACAGTGAAAATAAACCGACAAAACCCAACAACCGACTGATCTCAAGCGTTTTATACCGCTTCATTTGAACCCAAATGGGTCGAGGTGCCAGTGGATGGGCGGGAGACCATGCTGGGCCAGCCAGGAATTGG
>CAYONT010000082.1:0-6986 GCA_964405405.1 uncultured Comamonadaceae bacterium | reverse complement strand
TTTTTTCATACAAGTCCACCAGGGCGTAGCCGCGTTTGCGCAGGAACGCATCCAACTCGCCGAACGCAGGCTGGCCGACATACAACGGGATGAAATTGATCTCCAGCATGACGAGCCCCACGTTGCCGGCGGCAAGCTGCTCCTCCGCCCCGAGCAGCACCTGCAGATCATAGCCCTGGGTGTCGATCTTCAGCAGGTCTATCTTCCCCATGCGGTGCTTTCTCGCATACTGGTCCAATGTCCACACCGGCACCTCGGAGCTGGCCACCACAGCCTCGTCCGCGTAGGGATTGCGCTCTCCGCGCTCCAAAGGGAGGAATGAACTCATCTGGTCTTTTTCGAACCGGTGGAGAGTCAGCGTTCCTTCCGTGGCGCCAAGGCCTGCGGCGTTGAGAGTCACATTCTTGTCCTGCCCAAATGCGGCAGTAAGCTGCCCCTCCACCAGCGAGCGGTTGGGTTCGAAGGCATGGATAACTGGCCGCTCGAACACACGCTTGAACATGTGGATCGTCTGCCCGGCGTTGGCCCCCACGTCGATGAGCAAAGGATCCTTCTTCGGGATCAGCAGGCGGATGTCCTGCTCCAGATCCACATGCGAGATGCGGTCCGTGCGGTAGGAATGAATGATCTGGTTCGAACGTCCCAGCACTTGGCTGACGAGACTGCGGAGAACAAACCAGGGGCTGGGTGTTCGAACGGCGTTGGGGCTCAGCTTCACTGGTCATCCAGTTGGACCCATGAGTCAGGGATCACGTCGGAGGTGTCACAATTGCGGAAGTTCAGCCAGCGATGGTGCGGTGGGCTGACCACCAGCTTTTCCGGGCTGGGATTCAGCCACGCCCCCCACCAACTGAAGGAGCTAGGGGCGATGATGTGGTGCTTGCACTGGCTCATCAAACGCAAATCCTCATACTCCTCGTCGTCCCCGTTGTGACAAACATGCACCATGTCCGGCGCCGCAGGGAGGTGCTGCCGCACCCAGTCCCAGTCGTCGGTAAAAACAAAGAACACAGGGCTGGACAGCCGCTCGCGAAACCATGACACCGCACGGCGGCAATACTCTGCGGAAGACCCATTGAACTCCTTGGCCGTGGCCTTATCTCCGCGCCTCACGTGGAGGGAAACCGGCTCCGTTCGGCGCATGTGGGCGGCCACAATCTCATCCTGCCCCTGCTGGGGCGTTTTCACCTGAAACTCAGCCCTGATCTGCGGCGCGATATCGCCGAAATACTTTTCCGTCTGCCAGTAGCCCACGAGCAAATTTTCTCCTGACAGAGAAAGCATCTCGGAATCAAAATGAAAGTGCCTCTCGGAAACGACTTTTCCCTTTTTAAGCGGGGGCTTGGGCTGCCCAGGCTGGTATTCATGGAAGCGGTAGCGGCAGGCGGACTCGATACCTCTTCTGGCGGCCGCCGAGAGAAGACGTTTGGCTGTGGGCGCAGAGAACTGCCGACGTGTCAAACGCGTCACAAACTCCACCGGGCTGTATCTCCACACGTGATACCAGGGCACAACGCTGGACCGAACCCGCAACTTGTCCAGCCGATGACGCCGCGGCGGCTGCAGGTGCAGCCCCAAAAAGTAGAGGTCTGCCAACATCACGCCATCCCCCTGGCCAGCCAGCCTCCGTGCGGAGGCATACTGGAACATCTGATTTCCTAATCCGCCAGATACTTCAAAAAGGATCATGAGCCGGGAGCACGCTACTTCAACGATCTTCGATCTGGATCCATGCCTCTGGAATCACATCGGAGGTGTCGCAGTTGGGGAAGTTCAGCCAGCGCTGGTAGGGGGGACTAAGCACAATCTTATCCGGATCAGGATTCAACCAAGCCGCCCACCAACTGAAGGAACTGGGGCCGATGATATGGTGCCGACAATGACTCATGAGGCTTAAGTTTTCCTCCCAATTCCAGCCCTCCACATCCTGCCCTATGCTGTTGTGGCTGACATAGACGATGTCCACAGCCTCCGGCAGATGCTGCAGCGTCCACTCCCAGTCATCGGAAAAAACAAAGAACTTGGGGCTGCCTAGATGGGAGCGAAACCACTCCACAGCACGCTGGCAGTACTCAGCCGTCGTGCTGTTGAAGTCCTTAGCCACCGCCTTGTCTCCGCGCCGGATATGGAGCGACACAGACAGGCACTCCTGCATCTGCGCCGCCACACGGGCGTCCTCCCCTTCCATTGGGGTTCGCAGTTGAAACTCAGTGCGCAATTGATGAGCAATGTCAGAAAAATACTTTTCCGTCTGCCAGTAACCCATCAACAGCATGTCTCCGGAGAGTTCCAGCAACTCCGGGTCAAAATGAAAATGGCGCTCCGAGACCGTCTTACCGATCTTCAGCGGAGGCTTGGGCTTGTCTGGCTGGTATCTATAAAAGCGGTAGTCGCAGGTGGACTTCAACCCATGGCGGCTCATGCGGTAAAGGACCCGCCCGGCCAGCCCCTTCGGCAGCCTACGTGCCACGCGAGTCACAAACTCCAGTGGATTGTATGCCAGCACATGGTGCCAGGACGCATGGCCGGCTTTCACACAAAACTTCTCCAGACGGTACTTCCGGGCTGGCTGAAGCTGCACCCCCAGGTGGTAGAGGTCCGCCAGCACAACGCCATCCCCTTTGCCGGCCAGCTTTCTGGCCACTGCATACTGGAACATCTGGTTTCCGAGGCCGCCGGCTATCTGAAGCAGTATCATCTGTCAACAATGGCAGTGGCAGGAATCATAGCGATCACGCCGTGATGAGGGCCTGATAACGCGCCGGAAACTTGGTGGCAAAGATGTTCGCGTATTCAAACTCTTCGGGAGCATTGAGCGGCTGTAGTGCGCCATCGTCACGATGAATGACAAAGGTCGTGTAGCCATAGTCCCGGACCGCTTGGTAGAGCTCCACGCAGGAACTTCCGCTGGTCTTCAGGGCCTTCTCGCAAAATTCAATCATGAGGTCGGGTGCGTCAGCACGCGCCAGGGAGGCACCACCGCCCGCCAGGACCTGGCACTCCCACCCTTCGGTGTCGATCTTCACCAGACGGATCGGACGCCCCTCCAGACGCTCCTGCACCAGGCCGTCAAACGTTTTGACAGGAACCTTCGTCGGTGTGAACACGCCTTCCCAGATTGGTGTGCCGAAGCTGTTGAAGGTGTCATTGGCATCCGTGCCCTGGTAAAGCTCCAGCTCCCCCTCCTCCTTAGAAACGCCGACCTGGCAGATCTCCACGTTCTCTAGATCGTTCAAGGCGATCTGGCTCTTCAGGATCTTGCAGGTGGGGAGAGACGGTTCCACAGCCAGCACCTTGCCTGCCGCTCCTACGCACTTCCCGGCGATCACGGTGAACAGGCCGATGTTAGCCCCCACATCCATAAAAACATCCCCCTTGGTCAGCAGCCGTTCCAGCAGCCGACGCTCGCCAATCTCAAACTTCCCGCGGACAATCGGGCGGCACAGAAAAGAGTTTTTGTGCAGCCGAAGTTTGGCGCCCGCCCCCACCGGCCAAGTGATCTCGCTGCACTCCCCTCGCTCCAGTCTGTACCATTCACGGTACTTGATCTTCTCAACGATGGGAAACAAAAAGTCAGGCAGCTTGCCGGAGAGTACTTTTTGCATTCCTCGGACGATCTTTGATTTGGAGTAAGGCATGAGGGCGCTGGAAGTGGAATGGGGAGCGTTCAGTTCAAATCTTCGCCGCCGTGAAATTCACGTTGAGAATCCCCAGGTGTTCAACGGGATAGGAGGAAATCTCCATGCCCGCGTCGGCCGTGATCTGGAGATCTCCGAGAAACTCGTGGTTGACCCACGCTGAATAAGTTCGGAGATAGAGGCCTGCGATGTAGTCACCCGGCATCAGCGGCAGAGAAGCGATGTCAAACCTGAGGCAATGCCGTCCGGCGGAGAATGTTCGGGGCAGAGTCAACTTGCTGCGCCCATCCATCACTCCAGTTCTCACACCAGCCTGGTTGTAGATGACCGGCGCGAAGTCCGTGACGACAGTCTCGGAGGAGAACTCCATGTCGAAGACCATGGACAGAGGCTGCCCGGAAGACAGGATGGGAGGACTCAGTTCCAGCCCCAGGATGCGGGTGCCATCCTCCAGCGCCACAGGAAAGGAGGGCTGGGCGGCACGGCAGTCGTGGAGGTAACTGTTGATCTCCTGCTCGACGTTGCGGCTCTTGACTCCCGCGCGGCCATCCGCAATGCGCAAGATGGAGGTGCAGAGCGACTGCATGGCGCTCATGTTGTGGCTCACAAAGATGACCGTCTTGCCGAGCTTGGAAACCTTGTCCATGCGCGAAAGGCAGCGCTTTTGAAACTCGGCGTCTCCCACGGCGAGCACCTCGTCCACAATGAGGATCTCCGGCTCAAGATAGGCGGCCACGGCAAAGGCCAGCCGGACATACATGCCGCTGGAGTAGCGCTTCACGGGCGTGTCCAGATAGGCGGCGCAGCCGGAAAAATCCACGATCTCGTCCAGCTTTGAGGTGATCTCCTGCCTGCGCATGCCCAGGATGGCGCCGTTGAGGTAGATGTTTTCGCGGCCGGAGAGCTCCGGGTGAAAGCCGGTGCCCACCTCCAGGAGGGAGGCGATGCGGCCCCGGACCTTGATGGTGCCGGAGGTGGGGGCGGTCACACGGGAGAGCAGCTTCAGGACGGTGCTCTTGCCCGCGCCATTGCGCCCGATCAGGCCCAGGACCTCCCCTTGTTCGACGGTGAAATCCACATCCTTGAGAGCCCACACATAGTTGGTGGGGTTGGTGCCGGCCGCCTTGCGGGACCGGTCGTTGGAGACGCCCACCTTGGCATAGGGGTCCTCCTTGCCGCGGACGCGGTGCCACCAGCGATTGATGTCATGCTGGATGGTGCCTGTGCCGACCTGGCCCAGGCGGTAAAGCTTGGACACGTTTTCGACTTGGATGACAGGAGAACTCATGAGGTGGAGCAAATCAAACTGTGTCCATGAAGGTCTTTTCAACCCTGTTGAAGACGATCATGCCGAGGGCGAGCACGACAAGGGTGACGCAGCCAGAATAGATGAGCAGGGGCCAGGAAAAGTAGCCCTGGCCCAGATAGATGGCGCGGAAGGCCTCAATGATGCCGGTCATCGGATTGCAGGAGAGCCAGAAGCGATACTTCTCCGGCACGGATGAAAGGGGATACACCACAGGCGTGGCATACATGGCAAGCTGGACGCCAAAGGTGATCAGAAAGGCCAGGTCACGATACTTGGTGGTGAGAGAGGAGATGATGATGCCAAAGCCCAGCCCCAGCCCGCCGAGCATGAGGATCAAAGCCGGGGTGCCGACGAGGATGCCTGTCACGTTGGGATGAAGCTCCGTGCCCTGGGCGAGAAACCACAGCAGCGCGACACCAAGGGTGGCAAACTGGATGACAAACTGGATCAGGGTGGAAATGACCACCGAGAGCGGCATGATGAGGCGCGGGAAATAGACCTTTCCAAACAGGCTGGCATTGTCCTTGAAGGTGGTGGAGGTCTTCGTCAGGCAGGTGGCAAAGTAATTCCACGGCGTGGTGCCTGCGAGATAGAACAGCAAGGGCGGCAGTCCATCGGTGGAAATCTTGGCCACGTCACTGAAGATGATGGTGAAAGTGGCGGTGGTGAGCAGCGGCTGGATGAAAAACCAGATGGGGCCGAGAATGGTCTGCTTGTAAACGGCGACAAAATCCCGCCAGACAAACATGCGCAAAAGATCGCGGTAGCGCCACAGATCATGGAGGTGAAACTGAAACCAGCCAGCGGTGGGCCGGATGATCAGATCCCATTGTTTGTCTTCTTTAGAGGTGATGGATGCAGCCTGCGACATGCCGAGAAACGGTGAAGCGATCAAAGGGAACAGACGTGCGTCTCAGTCCGGCCCAAGCTACCGCCCTCGGTTGTGAAAACCGGTGGCGGCGTGTAGAGGGTGACTTGGCTGCCCACGAAAAAAAGTGTGCAACGGTGCCGCAGCGGGGGCGGCAGGGGAACAAATTAAACTAGATAAGATGCTCCAGCAGCGGACTCGAGAACAAGGCACTAACCTTTTGATGCAGGCCACGCGCAAGGCGGAGGCGGCGGCAAACCTCCTTCTGCCGGGCGCAGATGGCCAAGGGAGCGGCTTCCATCTGCTGAGCGGACGGCGCGGTGCTCAGGGCACGGTCGATCTGCGCACCAGCGGAGCGGAGTTTTTTCTCCAAGCCGGGAAGTAGGCCGTTCTTCACAATGACGCCGAAACTAAGCTCCGCCTGGTAAAAATCTCGCCGCCCGCTCTCGAAGGTTTCAACTTTGTGCACGGCCTGCCAGCCCGCAAGCTGCCGCACCGTGATGCTGGCGCTGGCCTTGCTGATGCACAGCTTTTCGGCGATCTGATCGAGACACAGCGGTTCGGGGCTGAGGTACAAAAGGGCAAACAACCTGCCAATGAGCTTTCCAAGACCAAAGGAGTGCGTGGTGTTCCCGACCGCGTCGATGAAACGCGCCACCTCGCGGTCCCATGCCCCTGCGGACGGCGGGGCGCTGGTGCGAGAGGGTGTGGCAATGGCGGAAGGCATTGTTGAGAAAATTCTAAATGTTCTTAGTGCAAGAATCGTGCCTGTAAAGGCACTAATTCGCCACATGGATTCATTGATCCTGAGCACCGCCCGCCAGCGGTGGCGATTGCCTCATTCGCTCCAGCTCAGACAGGAGCTTTCGGACCACTGCGGGCCAGGTGAAGAGATCGACTCCCCGCTGGCGGGCGGCTTTGCCAAAGGACTCTGCCTTGCCAGGGTCGGTAAGCAATTCGGTGAGTGCTGCAGCCAGACTTTCCTCGTCGCCCGGCTTGACATGCAGTCCTGAGATTCCCGGAAGCACCTTCTCCGCCACCCCCCAGTCGCCGGTGATGATGGGTGGAATGCCGTATAGCATCGCCTCTGATACTGAGATGCCAAAGGGTTCGTACAGCGAAGGCAGGACAAAAACCGAGGATCGGCGGAACAGATTCTCGATCACGGCGG
>CAYONT010000081.1:0-7439 GCA_964405405.1 uncultured Comamonadaceae bacterium | reverse complement strand
CAATTCATAAAACCGTTCCCATGAACCGTTACGAAACTGTTTTCATCATGACTCCCGTGCTATCTGCTGAGCAGGTAGCGGAAACAGTTGAGAAGTTCCGCGGCATCCTCAAAAACCACGGTGGCAAAATCGTGCATGAGGAGGCGTGGGGATTGCGGAAATTGGCCTATCCCATCCAGAAGAAGTCCACGGGCTTCTACCAATTGCTGGAGTTTGAGGTCGATCCCACCGCAATTCTTCCCTTCGAGACTGAATTCCGTCGCGACGAGCGCATCCTGCGCTTCCTGTCCACCCGCATGGACAAGCACCATGTTGCATACGCCGAGCGCCGTCGCAACAAATCGTATGCAGCGCCAGAAGCGCCTGCGGCCGCCCCAGCGCCAGCACCGGTCGCTGCGCCTGAATTGACGGACGAAGATTAACCCCACACCCGAATCCCATGGCTGAGAAAAACGTTCGATACCTGAATCCCATCAGCATCGATACCCAAAAAGAGAAGTACTGCCGCTTCAAGGTGAAGGGCATCAAGTACATCGATTACAAAGACGCGAACTTCCTGCTCATGCTCTGCAACGAGCAAGGCAAGATCCTGCCCCGCCGATTGACCGGCACTTCGCTGAAGTACCAGCGGAAGGTGGCGCAGGCCATCAAAAAAGCGCGGCACCTGGCCCTGATGCCATACGTCGCTGACAACCTCCATTAATCCGACGCACCATGGAAATCATTCTCAAGCAGGACGTGGACAACCTCGGCAACAAGCACGACATCGTGACCGTGAAGCCCGGTTATGCCCGTAACTTCCTGATTCCCCAAGGCATCGCCGTCGCTGCTACGCCTTCGGCGAAGAAGGTCGTTGCAGAGGTCGTACGCCAGCAGTCCCACAAGGCTGCCAAAGCGATGGAGCAGGCCCAGAAGTTGGCCACCGCACTCGGAGGTCTCTCCCTGAAAATCGGTGCCAAGGCGGGCGAAAGCGGCAAAATCTTCGGATCGGTGAACACCATCCAGATCGCAGAGGCCATCCAAGCCGCCGGTTATGACATCGAGCGGAAGCAAATCACCCTCACCAACGAGCACATCAAAGAGCTCGGATCCTACGAGGCCACGGTGAAATTGTACAAGGACGTCAAAGCCACTGTCAAGTTCGACGTGGTTGCCGACTGATCCTTCATCGAAAAAGTGGAAAGGGGCTGCCTCACCGGGCGGCCCTTTTCGTTTGTACCTTGTGTAGCCCAGCCCATGCCGTTCCAACTGCACAGCGCCTTCCAGCCCACCGGGGACCAGCCCGAAGCCATCCGGCAATTGGTGTCGGGATTGCACGAGGGTGTCCCCGCCCAAACCTTGCTCGGGGTAACCGGTTCTGGAAAAACCTTCACGGTAGCGAACGTCATTGAAACCGTGCAGCGCCCGACCTTGGTGCTGAGCCACAACAAGACCCTGGCGGCACAGCTGTTCAGCGAGTTCAAGGGGTTCTTTCCGGACAACTTGGTGGAGTATTTCGTCAGCTACTACGATTACTACCAACCCGAGGCCTTCATTTCCGCGACGAACACCTACATCGAGAAGGACCTAGCGATCAACGAGGAGATCGAGAAACTGCGGTTGAGCGCGACCTCCGCCCTGCTCAGTGGTCGCCGGGACGTCATCGTCGTGGCCTCCATCAGCTGCATCTACGGCATCGGGAACCCCGTCGAGTTTCATAAGAGCTTGATTCCGTTGAAGAAAGGCCAAAGGCTAGGCCGCAATGCCTTCCTCCACCAACTCGTGAGCGCCCAGTACAGCCGGACCCGTGCCGAGTTCAAGCGGAGTACCTTTCGCGTCCAAGGGGATACGGTGGACATCTTCCTCGCCTATGCCGACCATGCGCTGCGCGTGGGATTCTGGGGCGATGAAATCGAGTTGCTGGCCACCATCGATGCCACCACCGGCCAGCAAATCGAGGCCTTCGATCAAATCATCATCTACCCGGCCGCCTTGTTTGTGGCCAGCAAGGAAACCACGGACCAAGCCGTTTGGGAGATCCAACAAGACCTCGTGAAACAGATGCAGTTCTTCCACGAACAAGGCCGGCCTTTGGAGGCCAAACGACTCGAAGAACGCACCTTGTATGACCTGGAGATGATCAAGGAACTGGGGTTCTGCAGCGGCATCGAGAACTACAGCCGGTACTTCGACCGACGCCAGCCCGGGGAACGCCCCTTCTGCCTGTTAGACTACTTCCCAGATGACTTCCTGCTGGTGGTCGACGAAAGCCACGTAACGGTTCCACAGATCGGCGCGATGTACGGTGGAGACCGGTCGAGGAAGGAATCTTTGGTCGAGTTTGGCTTTCGATTGCCTTCCGCCATGGACAACCGTCCGCTCAAGTTCGATGAGTTTCAGAACCTGCTGTGCCAAACCCTCTACGTCTCCGCCACCCCCGCTGACTTCGAACTGGCGGCGTCCGACGGCGTGGTCGTAGACCAGGTCATCCGACCGACGGGGCTCTTGGACCCTCCCATCGAGGTGCGGCCGTGTACCCATCAGGTGGATGATTTGGTCCAGGAAATCCTGCAGACGCGGCTCCAGGGCGACCGCACCCTGGTCACGACGCTCACCAAACGCATGGCGGAAGAGCTCACGAAGTACCTCAACCGCTTGGACATCCCCACGGCGTACATCCACAGCGATGTCAAGACGTTGGACCGCATCGACATCATCCGGCAACTGCGGGACGGGAAGTTCGACGTGCTGGTCGGGGTCAACCTCCTCAGGGAGGGGCTGGATTTGCCCGAGGTTTCGTTGGTGGCCATCATGGACGCGGACAAGGAAGGATTCCTCCGCAGCCACCGTTCCCTGACCCAAACGGCAGGGCGCGCGGCCCGAAATGTCAACGGACGGGTCATCTTTTATGCCGACAAGGTCACAGACTCCATGGCTTCCACCATGGAGGAGACGCGCCGTCGCAGGGAGAAACAAGAGGCGTACAATGCCGCCAACGGCCTGGTACCGACCCAAATCACCCGGAGCAAGGCCACCTTGTTCGAGCAGAGTGAGCTGATTGCGGACCGGCCCCGACACTTGGCAGCAGAACCCGGCCCGACCTCGCTGCAGCGGCCTTTGGACCACCCCACCCTCGCGGACCCCGTCATCCGAAACCTGCCGCCCGATGCCCTCCGGCGGCTCGCGGACGAAACCCGTCGGCGCATGGAAGCCGCCTCCGAGGCCCTGGACTACCTCGAGGCCGCCCGGCTCCGCGACGAGTATTTCGCACTGGAATCCCTGGTCGAATCCCCTTCTTGACCCCCGCCCATGCCCCTTGGAAACCGCATCGAAGCCAGCCAATACGCTGAAGCCCCCACGGTCCCTGTGGTCGCCGTCCTAGATGACATCCGCTCTGGGAACAACGTCGGCGCCTTTTTTCGGACCGCCGATGCCTTTCGGCTCGCCGGATTGCACCTGTGTGGCTTCACCGCCCACCCTCCCCACCGCGACATCCTGAAGACAGCCCTTGGCTCGAGCGAATACGTTCCCTGGGAAGCCCACATCGATGCCGCGGCCGCCATCGCCACCCTGCGTCAGCGGGGTTACCGCATCGCGGCCATCGAGCAGACCCCCCGCAGCACCCCCCTCACGGACTGGCACCCCGAAGCCGGTGAATCTTGGGCCTTGATCTTCGGAAATGAAGTCCGCGGCATTGCGCCGGCCACGTGTGACTTGGCCGATGTGGTGTTGGAGATTCCGCAGTTTGGCGCGAAAAAAAGCCTCAATGTGAGTGTGTGCGGAGGCATCGCCTTGTGGTATGCCGCCCAGGCCTTGGGCCACTGATCCCCTCCCCCCTATAAAAAAGCCCCGAAGCGCAGGCTCCGGGGCTCTTTGTCCGATGCTCGGATCTCAATGCATCACAATCCCAACTGGGTCCGGAAATTCCGGAACTCCAAATCCTTCGCAGCCTTCGCGCGCAATGTTCCATCCTTTGCCAACGCCGCATCTACGTGGCGCTTCACGCCCGCTGCATCGTTGAGCCGTGCGCATGCGATGGCCATGACATAGCTCGCAATGGCGCTGTCATCGTTGGCGTTCTCGAGCACCGTCTTCGCACCCGCCGCATCGCCGTTGAGCAACTTCGCCAATGCCAGGTTCACGGAGTTTTCGCGGCCCATGTTGGAGATGGCAGAAGTGTAATCACCCTTCTGAATCAAAATGATTCCCTTGTTGTAATTCACCTCAGGACCTGCACCGGCCGCTTCGTTCAACAATTTCATCGCGCCATCCAAGTCACCGTCTTGGCGTTGGAGTGCCGCCACGTTGTTCACCACCAACTTCTCACGCTTGGCAGCCAATGCTTGGTTGAAAGCCTCCTTTGCCTGGTTCATGCGGCCCATTTGGGCCAAACACCAACCCGCATTGTTCGCTCCCCGGTAATCACTTGGGAACTGACGTGCAGCAGCCTGGTAAACCTGCAGCTTGCTGTTCATGTCCTCCAACAAGGTGGCTGCGTACAACAACTCCTCCACGTCCAATCGGGTGGGGGCAGACAACGCCAAATCCTTGAGTTCCGCATCGCTCCGTCCTGTAACCGAGTAGGACACCACCAACTGCGAACGGCGCAACTGCGGGAGAATCACCTCAGCGATTTCCTCGTAAGTCTTGGCGATGTTGCGAATTTCTTCCTCGCGCTTGTTCTTGTCAGAATACATTTCCAAGACGCGCAGAATCAAATTCTTGTCCTCGATGCTCGAAGCCTGCATCAATGTTTTGAATCCATCCCAGTCCTCACCCTTCGGTACTTGCTGATACAATTCGGTGGAGGCTGGCACCTTCAGGCGGGCCATTTCCCGGGACATCGCTTGGGTTGCAGATGCTGCACGCTCGACCGCCAATTCCTCGTTCAAGGTGATTTCTCCCTCTGGAGAAGCGAATGCCTCGATGCGGACACCCGTGATGGTGATGCTGTCCTTCTTGCTGGCCATTTGCATCAGGCCCAACAATTCCAGCCAATCGGCATCACTCAACTCTGCCTTGCGGACCTCTGACTTGTTGAGTTCATAATTGATGGTAGCAGACTGTGTATAATTCTTGACCCGCACAAAAGCGTGCTGAGCGAGGATGAAGCGGTCATCGGCTTGCACCAACAAGGGCGTGGTGATGACACCGGTGCCGACCGCGTAGGGTGCAAATTCGGCCGTTTTGCTGCCCTTCGAACCGCTCAGCTCGATCGCCAGGGTCGCCACATCTTCCATTCCCGGTTGGTAGGGAATCTGGGCGGTGTAGGTGAAGGACTTGCCTGCGTTGAAGGGCACAACGTCAAAGTTGCCCGCAGCGGATTCCCCTTGGAAACCCTGGGTGGTAAAGCGCGCTGATCCTCCCTCCCAAGTCAGGACGGGCGTTGCTTGGAGGACAATTTTCTTGCCGAAGTACTTGGGTGGAAACTTGCCTGTGACCTGCAGTTCCACCGTGCTGCCCCGCAAAATCAGTGGTTCAGGGGTGGCCTCCAGACCCAACGTCTCGATCTCCTTCTCCATGCTCCCCAGACCTGCACAACCTGCCAGAAACAGCGTGGCTGCTGCCGTCCACACCATCGGAAAACCGATGCCCTTCAGTAACTTGTTCATTCTCTTTGGTATGAATTTTCAAATTCGGTGCAAAATTAGGAAAGCGAAGGCCTCAACCCTGCTGTACAACGCCCATGGATGAAAACTTTCGAATTCGAGCGTCAATCCGCTTGTCGGGATCCATGGCACCAAGCTTTTCCAGGTGACCCAGTACCTCGACTTTCAGCAGCTTGTGCATAGCCGCGGGATCTGCGTGCGCTCCGCCTACCGGCTCCGGAATGATGCCGTCGATCAACTTCAACGAAAGCATGTCTTCCGCCGTCAACTTCAATTGTTCTGCCGCCTCCATTTTGTGGTCCCAGTTGCGCCACAAGATGGACGAACACGATTCAGGTGAAATCACGCTGTACCAGGTGTTCTCCAGCATCAAAACCCGGTCGCCGATGCCGATGCCCAAGGCACCCCCCGAAGCCCCCTCCCCCACGATGATGCAGATCACCGGAACCCGCAGCTGCATCATCTCGATGAGGTTGCGTGCGATGGCCTCCCCCTGTCCCCGCTCCTCCGCCTCCAAGCCCGGAAAAGCCCCTGGCGTATCGATGAACGTGATGATAGGCCGCTTAAACTTCTCTGCGAGCTTCATGAGTCTCAACGCCTTTCGGTAGCCCTCAGGGTTTGCCATGCCGAAGTTGCGGTACTGCCGCATCTTCGTGTTGATGCCCTTTTGTTGGCCTACAAACATCACCGGCCGGTCGTCGATGTACCCCCAACCGCCTATCATTGCCTTGTCATCCTTCACCGTCCGGTCTCCGTGTAGCTCCACGAACCGGTTGTCCGTCAGGTTCTGGATGTAACTGAGCGTGTAAGGACGGTCCGGGTGGCGGCTCACCTGCACCCGCTGCCACGGCGTCAATTGCCCGTAAATGCGCTCCGTCACCTCGACAATCTTGCGCTCCAACTCCTCCACCGTGGTGCGCATGTCCACGCCTGACTGGGTTTCCAGCGCCTGCGTGGCCGCCAATTGTTCCCGCAACTGACGAATGGGTTCCTCGAATTCGAGATAGGTCATGAACGACTTTTTGAAAGGCCAAATATGCGACAATCCCCCACATCTCCGGCCGCCTCGTGCTACTGCAAAAAATGTGCCACCATCGCCCGAATCGCACGCCCTCGGTGGCTCAGTGCATTTTTTTGGTGCGGGGCGAGTTCGGCGAAGGTTTGGCCTGCGGCCGATGCATCGTCCGGAAGAAAGATGGGGTCATAGCCGAACCCGCCCGCACCCCGCGGCTCGCGGGCAATGGTCCCGCTACAAACCCCCTCCACGAAACGGGCTCCGTCCGCATCACGCAGACAAATCACGGTCCGAAATCGGGCCCCACGCTGGCCCTCCGGCACACCGGCCATGGCCTCCAACAGCCGTTCCCGGTTGCGCTCGTCGTCCGCCGGCTCACCCGCGTACCGCGCACTGTGCACCCCAGGCGCCCCGTGCAAGGCGTCCACTTCGAGCCCCGTATCGTCCGCAAAAACCGGAATCCCAAACCGTTCCCAAATCCAGTCCGCCTTGATGCGCGCATTCTCCTCCAAGGTCGCCCCCGTCTCCGGGATCGGTTCGTTGTAACCCAACTGGGCCAGCGATTGAACATCGTGCACGCCCTGCAACAATTCTGCAATCTCGCGGGCTTTGTGGGGGTTGTGGGTGGCGAAGGTCCAGAGGGGCATGGGGAGTTGGGAGTTTTTAGTTTGGAGTTTGAGTTTGGAGTTTAGAGTTGCGAGTTGTGAGTTTACAGTTTGGAGTTTACAGTTTGAGTTTAGAGTTGGGAGTTTGGAGTTTACAGTTTGAGTTTGGAGTTTACAGTTTGAGTTGGGAGTTGGTGTATCCTATCTCTTATCTCCTATCTCCTATCTCCT
>CAYONT010000080.1:2506-7492 GCA_964405405.1 uncultured Comamonadaceae bacterium | reverse complement strand
CCGCGGCTGGCGCCGCGGAGATGCGCTCGGCTTCGCCTCGCTGAGATGCCGCGGCTGGCGCCGCGGAGAAAGGAGATCCTGCGCTTCGCGCGAGATGTCAAGGCTGAGAACGCAGTCATCACGCTCCGCCCACCGGCAATCTATGCAACTTAACAAATTGATAATCATACAAATAAAACGAAGTCGCCCTGCCCGAAATCTCATGCGCGTAGCGCCATCTCCTATCTCCCATCTCCCCATGCGCGCAGCGCCATCTCTTGTTTCCCCAAGGCGCGCAGCGCCATCTCCCATCTCCTATTTCCGCGCGCAGCGCCATCTCCCATCTCCCATCTCCCATCTCCTATTTCCGCGCGCAGCGCCATCTCCCATCTCAGCGCGCAGCGCAGCTGCGCATCCCGCGCCGCACGATGTACCCCGTCGCCGCGGTCGGGCTCTCTGTCTGCCACCTCGTGAGTAGGTCCCGAACGAAGACCGGGTGGGATTTGGCGGCATCGTTGAGCCAGTTGGCGACGCTGTTTTGGACGTACCGGGAGGGGTCGTTGCGCAGGGACTCGAGGAGGGGGAGGCCCAGGGCCGGGTTTTCCTTGAGGGCAACGATGTGGGAACACCAGACCCCACGGGGGCGGGTCACCTCGGAGGCGAACCGCCGGAGGTTCTCATCGGGGTGCTGGGTCCAGGGCTGGAGCAGGGCGAGGGCGAGGTCCAATTCCCGGGCCAAACGGGGGCGTACCGCCATCCAAGCCACCTCGCGGACCCCGAAGTGGGGGTCTGCTGCCAAGGGCTGGATGGTGGTCAGGACGTCAGCGAGGTCGAGCGAGGCGTCCTGACCGATGGCGTAGGCGCCCCAGCAGCGGACGCTGTCCGAGGGGTGGTCGAGCAGGCGACCCAGGAGCGACTCGTTGCGGTGGTGCCGGGCCTCGTGGAGCAGGCCCGCGCCGATGGCAGCTTGGATGGTGTTGACCGAACGGCGGGGCAGGGCAGCCACCCAGTCGAGGATGGGGGCGTGCAGGTCGGAGCAGCCGTGGGAGGCGAGGAAGTGCCCGAGCAGGACCCCTTGATCCACGGCCAGCCACTCGACCAAGTTGGCGGACGCCAACGTGCCGTGGTTGAGTTGGGCGAGCACATTGGGCGGGATTTCCTGCATGCGCCGCGCTCCTTTTCTCGGGGGAGTAGCCATGGGCGCAAGGTCGCACAAGTCAGGCGAGTAAGACAAAATGTCAGGCAGGCAATGTATCTTTGGAGGTTGGGAAACCGACACTGGGAACCGTTAGGGAAATGGCAGCGCACGAAATGTTGGATGAATCGTTTCAAGGCACACCGACCGTGGTGCCGGGGCCCGCGCCGCTCGCTGCGACGCGGAAGTTGTATTTGGAGAGCTATGGATGCCAAATGAATTTCAGCGATTCTGAAATCGTGGCCGGCATCCTCGGAGAAGCGGGATATGCCACCACGCGGGACCTGGAAGAAGCCGACCTCGTTTTGCTGAACACCTGCGCCATCCGCGACCAGGCAGAACAGCGCGTACGCAATCGGTTGCACGTATTGAAAGGGGAGAAGCGCCACCGGCCACACCTCGTCGTGGGCGTGCTGGGCTGCATGGCGGAGCGACTGAAGGAACAGCTTGTGGAACAGGAGCAGTTGGTGGACCTGGTGGTGGGGCCGGACGCTTACCGGGACCTGCCTCGGTTGGTGGATTTGGCCTACGGCGGCCAGAAGGCGGTGAACGTCCTGCTGAGCCGGGAGGAGACCTACGCGGAAATCAGCCCGGTGCGGTTGGATGCGAATGGGGTGACCGCCTTCATCAGCATCATGCGCGGGTGCGACAACATGTGCAGTTTTTGCGTGGTGCCGTTTACCCGGGGCCGCGAGCGGAGTCGGGATCCGGAATCCATTGTCCATGAGGCGCGTACCCTGTTTGAGCAGGGGTATCGGGAGGTCACTTTGCTAGGCCAAAACGTGGACAGCTACAAGTGGAACATCGACAACAAGGGCGAAATCAAGGACGCAGGTCAGCCGGTGGTGCGGTTTGCCGAGCTGCTCGAACGGGTGGCCCAGGTGCACCCCGACCTCCGGGTTCGGTTCTCGACGAGCCATCCCAAGGACATGACGGACGACGTGCTGCATGCCATGTCCCGCCATGAAAACCTGTGCAAGTACATCCACTTGCCCGTCCAGTCCGGGGATTCGGAGGTGCTCAAGCGGATGAACCGCGGTTACACCCGGGAATGGTATCTGGACCGAATCGCGGCCATTCGGCGCATCCTGCCCGAGGCGGCCATCTCTACGGACATCATCGCGGGATTCTGCGGCGAGACCGAGGCCCAACATGAGGCGACGCTGTCCCTTCTGGATGCAGTCCGTTTCGACATGGCCTACATGTTCAAGTACAGCGAGCGTCCCAAGACGTTGGCCGAGCGCAAGTACGAAGACGATGTGCCCGAGGAGGTCAAAGGCCGTCGCCTCCAGGAGGTCATCGCCCGCCAGATGGAGCACAGTGCGGCCCGCATCGCGGCCCGGGTGGGAGGCCGGTACAAGGTGCTGGTGGAGGGGACGTCCCGCAAGCGCGAGGATGAATTCCAAGGCCGAACCTCCGACAACTCGGTGGTCGTTTTCCCCAAGGGATCCTGTCAGCCGGGCGACTACGTGGAGGTCGTGGCGCACAGTGCGTCGCCCACCACGCTCCTGGGCGAGGTGGTTCAGGTCCTGTCGCGCCGCGCGCCTGCGCCTGCGCCGGACGCCGCGGCAGACGCCTCCCAATCCGGCGCGGCATGACGGACGTGTTTGCCATCAAGCGCCGATTCGGCATCATCGGCACCAACCCGGCCTTGGACCGGGCCATTGCCGTTGCGTCGCAGGTCGCCGAGACCGACCTTTCGGTGCTGGTGCTTGGCGAGAGCGGCACGGGCAAGGAGTCTGTTCCGCGCATCGTCCACCAGTTCAGCCGCCGCAAACATGGGCCGTACATCGCTGTGAACTGCGGCGCCATTCCGGAGGGGACCATCGACTCCGAGCTCTTCGGCCACGAGAAGGGGGCCTTCACCGGTGCCACCGACAGCCGGAAGGGGTACTTCGAAGAGGCCCACGGGGGCACGATCTTCTTGGATGAGGTGGCCGAGTTGCCCTTGACCACCCAAGTCCGTCTGCTGCGGGTGCTGGAGACGGGCGAGTTCATCCGCGTGGGGTCATCGAAGGTCCAGAAAACCGATGTTCGGGTCGTGGCGGCTACCAATGTGGAATTCGGTCGGGCCATCTCGCAAGGCCGGTTCCGGGAGGACCTCTATTATCGCCTGAGTCAGGTGCCCATCCACATGCCCCCCCTGCGCGAACGGCGCGAGGACGTGTTGATGCTGTTCCGCAAGTTCACCACGGACTTCAGTGTCACCTACGGGATGCCACCGCTGCAACTGACCCCGGAAGCCGCGACGTTGCTGGAGGGATATGGTTGGCCGGGGAACATTCGGCAACTCAAGAACATTGCCGAGCAGATTTCGATTCTGGAGACGGAGCGGGTGGTGGATGCGGTGGGTTTGGCCCGCTACCTGCCGGAAGGTGGGACGGCTGCGGTACCCGTTCGGCGGACGGATGGCGGTGCAGAATCGATGAGCGAGCGAGAGATTTTGTACAAGGTCTTGTTTGATATGCGGGCGGAATTGGCGGACCTGAAGCAGTTGGTACTGGACCTGATGGAGGAAGGGGGGGCATTGTCCGACCGGGATGCGGCGCTGGTCGAGAAGTTGTACCGGCCGTCGGAATCGGGGTGGGTGATGCCGCGGAGGTTGGAGCCGGGTTTGTCGCCAGCGACCGGCACGGGGGGTGCGGGGGGAGGCGTTGTGGGAACCGAAGAAGGAGGGGAGGGCTCTGGCACCACGGGATTGACGTCGGGCGAATTGGGTTCGTTGGGCCTGGGCGGACGCCCCGTGCTCCGGAGTCGGTTGCCCGAGGACCGGCTGGCGGCGGAGGAGGTCGAAGCGTACGAGGAGGTCCTGTCCTTGCAGGATTCGGAGCGCGATCTCATTCGGAAAGCCTTGGAGAAGCACCGCAACCGCCGCAAGCACGCGGCTTTGGAGCTGGGCATTTCCGAGCGCACCTTGTACCGGAAAATCAAAGAGTACGGACTCGCATGAAGCGCACAACCAGGGTCGGCGACCTCATGGGATTCGGTGGTTGGCCGGCGGCCCTTGCTGCGGCCCTCTTCCTGATGGCGGCGCCGGGTTGTGGCGTGTATTCCCCCTACGGAGCCCAAACCTCGGGCGCCACGACCTTCTCCGTCACCCCTTTTGAACCGGTCACCCCGCTGGCCACCGCGGCGGCCGCCCTGACCTTCACCGAGTCGCTCCGGGACCGGATCCAGCGCCAGTCCACCCTGCGCCTCGTGGACCAAGACGGGAACCTCCAGTTCCGCGCCGAAATCGTGGGCTGGAACATCACCCCGATCAACATCCAAGGGAACGAAACCGCGGCGGGGAACCGGTTGACTGTTCAGGTACGTTTGGCCTACGAAAACACGATGGACGAGGACCTGAGCTTCGAAAGGACGTTCAGCCGCTTTGCCGACTACACGAGCGATCAGGACCTCCTGTCGGTCGAGGATGCGTTGGTGGAGGACATTGCAGGCCAAATCGCCCAAGACATTTTCAATGCCACGCTGGGAAATTGGTAACCGAGAATCCGAATGCACCGATCCCGATTTTTCGAATTGATCGAGCACCCGGACCGGGTGACGGCCGCGGACCACGCAGGGTTGCTCACCTGGGCCGAGCGGTTTCCTTTCGTGGCGGTGGGTTGGATGCTGTGTGCGCGGGCGAGTTCGCTGGCGGGCTCGGTGGATGAGGAGCGGGACTTGTTGCGTGCTTCCTCGCACCTCGGGCAGCGGCGCCCGCTGTACAACCTGATTCACCCGGCTCTTCCGGCTTCTGCGCTGCCCTCGGCTCCGCCCTCGGCTCCGCCGCCGCCCGCTCCCGAGGTCGCTCCGCCCTCGGCTCCGCC
>CAYONT010000080.1:0-2406 GCA_964405405.1 uncultured Comamonadaceae bacterium | reverse complement strand
CGCCCGCTCCCGAGGTCGCTCCGCCCTCGGCTCCGCCAATGAACCCATTGGAGCGCACTTGGCTTGTCGAGGCCGTAGCCCGAACCATCGAACGAGACGTTCAGGAATGGAGTGAATCGGTTCGGTCCGAGCGGGCTTCGCAGGAGAAAAGCGAGGGCGCAACGCTGCCCGCTGCTCAAGATGAGCCCTCTTCTGAGACGTCATCCTCCGAGTTTCCTGCATCATCCCCTCCCAGTGGCAGGAGTCACTTTGCTCGGTGGCTGGCCCAGCGGGCGCACCAGTCGGGTTTCGAATCCGATGTGGTACCCCTTCCGGGACCCTTTGCAGCCTCGGCCACCCGGCAGCAGGCCTCGACGCCTGGCCCATCAGCCTCCCTCCCTCCTGCACAACCCGCTGCCCCGGACCATCCCCTGATCCAGGCGTTCATAGACAAGGCGCCCAAGATGGGGCCTATCCGGGAAGTCGTGGGGGAGGTGGAGGATTTGGCCCGCAAGAGCATTGAAGAAGATGAGGAAGTCGTTACCGAGACCATGGCGCGGATTTTGGCAGCGCAAGGTGCCACGGCGCGCGCCCGAAAGATGTATCAACTGCTGGCCTTGAAATTTCCCGAAAAAAGCACTTATTTTGCGCTCCAATCCCGAAAACTGGGCAAAGCGTCCTCGGGAGATCGAAACGATTGAAATAGAACGAGATATGGCGTACTTTCTGCTGGTGTTGATCGTGATTGTGAGCATCCTGTTGGGTGTGGTAATCCTGGTTCAGAATCCCAAAGGGGGGGGATTGGCGATGGGATTTCAGGGTGCAGGCTCCATTGGTGGTGTCCAGCGCACAGCGGATTTCATGGAAAAGGCAACCTGGTACCTGCTGGGGGCGTTGTTCGTTTTGAGCATTGTAGGGAGTATTGTTTTCGGAAACATGACCCAAGATGTGGGAATCGATGAGTCGGTGTTGCCCACTGCGACCGAACAGGCCCCTGCGGCTCCACTGATTGAAGGGCAGCCCGAGGCGGGTGAGGCCCCACCGGTGCAGGAGCAGCCAGCGCCCTGATTGAACGACGGAACCGAATCGAAACGTGTCAGCTTGTCAGGGCTGACACGTTTTTTTTTGCCGAAAACTGACAAAATGTAGGTTGTGGCCGGCGGAGAGGGGTTGGGACGGGTTTGGCATACAAAATGCAATGTCAAAGGCGACCGGAGCATTGAGTTCCGGTTCCAAGAAACAACCATTCATTACAAACCATGTCTGTTCAAATCAAGCCCCTTGCGGACCGTGTGCTGGTGGCACCGGCTGCAGCAGAAGAGAAGACGGCCAGCGGAATCTATATTCCGGACACGGCCAAGGAGAAGCCGCAACGCGGCATCGTGATTGCGGTAGGACCGGGCAAGCCCGACGAGCCCACCACGGTGAAGGTGGGGGACAGCGTCCTGTATGGCAAGTACTCGGGCACCGAGATTTCCCACGACGGGAAGGACTACATGATCATGCGCGAGAGCGACATCTTGGCGGTCATTTGATTCAAAATCTGATTCTTACAGCATCATGGCAAAGGAAATTCAATTCAACACGGACGCACGCAATGGCCTGAAGGTCGGTGTGGACGCATTGGCAAACGCAGTGAAGGTGACCCTCGGCCCCAAGGGTCGGAATGTGGTCATCGAGAAGAAATTCGGTGCACCCTCGGTCACCAAGGACGGGGTTTCGGTCGCGAAGGAAATCGAGCTGAAGGACCCCATCCAGAACATGGGCGCCCAAATGGTCAAGGAGGTGGCTTCGAAGACCGCCGATGTGGCCGGTGACGGCACCACGACGGCGACCGTCCTCGCTCAATCCCTCATCACCGAGGGACTTCGCAACGTAGCGGCAGGAGCGAACCCGATGGATCTGAAGCGTGGCATGGACAAGGCGGCAACGGCCATTGTTGAGGAGTTGCGCAAAATCTCGCGTGAGGTGGGCAACGACCACAACCGCATCGAGCAGGTGGCCACGATCTCCGCGAACAACGACCACACGGTGGGCAAGTTGATCGCAGATGCGATGAAGGTGGTCGGCACCGAGGGCGTCATCACGGTCGAAGAGGCGAAGGGCACGGAAACGGAGGTGAAGACGGTGGAAGGTATGCAGTTTGACCGGGGCTATTTGTCGCCTTATTTCGTGACGAACAGCGAGAAGATGGAAGCGGAGTTGGACAACCCTTTCATCCTCATCTACGACAAGAAAATCTCCGCGATGAAGGACCTGCTGCCGGTGTTGGAGCGGTCAGCCCAAACCGGTCGCCCACTGCTCATCATTGCTGAGGATGTGGACGGCGAGGCGCTCGCTACCCTGGTGGTCAACAAGATCCGTGGGGCGCTGAAAGTGGCCGCAGTGAAGGCCCCGGGCTTCGGCGACCGCCGCAAGGCCATGCTG
>CAYONT010000079.1:5709-7744 GCA_964405405.1 uncultured Comamonadaceae bacterium | reverse complement strand
GATCTTACTGGATTAATACGAATAAGATTCGTAAGGATAAAGAAGGGGTGCTGTTTACAGCGCCCCTTTCTTTATTATTATTATTAGTGTACCTTATTAAAAATAATATTCATAAGGTTGGAATTAAATTTGAGTAATCATTTGTCAGGAGTTAATCCTTAATAGTATATAAAAATAAATAATATTTGTGCTTAAGCTATGTTTGTCCGCAATGTAGCTTTAAAATCCGACCATTTACTACATGATTGTGTAACCAAATTCCATAATTTTTGCTGTAAATAGAGCTAAACATAGTTATATATCACCAGCGTATAGAAAGAATTTTATCGTCGTTAAACTTTATTTTGGCGTACTAATTAGCTCTATTCAAATGAGTTCTAATGGCCTTTTTAAGAATAAAAATCATTCAATATTAAATTTATTTGTTATATTGTACTTGCTCTAAATGTATATATTTTGAATTAAATGATTTATGTATATGTTCGCTTTTGTGAATACTTAGACGTTTAAAAAACATAAAATACAAAAAATATCTGATTTTATATTGCATGTAGTTAATAACTATATTTTATTGTATAATAATATATTAAATATATTAATATGTTATAATGTTTAATCAACTTACAGCGTATTTACTCCTGAATACAATGCGACATCTGATTTTCATTCAAAAAAAATTAAAAAAAAATGACTAAAAAAGATGCATGGGTGGATGCAAATTGTATTTTTGCAGTTGAATGGTTTAAAATCCGTTTAAAATGTCTCAGCGTGAAAGGTTTAGCGTGTTGAATATCCGAGGTCGACAGCCCAAAGGGCCGTCTGGCACGGATTTTGTAGTAACTGACAAAACGGATAAATTATAGATTTGATTATTACAATATAAACTCATGAACAAAACAGACAAAAAGTTCTGTTTAGACTTTTTAAGACAAACGACCAAGAGGCCGTCTCGCTCTCACAATGGGAGTCAGATGGCTTATTGTTTTTCCGGAAGTTTTAACTATTTTACAACATATTCCATCTCAAATGCAGCACCAGGGATAGTGCCTGCATCTCTTCATTTTTTTAAAAAATTTACCATGAACACTTTGTTTACTCGAAGCCTTCAACGTCAGATTGTATTATTAGCCATTTGTTTTGGCGCTTCCTGGCAAATGCTTAATGCACAGATTACTATTTCCAATGTGTGTGCAGGCGGGACTGCTCCTGCATTGTATTGGAAGGTGACGTTAACCAACTGGCCGACCACGGGAGGTCCTTATGACGTTGGATTTCAATACACTCGGGAAATTCCTCCTGGTGGTTCTCAAAATGCTTCCGTAAATAGTGTGCCATCAAATCCCAGTGGTACTGTTACCCTTTGTGTGCTTGCACTACCAACGCCTCAAGGAGCAACTGATCCCGGAACAATAAATCTATTCAATGTGCTAAATCAAGCAAATAATAATAGTGAGCCGATCAGTATTACCCCAGTTAATTACACGTCTAATGGTCCAATTACTATAACTAATTGTGTTGCCAATCAAGACTTAAATAATGATGCAGGCACTTGTACATGGACCATACCTGATTATAGAACTTCACTAACCTACACTGGAGGTTGTTCACCTATGGTTACGCAAAGTCCAATGGGTGCTTATTCGGGTAATTGTGGCGACGAGGTTACAATAACATTTGTGGTTAGCGATGATTGTGGAGCCTCAGCATCATGTACAGCTGTTATAACTTTGGTGGATAATGAGGATCCTATTATAGGAGCAGCTTCAACTTCTTCCACTGTTTCTTGTCCAGACTTTACAGATACTCCCCCCACATTGCCTTTGGTTACTGATAATTGTGGCGGTACATTGTCTCCTGATGGGCCTCCAGTAATAAGTGACAAACCAGAATGTGAAGGTACAAGAACATATACCTATACATTTTCTGACGGTTGTAATAATAGTGTTACCTGGACGTACACATATACGATAGAATACACTTCATTTGGTCCGATAAGTGGTACGAGTGAGACGGTTGCATGTTATGATGACATAGT
>CAYONT010000079.1:0-5609 GCA_964405405.1 uncultured Comamonadaceae bacterium | reverse complement strand
CAGATTGCGAAGGCAATACCCAGGATTATGTACATACAGTAACGATAGAATACACTGCATTTGGTCCGATAAGTGGTACGAGTGAGACGGTTGCATGTTATGATGACATAGTATTGCCAACGCCACCAAGTGTATCTGATACTTGTGGGGATCCAATAACACCAACTGGTCCAGTGGAGAATCCGCTTGGGGGTCCTAGTTGTGAGGGAGTAGTTACGTATACGTGGACATACACAGATTGCGAAGGCAATACCCAGGATTATGTACATACAGTAACGATAGAATACACCGCATTCTCTCTCCCTGCTAACGGTTCTTCAACCGTTTCCTGTCCTGCCGATTCCGATGCAGTACCTACGCCACCAAGCGTTTCTGATAACTGTGGAAATCCTTTAACACCTACAGGGCCAGTAGATAGTGGTTCAGGAAATTGTCAAAGTTCAAGAACATATACTTGGACATATACAGATTGTGCAGGAAACACAGGCGATTGGGTATATACATATACAATCACCCCGCCTCCTGTAACACTTACTTGCCCTGCTGACGAAGAATGGCTAGCATGTCAGACTCAAGCAGCGGTAGATGCAGATTTTCTTGCATGGAGAAATTCAGTGACCTTTACTGGTGGCTGTTCTTCTACCATTTCTTATAGTACTTCCATAGCACCAAGTGCCTGTGGAGGAACGGTTACTGTTACTTTCACGGTGTCGAGTACTTGTGAGCCAGATGCTACCTGTATGGCTAGCTATACAGTACCTGCTCCACCAGAAATGTCTTTAACTTTATGTAACAATGCTACTGTTACGGCATGTGATACCCAAGCTGGTGTTGATGCCCAGTTCGTCACTTGGCGGAACACAATAGCTACATCTGCTTCGGGCGGATGTCCACCATATACAGAAGTAGCATTTTATGATCCTTCAATTACAGCTCCGTCTTCTTGCGGAGGAACCAAAACGGTAACCTTTACAGTTACGGATGTTCAGTGTGGAGGTACTTCACAGTGTGTAGCTACCTTTACGGTTACTGATGCGCCGTCCATTACAATTACAGGGGTTTCAGATACGGAGCATCCAGCATGTGCTTCTCAAGCAACGGTAAATACCGCTTTCAATAGTTGGATAGCAGGTTTTGGTTTTACAGGAGGATGTCCTGATGCAGTTACTTCTACGTCAAGTGGAACAGCACCGGATAGATGCGGTGGTGGATTTACATCTATTGATTTTACGGTTACAAGTGGTTGCGAGGTAGTTACAGAGACTTATGAATTCGCTGTAGCATCGCCTTCACCAATATCTTTTACATGCCCTTCTGATCTTACCGTAGCCGCTAATTTGTCTTCAAGTTCATTGGCAACCGCATATTCAAATTGGTTGGGTAGTTACAGTGTTTCTGGAGGTTGTACCCCTTCTGTGACAAATACAGCACCTATGTCTCCTCCTGATCATTGTGCAGGTGGATCAGTGACGGTTACTTTCTTTGCAACAAGCGATTGCACCAGTTCACAGTCTTGTACAGCTACATTCACAGTACCTGCTAATACAATTTCTGCTCAGATAACGGGTGAACAGACGGTTTGTGTGGGATCTACCATCACTCTAGTTGGTAATGCAACAGGAGGTGCTTCAGGTTACACTCATAATTGGGTAATAGGGGCTGGTAGCACAGGTAGTGGAACATTTGGTAGTTCTGGTGCTGGTAGTACTACTTTTACCGTAACTTCAGCAGGTGGTATTAATATAGTTTATACAGTAACTGATGCAAGTGGTTGTGCTGCTTCATCAACTCTTTATATTTTTGTACCAGCTACATGTGATTTCGAATTTACAATCGATGATCCATGTATTTGTAATAATGACGCAGAAGTAAATGCAGACAATGGAACCTTTGTTGAATTGGTTGTGGTTACTGGACCTAATGGTGCTGCTTTACCTAGTGGTCAAAACTGGGAGCTTTCAGAGGTTTTTGGGGCATATGCTTCCTCTCCTGCGTTTGAAGAAACATTGCCTGGCCCTCAAGGTGTAACCTTGACCATAGGTCAGACATTGTCCTATTGTAATATTCCAGGAGGCTGTATCGTTTACGTATCAGCTGTTCAAAATGTCACTCTAACTGCTCCTTTTGGTTCTTATTATTTAACATTTGCTCATATAGACCACGAAGGATATTCTATGAAGGTAGAGGGTCCTTTAGCAGCGGGCGATCCAAGCAATACAGAACTCCAAATAAGTAATGTATGTTTCTATCCAGTTCTTTCTGCGGTGGGTAACACATTGGCTTGTGACACAGATGGTCCTTTCCCATTGTCAGGCTTTCCGCAAGAAACTTTCCAAGCGGGTTATCCTCCAGCGTGGAATGGTAATGCTTCATTTATAGGTGGTTTCCCTCCTTATTTGTTTGCAACTCAATCTGGTCTTTCAGACAATGGTGATGGTACTGCTTCTTTTGATCCATCAATAGCAGCTGCTGGCACTCATAAGGTTTCTTATAGCTTCCTTGGTGATTTGGCTTTGAATTCTTCTTCTCCAGGTTGTTGGTCAGCCATTGAATTTGATATCGAAGTTAAAGCCAGCCTAGCACTTTCCGCTAATGTAACAGGTACTACCTGTTCTGGTGGTTCAGATGGCTCTATTGACCTTTCAGTAGATCCTTCGAACTTAAATATGGGTACAGGGTATATCTATTCATGGACAGGTCCAAATGGTTTTACTTCTGTTAATCAAGATATAAGTGGTATAGAAACAGGTAATTATACGGTAGAAGTTACGCATCCAGACGGATGTGCTGCTACTGCATCTTATTTTGTACCAGCAGGAGTGGATAATAGTCCTCCTGTGATAATTTGCCCTGCAGATGTTACTTTAGATAATTCGGTTGGTTTATGTGGGTACCAGGTAACAGACAATACCTTTAACGCCTCAGCAACTGATGTTTGTTCAGTTACCATTGCTCATGACTTTGGGGCTTGGGGAGTTAGTAATTCGTTATTTGGTGCAGTTATTCCTGTTGGAGTAACCAATATCACATGGACGGCTACTGATGCTAATGGTGATGTTACAAGTTGTTCCTTCGTTGTTGAAGTTGTAGATGTTGAGGCACCGGAGGTTGAAGCAGGAACATGTCCTAACGGCCCTATTGAGATTGATGTTTGGACTAATGAGTGTTTTGGATCAGTTCAATGGCCTATACCGGTATTCACGGATAATTGTGATGTAACTTCTATATCTGAAGATTTTGATGGTCTTACTTACGGCGCACAAGCAGATCCTGGTACATATACTATTCTTTACGAAGCTTATGATGATGCAGGCAATGTTGTAACTTGTACTTTTGATATTATCATTCAAGATACTGAAGAGCCTGTTATTGTTTGTCCTCCTTCTCTTACTGTAGGTACAAATCAAGATTGTGAGTGGTTATCCCCTGCCAATAGTCTTGCTCCACTTTGGTCTTTCTCTAATTGTCCTACTATTGAAATTACATATTCTATAGACGGGCCAATACCTTCTACAGGTACTGATGATGCGAGTGGTGAGACTCTAGGTTTAGGGTTAAATACGAT
This sequence comes from uncultured Comamonadaceae bacterium, assembly GCA_964405405.1. Classification (GTDB taxonomy): domain Bacteria; phylum Bacteroidota; class Bacteroidia; order Flavobacteriales_D; family Sanyastnellaceae; genus CAMCYM01. The sequence goes on along the minus strand of CAYONT010000079.1, from coordinate 2,044 downwards.
TACATATACGCTATATGAGGAGGGAGATCAGCAAGCAGAATGTATATTCTTTGTGACAGTCGAAGATAATGATCCGCCTGTTTTTGTGTCTCCACTTTGTTATGTGGAGGTTCCACTTACCACTGATCCTGGTTCTTGTTCTGTCCAATTTACAGTAGATATGACAGGTACCACTGATAATTGTTCTTTAGCAGGAAATTTAGATTTCGAGACGAATATTTTAAATCCTAATGGTTCATTTTCGGGTATCCAAAGTGGAGTATCTTTCACTTATGAATTTAATACGGGTATTTCTATCCTTTATCACAACGTTATTGACGAAGCGGGTAATTCAGTATCCTGTGTTTCCACGGTGGTGGTATCAGATGTAGAAGATCCAGTTATTACCTGCCCAGGACCTCTAATGGTCACAAATACAACTGGCGAATGTGGATATATTGTCGCTTTGGGTGAATTGGATCCAACTAATTTTGGTGACAATTGTGTGGGCTTTTCTATATCTCATAATTATGGCGCTTGGAGTGTTACAAATACACTCGATGGGGCCTTTTTCCCAATAGGAGTGACTCAAGTTACATGGAGTGTAACGGATCAAGCTGGTAATTCTTCCGCATGTATGGTTACGCTTACTGTTTCAGATGGTGAGCCTCCTGTAGCTGGTTGTATAGCTGCATTAGATGTTGTATTAGACGCTAATGGTACAGCTCAATTAACCACACCGCAATTAGAGCTAAATAGTTCTGACAACTGTGGTATTGATGATATACAAATAGGAGAAGAACTTTCTAATTTAGGTTCTTCCATTACATTTGGTTGTGTGGATATTGGTGACGTAGATGTTTATCTAGTTGTTACTGATTTCGAAGGTAATAGTTCTGTTTGTACTACAACTGTTACCATTTTAGACCTTACTCCACCAGTTGCTGTTTGTCAGGATATAGTTGTAGATTTAAATGCAACAGGTCAAGTTTCCATTACAGCAAATCAAATTGATGGGGGTAGTTATGATGCTTGTACTGTTTCAACAGTAGAATTTTCACCTGTAACATCAACACTTGACTTTGATTGCGATAATGTAGGTGATAATAACGCAACTTTATTAGTTACGGATGATAGTGGCAATACAGCGATTTGTGTAGCATCTGTTACTGTTCGTGATTTAATACTTCCTACGTTTACATGTCCTTCACCGGTAGTTGTAACTAGTTGTTTATCAGTAGTTCCTGATCTAGTTTCCTCAGTTTCGGATGAAGCCGACAATTGTGGCATAGCTACTTTTGTTCAAAATCCAGTTGCTGGTAGTCCTATATCAGTTCAATCTGGCGGTGGTTTCGATGTGTTGTTGACATTAACAGATGTGAATGGAAATCAAGCTACATGTAGTGTTAGTGTTTCAGTGGATGACCAAACAGATCCTTTCTTCGTTAATTGTCCTCAGGATGTTACTTTTGAAGTAAGTCTTTTCCCTGGTGGTTGTGAAGGTGGTGTTATTTGGTCTATACCTGTAGCCGACGATGATTGTGTTGGTGTTACAGTATCACAAACGCAGGGTCCTCTACAAGGTGAAGAGTTACAAGTGGGTGACTACTTTATAGAATATAAAGCTACTGATGGTAATGGCAATACAGAGTTATGCTCCTTTACTATTAGGGTTACGGATACAGAAGATCCTGTTATAGTTTGTCCAAGTAATCTTACTATTTCTACGGACAACAATCTTTGTGTTTGGGATTCTCCTGTTGGTAGTCTTACACCATTATTAGCCACAGCTAATTGTGATTTTGAAGTCACTTATAGCATTTTAGGAGCTACAAATACTTCAGGTACTGAAGATGCTAGTGGAGAAGTTTTTGCTTTAGGAGTCAGTACTATTACCTATTTAATTGAAGAATTGGCCAGTGGTCAAACGTGGTCTTGCAGCTTTACGGTGACTGTAGTAGATGAGGAGTCACCTGAGATAGATGCTGCTTATTGTTACAGTACGTATGAAGTAGATGTGACATCGGGCTGTGTGAGTACACAGACGTATGATTTGAGTGGATCT
>CAYONT010000078.1:0-7813 GCA_964405405.1 uncultured Comamonadaceae bacterium | reverse complement strand
TCAACGTTTGAGCCTCGGAGGTCAACGTTTGAGCCTCGGAGGTCAACGTTTGAGCTTCGGAGGTCAACGTTTAAGCCTCGGAGGTCAACGTTTGAGCCTTGGAGGTCAATGTTTGAGGCTCGGAGGTCAATGCAGGGGACCCATCGCCCTTCGTCCGAGGGCCTGGCGCCCCAACGGGCCAGCCCCATGCCAGCCAGCGGTAACGCCCCGGTTTCCCGCGTCCCCGACGTCACGAGCCCCGAAAGGGCGACCCAACCCCGGCTTCAGCGCGTGAACCATGCGTGCGCGCACCCTTTCAAGGGGGGGGACGGGTTGGTGGGAGGGCCGACCCGTGGACGATGCCCCGGGCTGTCGTGATGGACATCACCGCTTTGCACCCACCGAAAACGTCGAGGAACTCCCATTTTCGGGGCACTGGGGCCATACGCACGGTGGTCCCTGTGCCCATCCGGCCGCCCAACTCCGCATAACCCGGATCTCGGCATCATCCCTTCGATGCGGATCTACGCATCAGCCTAGAATCGGCAGTTGGGCAATCTGTAGGCCGCGTGCCCTCACGCGGCGATGGCGATGCCGCATGCCCGTTGCGCCGGGTCAGGGGACCCGGCCTACAGCCGAACCGGGCCGACCTCGACCTCACCCGCTGGGTGAGCCTCTGGGTTCCTGTCCATGAGCCCATCCGACCCGATGAGAAGGGCGTTTACTCGTTTTGGCACCCTCATTGACTGCCGATTTCAGGATCAGAAGCATGACGGGTCGATCACCGTGCATCCCCGTGCGGGACGTCGAAGCGCGGTGATCGACCGCCTGCCGGTCACGGCGCGGCGAGCCGGCTTGGATCCGGCGAAGTGGCTGGAGGGACGTGCTCCGGAGGATCCCGACGGCGACGACCGCGAACCTGCACGAACTGCTGCCTGGAAACTGGAAGCCCGCGACGGCCTGACATCGCCCGGGCCGGGACGCGGTTCTCGCCCCACCCATGCTGCCAGCACCCCAACGGCGGGGAACCCTGTCACTCACCGGACGCCGTCCGTTCCCCATCTCAGATGGCAAGGGCCATCAGGTAGCGGTTTTCATGGGCGGTGGTCTCCGCAATGGACGCCTAGTAGGCGACCACCGTGTAGCCGGTCCCAAGGTCGAGGTTGGAGTCAAAGGATTGTCATAAAATCGAAAATCCAGACGGGTCAACCGATGCCAAGAACCAGTAGAAACATGAACCTAACTCTTGATCGGTGTAGCGGCGGAGAGCCAAGCCCTCAGCATCCTGATTTCATTCTCCCGCCTTGCTTCGATCCTCTGGAGGACGACGTCACTCACTGGTTGCGAAGGCTTCTTCAAGTCCCCATCCAGGAAAAGGGTCTGGTGCCACGTCACCATCCTGCGCAACCACTCGGTGAATGGCTTGGCCTGCCAATCGTACCCACCAATGGCACTGCGCCACAGCCAACGAAGATCATCCTTAGCCATCTTTCCATCAACAGGTGTGACTGGGATCGACTTCACTGGACAACATGTGTGCAAAAACTCTCCCAAACGCAGCGGACCTCTTGCATCGCCGGAACTAGGAGCATTGATTCGAGCATGCAATGCAGTCTCGAAATAGTGCATGTCGTATCCATCCACCGATTGGCCAGAGTTCGGGTCGATCCCAATGCCTCGAACAGGAAGGCCAATGCCCTGTTGAAGCCGCTGGACGTTTTGACGGACTCCCACCAAGGCATCCAACGCAAGCTCACCAAGACGAATGGATCGTGACCCTTTAGCGACGCCAAGATACCAATCTCCTCTCACGGAGAAGTGTCCAGGCAAGCGATCAACCGAATAAGTCCTGTCACCGCGCTGGGCACCCAAGCTGGGGTTCGTCTCGCAAGCCGCAGTCTTGTACCAATGCCGAGCAGCAACGTAGTTCACGCTGTCAAGCCCGGCTTGGTCTACCCTGTGAAGGTTCTCGCCAATTCGACCCAGCATTGAAAAACTCAACCACTCGATGGTCTTCCACAACTTTTCGACCGTCTGGAGCCCCTTTGCATTGGGGGCCAGAAGACTGATGATGCCATCCTTCAATTCTTCGCATGTGGCAATATCCGAGACACAAAGTGCATCACATGAAACCCAATGTAGAAATTCGGGTGTGTCATGCTGCTCTGCAAGTGATGAAAACCAAATCTCAAGCACAAGGCTATCCAAGGTGTCCGGCTCGGTTGCGGCCAACCTAAAAGGCAGCACGGGAGACCCTGTCCGCCGCCCTTCAGCCTCAGCACACGCTATCAGCCTCTGGAAACAGGTCTCCCACGACACCGGTTGGGAATGCTGCTGGCTCTCAGCCAAACTGGAGTTTACGAGCATAAACCCGAAGTCCCACGTAAAGGGAACCCGGTCAATGCGAACGGGCGTGTCTCCGTTGTCTGGACCCATCGGGAAATGGGGCCTGTACACAAATTCATCTTTGCCATTGCGCCGCAGGGTCCAAGCAAAATGTCCCCCGCGTGACCGTTTAGCTGATAAGGAAGCGCCCTCGCTGTGGCTACGTAGCGGACTGCCGACGGTCGGGGCAAAGGAAAAATATTGATCCTCCTTAATGCGCTCATATTCAATTCCGGAATCGAGCTGCCGATCCATGTATTCCTCGACGTCACGCAAATCGCTAGGGCGCCTCAAGCCCCAGAAACCGTCCACCTGCAAGACAAGGGTCGATGGCAAACTTGCGGAATTTGGAAACGTTGCGAGGTCCTTCAGTGTGGAGTAGTCTGATGGCCTTACTGGGACCACGATGTCCGCACGAGCGGAGTCGAGGCTGGCCATCATGACTCGTCCAAGGAACTGGTTCGTTTCTTCATAATAGCGGTCCCAAGCCTTGGTTTCTTGATAGAGCATGACCCTGAGCCCGACGAGCTGGGGATTTCCGCTGCCGAAGTCTTGGTAAAGCTCAAAGTCTGGGTCCACTACCGGAAACCTTGCGCGACCCGCCCGCCGAGGGCCTGGGCTCGGGAGGTCCGTCAACTTGAACTCCCTAACAATCGCGTGGTTCTCATCCCGGGTGGCAGGCTGAATGGTGATAGCAACCCGCGACCCGTTTTCAATCGTCACTCGGGAAGCGTGGACGGTCACCATGCTCTCCGGTTGCGACAGGCTACCCAGCAGCGGTCCCTGGTCGGATGCGCCAAGTGTCTCGACGATGCAGGCGCATGCTCTAGTTGCAGACAGATACGTCGTAAGGGTTGATAGGAGCAACGCATACTCGCTCGGCTGGCCGGCTCGGGTGGATGCCTCCCGTATTGCGTGGAGGTCATCAATCACAACCCGTAGCCGTACCGACTTGTCCAATTCCATCGGGTGGAGCCAGTTCGGCAACGCCTCGCCGACACTCGGCACCGTCATCTTGAGTCGCAGTAACTCAATATTCCTTCGAACCACATCTATAAACACGGATGGGGCCGATTCAGTCCCAACGATTCGGCGAATCTCTACATGTTGAAGGACCACCTCCTGATAGGCACTATGGAAGGCCTTTTTGAAGTTGTCGAAATCCCCTCGGTATTGTTCCTTGACACAGTACCAGAGACTACGGAGGAAGGGCTCAAGCCTATGCGTGAAGAAGTCGGCCGTGGCCTCGGCAAAATCCTGGTGATTCATGGACTTGGCTGTGATGATCAACGCGGAGCGTATGACGCCTGGCTTATTCACGAAGCCAAATGCACTTCGGAAGCGCTCGGCTATGCCCTTTGGCACAACTCCACCGGGCACGGAGCCCGCTGACGGGCGTGCCCTTTCACATAACGATTCCCAAATATGGATCTTCCAAGGTCCCCACTCATCAGGAAGCTTAATAAGTCCAGAAACCGCCAGCTCACCAAGGACTTCAGCGCGGTAGCGAGCCCATGAATTGTCGTCTCGAAGTGGCAATGGATCCAAGACGTCCTTTCCGGCCTTGAGCTTTCCAAGTGCATCATCCGTAAGATAATCTTCAAAAAAGGCGGGCAGGATAGCCATGACCTGCCTCCCAAGACGGGCAAAGGAGTAGCGGGCAAATGCGATGCCGACTTGCGACTTGTTGGTGTGGGGATCCCCGGTCACGCGCAATATGGAGCCAACCGGCACACCAAACCGGTCGCCCAGGGTGGATGTCGGGTGAATTTCTAAATTGCTGGGCGCGTCGGCCTTGAAGAGCAAGTTATCCAAATATTGGATGCCGGTCGCACAAACCGGAACGGACCCCGAGTCCTTAGGGGGGGGATTCCTTTTCAGCTTTTTGATGGAATCCATCAGCACATTTAGGCTGGGAAAGACGTACAGATGATGGTTTTCAGCCGCGTTCCGATCCCTGTCAGGTTTCGCCCACGAAAGTGTTGCATCCCGGCTACGAAACTCGATGTAGCACGGTTCAAGGCCGGCATCAAAACCCCGAGTCTTGACTACTTGGATTTTGCGGCGGATTCCATTGTAGCGCTGGTCGAGCGTCAATTGATACACAAAGTCGGCTTGGGCCTCAGCACGGCTGTTCCGCTGCTGTGTCTCGTGCGCATTAACGGCGGCGGCTTCCATGGAGGCGGTGTACATGAGATTGAATCCGGCGGCGCGAGCCAGTCGGATGAACCGACCAAGATGCACCTCTGAGGGGACCCTGTCGCCGTAGCTATCGAATTCCCCCGACAGGACCTCAAGGCCCGGAAGCGAGTCGATGACGATTAGGTTCATCGCTGATGGACCGGCGCTACTCGGAGTCAACGCCCCAAGGAGCCTCTCTGCGAAGGCCCATTCGTCCCCAAGGTCCTCCGTGGAAAGATCGATAAAGAACATCCTGCCGGAATGTCGATGCGCTGGGATTGTCCCAGAAATGTTTCCCCATTGGGGCATGCTTAGTTCTGCAAGAACCATGGTGAGCGACGAATCCGACGCACTTTCCCCTACGGAGAGCCTCTTAAACTCGCTGTTGTTTGCCCTATCCGTCACGACCGTCTCCTGTCTATGCGAGGCGGGACCTGCGTAGCGGCCCGAGTTGCCAAGATCGTATGCGTCCCAGAGGTCTCGTGCTTGTTGGTGTCCCCAATCCGTTGAAATGTAGAACACCACGCCACCATGGCGGGCGTGGGCGGCTGCCGCGTTCAGGGCAAGGGTTGACTTTCCCGTTCCAGCTTGGCCTTCGATGCAAGTGATCGCAACCGCCTGGCTATTCTGGGTCGTGCTTTCAGGTGTTCTGTCCTGCAAGAGGGCATCTAGTTCAGGAACGCCGAAGATAGGCCTGGGTTTCATGGGTGTTTTGGGTTTAGAGGGACTATGATTCGGTCAGCGATTCTCGAATGAGGTCGTCCAAGAGCAGTTTGAAGATTGCAGGCATTTCCCCCTCTGCATCGCTGCTCCCTTCTTCCTTAAGCTTATCAACAATTGAGGTTTTCATGGACTCTGCGGCCTCTGAACTCCGTGCATAGGCGAATCTTGGAACGAAGGCAGATGGTTGGCCGGAAGCGGAGTTTGAAACCAGCGATGCGAGTCCATGGGCAACCAGTTGCTTCCGAGACAGTGGCGTGCCCCACCATGCTGAAGGGACCACAGTTTCATAGCCCGGAGCCCCTGCGACAGAAATGCCCTTTAAGTTAATGATGCCCGAAATCGACTGGATCACCTCGGCTCTGCTCGGTCTATCCTGGCAGTTGACCGCTCCCAAGATGCGGGTGAAAGATTCCGCAACGCTTCCAGCATGTGTCGTTGCTACGATACGGTGTCCGGTTCTTGCGAATTCAAGAATTTGGTTCCAGTCATCCGGGTCTCGCACTTCCCCAACAAAAACGACATACGGCGTTTCTCGCAACGCCTCTTCGAGGATTGCCTTTAGTGTCTGCTGCGGCTCACTGCCACCAATCTCCTTGAGTGCAAGTCGATCAAGGTATCCCTGCAGTGGTTGCTTTGGCGAGGTCTTCTCGGCTTGGAAGTCCTGGGCAAGCAGATGAACGAGCTGAGGAAGGATCTCAGGGGTGTCTTCCGCGAAGATGAATGGCTTGGGCACCTCCCTCCAGCCAATAGTTGCGGCGTTCCAAAGGTGTCGAGCTAGTAGAGTCGTCCACGTGGTCTTGCGCGATTTTGTTCGCCCGGTAATGACAAGGAGGCCACTTGGAAACCAAGCATCTCCCGGCAGCAGTCGCTGTCCATCCGGTCCGTTGGCACAACAAGGATGAAGTTTCAGCAAGGCCTCCACAAACTGCACGTTTGCTGAATGGAACTTGCCCTTGGTAAGGTTGGTCCTACGCTTGGTCGTCCATTTTCCCGGCTGTCGGATTAGTTGCGGTTCCCTCCCGGATGTGTGAGCTGACTCGGATGGTCCAAGGGAACCCTCATCAGGATGGACGTACCGCACCGCTTGGACTGAATGCCTGCGAATGAGCGCATACTTAGCCCGATTGTCGTGCCGGATGGTTTGTTCATGGGATTGATCCGGAGGTTCAGGTCTCTCCGATATGCTGTCCGGAATGTGCCACGTAGTTTTTTCGTCTTCGTGTTTTCCCCAGTCCTCTGGGTCGGTTGAAGTGGTTGTCATGGATGATTCTTGGCACTGATGCTTCGGCGGTGTTTGAGGAATTTGTGGAGCGATTACATCAGGACTCCGTCCGTTGTTTCGGTCTTGGTGACCTCTGGCCGGATCGTGCTACTCTAGGAGGGCGCTCTTCGAGCGGTATTCACGGATGATTTGAGGATTGCATTGGTTGCTCCCGGTCAGTGAAGTGGCCTTGTGCCGTACGCGTCACCGAACTGTGACCGGATGGTGCCGTGTTGGGGGCATAGGTGTGACTCATGGGTGAGCCTTGATGGAGTTCGCTGTGTGAAATCTGGGAACATTACGGTTGATACCCAAGGGCGGTTGCAAGCATTAAGTTGTAGCCTTTGCGAGGTCAGGCGGGTTGTGGGATCCGGCAGGGGTCGTTGGCATGGGTGCGGACTGGAATGCCGACGATAGGAGCGGGAGGGACCATTGCGAATCATCGCAAAAATAACCCATTAGGGTTACACGAGGGCAATGGTAGGTGTGAATGTGAACGCTGTAGAATCCAACTACGAGGTGTCACGAAGCCATGACAAAGGTTTCCATGCCAGAGTGTTGCGCCGTTCGGGTGAAGGTGGTTGCTCGGTGGGTACGTTGGTAAGCGTCCGGTGTCGAATCTGTTTCCTTGCGCGGCCGGTACTTGAGAGATGGGTGGGGCGACAACAGGGTCCCACACGGCCAATGTCAGGCCATCTGGGGCTTCAATGCGTAGGCACTAGCTTGTGCAGGTTCCCCGTGGTCGCCGTGAGGATCCTCCGGAGCACGCAATCTCGTTTATTTGCCGCATCGAGGCCCTTCCTAGGGGCCGTTATCAGCGGCCGGTACGTCGTAGGCGGTCGCCGAGCCCCGTGGTGTAAGGGGCGGCCTAGGCCGTGGTCGTCGGAGGGGGGGATCTTTACAACGACAACTATTATTCCCCACTGACGACAATTAAAACTCCCCAGCGGCGCTGGGGGGTTTTGGGTGCGTCCGGCGGAGCCGGACGGCGGGCAGTGGCCGGCCGTCCCGTGGCCCGCCGCAACATGATCACCGAGAAGCAACGCCGGGTGCTCCGCAAGGTGTACGCCCGGACCCAAAACATGTCAGTGAGCGCAATGAAGGCGGGTGTCGATCGCAAGACCGCCCGCAGGTACCGGGACCATCCGCAGGCCTCCCCAGGCCCGCGTCGGCCGCACGCGTGGCGGACACGGCCCGACCCCCTGGCCAGCGCTTGGCCCAGGGCCGAGGCCATCCTGGCCGAAGCCCCGGAGCTGGAGGCCAAGGCGCTCCTGGAGCACCTCA
>CAYONT010000077.1:0-8263 GCA_964405405.1 uncultured Comamonadaceae bacterium | reverse complement strand
TTCGGGAATTCGGAGGGGATGGCGGACATAGGGCGCGAGGAATAGGCGATGATTTGGGCGGCGGCAAGCGCCGGGACGGCATGGCCCTGGATTGACCGGTGCTTCAGGCGGGAGACCCAGTGCGCCCGGTTCGCCGCTGGCAGCGGCCTTTGTGGCGGGGAAATTGCCTCCCTCTCTACCTTCCCACTTCTTTTACGAACGTCGCTTGTCATCCGGCTTGGGAGTTGCTCTTATCCTTGGAAGTCATCCTCCCCACTTATGATAACTCCCGTCTGGATCATCGGCTTCACCGGCCACCGCCCGAGCTCCTCACCAGGTCGCACCAGCGCAGAGCTGGAGCATCTCGCAGTCAAGATTCGTGAAGAACTCGGCAGCCTCAAATCGAAGGCGGAAGCCCAAGGCGGACGCGCTGAATTGCTTTGCGGCGTCGCCGCCGGAGCCGACTTGATCGCCGCTCGCGAGGCCGCCGCCCTCGGAATGCCCGTTCACGTCATCCTGCCCATGCCGGAGAGCCATTTTCAGGAGGATTTCTCCGGAGCCCTCTTTCAGGACGATTGGACGCAGGCGCAGCACTTCATCAAGCTGGCCAAAGAAGGCACCGGTGGAGCCACCTTCCGCGTCGCACACGGTTCACACCTCCGTGACGACTGCTACTACGATGTCGGCTCACAGATCGTCTATGCTTCGGATGCCATCATCGCCCTTTGGGACGGGAAAGAAGCGCCGGACGTCCAGATCACGGACAGCACTGGCAAAGTCATTTCGTCAGGACGTGGTGGCACGGCGGATGTCATCGACATGGCGAACGCCGACCGGATGCCGTATCTCAAGGGCAAGAAAATCAAAGAAGGCTACCGCTGGCTGCCTACACCCGTCCGCCGCATCAACACCCTCACCGGGGATGTCGATGGCGATACCACCCACTTTGCCAGCCCCGGTGATGCCGGCCTTGCCGAAATGAAGGCCCTCCAGCACGCGGCTGATGTCGAGCACGGAACGGAGAAACGGATCAGTTCAGGGAAGGATCTCATGGAGTTTGTCGATCACAAGGCGACCGACTGGGCAAAGTGGCTTCGCGCTGCGCTGCTCTGTGGCATCGGGTTTCACTTCACCGCCTCTCTTACCGCTGCCGTGTCAGCCGCCTCGCAGAAGGCTTTCGTCGGCATCTGGACACCCTCCATCCTCGCCAGTGTGGAGCTCGCCTTCGTGCTCATCGCCATCGGTATTGCGATTTGGGCGCACGGGAAGCACGTCCAGGCCCGCTGGCTGGAGCTGCGGCTCGCTGCCGAGCTGGCCCGCAGCCTCTTCGCCGCCGGACGCCTTTCCGACCCGCTCTTCCCCATCGCCACGGACCATCTTCCCGGCTGGCGTCGCTACTGCCTCTCCGTGGGCCTCAGCATCTGGCGGGATGAGCCCGAGGCACCCACCGAAAGTGCCGTCACGCCCGAGGATCGCTTCGCAAAGGAAAAACAGGACTACCTCGAAAAGCGCATCGAGGACCAGCTCCAGCATTTTGAGAAGAACGACCCCAAAGTCCGCTACCGCTGGCACCACCTCGCCAACCTCGCCAGCCCCATCCTTTCCGTCGCTGCCGTGATTGCCATCGTGAACGCCCTGCTCCACAAGGTTCACGACGCGAGATTGCTGCAAGCCGAGACGCCCCTTCCCGACGCCACCCTACCCGCCACCCTGCTCTACCTCTTCCTTCCCATCGCCCTGCCCTTGCTCGCCGGTGCCGTCGCCTCCCTGCAATCCGTCACAGACGTGAAGCGCCGCGCCCAAGTCTATCCTGAAATGGTCGAGCGCCTGAAAAGCGCCAAAGACTTCCTTCCCGCCATCCGCACACCTGCTAGCCTCCGCCGCTTCGTCCGCCGCTTCGTCCGCCGCACCGAAGAAATCCTCCTCGACGAACTCGTCGGCTGGTATGCCGCCGCGAAGGGGATATCGCATTGAACCAACTCAATCCGCCGCGCCTCATGAACCCGCCCAAGATCTTCATCTCCGCCACCTCGGGTGACCTCAGCAGCGCGCGGCAGATTGCCAAGGAGGCCCTGCTCACCATCAATTGCCATCCCGTCGAGCAGACCAACTTCGAGCCCGACTGGCGCAGCGTCACCGACATGCTGCGCGGGAAGATTGGCGATTGCCAGGCGCTCATCCACCTCGTCGGCTTCCGCTACGGCGCGGAGCCGGACCCCGCCACCCTGCCCCCCGACACCCCGCGCCGCAGCTACACGCAGATGGAGTATCACCTCGCCCGCGAGCTGGGCCTGCGCGTCTATACTTTCCTCCTGCCCGAGACCTACCCCTTCGATCTGCCCGCCAAGGCCGATACCCCGGAGCAAACACAACTCCAGGCCGCGCACCGCGCCCTCATCCAGAACAGCCCGCATGTTTACGACGATCGCCCTACTAACAACCTCGAATTGCGCACCCGGATCATCGCCCTTCAGGAGCAAGTCATCAGTTTGGAGCAGGAGCAACAGAGCACCGCTAAAGAGGTCGAAAACCTGGCCTCCACGCTGACGACGGGCCAGAATCAACTCGGTGCCCAACTCTCGATAGTCACGGCAAAAATCGAGCAGCAGGCCAAGAACATTAAACTGCCACGACTGGCGCAATGCAGGAAAGACATGCTCGCGAAGGTGCGCTATGACTGGATTGAAGGCGTGCTAATTCCATCAGTGAACGAATCCAACCGCTTTAACATCGGCCAAGAGCTGGTTCCTTCGGCAGTCGTGACCGATCATCGCTTTCCAGATCGTGAATTCGGCCCCGAAGACGACGTCGCAAAGCTCTTCGATGACAGCAACTCACGGCTGCTCATTCTTGGAAATCCTGGTGGCGGCAAGACCATGCTGCTTCTGCGATTGGCAGAGCAATTGCTTGAGCGGGCGGAGAAGGATCCCACAGTACCTATCCCCATCGTCTTGAATCTGTCCTCGTGGTGGCGAGATCGCCTACCGCTCGATCAATGGATGATTCGGGAGGGTGCCACTGCCTACCAAATCCCTATCGCCATCATGACCCGCTGGGTACGCGATGAAGCCATCACTCCGCTGCTCGATGGGCTTGATGAGGTCGGCCTCGGCTCCGCTGCACGGGAGGCATGGGCCGAAAGGACTAATCTCGCCGCAAAAGCCTCCCCCCAAGCACAGGATGATGGCATTGAAGGGGCTGCCGCCAAAGAAGCACGTGCAGCCTGCTTGGAAGCCATCAACCGCTACTGCCAGCCAAACAAAAACGATCCAGATTCACAAACATCAGTTGGAATCGTGGTCTGCAGCCGGTCCACCGAGTATGCGGAACTGACGGACAAGTTGCGCCTAAACGGAGCCTTGATGCTTCGGGATCTGTCTGACTGCCAAGTTCACTCTGTCCTGTATCAGGAGCACATGAAAGGCGTTCGTGGACTTGTCGAGCATGAACCGTGGATCACATCAATGTCGATGAACCCATTTCTCTTGAATGTCATGAGCGCCGCCTACGCTGGCAAGTCACTGGCAATTAAATCAAGTCAAACCCGTCGCCTGCACCACCTGATGGGTGAGTATGTGAATCTTCAGCTAAGACAAAGCCTGGGGCGTCGTCAGGCCAGCAAAGCATTGGATGCGACGCAGGCCCGTTACCTTTTAAACTGGCTAGCTACCCGTATGGGCACATCCGGTCAGACAGTGTTCCATATCGAGAGTCTTCAGATGACGTGGTTGTCAAGACTGTGGGCTCGATGTGCATATTGCATAGGCACCCGGTTGTTTTTTGGTTTCAGCATGGCCGTCATTCTGACTCCGTTGATGATTCTGGGATTCTGTTTATTATACGCGTCGAGACCGAATATTGTCTTTGGGTGGCAGTTGTTTATGGTAATGGGTTCTGTCGGGATTTGGGGCGCCAGCCTTCTAATGCCTAGTGGAGTCATAGCTTCAGTTCTTGAATGGCAACAAACCACCGCATCACTATCAATTGCAGGGCGTATGATTTCTTGGCTTCAATTCTGCTTCGTTGGAGGCTTAATTTTGGGACCATGCCAGACGTTGCTGACTAATTTAGGCCACGAGTTTTCGGTGAGCAGCGGCTTCACTACTACAAAACCAACGACTTATTCGATACCTTTTTCCATTGGCATGGGACTCAACCTGGTCGCATTCTACTTCGTCGGAATTTGGCTATGTTCTAAAATGGGCATCCGAAATCTAGCCGCCGTATTTGGGGTCGCAGCGTTTTTGTCCTACTTGAGTCAAAGCGTCGTTGTTCTTTTCAATGTTGATTTTTGGGCGCTCCAACCGCTCGCTAAAATCAGCTCTATGATCTTCATTTGTTCTGTATCCGTTGGTGCTGGTGTTCTTGCCGCTTTTGTATCGAATTTCGGCAACTATATTCAAAGTGCAGAACATGTTGAATGGAAGTGGAGCCCAAAAGGCTCTGTGGCGATGTGCGGTTTGATATTAATGCTTTTTTCTGTGTTTCTAGTTTGGGGCTTTGTTACAGGACATTACAAATTGGATTCAACAAGAGTCGTCCAGATTTTATTGGTGTGCGGCATCGGTTTTGTATTTGGAGGGGTGGTTTTTGGGGTTAAACGAAGTGATGTCATACAGCGCAGATCTATTCCAAACGAAGGAGTGGTTAAATCGCTAAAATCCTCTGCCCTGATTTCTATAGGTTTTGGATTAATTGCCCTTCTAGCAGTAGTCGGAAGTGCGATTGTGTTGGGTGTCACACCCGGCGAAATAACTGATTCGGCTAAGCTTAGAAATTCTGGATTCGGCGCTCTCATTTCTGTTCTAGTAGCCTTGATGGCCACTGCGGGTGCGTTCGCGGGAGGACTTGATGTTCCTGTCAAACACTGGACGCTTCGAATGCTTCTCAGAACCTCTGAACGCATTCCAATTAGACTTGCCAGGAGCCTGGATGAGATACGTGAAATTCTGTTAATACGAAAAGTTGGAGGTGGGTTTATGTTCACACACCGCTATTTGCAGGAATACTTTGACGGCAGAAAAATATTGGCAAAGAGCGAGCAGTGATCGGGTCGCATTTGGTACGAACAACTATTTTCCACCACGGCACATCTGCTAACGCGAGCTGTTGATGTTCATCCTCAGTACCATTTCACCATCTTCCAGATCGCGGCGGCTCAAATGTAATACTTGAAGCTCGGGTGCTTCACTTTGGCTCCTTGATTGGCGATGAGGATTTCGCCGATGGCGTCGGAGAACTTCACCGTGACGGGTTGGTCTTCGCCGAGTTTGCAGGCGTTGTAGTTGAGCTTGGTGAGGGCGAAGATGTCGCGGGCGACGGTTTCGAGATCGGCGTCGCCGTGCTGGATGTCGATGACGAGAGGGATGGGCACGTCGGGGCCATTGTAGGTGCGGAGGCGGAGCTTGAAGCCTGCGATTCAACAACCGGAAAACAAATCCTGATTGCGCACGGCACTGGGGGCATGACTATTCAAGCATGGCTAACGAACCGGACCCCTACTCATTTCTATTTGGACCTTTGGCTGCTAGACCATATTCCAAGCCTTCACAGGTCCCTTTGGGGATGCCACCGCCCATGGCCAATTCTATGGTGCCTGGAGTGCCAGCATCTTTGCCTAGTGCATCGGCGCAGGCTTCCCAAACACCATCAGTCCCACCGATTAAGTCGCTTCAAAACGCCTTGGAGAAGGCGAGAAATGACCTCGCCAAACAAGTCGTCCATGTGCGTGACATGATGCAGTTGCTCCAAAAAGCGGCAGGAGCATCAAGGAGCATCTTTGGTGAGAAGGCCGCGCTTACCCAGCATTTGCTCGCTGAGATGAAGGCAGCAGCCAGACTGGCGGCTGCTAAACAGGACTGTCGTGCACTTTTTGCAGAGCACTTGAAGCATGCCGAACAGCTTTTCAGGCAGTTGAGCGTGTTGGCAGAAGTGGGACAAACGGGGACACGCTCTTATCCGTCTGCGACGCCGCTGACCAAGAAGCTTTTTATTGTTCATGGTCATGACAAAAACAACTGGTTATTGATGCGCCACATCCTCACGGAACCACCGTACAAGGGCCATGGGATTGAACCGATCGTCATTCGTGAGCGGGCCGGGCAATCCAAACCCATTCTTCAAAAATTTGAAGATGCAGCGGCCGAGACGAGCTACGCGATTTGCATCTTCACGCCGGACGACTCGGTTCAAGTCAGGGAAGACGGATCGCGGCACGATCAAGCGCGGCCCAATGTCATCTTTGAAACGGGGTGGTTTGTAGGTCGGCTCGGGCCAAGCCGTGTTTTGCTCCTCGTGAAGCACGGCACTCAACTCCATTCTGATTTCGACGGTGTTAGCAAGATCCATTTTGCTGACAGCATTGAGGAACAGATGGTCCAGATCAGTCGTGAGCTGGTAGCTGCTGGATTCCTTGCCTAGACGATGGGCAGTGGTCAGATTCGTGATCATCCGCACTCCGTTGGCGGCTGCGCTGGTGATCTCCCTGGCGATGATGAGCCTGATGCAGGCCCTCGCGAAAGACGACAGCCCCGACATGAGCGCTCCCCGCGCGGCCTTGCTGAAACGTCTGGAGGACGTGGCGACGAAGGACTGGCTGGCGGTGCTGCGGGAGACGACGGGAAAGTGAAACGCCATCACCTTCCGGCCAAGCGAAGCTCCGCCTTCAGGCGCTCGTCGATGATGCGCTTCAAAGACGCCTCCTCATGGGTCGGCGTGTAGCGCGGGACGCTGCTTGGAACACCATTGCCTCTCAAGCGCTGATCAATCTCGACCATTTTGGCGAGGGAACGGTCCAAGCCATTCTCCAAAAAGGTGGCGGTTTCCTGCAGCGGGATGGAGGGGGGCAGTTTCTGCTCCTGGCAGAGCTTCCGGGTCCACTCAAAGGCCTTCTGGGTGATTTCCTGGATGAAGGGTTTGGGGAAACCTTTCCAAAACACCATTCTGGCTGACCCGCTGAACTCAATGCCGGACAAACGGATTTTGCGACCATCAGGTAGGTCTAGGGAGATGCCCTTCGCGTTGAAAAAAGCCCAAGGCGTGATGGCGTGTTGAATGAAGTGATCGAAGAGCCCCCGGACATGATCCCGAATCAGCTCATAGGCGAGGGAGGGATCCTGCGCGATTGATTTCTCTGCCTCCAGCCATTCGCGCACCTTGTCCTTGAACTCGGCGATCTCCATTGAATCGAGTTCGTTTTCTGAGCGAAGGGAGCCATCAGGTCTCTTTTGCAGCCAAGTCAGAAACAAGGGCCACTCGGCGAGCAATTCGTCGAGCGTGGGAAAGTCGGCGGAGACGCCCGAAGGCTGTGACGTCAGATGGGAATAAAAATGGGCACGAACTTCACGAAGCAGATCATTCTCCCGGCCGGAATGAGTGCGCAGATCGAAGCCTGCGTGATCGGACAGGGCTTGTTTGACGGAACCCCGCTTGTTTTCCAGGACGAGAAGGATTTTGCTGCCGAGCGGCGGACCGCCATACCAAAGAGCGCCCAGGTCGAGCCCCAGTTCATAGGGCATGTTCATCCGGGCGATGGCGTTCTTCTTTTCGGCGATCACCAGGGAGAGATCGTGGATGCTGTGCCTGCACTCACGAATCTGCCGCCTGATCTTTTCCATTCTCAACTGACCCGAGTTTGAGATCTGGGCTGCCAAGCACGGCTCGTAGCCTAGCTTCATCAGCCCGAAAATCAGTGCCCGCTGCAAGGGCCGGTAGTTGTCGTCATAGGGACAGTTGACGAAGACATTGTTCTGGAAGTCCTCGTCCGACATGGCTTCAGAGCATCTTGAAGCGTGTCTTGGCGTTGGGAACCACGATGGAGCGGCTGGTGTCGGCGTAGCCGGAGGGCTTGTGGACAATCACCGAGAAGAGACCGGCAGATTTATCTTTGGCATACTGGATCGCCTCACGCTGATCTGGAAGCCAGCGGAGGGCCTTTCGGCCATCGGACCATGCCACGCGGTATTTGCCGCGCATGGGCATGACATGCAGCATCCGTGGCATGGTTCTGGGATCGACGGTTTCCATGGTGTGATTCTCGCATTGGCCCGCTGGGGGACAAGAAGAAATTTGGAAGAGGGAATGTGTCCAGATTCGTGAACGCGGGCGGCATCCATCCGCTGCCGCTACCTCCCCGCCTTGATCAATGCGACGAAGCATCCGCAGATTCCCGGGAATTCCGCACACGGGACTGTGCGGGGCACTTTGAAGGGTTGACGGCAGTCGGCGGACCGTGACAGCATCCGCCCGATGGAATCCAACCCCCGACCCTCCCGCGCCCGTCAGG
>CAYONT010000076.1:0-8422 GCA_964405405.1 uncultured Comamonadaceae bacterium | reverse complement strand
GTTCCGCAGAGTTTGCCGATTTGGGCTAGAATGATGAGCAAATCGCCGGAAGCCACGTAGCCGTTGCCATCGAGGTCCGCGAGGCAGCTGCCCTGGCAACCGTACTGGGCGAGGAAGATGAGTAGGTCCGCGCTCGAGACGCCCATGTCCTGGTTGAAGTTCGCGGAACAAGGGGGCCACTCGTTGCCGGTGATGGAGCCGTCGCAGTTGTTGTCGACGCCGGAAGCCGTGGGGGGGGCGCCGGGGTAGATCCACGGAATGTAGTCGTTGCAGTCGCCGGGGAGGGCGCTGTAGCCCGGGGGTTGGGCGCAGGTCCAGAAGGTGGGATGGTCGGTGGTGCCGTAGCCGTCGGCGTCGGTGTCGCGGTACCAGGGGAGCAAGGGGCTGCCGGGGCCGGGGAGGGCGCCGGGCGCGTCGTCGGGCACGCCGTTGCAGTCGTTGTCGAGGCCATCGCAAATCTCGGGGGCGCCGGGGTAGATGAGGGCAGAGGCGTCGTCGCAGTCGTAGGCGGGCGCGGGGCCGGGGTTGGCGGGGAAGGCGGGAACGTAGCCCGGCAGGGGGTGGCAGAGGAGCACGGGGGCGCCGGCGTCGCCGTAGCCGTCTCCGTCGGCGTCTGGAAGCCAAACCCCGCCATAGGTCACCTCGAATGCCACCGGCGCCGACACCACCGTCCCGGCCGCCGAGACGACTTCGACCGCGAACGACACCGGCCCGGCCGCCTGTTCGAGGCCGGTCACCTCGAACGACCACGTGCCCGCAGACCCCAGCGTGTCGGGGAGTCCCACGATCTCCGCCCCCGGCGGGAGCCCGGGACACGCCCAAGTGAACGGCGGCCGCAACCCCGGGTGCAGCGTCAGCGAAACCGGCAGCGACCCCGTCACGCACGTGGACCCCGCGAGCGCCGTCGCCTCCAACCACCGAGGTCGCAGCAAGAACAGCCCCCCCTCCATCGACGTGACCGCCAACCGACCTGACCCGAAGAACGGGTAGTTCGACCACGACCCCGCGAACCCGGGCGCGTTGCTTTCCGGCACCACGTCGAAGAACATGGCCTGGGTGAGCCCCGCGCCCGACGCTCCACCGCCGCCCGAGCCGCCCGCGCCCGAGCCGCCCGCGCCCGCGCCCGCGCCCCCCCCCCCCCCCACCCCCGCCAGCGACAGCACCTGCAACCCCGCCCGGTAGTTCGACTGAAAACTCAGCTCCCCCACCACATACTGGTTGTGGTCCGTCGCCCCCGTCGTGCCCAGGTGCGCCACCGCCAGCTGCGGCTGCGTCAGACTCGACACATCCCACACCAGCGTCCGCGTCGCCATGCCCGTCTGCAACTCGTCCAGCTCATCCCCGACCAGCAGGTGCCGGTGGTCCGGCGTGAGCCAGAGTTGGTGCGTGTACCCATTGTTCGCGTGCACCCCTTCGCTGACCCACACCGGGTCGCTGGGCTCCGTGATGTCCCAGCACACCCATTTTCCCGGCGTCGCCAGGAAGGCCAAATCCCTTCCCACCCAGCCGCCATCCGGCCCCTGATACCGAACCAAATGCGCATCATGCACATAGCCCGACTCTGCGATGTTGCCCTGCAGTTGCGGCGCCATCGGGTTCGCAATGTCAAACAACAGCAACCCCCCATCCCCTACGTTGCCCCCGGCCGTTGCCATCCGCTCCATCGTTTCGTCCACCACGAGATTGTGCGCATTCCCGGGACTCGGCAGCACCGCATCCGCAGTCCAAACCTGCGGCCCCACAGGCGCCGTCCGCAACCGACCCAAATCGAACAACTGGATGCCGTGCCCCGGCGCCTCGCTCACCACGTACATCACCTGCCCCGCCACCTTCACATCCCGCCACGTGCTCGAGGTCGTTTGGGTCGGCAGGTTGCCATGCCAAACCAACTCCCCCCCCACCCCCACCTCCACAAAGGCGACCCCGTTCACCAGCCCCACCAGCACCCATTCCACCCCCGTCACCGGGTCCTCCCACCCCCAAACATCGTTCGTGGCGGTCGTTGCGAGTTGGGCACAGGTCAGCCGGTCCACCAAGTCGATGCCCGCACAGGGATAGCCCGCAGCAGAGCCGTCGATGCACGGAGCACCCTGCCCCCTGGCTCGATTGACACCGCCCGTGCTGAGTAGCCCGAGCGCCAGTGCACAGACCCAAATTTTCATTCGTGGGAAATATAAGCTTTTTTGGCCTTCAATCATGCCCATTCATGGCCCATTGGGAACTTCCTTTGTGGCCAATTGTTGACGTTCCATGAAACAAGGCGCAAGGGTGGTGGTCACCGGTGGAACCGGATTGGTGGGCCGGCGGCTCACGCAGCAGCTCCTCGCGAGGGGGTATGAGGTGGTGGTGGTGGGGCGAGGCGGGGGGCAGCCCGTGGCCGGGGTGACCCTGAGGCGTTGGAACGACCCTTGGTGGGAGGGAATGGACGCCGTTGTCCACCTCGCCGGCGCCTCGGTGGCGCAGCGCTGGACCCAGAAGAACCGGTCCGCCATCGCCGGGAGCCGGGTGGACGGGACGCGGGCAGTGGTAGCGGGGCTCAAGGCCGCGGGGGGAAACAAGGTGCTGGTGAGCGCAAGTGCCACGGGATTTTACCGGTCGCAGGAGGAGGTGAGCACGGAGGCTTCCCCGCGCGGCACGGGGTTTCTGTCGGATGTCGTGCGCGATTGGGAGGCGGAGGCGGTGAAGGCCCAGGCGGATGGAAACCGCGTGGTGATGCTGCGGACCGGGCTGGTGCTCGCGCCGGAGGGCGGGGTGTTGGGGACGATGGGGCCGGTCTTCAAGGCGGGGCTGGGCAGTGCCCTGGGCTCGGGGCGGCAGTGGCAGTCCTGGATTCACATCGATGACCTGTGCGCCTTGTACCTCAAGGCGTTGGAGGATGCGAAAATGGAAGGGGTGTACAATGCGGTGGCTCCTGAACCCGTGCGGCAGCGGGACTTTGCCCGGGCACTGGCGAAGGCCCTGCACCGGCCCTTCTGGCTCCCCGCCGCCCCGGCTGCGGTGTTGCGCCTGGTGTTGGGAGACATGGCCCAGATGCTCCTGGATTCCCACCGCATTGTGCCCGAGCGTGCGGTGGCTGCTGGGTTTGGCTTTCAATTTTCCCAACTCGACGGCGCCCTGCGCCACTTGCTCTCCCGATGAAGGACATCGCCATCCACTGGTTCCGGCGGGACCTGCGCCTCAAGGACAACAGCGCCCTGTATGCCGCACTGGGCGAGGGGTTGCCCGTGTTGCCCGTGTTCTTCTTCGACCGGGAAATTCTCGACAAGCTCGAACCCGATGACCGCCGCGTCCCCTTCATTCACCTCCACCTACAGGCCATCGAGCAGCGCTTGCAGGCCCACGGCAGCCGCATGTGGGTGGGGTATGGCGGGGTGCAAGCCCTCTGGGAACAATCCCTCGCCACTTGGGAAGCGGCCGGGCTGCGCGTGCGAACGGTCTTTGTGAACCGGGATTACGAACCCTACGCCCAGCAGCGCGACCGCCAAATGCACGCCTTCTTGCAAGCACGGGGCATCCCCATGCGCGGCTTCAAGGACCACGTCGTGCTCGAGAAGGAGGAAGTGGTCAAGGACGATGGCAAACCGTACACGGTTTTCACGCCGTACAGCCGCAAATGGCGCAATACGCTCACGCCGGCGGACTGGGCGCCGCGGCCGTCGGAGGCCCGGGCGCACGCCTGGATCAGCCGGGACCTGGTGCCGGAGGGGGGGCGCTTGCCGGCACTGTCCGCCATGGGATTCCAGGCCGCGGACTTGGGGGACTTCGCGGAACCCCGGCTCGACGCCTCGGTCGTGCACAGTTACGCCGACACCCGGGACATCCCGGCGGTGGCCGGCACCACCCGCCTGTCGGTGCACCTGCGCTTCGGCACCGTCAGCATTCGGGAGGCCCTGCGGGTGGGACAGGCGCAGAGCGAGAAGTGGGTGACGGAACTGATTTGGCGCGACTTCTACCAATGCATCCTCTACCACTTCCCGCATTCCGTGGACCATGCCTTCAAGCCGGCCTACGACGCGGTGCAGTGGGAGACGAACGAGGCGCATTTCGCGGCCTGGTGCGCCGGACGGACGGGCTATCCGCTCGTCGACGCGGGGATGCGCGAGCTGCTCGCCACGGGTTGGATGCACAACCGGGTGCGGATGGTGGTCGCGAGCTTTCTCTGCAAGCATTTGCTCCTGGACTGGCGCTGGGGCGAGCGGTTCTTCGCCCAACATTTGCTGGATTTCGATTTGGCAAGCAACGTGGGGGGCTGGCAGTGGGCCGCCGGGACGGGGTGCGATGCGGCGCCGTACTTCCGGGTGTTCAATCCCGCATCACAGCAGGCCAAATTCGATCCCAACCACGCCTACATCCGCCGCTGGGTTCCCGAGTGGGGCACCCCAGCCTACCCGGCACCCATCGTCGACCATGCTTTCGCCCGGGACCGCGCACTGACGCGGTACAAGGCTGCGTTGCAGGGCGCGGTGTAACTTCGGGGCATGGAACTGCATGCGCCCTCCTCTTCCTCGGTTTCCGGGGACTCCCCTCCCCTGCTGGCCGGGGTGCGGGTGCTGGAGTGTGCCAGCGTGCTCGCCGGGCCGCTCGCTGGTTCCGCCCTGGCGGAGCGGGGCGCCACCGTCACCAAGGTCGAACGCCCGCCCGACGGCGACGTCACCCGGACCTGGCGTTCCCCCGGCGAACCCCCGGGGCCAGCCAGCGCGTACTACGCCGCGGCGAACTGGGGGAAACAGGTCGTCTACGTGGACCTCGCGTCCCCCGAGGGCGCGCGCTGGCTGGACGAGGTCCTGCCCCAAACCGACGTGCTGCTGCACAACTTCAAGCGCGGCGACCTCCCCAAGCTGGGCCTCGACGCAGCCGTCCTGGCGGAGCGCTACCCCCACCTCGTGCAGGTGGCCCTGGTGGGATTTGAGGGGGATGTGGGTCGTTTGGCCTACGATGTGGTGGTCCAAGCGGAGACGGGGTTCATGGCCATGAATGGCGATCCGGCGGGGCCGCCCACGCGGATGCCGGTGGCGCTGATGGACGTGCTGGCTTCGCACCAAATCCGTTCCGCAGTGCTCGAGGGGCTCTATGCACGGGAGCGCGGGGTGCGCGGGTACCGGGCGACGGTCTCGCTCGAGCGGAGCGGCCTGAGCGCCCTGGTCAACCAGGCCACCCAATGGCTCATCGGCGGCTCCCTGCCCCAGCGGCTCGGCAGCCAGCACCCGCAAATTGCGCCCTACGGAGACCTGCTCCCCTGCGCCGATGGCGCGCTGGTGCTGGCGGTGGGGAACGACCGGCAATTCGGGGCGCTCTGCAACGTCTTGGGCCTCCCCGACCTCCCGGCCGACCCCCGGTTCGCCCACAACGCCGACCGGGTCGTCCACCGCGAGGCCCTGCTCGCCATCCTTTCCGTTCCCGCAGCCCGTGCCCCCCGCGCCCACTGGGACGCCGCATTCCAAGCGCACGGCATCCCGGCCGGCGTCATCCGCACCCTCGACGAAGTCTTCGCCCCCGGAACCCCGGGCGACCGCCACCTCTTGCGCGACCCCGACGGACGCGCCCGGCCGGCCGCCGTCGCCTACGACGTCACCACCCTCCCCGAAGCCCCCGAAGCCCCCGGACGACCCGCCGCCCCCGCCGCCCCCGACCTCAGGCCGGAAGCTTGATTTCGTACGTCCGCCCCGGCGCCACCGTCAGCTTGGACCCGCGCAGCCACGGATTCAGCGTCTTGAGCGCCTTCAAATGCGACCCGTTGTTGCGCGCAAACAAGGCCAAATCCCCCACACTCGCGCTCACTTTCACCACCCGGGTGGCATAGGGTGTGTACCGATCCGCCTCGGTCAACACAAACCCGAAGGCCTCTGGCTGTTCAAAAACCTGCTTGATGGCCAGCAACCGGTACACGTATCGTGCGGTCTCCGAATTGAGGTGCAGGTCCCAATAAGCGCTCACGCCCTGGTTCTTCAGGGCATTCGAGACGCCCCCCATGCCCATGTTGTAGGACGCCGCCGCCAAGGACCAGGATCCCAACCGCTTGTACGCGTCCTTCAGGTAGCGGCAGGCCGCCCGCGTAGACTTCTCGACATCGTAGCGCTCATCGACCCCCTCGGTGACCTCGAGCCCGTACTGCGGGGCGGTTCCCTTCATGAATTGCCAGAAGCCGGCGGCACCCGCTGGGGAGACGGTTTGGTCTAAACCACTCTCAATCACCGCCAGGTACTTGAAGTCCTCGGGCACCCCCTCCTCGGCCAAGATGGGCTCGATCACGGGAAACCACCGCGCCGCCCGCTTCAGGTACAACATCGTGGAACTGTGGTGGTAGGCGTTCACCACGAGCTCCCGGTCGATTTGGTCCCGCACCCCGAAGGCATCCATCGGCACCGCCTCGCCCGCCAGCGCCATGCCCGCCGGAATCTCCGGCGCCACGTGAATGGACCGAAAGTCCGCAAAATCCCGCGGCACCTCCGACGTCCACCATGCCGCCCCCCCGCGCGCCCCGCTCCCGCTCCCCCCTTCCGCCCCCTCCCCGCCCCCCGACCCCGCTCCCTCCTTGCCGTCCGCCCGCATCATCGCCGCGAAGCCCAGCAACGCCACCACACCGCCCCCGGCCCACGCCGCGCCCCGCACCCACTGCAAGACCGTCCCCCGGTCCGTCCTTTTGCGTTCCTCCATGGTTCCCCGTTTGTCGATTGCGTTTGCTTCTGCAGGCCAAATTACAACTCCCCCACCCAACGTCCCCCCCTCCCCTTTTCGTATCCCGGTCCTTCCGAAACAATCAGACCCAAAAGAAGAAACCCTCACCCCACAAGTTCAAAACGAATGTTCTATGCTGCCTTCCTCGGTGCCGGCTTGATTTTGTTGAACGCTTCCTCCTTTTGATTGCGCTCCTCTTCCAAATCATAATCCATCTGAAGCCCAAGCCAAAACTTATCGCTGGTTCCAAAATACCTCGCGAAGCGAATGGCCGTGTCTGCAGTAATCTTCCGATTTCCTTTGATGATCTCCGAAATCCTGGTTTGCGGCAAAAACGTCTCTTTGGCCAAACGGTAAGCCGTAATCCCCAATGGATTCAAGAACTCCTCCAGCAGTACTTCACCCGGGTGGATGTTTTTTAATCTTTCCATAACTGCATTATTTGTGGTAATCGACTACTCTGGCATCAAATGCATCCCTGTTGTTCCATTTGAAAATCAGTCTCCATTGATCGTTGATTCGGATGCTGTAATAATCTCGTAACTCTCCTTTCAACCTCTCAAGCCGGTTTGCAGGAGGGCTGCGTAAATCGTCTAAATCTTGGGCGTTATGGAGCATCCTGAGCTTTCGACGAATCGCAGGTTGAAGTTCACTTGGGAGTTTCCGGGATACGAGACCCTTCCAAATCCGTTCCGTCTCACTGTCACCAAACTCCTTTATCACTGATTACGCTTTACGTTACTAACGCCAAAGGTAAGCATTCCTTGGTTCTCTGCAAGCGCCGAATAAATTTACGCCGATGCCACCCACTCATCCAACCACAATCGAGATCACAGTTCCATCAGCAAACAACCTCAGATGGTCTTTCCAAACTCGCTGCTTGAACCATGAAATCCACATTAACTTGCTCTCAAACGTGTCCAACTGAATCCGACCACTTCAACACAGCCCTTTGCTTGAAGACTGCGTCGTAGTGTTTTCGTTGTTGTGCCATGTATCGTGGTCAATATCGGCACTTATGCTTAACTCAACTCCGGGGAAATGGCGAGGTCCAGTCGTACCGGAAACCTGAAAAACCATCGAGTACATGATGATCAACACGGAAGAGCAAGTAGATCTTGCCAGGAAAATGAATTTTGACGTCAAAAACTCACTCGGCGATTCCTGAAATCGCCAGATTCCGGCTTGAGTGACCCAGCGCGGAACTCAAGAAAGGTTTATTGCAACTTACGGTTAAATGTGTTTCCTTTAAGAACCTTGGTCAATTACACCACGTACAACCTCTCCGCACAACAAATTCGTTCACCCTTTGGTGACCCATGACCGGATTTGCTATATTGCTGCCAACAGGAACATGAAACGATGTATCGCCTATCCGGCTCGAGGAACAGCATTGGCGAAATGAAGTTTCGCAGATAATTAAGTTTTGGGCAAGTTTTAACGACAAAGCGGTTCAAGGTAGGCTGACCATCTATAGTGACATACAAAAAAGTGGAGACAAGAAAACCACTTAATAAAACAGGGAGTATTCCGAAAATCCATTAGAGTAGGAACAATGAGTGAAATCAAAACAACATGAAAAAATGTATTTTTTATTTAAATGCTTTACTAATCACAACTACAATATTGATAAGCTGCGGACAACAAAAAACGAGTGAAAAGAAGACCGCAACAACAAAAGAAACAAAGCGAACGGAAATAATTATAAAAAGAAATCCAGAACAGCGTCTTGATGTTGCAAACGTTT
>CAYONT010000075.1:0-8648 GCA_964405405.1 uncultured Comamonadaceae bacterium | reverse complement strand
TGATCTCGTCGTCGCGAATGCTTTTGCGATTCTCGCCTTCGATCAAGCGATGGCCTTGCTCAGCTGGAGCGGCCTTCGTCCAACCAAGCGACGCCGGATTTCGTCCCGTTTGCAAGCTGATGCGTGTCGGCGAGCACACCGGCGCAGGCGCATAGGCCGCGCTGAATCGCATGCCCTGCTCGGCGAGTCGCGCGATGTTCGGCGTCTGCACGATGCTGCTTTTTGAGTCCGGCATGTCCGGATGCATCTGGCACGACAACCCGCTCCAGGCCTGATCGTCCGAGAGCATGAAAAGAATGTTCGGCGACGCGGCGGCGAGAGATGCCTGAGCCAAAAGGAGACAGCAGAGGGAGCGGAGAGGTTTCATGGTCAAAGGATGAGCGCCAACTCTCGGAGTATGACACAGAAACTGTCAGCGGAGCTTCAAGGATCGCAGACAAGATTGTCAGGATTGGGTCAGCAAGGGGGAGTTGACCTCGTTTGCTTCACACGGAGGATGAGGGCATGAACGAACGATATCCAGACGGCAGCTTGAGCCATCTCTATGACTCTGCATCAAATCGGATAGAGACGCGACTCGGACTGAGTGTGCCGATTCCCACGCCGGATCACGTCTTTTTGGATGCAGAGGAGACGATGAGGTTTGTTCAGGCATTGGAGGCTCCGCCGAAGCCGACCACGCCCTCCCAAGCCGCTGCTGTTTAGCTCTATCGGGAGACCGTGAAGGAGCTGTAGCCGCCGTTGACATTCTCCAGCGGTGGACTCATTGTAGAAACATGACCGCGACAATTCAAAAATGGGGCAACAGCCTCGCCTTGCGCATTCCCCTACCCGTGGCGAAGCAAATCCACGTCCAGGAGGGCGACTCCGTGTCACTGAAAGTGGGAGCCGCCGGACTGACCGTGAAACCATTGCCGAAACGTCCGTCTCTGGATGATCTGCTCGCACAGGTGACGCCGGAGAACCTTCATCCCGCAACGGAGTGGGGTCAGGATGTCGGACGGGAGGTAATCCCCGCATGAAAACCAAAGCACCGCCTGTGCCCGAACTCGGCAGCATCGGCTGGCTCGTATTCGATCCTCAGGCTGGCCGTGAGCAAGCAGGCCGCCGACCCGCCATCGTGCTCAGTCACACACGTTACAACGAGAAGACCGGACTCGCCGTTTTCTGCCCGATCACCAGCAAGGTGAAAGGCTATCCCTTCGAACTCGACGTTCCAGCCGAACTGCCAGTATCAGGCGTGGTGCTCTGTGACCATGTGCGCTCCCAGGATTGGAATGAGCGCAAGTGGCAGCCGATCTGCAAGGTGCCAGTGTCTTTCGTGCAGGAGGTCACGGCGAGGACGATGACTTTGTTCGAGGTGCCGCCATAATTGCCGAGGCGAAAGCCCGTCGAAACAAACGAAGGTTGCCTGCCCAGTGGTCTGCCACCGAGACCACCGCCGAAGCGAAGGAGAAAGTCACTGGCGCTGCATCGGGCCACAGTCTAATGTCGGTGAGGGTCATTTGCACTTATTGAGTTGGCACGATCACATAGGTGCCAGCTTCGTTCCTTCGCACTTCCTGCAAATGGATTCCGCCGCAGCGATGGAGCGCGTAATCAAGGTATTGGCTGTAATACGGATTGTAGAAGATATGCTGCGAGTGGATGTCTTTGGACTTGGGTGGCAGATGCCTTTGAAACTCGTGAACTGTTCCGAGGAACGATGGGCTGGCCAGTAACCCCATAGCGGCGAGCGCACATGTCTGCCGCTGGTATTCTTTGTCACCGAGTCGCAACTCGGCCATCAGCAGTGCCTCCGTCTTCTGCGGGTCAAGCTCAGACAAACCGCGAGCCATGACTGCGGCATGCAGGGGATTGAGTCCAAAACTGGAGACGGAATCCAGGTAAGTTCGATAGAGCAACGTCCAGTGCTTGCTGTCCTTCATCGTGGCGAGAGCTTTGAATGCATTGAGGAACAGATGCTTGCGCACATCACGGACCTTGGCGGCGGTCCCCAGGCGAACGATCGCCAAGGCGTCGTCCTCCGAACCATCAAACGCCTTGATGTCAGGCCACGGATCCACCTTGTCATCGAAGACCTTTGGGCCGGCGAGCAGTTCTCGGATAGCACTCATCCGTGCGTCGCTGAAACGCCGGTTCAAATGGGTGAGTAGCGGTTGCAGGAAGTGGAAGCGATGATTGGCGGCAATCGCTTCGTGACAAAACGTTGCGATCACCTCATCATCCGACTCGATCAGACCCATGACGTCTTCGTCGCGAATGTTGGCAGCATGACTCTCACGATAGAAATACTCGTGCGGCAGTCGCAACACCTTGCCGAACAGCTCAAGCCGATGCTCTGAGATGACCCAGTTGACGGCCTGTCGAATAACCTCCGGTTCTTTGTCCTCAAGGCACGCTGCGATTTGCGTCCAGCGCTCGGGATGATCCAACTTCATCAGGCGCAGAGCTGCAGTCCGATGCACGTCCTTATTCGGATCACTCAAGCGACTCTTCAAGATCACCAAGTCGTCCAATAGTGGCATGGTTCCGGCATAGTGACCTCGTGCATGAGCATTCACGGTGTCCCACTCATCCTTCGTGGAGATGAGATCAAGGAGGTATGTCAATTCGTCGAGGCGGGTCTCACCCGACTCCTCCGCGCGATAGTTCAGCGCTTCACGCAGAGTCGCGTCCACCTTCAGTTCAGAGTCAATACACGCATAGGTGGCCATCGCCTGTTCGCGGTCTGGAATGCGTTGGTAGAGAGCGAACAAGGCTGTGACAACTTTGATCCGCGGAGCAAAAGCCCTCTCATCAGCAAAGGAACCGCACCCGATCATCCCTATGGTCTGACGGCTCATGCCGCCACGTTTGAACTGATGCGTGCAGCCACGCCCAAAGATGGTGTGAAACGTCTTTGGGCCGTCGGACGGGATGGCGGGATAATCCGAGTCGGGTTTTACATCGAGACGCTTTCTGATTACGAGACCTAGGGTCGACAACTCGCTTCCGTGAGCTTGGGCGAGGCAGTTTGCGCATGTGGCATGATAGGTCACGCTGGTGGCCGAAAGCCAAGCCATCAGCGCCACCAGAGCCAGGCACCAGAAGACGAGCTTTTTCATGCGGACAGTATCCTTCGCCGCGCAACCCGTGGCAATCACGAATGGAGCTCTCTCACCTCATCGGCACGCCACTCACATCAAGGTCCGGTTTCGTGTTCCAGCGTGGCGTCCAGCCGGGCTTTTCGACTTTGGTGCGGAAGATGACGGTGTTGTCGAGGGCGATGTCGTCGGTCCAGATGAACTTGGCGCCTTCGAAGTCGTTCTCGAAGTAGGGCTGTTTGGGATCGACTTCTTCGACGGTGTATTCTTTGGCGTTCTTCCAGGTGCTGTCGTCGAAGTTGATGGCCCACCAGTTGGCTGGAAGTGGCTCTTGGATGACTTTGGGGTTGGCGGTGTTGCTGTTGACGGGGCCGTGGAAGAAGTTCTTGGCCTTCCAGGTCGCGTTGGTGACGGTGCCGTCGGCGAATTTGATGCAGAGGCCGGCGTCGCCGATGCTGGTGCCGTATTCCATGCCGGTTTTTGGGTCCGCGTTGTCTTTGGCGAGCACGGCGATGGTCATCGGATACTCGGGGAGGAAATCGACGCTGACGACGTTGTGCGGCGTGAACTGGATGCTGTCCACGGCGACGAGACGGCCGTTGACGTAGAGCATGAACCAGTTGTCGGCATAGACGTTGAGTTTGATCGTGTCGGCGATGCTGGGCTTCACGAGGCCGGGCGGGCCTCCTTTGCCTTTTCCTTTGCCGCCGCCTTTTTTGGGTTCTGCGGCAGCCGGTGGCGGTGGGGGCGCTTCGGCAGTCTTCGGTCCGGCGGGTCCGACCCCTCCGCCGCTGGAGTGAACGACACGCAGCGAGGAGTTCGCGAGCACTTTGCCATTCATCGCGGTGATGAGCTCTTCGCGGCCGGGCTTGCCAGCGACTTTCAGCGGCTCGGATAAGGCATAAAGCGTGATGACATAGGTCTTCGCGCCGGGGCCTTTCGACATGGGCGGCTCATAGCCGATTTCGCCTTTGAAGCCGGTGCCGAGCTTGCCGATGTCGGTGACGTTCTTCGGCAGGATCGAAGCGCTGCCCGGGATGTCGTAAACCGTCCAATACCACTTCCGATCTCCGTCTGGTGTGACGTGATCCATGATCAAGGCGTAGCCTTTCGTGCCTGCGGGTGCGCCGGCCCATGCAAGCGGCGGGCTGATACCATCGCCATCGCCGGTGAATTCGGTGGGCAAGGCTTGCAGGTCTTCGACGACAGGGCTGTTGAGCATGAATTTGCCGTCGCTGCTGCGCGGTTGATCGGGAAGCGCGACAAAAGTCTGCCCTTTGCCTCCGCGTTCACCGCCACCGGCTTTTGACTGACTTTGTTGACCCGATGGACCGGATTGACGCGGTTCGCTGGCAACAATGGGCTGGTTTTGCCACTCGCTCACTTCGAGCTGGCCGTTGCGATCTTTGTCCATGTCGGTGAAGGCCGCTTTCGCCTTCGCCATCGCATCGGGCATCGCGATACCCTTCTTCGCGGCATTGGACTTCGCGTTGTCGGCAAACTCCTGTGCGGTGACGACTCCATCGCCATTCACATCGGGGATGCCTTCGATGGCGGCCTGCGGACGGGGAGGACGTCCGCCTTCCTCGGCGGGACGCGGCGGCGGTGGATCATCGCGGCGCATTTCGCCTTCGCGGCCACCTTTGCCCTGCCCCTTGCCTTTTCCTTTGCCCTTGATGCCTTCCGGGCCCCCGCCGCCACCTTGACGACGTGCGGTGTAAACTTCATAGGCCTGACCTTCGCGTCCATTGTCAAAGTGGAAGGGATAGGTGCCATCGGCCTTGATCGAGTAGCTGACGCTGCGTTTGTCGCCATTCACCTCGTAGCTGAGTTTGTAGCTGTCCTTGCCGGTGCTTTCGAAGGCGGTGATCGTCGCCCCACGCAACGCCGTGAGGGCCTCACGCACGCCTTGAGCACGCGGTTGCGGATCGACCTGCTCACCAGCCTCGACCACCTCACCGTGGAAACCGCCGAAGACATACGGATACTTGTTCGACGCATGGTAATGATAGCCGATCTTCGCGTCGTCGTGGCCGTGGCACTCATCGAGATTCGCCACCGGCGAGCCATCCGGCTCCGTGAGGCCGTAAACGGGATAACCATCCAGCGCATATGCCACCGGCATGCCTTTGCCGACCCGCGCCTGGAGATGCAGCGGCGCGATGTGGTAGTGATAATCGTCCGCGCGTCCGCAATGCCCGCCCCACTCGTCCAGCTCGCCGATTTCATAGCTGATCTCGCCGCGATTGTTCTGCGGATTGAAAATCGGGATGCCATTCACGGCCAAAGCGATCGCGCCACGCATGAAGCGGCCTTTGATCATCGCGGGCTCCTTCGCCACGACGGGCTTCAGCGGGATGCGCCACGCGTTGTCATCGAAATACGGCTGAGGCAGCGGCACCTGCTGCTGCCACGCGGTGATGCCCACCATCATGTTGTGATCCGGCAGGCCGTTCGAGCCCACATAGAGAAACTCACCGTCCGCACGCAGATCGAGCTTCGTGAAGGGCAGGAAGGCCTTCGCGGTCTGCGGTGCGTTCGCGGCATTCGCAGCCGCCGCGGCCGCGAGTTGGACGACAGAGGCCGTGGAGGCGACTTCGGTCATGCCGCGCTCGCGTTTCCACTCCTCGAGAATGTGCGCTCGCAGCACCTCCCGGTCAGTGGTGGCCAAATCATGCGCGGCGAGGCTCGTCGCGAACAGAAGGAGGGCAGGAAGCGTTTTCATAATGAGTCAGGGGTTGTTGTTGGCAGGCTCGCTGATGACTTCGCGCTCAGGTTCGTGATGCGCGTTGTGGGAAAAGAAATCGGAGGGGAAGGTGGTTTCGCTGCTCAACGTGAGGCTCACGGCTCGTGGCCCGCCTTTTTCCTCGGGCAGGCCGTGCAGCTCCATTTTCACTACCTTGCCCGTTTCTTTGCGGAACAAAAACTCCATGCGAGGCAGGCCGCGTTTGTCGCGGTTACGCTTTTGGGCGCTCAGGCGCTGCAAGGTGAGATCGTCAGCGACTTCATGGACGGTGAGATCGTAATCCGCCGCCAGAGACTGAAAAAGGCTGCTCAGATCGAGGAAAGGCAGGTTTTGATACTCGCCGGGGATGCCTCCGCGGAAGCGACTCGTATCCGTGCTGACTCGAACAGGTCCTTTGCCGCGAATGTCCCAGTTGGTCTGGCCATCGGAGCCGGTGATCACCTGACCGCCAGGGTTCAATAACCGGATGAGCACAAACTCCGAGCGCCCACGCAAATGAAGGGTGGCACCTTCATAGCCGACACTGCGTCCATCTTTGATCGGCTGCCACGGCTCGCCTGTCAGCACGCTGATCGTATAAGTGCGGTCCATCGCCTGCTCCCAGGCCGCGATGATCTGTGAAACGGCTGCTGCGGCAGGATTGGGGGAGACCAGCAACAACGTGAAGCCGATGACGAAAATCGCCGCGGCTGCCCAGCCAGCCCACTGCCATGTCGAGCGCCACACAGGCCGCTTCGTCTGAGGTGTGCTCATCGAGACCGAGACCGCGCCCGCACGATACGTCAGTAACGCATGAAGCTTCATTTGCTGAGCAAACTCCGCACGGGAAGCCGCATCCGTCCGCAGCAGGGCATTCAGTGCTTCGCGATCCTCCTGCGAGAGATTGCCATCGAGCAGCGCTTGGATTTTGTCATTCATGCCACTTCCTCCTGGGCGAGTTTGGTTGTGATGCAGTCGTGCAAGGCCTTGCGGATGCGATACAGCAAAGCCGCCAGCGCGTTCTCCGGCTGTCTGAGGCGCTTCGCGATGGTACGCACCGTCTCACCGCGATCGTAGCGGTCAGTGATCAGTTCCCGCTGACGCGCAGGTAAAGTCGTCAAACAAGACTCCAGTGCCGCCAGCTCCCGATCATCCTGCGGTTCAGCAAGCTCCTCCGCCATCAGTTCGACGATGTCATTGTCAAAAACCAGCTTGGACCGACTCTGCCGCGTCCGCCACGCCATCACCTCGAATCGAGCCAACGTCATCGCCCACGGCAAAAACGGACGAGTCACATCATAGCGATGCAGCTCGCGGCAAAGTTTTACATTGGTCTCCTGAAGCACATCTGCCGCGCCCTCCTGGCCCGCCATCAGGGTCAGGATAAAGGCATAGAGCGAACTCTGCACCGAAGTGATCTGCTGCACGAGTTCAGGGGACAAGGTCTGGAGTTGGTCTGGCATTCACTTACTTGAACCCGACCTGGCAAAGTATGACGCAGAATATTCAACCACCTTCCTCACGCTCTTGATTGGCTTGGCGCATCACTTGACCGTGCCCCTCTCAACTTCCGCTGCCAGCCGCAGCCAAACCTCCTGATTCACATCTTCTGGCGCGTGAGCGTCCCGCACCAGCCCGCCCACAAACGCGCCAAGCAGATGCCGGTCATGGAGAAACTCTGCAGCTGCACGCTGGATGACTTCGGATTCACGGGAAGTTCGAAGGGATGGTTCATGAACCCGCGGGACAAAATTTTTTTGACTCAAGCTAATCCCCAGCCATGCCGGGCTCTTCAAGTGCATCGTCACTCCTGCGGCAGGGGCCGCATTCCCGCGAATGCTGGCTTCTGGATTCACTCCTTCAGCCACACATTACCCGACTGCTCCGCCACGGCGTCGCCTCGGGTTACGATGTCCTGCGACTGATGATGGATGCGGCAGTTGGTAACGCGGTGCTGCTTGCCATCGAAAAAGAAGGCCGCGCCGAGGTTGTGATGCAATTCGCAGTTTGTGTAGGTCGTCACGCTGTCGCCCACGTCCGCCACGCCGCCAGCGGAAGAGCCGTTCCACGCGATCTCGGAATCCACCACATCCATCTGCGTCGCTTCATGGGCGCTGATGCCTTCGTCGCCGTTGGAGAAGGCCTTCACGTTTTCGAGACGGATGCCCAGACGGTCGCCGTGGATGTTGAAGCCGTCGTTAGCCGCATGCAGGGCGGTGATGTTGCGCACTGTGAGGAAGGAGCAGGCGATGTTGAGGCAGCTCGCCAGGCCGGCAGGCGGCAGGAAGATCTTTGCCGCGCCGGGCGTCTTGCCGGCGGGCCAGCGGAAGTAGATCGAGCCGTCGTCTTTGAATCCCATATCGCCCGGCTTCAGCGTCTCCGCAGCCGCGTAGATCACCTTGCCCTTCTCGCTGGTCTTCTGCTCGGCAGCGCGGTCGCGCACGATGCGCACGGGCACTTCTTCAATGAAAAGCGCGGCACGTTGCGTGTCCGCGATCGGCGGATGATCGGCAAACGCCCCGTGCGAGGTCCACACATCGCCGCTCCTTTCCCAATCGTGGGCCGTCACATCGATGCCGAGATCAATGATCATACCCTTGCCATCAAACACGGCCGAATTCTCCGGCGTGCCGCCGTCCTTCAGCGTCAGCGGCGTGCGGCGGATTTCCTGGCCAGATGTGGTGGTGACTAGAAGCAGAACGATGGCAGAGGCACGGCAAAACATGGTCAAAACCAAACTGTGCGGCGCGGCTCACGCTTTCCACAAATCTTCGCCGTAGCTCCAGCCTTCGCGCACGGGCTCCTTGATCCATGCATCAAATTCGGGCGCTCCTTTG
>CAYONT010000074.1:0-8719 GCA_964405405.1 uncultured Comamonadaceae bacterium | reverse complement strand
CCAACAGCATCTTTTCCGCTGCAACCCGGTAACGGGCCTTGGCGTAGTTGCGGAAGCCATCGGCTTGGGGCTCCAGCACAGCGAAGGATGCCACGTCCGTGTGTGCCTCTGTGGCATCCGTTCTGCCAGGTGTGAAACGCACCGAAACAGGATGACCCGCAGCCTCCGCTGCATGTTCCACTGCTGCGCAACCCGCCAACACGATGAGATCTGCCATCGAGATGCGCGCACTGCCGGCGGCATGGAACGCTTGCTGAATCCCCTCCAAAACGCCGAGCGTCTGTGCCAGTTGTGCGGGCTGGTTCACCTCCCAGTACTTTTGAGGCGCCAGGCGCAAACGCCCTCCATTCGCTCCCCCGCGCATGTCCGAACCCCGGAAGGTAGAAGCTGCCGCCCAAGCGGTACGGACCCAATCCGAAACCGACACCCCCGAAGACAAAATCCGAGACTTGAGATCCGCAATCTCCGATGGGCCCACCAACGCGTGGTCGACTGCCGGAACAGGATCCTGCCAAATCAGCACCTCAGTAGGAACCTCGGGCCCTTGGTACCGAGCCCGCGGCCCCATGTCCCGGTGCGTCAACTTGAACCACGCCCGCGCAAACGCGTCGCGGAACGCTTCGGGATTTTCGTAGAAATGCCGCGAAACCTTTTCGTAAGCTGGATCGAAGCGCAAAGCCAGATCCGCTGTCGACATCACCGGCTGGTGGGACCGACCGGCCACATGCGCATCCGGAACCGTGCCAGCCCCAGCGTCGCCCTTGGGCTTCCACTGGTGCGCCCCCGCAGGGCTCTTCGTCAGCTCCCACTCGTAACCGAAGAGGTGCTTGAAGTAATCATGGCTCCATTGCGTGGGCGTCGTCGTCCAGGCACCCTCCAAACCGCTGGTGATGGTGTCTTCTGAGTGGCCCTTGCCCATCGAATTGAGCCAACCCATGCTCATGGCCTCGATGGGCGCACCCGCTGGCTCACGGCCCACATACTTCGAGGGATCTCCCGCACCATGCATCTTGCCGAAGGTGTGACCCCCGGCTACCAGCGCGACCGTTTCCTCATCGTTCATCGCCATCCGACCGAAGGTTTCCCGGATGTCACGTGCCGAAGCCAGGGGATCCGGGTTGCCGTTGGGACCCTCGGGATTGACGTAGATGAGCCCCATCTGCACGGCTGCAAGCGGATTCTCGAGATCCCGGTCGCCCTCGTAGCGCTTGTCGCCGAGCCATTCCGTCTCTGCACCCCAGTAAATGTCCTCCTCCGGTTCCCAAACATCCGCCCGACCCCCTGCAAAACCGAACGTCTCAAAGCCCATCGTCTCCAGCGCAACGTTGCCCGCGAGGATCATCAAATCCGCCCACGAAATCTGGGCACCGTACTTCTGCTTGATGGGCCACAACAACAGGCGCGCCTTGTCGAGGTTGCCGTTGTCCGGCCAGCTGTTAAGCGGTGCGAACCGCTGCGTGCCGGTCCCGCCCCCGCCGCGGCCGTCCGAGATGCGGTACGTGCCGGCGCTGTGCCAGGCCATCCGGATGAAGAAGGGACCGTAATGGCCATAATCCGCTGGCCACCAAGACTGGTTGTCCGTCATCAACTTCGCCAAGTCCGCCTTCAGCGCAGCGTAATCGATGGAGGCAAACGCCTTTTTGTAATTGAAGTCAGCCCCCATCGGGTTCGACTTGGCGGTATGTTGCCGCAAAATGCCCAGGTTGAGCTGATTGGGCCACCAGTCGCGGTTCGATGTGCCACCGCCGGCGGCCTGGTTGACCCGCTGGCTGGAGAAGGGGCATTGGGCCGCGCTTCCGTTCGCGTTGTTTCCGTGATCCATGTTGGGATTTGTTCTAGGCCAAAATTACAACCGCACCCCCCGGGAAGTTCGACCCAGGTCACACACTGTGCACAACTTTTTGTCTCGGGACGCTGTACCTTTCCGCACCGAAACCCGCGCCATGTCTGAATCTGCGAAGCCCTGTCCCACCTGTACCAGCCCGTACGGCTATTTTGATGGCACAGCGTGGAATTGTCCTGAGTGCGGTGGGGTTTGGCCTGAGGAAGCACCCGAAGAAGTGCAGGAAGCCGACGATGTGGTC
Organism: uncultured Comamonadaceae bacterium; assembly: GCA_964405405.1. Taxonomy (GTDB): domain Bacteria; phylum Bacteroidota; class Bacteroidia; order Flavobacteriales_D; family Sanyastnellaceae; genus CAMCYM01. The sequence continues at coordinate 6,635 of CAYONT010000074.1, read as the reverse complement.
CGGGACGCGCTCGGGCACATCCTCCAAAACGGGGACGATGTGGTGGTCATCAAGGACCTGCCCGTGAAGGGCGCGCCCAAGCCGGTCAAGGCGGGGACCAAGGTGAAGAACATCCGCCTGGTCGAAGGGGACCACAACATCGCCTGCCGCATCGAAGGGTTCGGCGCGATGGGACTGAAATCCGAGTTCGTGAAGAAGGCTTGAAGGTCGCAACGAAAGGGGACGGAACGGCCTGGGCGACCGTGGCGGTGGGGGCGGCCGCCCTCGCGGTGGGTTGGATGCTGGCCGGCCCCAATTTTGCGGGGTACCGGGTGCATACCTTCGACCTGGGGTTGTACGCCCGGACAGCCTGGGACTGGAGCCACGGCATCCACAATGCGGGCGACGTGCAAGCGGCGATTCCGAAGAGTTTGGAGCGCCCCGCGCTGTCCACGCACTTCGACCTGTGGCTCATCTTGCTGGCGCCGGCCGTCCGCCTCTTCGGCGCCCAGGCCCTCCTCTGGGCACAGCTCCTGGCTCCGCTGTGGGGTTTTTGGGGCCTCTACCGGGTCGGGGTGCAATGGTCGGGCGGGGGATGGCTCGGGCTGGGGTGGGTCTTGTGCGCCGCGACATCCTTCGGATTGTACCATGCTTGGGCGTTCCCGTTCCACAGCGAAGTCATCGGATGGAGTTTTCTTCCTTGGTGGTGGTGGGCCCTGATGCAGCCGGGGAGGCGTGCTGGGCTTCGCTGGCTGTTCCTGGCCGGGATGCTCGCCGCCAAGGAGGACATGGGCCTGCACATGGCCTTCGTGGCGGCCACGGTCGCCTGGCTGCATCCCCCATCGGCGAACCCCCACCTGCGGCGCGACGCCCTCTGGGACGCTGGCATCGCGGGTACGTACGCCCTGCTGGTCCTGGGCTGGTGGATGCCTGCCTTTGCCGCAGGGGGCACCGTATCCAACTTGGACCACGGCCCCCCCGCCGCTTGGTTCGAGGTTTGGAACAGCGGTTCTTGGCACCGCATCGTAGAAGCCACAGCAAACTTGTTTCGCGCCTTGTTTCTCCACCACGGGGAGCGGCCGGAAGGTGTGGTGTGGAAACAAGAATGGTGGCAAGCACTGGCGCTGTCTGGGGCTTGGCTTTGGCTCCGTCGGCCCGCGGTTTTCCTGATGCTCGTACCCCTCGTCGCGGCGAAGATGTGGCACGACAATCCCATGGTTTGGGGCACACTTCATCACTACAACTTGGCGTTGGTGTGGCTGGTGCCGTTGGGGGTGGGTTTGGCCTGGCACCCCACCCTGCAGGGAAAGCAGGGACCACGGCTGGGCATGGGGCTGTTGCTGGGTCTTGCGGTGGTGGGGAGTGCCGTGGCGACCCATGGAACCATCTACGGAACCCGCCAGTGGGTGGATCGCGCTTCGGTCGATCTCCTGCACCCTGGCCATTGGAAGCCGGCCATGTCCCCTGAAGCGGATGCCGAGTGGCGCCGGTTGTTGCCGCCCGATGCCGCGGTGAGCGCGTCCCACCACATCGTCCCGCACCTCATCCAACAACCCGTTCTGCGGGGATTTCCCGACCTGCGTGACGCCGCATACGTGGTCGTCTACGATTTCCCCAAAGGCGACGCCCCCTACACCCGGCAGGAAACCATGCTCCGGGTATCGCAGTTGTTGTCATCCGGGGAGTGGGAACAGCTAGCGAAGACGCCGGGGCTCTATGTGTTGCGCCGGGTCAACAGCCAATCCACCACCGGGACGTCGGCGGCAGCCCATTCCCCGTCCACCTCGCGCAACCGCTGAACCGGCAGCCAGCAGACGGCGACGTGGTCGTGGCACAGCAAGCGGCTTCGTTCCCCCGGGGCTGACCAATGGCAATGGTACACATGCAGGACCACCTCCCAATCCGGATACCGGTGGGTGACGGTACACAGGAAGGAACCCACTTCGATGGCCACCCCCAACTCCTCGTGCCACTCCCGAACCAACGCAGCGGCATGCGATTCGCCGGGTTCCACCTTGCCACCCGGGAACTCCCACTTGCCATCGAGGTGGGCGTGGGGACTCGGGCCGCGGCGCGCACACAGCACCTCCCCCCGGTCCTCCAACACCCCGGCCACCACCTCGACCCGTCGCATCGCCCCGTCCATCAGCTCGCGTCGCCGCCCCAAATCCGGTTCCACAACGCCGGGAAAAAATCCCGTTCCCGCCCCGGAGGAGGCCCCCCCTCTGCCGCAACGAATCCCCACCCCCCCTCCCCCCTGCGCACCACGAACCGAAAAATGTAATCCTCCGGCTCCAGCGGCGGGGTGGCAAAACTCCCGAAACGCAGGTCCGCCAGCTGCAGCGTATCCCCCGCCTCCTCTGTCACCACCAAGAACCCATCGCTGAACCAACGCAACACCGCCTCCGTCTGTCCCCCAGGGCCCAGGCCCGGCCCCTTTTCCACCCGATGCAGCACCAAGGGACCCTCGTCCAGCAAACTGTGGTGGCCCACATAAAACCCATCGCCACCATCGACCGCCACACTCCAAAGCACATTGTTCAAAATCGTAGGCGTCGTGACCACCGATTGCGCTACGATTCCACGCAGCTCCAGCGCCTCACGCACTTCCGCCTCCACCTGAACCTTGTTGGTCACCGTCCAGGCCAAATACAAACAACTCCAAGCCCACGCCAACCGGTGCCACCTCCGACGCTTCGCAGTCCCCACCCCCTTCCGGGCCATGACCAGCAACGCCAGCAGAAACGGCAACGTGTAGAGGGGATCCGCCACGGAAATCGTGCTCCAAGACACGCGCACATTCGAAAACGGCGCCCAAACTTGCGTCCCGTAGAGGGTGAAGCAGTCGAGCAGCACGTGCGTGGCCAACACCGCGAACCAAAAAAGCACCCACTGGCCCCACCCCACCGCTGGCCCCTTCCGCTGCACCCGGTGGGAAAGCGTGCCGAGTCCCAGCCCCCCCAGCACCCAAACCAACGCGGAGTGCGTGATGCCGCGGTGAAAAGCCAGGTTGTCCAGCGGATCAAGCCAGAGTCCAGCCAACACGTCCAAGTCCGGGAGGGTGCCGCCCAACGCCCCCAGCCACAGGGCCCGATTGCCCAGTTTGCGGCCCAGAACGAGCTCACCCGTGGCCGCTCCCAGCACCAGCTGCGACAGAGAATCCATGCCGCGAAGTTACCACGCCCAACGACGCGCCACCTGCACCAGCAGCAACAAAGCCGGGACCTCGATCAGCGGGCCGATCACCCCGGCCAAGGCCTGCCCCGATCCCAGCCCGAAGACCCCGACAGCTACGGCGATTGCCAGCTCGAAGTTGTTGCCGGCGGCCGTGAAAGCAACGGCTGCACTGCGGTCGTAGGAGGTTCCGAGGGATTTGGCCAGGAAAAATCCGATGGCAAACATCGTGGCAAAGTAAATCACCAGCGGCACCGCCATGCGCAACACATCCCCCGGCAAAGCCAGCAAAGCCTCGCCTTTCAACGAAAACATGACCCCGATGGTGAACAACAAAGCCACGGGGGTCACCCGACCCAGGCGGGGCAAAATCCGCCGCTCATAGGCCTCCGCACCCCACGTTCGGCGACCCCACCACCGGATGGCGGCGCCGAGCACAAACGGCAGTCCGAGGTAAAGCAGGACGCTTTCCGCCACCATGGCCACCGACAGATCCATGGCCACGGATTCCAGGCCCAACCACGCGGGCAGCTGGGTCATGAAAAACCAAGCGTAAAAGGGGTAGGCAAAGACCTGAAACAAGCTATTCAGGGCCACCAAGGCCGCGCCATATTCGCGGTTCCCGTCGGCCAAATCGTTCCAAACCAGCACCATCGCGATGCACCGGGCGAGACCGATGAGCACGAGGCCCGAAAAGTACTCCGGTTGGTCCGACAGGAACAGGGCCGCCAGCCCGAACATCAGGAGCGGACCGACCACCCAATTCAGGAACAACGACAAGCCCAGCAGGCGGGTGTTCCGCAACACGCCCGGGAGCAAGGCATACTCGACTTTTGCAAAGGGCGGAACGAGCATGGCAATGAGGCCCACGGCCAGCGGGACATGGGTGGTCCCGGAGGAGGCGCGCTGCAGGGCGGCCGGCAGTCCGGGGACGAAATGGCCGAGGGCGATGCCCACCGCCATCGCCGCAAAGATCCACAGGGTCAGGTAGCGGTCGAGCGTGCCCAGCCGCTTGGCAGCGGGCTTCATGGCTTCCGGAGCGCGGCAGCCCTGCGCATGACGTAGAACATCTCGGCGCCGATTTGCCGGGCGCGCTCGGCGTAGACCTGGGGTTCCTGGGGGGTGCCGTCGGAGGACTTGGGGTCGATGTAGGGCAGGGAGAACCGGGCGGCGGAGCCGAACACGATGGGGCAGGCGCCGTCAGCTTCACTGCATGTCATCACGGCGGCAAAGCCCGAGGCGGGGTTCGTGGGGTCGCCGAAGTGCTTGCTGAAGGCCAGGGTTTCGAAGGCGGGGTCGAGCAGCCGAACGGCGTACCGAGGATTCTCGGCCGGACCCTGTGCCACAGGTTCGAGCCCCACGCCCATCGCCCGCAGGGCCTGTACCGCGCGCGGGTTGAACGCAGTCACCTCCGTACCGCCACTGAAGGTGCGAACGCCATCGAGCCCGTAGAACTGGGCAGCCGTTTGGGCCCAGATTTGGCCCATGTGGCTCCGCCGGCTGTTGTGGGTGCAGATGAACACGAGCTGGGCCGGCGCTTCCGCGGGCTGCTGGGCAATCCACAAGGCCAAATCCTCCAGCTCCGCCATCCGCTCCGGCGCGGTGCGCTCCGCCAAGGTCCGGGAAGCCTCATCGAGCTGCTTGCACGTGGTTTCGAGTTCGTTCATGGGCGCAGTGGCCACCAGGGCCCAGGTCAAGAAGGGGTACAACATGATGCATCGGTTTCGCAGTGGGTGGGAAAGGCGGCCGCTTGGCGCACCCAAGGAACCAGGTCGGCCTCCAGCGCCCGCCAAGCCCCCGGCGCAATGCAGTAGACTGCGCGCCCTCCGCCGCAATCGCAGGCCACCAGCCCGGCCCCGACCAAGACCGCCAGGTGCCGCGTGACCGTCGGCTGCGCCAGCCCCGTCAAGGCGACAAAGTCCGCATTGACGCAGCCTTGCTGCGCGAGCAAGTGCTCCACCATCGACCACCGGGCCGGATGGCCCAACGCCTTCAACCGAAGCGCCAGCGCATTGTGGCGCTCCGCATACAACTCCAACCGGGTCGTTCCCATGCCCCAAACCTATCGCAATATTGCTATATAGAGTGTAAATCCCGGGTTAAATTTGGCCTGGTGAATCCCCTCCAACGACACTGGTCCGCACCCGAAGCACGGCTGCTCTCCCTGCTGGACCTCGCCTACCGGCCCTTTCGACAACACCGACCCGATGGAATGTGGGTCTTCGGGATTCAGAAATCGGGCACCACGGTGTTCGCCCGGGCGCTGGCCGAGGCCACGGGCCAAACCTGCCTGCTGGATACCCCGCTGCTCTGGGACAGCTGGCATGCCCCGTGGCAAGCGGAGCCACTGGGCGCGCTCATGCGCCGACATCCCGTGACTTTTTCTCCGGCGATTTGGAAGGAACCGAGTGCGACGTTTTTTCCCGAAGCCGCGCTCTCACAGACCACGCGAAAGCGACACATCCTGCTCATCCGCGAACCGGCAGCCAACATCCGCAGCGCGCTCGACCAGTGGGGTGTTTCCCCGACCTCAACTGCCTTCCCTTCCGCCCTAAGACGCCCATATGTGACTTATTTTCAGTCGTTTCCAGGCCCACCTGCCCTCGCCATGGCCCAGCGCTGGAACGACGCACACCACCACGGCATCTGGACCGACCCATCGGTGGCAGTCATTCGCTACGAACAGTTCATCGCAGAACCCGACCGGATTCTGGCACAAGCCGCAGCGCACCTCGGCTGGCCCCTGCGCCATTCCGCAGCCCCCATCTTGCAGCGCCAACACCAGCCTGCAGGTGCGAACCGCCACCGCCCTTTGGAGGACTACTTCGGCACCGATTTGTTAGGCCAAATCCGCCACGCAACGGCTCCAACGTACGAGCGTTTGCTCGCCCGAGCGCTCCCCTGAACCCCATTCCGCTGGGTCCACACAATGAACCGCCCCCCATCGGCGTTATCCATCCAGAAACAGCATCCAGAAGACCCAACGGGGTCTGCCAACCGACCCGAGCTGGGGCACGGTGGCACCCATGATGCGGAGACGAATCCATCTCAAAACCATACAGCAACATGCAAGTCGACGACACCCTGCGGGCTCTCATTCTGAGCCACTTGCTGGCCTCCCCAGATGGGAAGGTCACCATTCTGCGGAACAACCCCTACCGCTTCTACATCCACGAGTGCGTCTGGGTTCCCCGGGGCATCCACCGGATCCAGATCCTCGATGAATTGGAGCAGGAAGCCCTGGCCGAGGAAGCTTACGAACGCTGTGCCCGCATCCAGGAGGCGCGCCGTCACCTGCTGTCCCTCCCGGATTACGCCCACCTCCTCACGCCATAAAGTCCACCCCACCACCCCCCTCCATCCAGCGGAAAGCCCGGGGTTCATCGTACCCGAACCCCGGGCCCCACGGCCCCGCCCTACCCCGGGCGAAACCCAGGTCGTCAGCATCCCAGGCAAAGTAGGCGAATGGCGCCGGATTGGGC
>CAYONT010000073.1:0-8723 GCA_964405405.1 uncultured Comamonadaceae bacterium | reverse complement strand
CCCGGCATGGGCGAGCCATACTTTTGCGTGTTGAAGGCCTCGATGCGATCCATCAACTCCTTGAACAGGCCGAAGCGATGAAACGAGCGCTTCATCGGATGCCAGTCCGGTCCCCAGCCGACTTTACCCACGCCCTTGTTTTCATCCACGCACACGAGTCCCTGCTCCGTGTATTGCCCGCCGAGCCACTTGCCATCATGCACGATTGTGATCGACTTCACGCCCATGCGCGCCGCTTGAATGGCTGCCGCCCATCCCGACTCGGTGCCGCCGACGATGAGCAGATCGGTCTGGATCGGCTCGGCAGCGGCGAGGAGCGCCGTGCTGAAGAGGAGGAAAAGAACCGGTTTCATGCGGTGGAGAATAGCTATTTGTCCAAGCCTTGGAAACGACCGGATCAGCTAAGGAAGAGCCATAAAGTAGTGTCGCTACGAACCCCGTCGTTTGAGAAGTCCTGAGATGGAAGCAATGATCAATGTGACATTGACAACGTTCCAGACGAGGAGGGAATGGGCTGTAACATCATACCGCAAAGGCGGCCAAGGCACACATGGAGGAACCATGTATGGTTTGGGGATCCTCTTGGCTGCCGGCTTCCATTCGGGATCACTGAACCACGGGACTATCGGTAAATGAATGCGAAACACAACGGCGGCCGTGTCCGCCCAGTCAGCCTTTTTCACGACTGCTCCAATACCAGAAGGTTCATCGCCTTTCTCTGTCGCTTCGAGACCCGAGCCACCCCAAAACATCCAGAACGAGAAGGCGAGTGTCCCAAACCAAATCCCCCCAGTTAGCAGGCTCTTCGTGCCATAGCCGTAAAGCCACCCAAATAGTTTGAAGAGGACCCGCTTCAGTCCCTTCCGTCTTTGCGAAGTTTCCTTTTTGCGCATCTCGCGGAAAACGTCGTCAGCATCGTCGTCTCTGGCGCTAAGTCTCAGCCAGTTTTCGATGTTAACGTAAGTTCCCTCATCAAATTTTGTTAAAGCGAGCAGTTGTAGAAAATCTTGCGCTCTTGGTTCATTTTCCGAGTCGTCTGGTTCGCCGAGTTTCAATTCGCCGAACGTGAGCCCCTCAAGCGCGAGCACGCCCTCACACTTTTTATTGTCAGGAAGCCTCTCGAAAAGGGTTTTGAGGTTCAAAATACATTTTTGATCGATTTCGAGTACAGCAACTTCCGAGTTTGATATTTCAACCACACCATCAAACGCAACATTCAAAAGAACCAAAGCCCCTCGAACATCCGCGCTGGTCACACGTAGTGACCCGCCTCCATCACTTGCCCCGATCGACGTCTGAAACCTCGGTTGTTTTGGAGCATCCTCGGCGAGCATCAGGTTGCAGCCGACCTTTGCATTACTTACTCGCAAAGCTCCGTGAAGCTTGGCTCCTCGAATCTCCAAGCTTCCGTCCAACCGGGCACCGAGCAGCGAAAGGCTGCATCCATCGGATGGCTTTCCAGCCTCTGCCACAACACCTAGCTCCACCTGAGTTCGAGAGTGAAGCCCCGGTCCTAACAGCATTGTTCCTTCGATATGCGCCTGCTCAAATTTAGCGGAACCCAAATGGGTGCCGATGAGTAAGACGCGCGACTCGATGTGCGCACAATCGCAGTTCAAGACGCCGCGGATTATGGTTTGGGCGGCGGACTCGCCGTCAGGTGAAGCGCAGTCACTCAAATCGAGTTCGCCTTCGACGTAAGCACTATTGAGCAACAGGTCACCAGCGATGCTTGTACCGTGAATCCGAAAGGCAGAGCCGCATCGAAGATCGCTGAAATTCAACCCGCAGTCGACCCGCAACCGAGTCCCTTGGACAGATCCTTCGACGTGCAGATCGTGGAGAGGCATTGCAGCCGCTCCGGGCATTGGTTTCAAAACAGAGCCGCTCAAATCGAGAGGCCCGTCGATGCGGGCGTGAGCGAGACTCAATCCCTTTTCAAAAGTGCAGTTGTTGAATTGCACGCTCCGGCCAAACCGTGCGTCTGTCGCATCGACAGCATCTTCAAACACGCAGTTGGAAATTTTCACTGGGCCTCTGACTCCGATGCTGCGGAGATCGAGTGGTCCGGTCACGCGAGCGTCTTTTAACTCGACCGGTTTTTCAGAATCGAAGTTCATGAGAACATCCTCCACACCCATCGGGATCAGATTTGGGAGGGTTGCATCTGCGCTCATTTCGATGCGTAATTATTAGCCAGATTCAGAGCCTTTGTGAAACATCTTTTTCGTCATGATTTCCTGCCATTCTCAGCGTTGACAAGCGCAAGCCAGGATGTCTCTTTCACCAGAAGATTGGGGAGCTTTCGCGTTCCCGTCTAAACCTCAATACCCAACAAAATGACCACGACTGAACGCCAACTCGTTGAAATTGATATGCACCCAATCATTTTCAAAATGCAGTGCGAGGGTGAAATGCTCAACGGTGAGGAAATTGACTTCGAAGCCGCAGTGCGGACCTACCGTCAGTTTCTGACTCTGCACGTCGAACATCCAGAGCGCACGCTCGTACCGAATGAACTCATTGATCTCGTGTGGCACTACCATATTCTCGACACCCGCAAATACGCAGAGGATTGTGACCGCATCTTCGGGTACTTCCTCCATCACGATCCGTATTTTGGCGTCGGTAGCGACGAAAGCTACGAGGCAAATCAGCGCGCGTGGAGCGAAACTCAAGCGCTTTGGCAGGCGGCATTCGGCGAATCGCTTCTTGGTGCTGCCAACCCCTGTAAATCGACCGACTGTCGCTAGTTTCTACGCACATGCTGCTCATCTCACCCGATGTGTGTCAGCAGCTCGAAAAACTCGTTCCGAGACTTCCTGTCGGCGACATAACGACTGCTGAGCACATTACAGCACTCCGCAATTTGGCTGCCGGAGACTCCGTTCTTCAGCATGTCGCCATGTTGGCAGCGGCTGTCATGGACGAACAGAGTTTTGTCCAACTGCGTGGGCTGAGGCCGGAAGTTGCTTCCGCAATCTTTCCAGCCATCGGGAGTCTGTTGGGGGCGATTTACATAGATCCAGGTATCGGCTCAGCGCTGATCGGTGCGCACGTTAAACCCAGCGCGTCTCTCATGGGGAATCAACTGCGCCACCTCCCCCTGCACACCGACTACAGTATGCTGTCCGCTCCGCCGCGACTTACGATCTCGTTGTGCTTGGAGCCTGATCCGACACCGGGCTTCGGCGCAGTGCAGGTCGCAGACATCGCCGCGATGTGCTTCGGCGTTGAAACCGATCCGATGATTGCACGCTTTTTCGATACAGCGCTGCCATTCGCATCGGGCAATGCGCAGAGCGGGCATACAATGATCCAAAGTCCGATCATCAGCCGGGAGCCGTCCAACCAGAAATTGTTGGTGCGCTATCACCGCACTCGCATTCGCCAAGGATTCGTCGCTAGCGGCAGATCTCCATCTCCGGAACAAGCAACGGCCATGCTCGATTTCGAGAAGGCCGCCGCCGGCTGCATACAAACACTGAATCCTGACGCCGGGGACATCACCGTGATCGACAATCACCGCGCCGTACATGCACGCACCCGATGCAGCGTGCGTGTGGATAAAGACGGCTTGACTCGCGGGCGGCAGATGCGCTTCCTGTTCACTCACTAGCGCCCCATGAACAAAGAGAACTGGAACATCTACGACGCTCATGCGAGCGGCATTCAGCACGGGAACATCATCTTTTGGACTTCAATGATCCATGAGATCATTCCTCGCCATACCGGAAGCGAAGTGGTGCTTGATTACGGCTGTGGCGATGGCCACTTCCTGCGCCTGTTGCACCAGATGCGCCCCTTCGCGCACGGGCTCGGGGTGGACATCGACGAAGCGGCTTTGGAAACTGCACGCGCGTCGCGTCGCGAGCCTGAACCCATCGAATACGCCTCGCTAACCGCACTGGATAGTTTGGAGCAACATTTTGATTTCGTCTTCAGCCAGGAGATTTTTTGGATGATCGAAGATTTGCCTGCTCTTGCCAAGACTCTGCACCGGGTGCTGAAGGACAAAGGCGAGTACTACGCCACGATGGGCTGCCACATTGAAAACCCGCTCTGGGTGCATCGTCGGCAGGTGCTCCGTTCGGAAGGAGTGCGTTATTTCGATTACTCTCTCGACGAAGTAGCCGACATTTTTTATGCCGCAGGTTTTGAGGTCGGTTTGAAACGATTGCCGGTTGAATACTTCAATATCTATCACCCAGAGTTCACGTCCCGCCGCGCGCAGAGTCTCTCACGCCTCGTTCAGACTTCGCACGAACACAAGATGCTGTTCTACTTTCGGCGCGACGACGAACGGCGCGAGGCTTCAATCCCACTGAAAAAGACGTGAGCATATCCCGCGACGGTTCCTCTCACCCAATACGCATCGTTGGTGCGAGGGAACACAATTTGCGCAACCTCACATTTGAACTTCCGACACACCGCCTCGTCGCACTCGCTGGCGTTTCGGGCGCGGGCAAGACCACCATTGCCCATCACATCATCGCCCAAATAGCACGTCGTCGACTCGGACGGCTACGAGGTGAGCTCGCGGCACTCGCACCCGCCTATCAGCCAGATGTTGATGCTGTCGAGGGGCTGCCCCCGATTATCGAGATCGCCCAAGAGCCACTGCGTGGTCAGAGCCGTTCCACAGTCGCCACCTACACCGGCCTGCTTCACCTCCTCGGCGGATTGTTCCTGCACCACGGGGAATCACGCTCACCTCGCGGTGCGCCCGTCGATGCGGTGAAGTCCGACCAGTTCGCTGCTTGGCTCTGGCGGCACTATGCCGGGAGTGTCGTCACTGTGGCAAAGGTGCGAGCCGATCTGACTATCGCGTCAGCCAGCCACTTGCCCGTAGGAACGTTTTACTACCGTGAAAATCGAACGCCTTGGTCGCAGGGGACTCGTGCCGCTTCCAAGTCGCTGTTACCCGCGCGCTGGTGGATCGCACAGCCGGTCGAAACACACCGCCTGACCACTGAAAAGGACGCATGTAAACTAGTGCGAGACGATCCCTCGGATTGGCTGTGGGTGATTGACGGCAAGCTCTTTATCGGAGGCCGCGAGCAGCGCATTGCTGCTGACGATCCGCTGCCTTATGGACCGCTCGGTCGCCCGCTTTTCTCCTTCAATATCGCAGCTACCGACGGCGGCCAATGTAGAACGTGCGCCGGTTTGGGTGTGATGCAGGGTGTGCGCGTGGAATCCCTGGTTTGCAGGCACGATGAGCCACTGCTCAACGGCGGATTCAGCCTTCCACAGACGCGCGGGCGCTTCAACCACCTTGGCGTTCTTGACGATATTTTGCGGGGCTTCTTCCACACCCGAGGGATCAAGGCTGACGTGACATGGAGGGAACTGCCTGCCGACGCGCGGCAGGTCGTCCTCTACGGCTCGGGCCGTGAGCCGATTCCCGAATTGCGTAGTGGCGAAAAACGCCCGCGTCCCGCAAAACGTGCATTTGCCGGTCTGATCCCGCTCGTCCTCGCCCGTGCGGGCTCCACGGGGCCGGCCGCACGCATCTTCCAAGCTTGGGTGGGCGAAACTGCATGTCCCGATTGTGCTGGCAGCCGCTTCAACCGCACGACGCGCGCTTGTGTCTGGCGTGATCACCGATGGGCAGACTTGGTAGCGGTTCGCTCGCTCGGCGAGTTGCGTGATTTACTCGCTAGCAAGGTCGTTGCAGCACGCGGCAGCGAGGCTGATCTGCTTCACAGTCTCGGCACACTCCTTGATGCTTATGTGCGGCTGAATCTCGGGCATCTCCCGCTCGACCGAGCGACATCCACACTGAGCGGCGGTGAAGCACAGCGGCTAAAGCTCGGGCTAGGACTCGCACTCGAGTTGAGTGGTGCTGGCTATGTGCTTGACGAGCCTTCGCGCGGTCTGCATCCACACGACCTGACCGGGCTCCAAGAAATGCTGCGAGCCATCGTGCTCGACGGCAATTCGGTGATCCTCGTTGAACATCAGCCACGCTTACTCGCAGAGGCCGACCATGTGCTGACCCTCGGCCCAGGTGGTGGCGACGACGGCGGAAAAATCATCGGTTCCGGCCCGCCCGCAAAGGCGGAGAAGCGGCAGGAAACAAAGCAACCCGCCGTCACGAAACCCAAGCACTGGATCGAAGTCACCGACCTTTACTTGCATAATCTTCGTGGCGTCAGCTTTCGGCTGCCCTGCGCACGAGTCACCGCAGTCGTTGGAGTCTCCGGTGCCGGAAAATCGTCAGCGATCCTACATGCGCTTGTGCCTGCTGCGAGTGGTGCGATCGAAGGCGCGGGCGAGTCGCCGCTTTGCAGAATCAGAGTACCGCAGGAAATTCGCTTTGTTGAAGTCGTCGGCCAGAAACTCGCTGCGCAAAACCGGCGTAGCATCGTAGCCACGGCGCTCGAACTGTTCGACAGCTTGCGCGCCCACTACGCCTCATTGCCGGAATCGAAAGCAATGGGATTGAAGGCCGCCGACTTTTCTTTCAACTCAACGGGAGCCTGTCCGGCTTGTGCCGGTTCTGGCTTTGCTCACGACGGGTTCGACGAAGAAACCACCGCGCGCTGCCACTCCTGTGGAGGCTCGCGCCTCGCCGGTTCAGCTCTGCTTGCCGAAAGTGCAGACACCAATTTGGCTGCGTTACTCGCAATGCCTATCGCCTCACTCGCATTAGCGAAACATCCCGCGTTCAGCACCCAAGGACAAGGCGTGTTGCAAACGCTTATTGAACTCGGTCTTGGCCACCTCGCCTTGGGCCGTGCCACACCAACACTTTCCGCTGGCGAGCGCCAACGGCTTGCTCTCGCTCGCTTTCTCGCCCGGTTGGACGATCGCCCGGGCTCCGGTCTTCTGGTGCTGGACGAACCGACTGCCGGCCTCAACCTGGCTGATGCGACGCGCGTCTTTGAGCGCGTGACAGCTCTAGCGCGTGAACACGGCCACACCGTCATTGTTCTTGAACACAAACTGGAACTTCTTCAACGCGCCGATTGGGTTCTCGAATTTGGTCCCGGCAGCGGCCCGAACGGCGGACAAGTCATCTTTCAAGGCCCGCCCGACAGTCTTCGATCATCCGACACTCCCACTGCGCAAGCCCTCGCTGCACAACCTACTTCTCGGCGGACATATCCGAAAGTCGGCAAAGCATGCGCTGCCAAAGCGAACATTCTCTGGAACCGTTGCGCTGATGCTTTCGAGCCTCTCGCCACTCGACTGAATCTGCATGATGAGCCTGAACTAGTGCGACCGGTGCAACCCGCTGTGAAACTCGACGCAGAACGGATCCCGGAAGACGCGCGCGTGGGAGAAATTCTGGAACTACTTCCGTGGGCGCGTACGCGTGCCCGTCCAGTCGTACAGAATGGAGCGAAAAACTGTGCCGACGAACGTGAGCTTTCAGACGCAGTTCGTGGTCAGCCGTTCGCGTTTTCCCCGCTCGCGCATGAGCTACGCCTTGGCGTAGCGGTCCCGGCTGATTTGCGGACAGCGGCGACCAAGCTTTCTCAACTAGGCTTCGATGAGGCGGAGTGCGACGGCATCCGTCTGCCGCTGCGCAAACTTAGTGCAAGCATCAAGACACCCAAGCAGCTGGCCGCTCTCCGCGTTTGGTGCCTAGCGACTGCACCTGAACCGCAACGCGCACTGGCACTGCGGCTCAGCGAAGGTGTCGTTCACCTCGACGGTCCACAGGCACAGACGCTCACTACGCGCTTTTTGGATTCATCCGGTGCCATCGGCCTTGAACTGCAAGCGCGACATGCCGCCGATTGTCGCTCTCCGCAAGGCCGCTGCCTCCAATGCTTCGGCAAGGGCCGGTTGCGCGCTTATCCGTGGGAAATGCTCGTTGCCGATGATCGCCGAGCACTGACTGACGACGCGTTCTGGCACCCGTCTGTGTTGCCTGCCATTCGTGCGTTGCGCCGGTCGAGGCTCGTGCCCGAGGCGGAGTTCTTTGCTCGCGAGTGGGTGGCCGATTTTCGGCAGCCGCCGAAAAAGATGGATTCGCGAACCCGGCTGCTTTTCGAGCATGGCGTCCCGTGGCGTAGATTCCTAAAGCTTTCTGCCAAGCGCACTGATCGTGAACAAGACTATCTTTCCTGGCGTGGTCTGCACGACTATGTATTCCAATGCTTGGGCCGAATGACGGACGCTACGCACAAGCAGCGTCTCCGTGAAAATGTCATCACACTCGTCTGCCCAGCGTGTGAGGGAACCGGCATGGGCTGGGAGAGCAGCCTTCTGGATTTGCACGGAACGTCGCTGAGAAGTGCTTGGCACAAGCTAACGCTGAAAGCTTGGCGTGACGATCTGCGTTGCGACACTCCCGCCTTGGTCGCAGCTATCGAACTTGGCTTGGGTCGGCTTCACCCGTCCGATCGATGGGAGGAAATTCCCACCGACCAGCGTAGCCCGCTTCTTCTGGCTCTTGCGCACACTGCTCCACTGGCCGGTTTGTCACTCGTTTTGACCGAGCAGCGGAAGATGCCAGTTGGAGTAGCTTCGTTCCTTCAACGTGAGAGCATGACGCCGAGGTTCATTTGAATTGAAGCATTCCGCTGGCAATTCGTCGTCTCATGACGGACAGCAGCGGCCATGTCAGACGCCCCCATCCTTTTGCCGCCCTTGGAATCCCGCCGGAGATGATCCGTGGTCTGGAGGAGCTGTGCATTGTCACGCCGACCGAGGTGCAGAGGAAGAAGGTCAGGGATCGAAGGCTGGACATTCCAGATCAACGAACC
>CAYONT010000072.1:4333-8968 GCA_964405405.1 uncultured Comamonadaceae bacterium | reverse complement strand
GCCCGGACCGGCCGGTGGACCGTCACCGGGTGACCTCGGAGCGGGCCGTGAGCCCGCCGCCCAGGGTCCGCGCCGAATCCCGGCCATACCGAACCGCTTCGAACCAGACCACCGAACCCGGCGAGATGGGGTCCACAGAAACGGGGTGCACGGGCGTCTCAACCGAGCGCAAGACGGGAGGGAGCGGTTCACTTTGGAAGGAGGGTTTGGCCTACCACCCCGGCCGGGAAAAGCCAGCCCCCCATGCCCCAACGAGCAACATCCAGTTGATTTTCATGGCATTGACCTTTGACATGCGCTGCTCATTGCATCTGGAAACCGCGCCCGTATGGAGATCAAATTGAGGGACCTGGTAACTGAAATCCAAGAGCGCTGCCACCTCATCCACCGAGAGCTGCTTGCCCCGCCGGCCCCTGCCATCCGATGCATAGCACTTCACCCAACCGTTCCGCACATCCTTGAGCATCAGCAAGATCATCTCCATTCAAGCGCGGTTGTCGGAAGCCAGTTCCGTGTCACAATGGAAGTCGCGCGCCGCAAATTCCAGGTCCATCTTGAAGGAATTGGTGAAGATGTAGTCCCGACCCAATTCATGCACCCGGTCTGTTCCGTTGCGATCCACCCGCCTGTCGTCCCGGAATGGGGAAGGTGGCGCCGCGGGACGGGGGGGGCGGGGGGGGTTAGGTCGGGGCCAGCGGGCCGGAGGGACCGGGGGGGACGGCGGCGAGGGCCTCCTCGAGGGAGAGGCGGCGGGGCTTCAAGGAGAGCTCCGTCGTGAACGGTCGCGGGGAGGCCCGCCTGCGAACCTGGGCATCGAACTCCGCAGCGTCCAGCACCGCCGCCGTACCATCCTCCAACACCACGTACAGGTGGACCTCGCCGGGAGGGACCGGGATGCGGTCCCAGTCGCAGGATTGAAACGTGAGTACAGTCGCTGCGGAAACATCGACCAGGGTGATTTTGTGTTTGGCCTGAAAGCGCGTATTCCCTTCAAAATCAAAGCGCAACGAAACGATGGGGTAGGCTTCTGCGTTTTGCAGCTTGTCGATGTTGATGACGCCGAGGCCACGCAGGGCAAACTGGTGCAGGAAGGCCCCCTGCTGGGCGAGGTAGCGCTTTTCGGCGGCCAGCAGGGCGAGCTGGGCTTCCCAGCGGTCGCGGTCGGCGGCAAAGGCGCGCTCCACACGGGCGAGCTGGCGGCGGTTGAGGCGCGGCACAGCATGGACGGTCTCGGTGTGGCGAACGATCGCGCCGTCGCCTTGGACGGCTTCGTAGGTGAAGGCCAAATCATACGTCCCATCGCCCCGGGGCTCCAGGGCGAGTTGGTCCCAGTCGGCGCGCAGGGTCTGCACGGGGGGCTGGGCGCCGGGGGTGTCGGGGATCCAGTCCCAGGTGACGCCCTTCCAAGCTTGGAGGTGGGGCGCCCCCTCGGGGTCGCCGTAGAGGGTGAAGGACCAGGGTTCGGCGGGGAGGACGGCGGGGGCGAGGGAGTCGGGGGCGCTCGGGGGGACGGGGCCGCGGGCGATGGTGGCATCGACTTCGGCGAGGGCGGCGTCGCGCTCGGCGTGGGGCACGGTCTCGAAGTTGCCGGGGACGGACCAGCCGCCCGCGTCGTCGAGGGCCCAGAGTTGGAATTCGTCACCGGCAGGGTGATGCGAGGCCAGGGCGACGCCGATTTCCCGACCGGGGCGCAGGTCCAGGGGGGCGCCCCCATCCGCGGCCTGGGCCCGGACTTCGAGCATCCCTGCCGACTGCAGGTGGGCCGCCCCTCCGGGGTCCTGCTGCATGGGAATGCCGGCCCGCAGCATGTCCCAGGCCCCCTGGAACTCCCGCACCGAGAGCTCCACCTCGTCCGGCGCCGTCCCGTCCGGCCCCACAAACGCATCGGCCGGCACTTCCAACCGCGTCCCCGTCCCGAGGCGGATCTCCGTCGCCTCGCCCTGGCACAACGTCCACCGCAACATCGGCACGTCCTGCTCCGCCCGGGGCGGCCTCAGCCCCACCGGGTAGTCCGTCCACCACGTCCACCACCCCACCGCGACCGCGGCCAACCCCGCGACCCCTGCCAACGCCCCGACCCCGCTGCGCCCCGCGACCCCGCTGCGCCCCGCCCCCCCCTGCTTGCTACCTGCTGAACTTGTCATGACTGGATTGATTTGAACTTTGACTATTGCGGAATAGAATGGCAATACAACATCCCATCGCGGCATCCGTACAGGAGCTCTACCCGACCGTCGCCATCTACATCGAGCAACTGGGGCCGGGACTCGCTCGAACCGGGCAATGCGTACGACGCATGCACCCGGAACGTAACCGGATCCACCACGTGCAAACGGCTTTGCTGGCTGCTTTGGCGGGTGAACTCCTCGATGTACATCAGCACCTCCTGCCCCTTCCAGCGCGTGGGCTGTAGCGCGGAGCGTGCATCCGACAGATCCAACTCCACTCCTGAAGCCACGCGGTTCACCGTTAGCACAGGTTCCGTGGACCGCAACTTGAGGACGTACTTGCCGTACACGCGCAGTTGCTCAGCGCCCGGTTCCGTTGGCTGGAACGGCGCATACCCGAAATCCAGCGGCACCGTCACCGACGGCAGGCGCTTGCCCGACGGCAGCAGCACCCGCTCGATCGTCGTCTCCTCCTTCCGCCATTCCCGATGCACCAGCACCAGCACCGTCCCCTCGGGATGGTCCAGCAGGATGGGCTGCCACGCCGCATCGCCGCCCTGTTGGGCGTGGTAGATTGTGCGGCCGGTTTGGCCTGACAAACACATGATTTCATCCCCATTGCTGTAGGCCAAATCCAGCACCCCATCCCGGTCCAAATCCCGCAGCACGGGCTCCATGAAGTAAATCCTCCCCCGCGAAGCAGCTGCAGCTACCCGGTAGACCCAGCGCTCCTTTCCGGGTTTCCAGCCCTCGAATTCGGGGGCGTAGTGGACCCAGAGGGTGGCGCCGGTGGTGGGATGGACGGCGCGGACTTCGCCCTGCTCGGTCGCGAAGACGATGGCCGGGTCGCCGGACTTGCGGCGGATCAGGCTCGGGGCGTGTTCCACATCCCCCGAGGTGGGCAGGCGCCATTGCAGGGCCCCGTCCCGCGCTCGGTAGCACAAGAACTCGTCGTTGTCATTGCCGAAGTAGATGTTGCCTTGGTGGGCGAGGACGCCGTTCACATCCAGGTCGCCCCAAGTGTCGGCGCCGAGCAGGTCGATCCTGCGTCCGGTCTTCGCATCCAGGACGTAGACGCCGTTGTCGATGTCGTGGTACCAGTCGTTGAAGGCGTGGCCGTTGGAGCCGACGAAGAGCCGGCCGCCCTGGAGGGCAAGCCGGGTGCGGAAGCTGAGCTGCTCCACTTGGGCCTTCCAGCGCAGGGGAAACGCCTCGCTCACAGCGGGCAGGGCGGCCACGGGTCCCGCCGCGCTCCCCCCGCCGACCGCGCTCCCCCCGCCGACCGCGCTCCCCCCGCCGACCGCGCTCCCCCCACCGAACGCGTCCACCCCTGCCACGGCCCGTGCGGGTCCGATGGCCCGCAACCGGGGAACCACCACCCCCAACGACATCCAACCAGCGAAGAGGAGGCACCCCCCCACGGGCACCAGCACCCACCGGGGCACCCCCGCTCCCCGGGACCTGCGCCCCCACCGGAACTTCAGTTCCTCCCAGGAAGGCAACGAAAGAAAGCGAAAGGACTTCATGGCATCGGTTTTTGGAAGGTGGTTCTACTACCATAACCGACGTTTCAATGAAAATAGTATGCGCCCTCCCGAGAAGTCCTTTCTCAGGCCCCTCCCTCACCCCATCGCCCCCCCGAGGTCCCCCCTCAACCCGGCCGCAGCCCGGCCAAATGGACCGCATGCACCGCCGCCCACGCGGCCGTCTCGGTCCGCAGGCGGTGGGGACCCAAGTCCACCTCCCGAACCCCGGCCGCCCGCCCTGCCGCGACCTCCGCGGGCGTAAAATCCCCCTCTGGCCCGATGGCCACCCAAACATCGCCCGCGGCGGGTGCCACCTGAATCAAATGGGGCTTAGGCCCCTCCACCGGAAGACAGTGCGCCAAAAAACCCGCGCCCAGCCCCGACCCCGACCCCGCGTCCCCCGACCCCCCCGACCCCGCGCCCCCTGACCCCGTCGCGCCCGCCAAAAACCCCTCCCACCCCAACGGCGCATGCAACCGCGGCAACCAACATTGCTGGCTCTGCTTCATGGCCCCAGCCAGAATGCGTTCCCAGCGGTCGCGCCGCTCCTTGAAAGGTTCCGTGCGTGCCGTGATCAAGGGCTGGATGTCCGTCACCCCAATCTCCGTCGCCTTTTCCAGCAGCCATTCCCAACGTTCGGCCGCACGGGGCGGCGCCACTGCGAGCGTCAAGCAGCGCGGCGGAGGTGGCGCATCCTCCAGACGCGTTGTCGCCAAGGTGCTCGCTGTGCGGGAGTTGCCCACCAATTGGCCACGGAAGCGACCGCCCCGACCATCCGTCACCAGCACCTCATCCCCCTCGCGCAGGCGCAAAACCTTGAAGACGTGGCGGGATTCCTCCTCATCCAGCACATGGAATGGCGTTCCGACGGTGGGCGCGTAAAAGAACCGCATGGCATCAAAAATACGAAGGGCCCGACGTCTACCGCCGAGCCCTTCGTC
>CAYONT010000072.1:0-4233 GCA_964405405.1 uncultured Comamonadaceae bacterium | reverse complement strand
CCGGCTTCAGGACACCACCGGCGCGCCCTCCATGATCTCCGGCGACGCAATCGACTCGAACGCGGCGAAGTTTTGGACGAACAGCTCTGCCAGGTGGTGCGCCTTCGCCTCATAGGCCGACGCATCCGACCACGTGTCACGTGGATCCAGCAACTCACCCGGCACCCCGGGGCAGTACGTCGGGAACGACAGCCCGAAGATGCCCTCCCGTTCATAAGCCACCTGGTCGAGGTCGCCATTCATGGCCGCCGTGATCAGCGAGCGCGTGTGCTTCAAGGCGATGCGGTGCCCCACCCCGTAGTTGCCACCCGTCCAACCCGTGTTGACCAGCCAAATCCGCACCTGGTGGCTCTCCATCCGTTCGCCCAACATCTCCGCGTAACGCGTGGGATGCAGCGGCATGAACGGTGCGCCAAAGCACGTCGAAAACGCCACCGTCGGTTCGGTGATGCCCACCTCGGTGCCCGCCACCTTCGCCGTGTAACCCGACAAGAAGTGGTACATCGCCTGCCCCTTGTCCAGGCGGCTGATCGGAGGCAACACCCCGAAAGCGTCGCAAGTCAGGAAAAAGATGTCCGTCGGATGCCCACCGCGGCCCGAAGGCACCGCGCCCGGGATGTGGTGAATCGGGTACGAAACCCGCGTGTTCTCCGTCCGGGAAGCGTCCGTGTAATCCGGCGTCACCCCGTCCTCTTCGAAGCCCACATTCTCGAGCATCGCCCCGAACTGAATCGCCTGGTAAATCTGCGGTTCCCGATCTGCCGTGAGGTCGATCGTCTTCGCATAACACCCGCCCTCCATGTTGAAGACCCCGTCTGCGCCCCAACCGTGCTCGTCGTCACCGATGAGGAACCGCAATGGATCGCTGCTCAAAGTCGTCTTGCCCGTGCCCGAGAGCCCGAAGAACACCGCCACCCGGCCGTCTTCGCCCACATTCGCCGAGCAGTGCATCGGGAACACATTGTGCGCCGTGGGCAGGTGGAAGTTCATGACCGAGAACATGCCCTTCTTGATTTCGCCTGTGTAGGCCGAACCCGCAATCAAAATCACCCGCCGCGTGAAGTCGATGACCGACGCATTGTGCTGACGCACCTCGTGGCGTGATGGATCCGCGTGGAAACCGGGGGCGCAGACGATGTGCCAGTCGGGCTGGGCCATCAACACATCCTCGGCTTGCAAGCGGATGAACATGTTGTGAACGAAGAGATTCGACCAAGCCTTTTCCGTGACCACCCGCACGCGCAGGCGGGTTGCCTCGTCCGCTCCGATGGCTGCATCCCGCACGAACACGCTGCGCCCATTGAGGTACGCCACCATGTCTGCGTGCAACCGACCGAAGGCCTCTGAAGAGATGCCTTGGTTCACCTTGCCCCAGGCCACCGGGTTCTCCGTCAGGCCGTCCCGCACGATGAAGCGGTCCTTCGGGGAGCGCCCCGTGAACTCGCCCGTGTCCACCGCCAAGGCGCCCTTGTCCGTGAGAATGCCCTCGCCGCGGAGGAGCGTCTGCAAAATGAGTTTCGCAGGGGGAAGGTTCCAGTGCGCACGCGCCACGCCTTCCAGACCAACCGCCTCCAACGAGGCGTTGATGGGTGTGTTACCGAGATGTTTCATTGAGAATGATCATTGCATTTCCCAGAGTAAAGATAGCAGGAACCGGCCGCCTTTCGCCTGCACGTTGCAGGCCAAACTCAGCGCTAAATAAACGCATTCGTCGCTTCTGAGTCGCTTCCGCTCCCCGCTGGTCAAAGGTAGGACACCCCGCCGCGCGCTGGGTGACGGGGGACAGCCGAGTTTCCCGCAAAATCCCCAACTTGCGAACATGAAACACCGTTTTGCTGCGATCGCGCGGCGCTTGGCCGCAGTTGCTTGGATGGGAATGGGGGCGGTCGGGTGGGCCCAGTGGAGCGTGCCGTACAGCTGGGAGCTCACCGAGGGCCCACCCGTGAGCGTGGACGGAATCGGGCTGGTGCACCCCTTCGCCGGCGGCCTCACGGCGCCCCAGTGGTCCGAGGTGGACTGGGACGCCGACGGCGACATGGACCTCTTCTGCTTCGATCGCGACGGGCATCGGATTCTGATGTTCGAGCGGCTGGAGGACGGCGGGTTTTTGGAGCGTTTGGCCTGGGAAAGGAACTGGCCTACGGGGCTGGAAAATTGGGCGATGCTGCGGGACTACGACTGCGACGGGCGGGCGGATTTGTTCACGGGGTTCCAGAACGGCATCCACGTGTACCGGAACCTGGGGCCGGATGCGACCGGGGCCGCGCAGTTCACGCCGGTGGCGCAGCCGCTGATGGCCCTGTGGGACTTCGGAGCGGGCCCCGAGCCGCTGGCGGTGCTGTGCCTGAGCATCGACATCCCGGCCATCGAGGACCCCGACGGGGACGGCGACTGGGACATCGTCACGTTCACGGAGATCAGCAGCGGGCTGTACTTTTTCACGAACACAACCCCGTGCGGGCTGGACTTTGTGTGCACGAACCGCTGTTACGGGGCGTTCACCGAAGCGTCGGAGGACAACACGGTGTTCTATGGGCCGGACCACGATTGCGGGTTCAATGTGGTGGACCCGAGGAGCCGGCCCGAGGGGGTGGACCCGAGGAGCCGGCCCGAGGGGGCGGGCCCGGGGAGCCCGGGCGAGGGCGGGGCGGGCGAGGGCGAGGGCGAGGGCGGGGCGGGCGACCGGACCGGCTTCCACGCAGGCGGAACGGTCGCCCTGCTCGAGCTCGATGGGGAGACCCCCCTGCCCGATCTCTTGCTAGGCGACGTGAGCTACCCCACGTTGACGGCCCTGTTGTTGGAGGACGCTTCCGACGGGCAAGACAGTACGGTCTTCGTGGACGACGCCTTTCCGTCCCTGCTTCCCCATGCCGGCCCCATGGACACGCTCCACTGTCCGCGTTTTCCCGCCGCCTATCCCATCGACGTGGACGCTGACGGGGTGCGGGACCTGTTGGTATCGCCCAACACCCACATCGAGACGGACGACGACGCGGCGGTTCATTACTGGCACAACGACGGCACCGCGGAGCAGCCCGTGTGGCGCTTCGTCACCGACCGCCTCATCCAGGACGGGATGGTGGACGTGGGCAGGGGGGCGGCGCCCGTGTGGGAAGATTTGGACGGCGATGGTTTGGTGGATTTGGCCTTGGCGAACAAAGAACGGTTTGAAGGCATCGGCATGACCCCGGCGGCGCTGGACCTGTACCGCAATGTGGGCACGGCGCAGGAGCCTGCGTTCGCGCGCTGGTCCACCAACGTGGTGCCCTTCCCCGCCTTCAGCATGGAGAGCATCTACCCGGCCTTCGTGGACCTGGATGCGGATGGCGACTGGGACCTGGTGGTGGGTGACGAACTGGGGCTGTTGCACAGCTTCGAGAACATCGCCGGCGCAGGGGAATGGCCGGTTTTCGATACGCCCGGATTTTCGTTGACGGACGTGAACGGAGCGGTGATGGATGTAGGCCAATTCGCGACCCCCCAAGGCATCGATGTCAACGGCGACGGGGTCCGTGACCTCGTGGTGGGCCACAAGAACGGCGGGCTGCGGTTGTTCACGCGCTGCACGGATGGGACGGGTGCGCCCGCTTGGTGCCCGCAGTCGCACCCCGATTGGGGGCTCGAATGGGGGGGCATCTTGGTGGACAACGCCCTGGGCATCAACGGATACAGCGTTCCCGCCTTGTACCGTCCGGCGGGGCCCGGCGAGGCGGTTCAGGTCTACGTCGCCAACGAACTGGGCGCAGTCCAAACCTTCGCCCCCATCGACCCCTCCAACCCACTGGCCACGCTCCCCGAGGTCAGCGCCTCGGTCCTCGGCGCTTCCCAGGGGCTCCGCGGGGCTGCCTCCCTGGCGGACCTCAACGGGGACGGTCTCCCCGAGGTCGTCCTGGGCCTCCAAAACGGGGGCCTCCGCTTCTACGCCGGGCTCGTGGTCGGCATCCCCGAACCGGGTTCCCCCCAGGCCTCCGCGGCCCCCCGGGTCCCCCCTTTCTCCATCGTCCCCAACCCCGCCTCCCCCAACCCCTCCAACCCCGCCCGGCTCCTCCTCGACCCCTCCCACCCCTTCGCTCCCCCCCCTTCCCAACCGCTGCCGGCCCAGCTCCTCGCTCCCTCCGGCGCCTCCCTCGCCCAATCGACCCTCCTCCCATGCCCGCCCGGGGCCCCGCCCGCGCCGCCCCGGCGGGGGCGCCGGCGCCGCGGCGGGGGGGCGGGGGGGGGGGGGCGCGCCCG
>CAYONT010000071.1:0-9126 GCA_964405405.1 uncultured Comamonadaceae bacterium | reverse complement strand
GTCTACCTACTGACCTACATCACCCCCTCCGGCATCCGCCACGCCCGCTGGACCCAGGCTCCCTGACCCCCCTCAGCGCACCTGGAACCGGACTCCGGGCGATCCGGTCGCGCCGGCCGCGGCCCCGTGCACCACGTACAACCCCGGCGACCAGCCCCCCACGTTCAACGTGAGCAGCCCGCCCGCGTGGACACCCGACGCCACCTCGCGGCCCGCGGCATCCCAGACCCGCCAGGCCGCACCCGCCTCCATCCCCGCCAACGTCGCCTCCCCTGACGCCGGGTTGGGGAACACCTGCCAACCGTCCATCCCCGCCCCGGCCCCATCGCCCGGCCCGGCCTCCGCCACCCCCACCGCACACGCCATCGTGAACACCGGGCTCGACATCGCGAGCGCCATGCCCGCGTTCACATCGTGCACCTGAAACGACACCTCCTCACCACAGGGATAAGGTCCATTCAGCTGATTTCCATCCCCTTGCGCCATCCAAACCGCGTCGCCATCGCTGGGCACCACGGCCATGACCGAGGCCAAACCCGTCCAACTCGCAGCCACCCAAAACTGATCGCCATCCGGCACCAAGACCATGCCTAGGTTGGGGAACTCGGTGCCATACACACACGTCCCATCGTTGAAGTCGGCGTCGGGCTGGTAGTTCGAAGCCGCGGGATCCAGGCAACCCCCACAGTACATCAAGCAGTTGCCCACGTCGCACGTGGCGGCCGGGTCGTAGTTGCACGCTTCCGTGTCGGTGCAGCCCGCCACTTCGCCTTCCGGTGCCACGAGGAACGGCTCATACACAAAATTCGTTGCCACCCCAGACAACACCGGAACCCCATCCGGCCCGTAGATCACGAAGTCGACCGGCTCCGGCTGGTACGTGAAAGCCTGCACCTGGAAACACGACGGCCCACCTGCCCAACAGAAGCCCACATCATGAGGAAAGCTGCCCCACGCCCCGCCGCCCCAGCCTCCGCCCCAGCCCCAGCCCCCGTCGGCAGCGCCGAAGACGACAAAGACCAGGTCCCCTGAAGCCTCCACGCTGTACCACGAGGACGCGTCACAGCAAGACCCATCGTCCAACGTGGCCTCCGCATCGAAGTTGGCCGCAGCCGCGTCGGTGCATCCGTAACAACCGTAGTCGCACAGCGCGTAATCCGGGCATTCCACCGCCGGATTGTAGTTGCACGCCCCGACATCCCCACAACCCACGAGCGCGTCGTCCGTGAACAACTGCGAGAAGTACGGGTTGACATTTCCCTCGGTGCTGAAGTAAACCTCACCGTCCGGCCCCGTGATGACCAGCTCAAACGGCTCCAGGTTCAAACTCCAAGCGTGCAGCTGGAAACACCCATCCTCCCAACAAAATCCATCCACCCCAAACCCTCCCTGCGACTCCAGCCCGCCGTTGCTGTACCACCACCACTCGATCGGTTGGGTGGCCTCGACCGTGTACCAGGGCCCCTGACAGCACGCCCCGTTGTCGATGGTCGCCTCCGCGTCAAAGTTGGAAGCCGCCGGGTCCGTGCAACCGTAGCAACCATAGTCGCACAACGACGGATCCCAGCACGTGGCCGCGCTGTCGTAATTGCAGGCGCTGGCATCGAGACAGCCCGCCACGGCATCGCCGTAAGTGAAATAGGAAGTCGCGTGGCTCCAGGCCGCGGTGGTCAGCTCGGTGAGGACCGTGCCATCGGGGCCGGTCAAGGTGAACGTCACGGGCTCGTTCAGTGGGGGCATGCTCCAATCGGAGGCGCTGCAGGAGAACACCAGGCATCCGGAGGCCAAACACACCTCCCCATTGCCCGGCAGGGTCCCATAGGAACCCCCGCCCGTGTCGCCCCACAGGGACCAGCTTCCGGGCCCGGTCGCCGTCACCGTCCCCACGTCGCCGAAGCAGCAAGTCCCGTTGTCGTACGTCGCCGCTGGGTCGAAGTTCGTGGCAGCGGGGTCCATGCAACCTGCGCACGAAGTATACTCGCACGTGCCGTTGTCGCAGTTCGCCGCCGGGTCGAAGTTGCAGGCCAGTGTGGCCGTGCAGCCCGCTACCGCTTCGAGCTCGAGCGGGGTGGGGGCATTCGGGTCCCAGTCCGCCGTGTTTCCCGCCACCCAAACCGAGCCATCCTCCAACACCACCGAGAAGTCCAGCGGCTCCTCGCCTTGGAGTGGGTACACAGCGAAACTGTAGCACCCGGGCTGCACGCAGAAAGGAGCACCCGTCGCGCCGCCCGTCAACCAACCCGTGCTGCCGTAAAGCCAAACCCCAACCCCGCCTTCCGAAATCACTTCAGCCCAATGCGAAGTGCAGCACGTACCGTTGTCTAACGTGGCCTCCGGTTCGTAGTTGAACGCCGCCGGGTCTGTGCAGCCGTAACAACCGTAGTCGCAGAGCATGGAAGCATTGCAGGTCGCCGCCGGGTCGAAGTTGCAAGCATACGGATCGGCGCAACCCAGCACCCCCTGCACCGAGAAGGTCGTTTGGAGATACGTGTCATCGAGGTAGCCGATCACCGGAACGGGAAGGCCGCTGGCGTCGAGCAGGGCCATGTCCTGGCCCGTGCCCTCCGGGGAGATGATGGTGAGCTGGTAGCAACCGTCGCCGAGGCACAACGAGGAGGCCTCGGGCAATACCCCGGACCATTCCGTTGGAAGGCCGCTGTCGGTGTAGGCGTACCAGCTGGCCCCGGCGGGGCCGGTGATTGTGAAACAGGTTTGGCCTAACAACGACGCATTCCAAGCGGCCAGCATGACGAGCACAAGTGTGCCGAGCGCACCCCGATTCCAGTTCTTCATGCGGTTGGAACCCGCGGAAACCGGCGGAGGTTGCTCGGGGACCCCGAACGGCCCGAGATGGGGTACCGGCGGCGCTTACGTGGGCATGGGAGGCAGGCGGCTCACCCGGACGCCCGCGGACTGGAGGATGTCTGCGTA
Organism: uncultured Comamonadaceae bacterium; assembly: GCA_964405405.1. Taxonomy (GTDB): domain Bacteria; phylum Bacteroidota; class Bacteroidia; order Flavobacteriales_D; family Sanyastnellaceae; genus CAMCYM01. Next base: position 6,195 of record CAYONT010000071.1, on the reverse strand, counting down.
CCCGTTGTGCGGGATGAGGGCTTCCACCACGGTGCCCTTGGGAATGCAGATGCCGCGCTCGACGTATCCGTCGGTGATGACCAAGACGCGCCGGGCTTGGGTGGTGACCATGTGATCGAAGACGGCGGTGATGGAGGTTCCACCCGTGGAGTTTGTGGTGAGTTTGCCCTTCTGGAGCCGGGCCGGTACCACTTCGGTGCTGAAGGCCCAAAAGGGTTTCCGAATCATGGGGAGGTAGGTCTGCAGCATCCGCAACAGGCCGGGCAGATAGCCGCGCATGCTGCCGCTGACGTCGAGGTAGACCTGCACGGCGCCGCCTGCTGGGCGCGGGATGGTGTGGGGGCGGAATGGCAGAATGCCCCGGTGGCCGAGGTCGAGGGTGGCGCGCCGGTCGCGGGCCGAGCGCCAGGGCTGAAAAACGGTGGCCATGCCGGGGCCTTCCCCCTGACGGCCGTTTTCGGGCTCCATGATGCGGCGCAGGATGGGGTTCAGTTGAGCGCGCCAGCGCGCGTCGACGATCTCCCGGTGGTAAGCGTCCATCGTGAAGTGCGGCCCCCAGGAGGAGACGACGCAGAGCATCTCTTGCCAACTGTCGTTGAGCAGGTTCTTCATGGCCTCGCTCAGGACGGGTGGCGCGGTTTCGGATGCGGCTGCGGCTGTGGCTGCGGCTTTGACGGCTCCGTACCCGCTGTGGTTGCCCAGCAAGAGGGGCAACGCCTCCCAGCCGTCCGTGTCGCCAGTGCCTTCGCCGTCGCCAGTGCCGTCGCCAGCGCCGTCGCCTGTGCCTCCGCCGCCCGGCAGCAGGTCGAGGATGTCCTCCAACGTGGGAGCCCCGTTACTCCGCCACACCGTGATGTGCAACGTTTCCAGGTGCCGTTCTTCGGGCGAATGGGAGCACTCATGCATCCCATCGAACCGATCTATGCCGCGGATCTTCGGGTTCGGCGGCGCCAGCAGACGCCCGAGCCCCTTGCAGTCTCCATACATGTGCGCGAGGAAATGAACCGCGACAGACCCCATCGCCATGCACAGCATGGGATTGATGAGCAGATCGCAGGCCAAATTCATCCGCAAGCTCATCGGCGGCTTGAGCAGGTGGTGATGCAACAGGACGTGCATGAACTCGTGCATCAAAACCACCGTGACATCCGAATCGTTGGGACAGTGCTCCTCGAGAAAGTCCGGGTTGATGGCCAACTCAGGCGGATCGGTGAGGGTGATGGCGGCCGTCGGAACCTCCCGGGTCAACGTCACCTTGCAGATTTTAAGCAGGGCCCGGCAAGCCAGCGGGTTGAGGTCCACCAAATCCAGCAAGATGCCCTCGATGTAGGTTTGGTCTCGGATCATGGTTGGGGCTTTTTGACTGCGAAAAGGACGACGTCCCGCCCCAAACGCTGGACAGAAGAAACGAAGGGCCGCCGGGGATCATAGATCCATTTGCCGCATCGCGCGAGCAACGCCTGGGCAAGTTCCGGTGGGGCCTCCCGGGGGATGAGGTGGGGCGGCAACGTGTGGGTGTTCATCACCATCATGCATCTCCGGGGGAGACGGCGGACTTGGGCCAGGTCAGCAGGGTCGGGGAGAATCGGGGCCCCCGTCGCGTCGCGGTAGGGGGTTGGGACCGGATTGCCCAGTTCGTTCCGCGGGCACGGCGGGATGCGGACGCGCAGATAAGCGACGAAGCCAGGGCTTTTGCTTCCGGCGGGTTGCAGCCAGCTTGACTGCAGTTTCTGGGTGACGTTGTTGAGCGATTTCATGCGACGGAGTATTCGTGGAAGTCCTGTTCGAGGGCAGCCAAGTCCTCGATGGGAATCGGTTCGTTTTGAATGGCCAAACCCTTACACAAATGCTCAAACCGTTCCCACCGAACGGGATCTTGGCAGGCGGGCAATTCCCGGGCAGCCCGGAGTTCGGGCAACTCTGGCGCTTCGGCCTCCCCAGCCTTCCCAGCCTCCTCGGCCTTCCCCGCCTTCCCGGCCTTCCCAGCCTCCTCGGCCTTCCCGGCCTTCCCCGCCTTCCCGGCCTGCCCAGCCTTCCCGGCCTTCCCCGCCCCGCCGGCCCCGCCAGCCCCGCCGGCCCCGCCGGCCGCGCCGGCCGCGCCCAGAAGGCCGGTCAGCCTCGGGTCTTGAGACCACGAGACGGAGGAGTTGATGTGGAGATACGGGGCACAGATTTGAGCCAGGTCATTGAGCCCCTCAGGACCGATGGAGGGGCTGTCGGTGGCGAGCTGGCGGGGGAGCACGGCGAGGGCGAAGGCGACCTTGCGGGCCGGGTCGAGCCGAGCGAGGGCACCGGTGAGGGCCACCGTGCCGGTGTCCGGGTCGGGGGCGCTTCGGAGGAGGCGGGCCTGCTCCGCCGGGCGAGCCCGGTGGAAGGCGAAGAGCCAGAGTCCGTTCGCTTCGATGCCGCAGGCCTGCCACCCGATCCGGTGGGCGGCCCTGAGTGCCGGGCTCCCCGGCGCCACGCCGCTGGCGCGCTGCGGCAGGCTGCCGTGCAGTCCAGCGTACAGGGTCGCCTCCCCGGGAGGGCAGCCGGCTGCCAGCAGGGCGAGCTGGTTCCGCACCCACTGCCGCACGCGCCGCGGCGAGATGCGGACCCCGACCGCGTTGAGCTCGGTGGCCACCGCTTGGCAGTACGTGCCCACGAACGCGGGCGGGTCCGCCAGCAGGCCCGCGAACACCGGCCCGCGCTCCGCGAGGAAGGCACGCAGCGCCCCACCGTCCGCAGACACCGCCCCCTCGCCCCGCGGGTCCGCCACCGCCCGCTGTTCCGCCTCTGTCAACCCGTTCCAGTCCGGCACCTCGAGCACCCAGGCAAACCGGTCCGCGAGGGCGGGATCCAGCGGCTCCGTCCCGGAATACAGTTCACCGTCCTCCCCGTCGGCCGGGTTCATCGCCGCCCAACGGTAGCGCAGCCGCCGCAGTTCGCACCCCTGCAGCCGCCGTTCGTGCACCAAACTGAAAAACCGGTTCTGGTGCTCCGGGCGGCAGCGGTTGATTTCGTCGACCAACACCGACTCCGCCTCCCAGGCCGTCGCAGGCGTCGCCAGGTAGCGCACCCCGCCGGCCTCATCCGGCACCGGAAACCCCACCAGATCATCGAACGAGATGAGACTCGCGTTGTAGTGGCGGTGCTCCAATCCCAGCACCTCGCTGAGGCTGTTGAGGAGGAAGGTTTTGCCTGTGCCCGCCCGCCCAATGAGCAGCAGGGGGTCACCGCTGATGAGTGCAGCCAGCACCAGGGGTTCCAGCGCGCCGTAGCCGTGTACGCCGATCGCGCCGAGGTAAGTGCCGTGGGTTCGGCCTCCGGGGCCGGTCGAGCCGCTAGGGCCGGTCGAGCCGCTGGGGCTCGTGAGAGTGAGGTTTGGGAGCATGGGAGTTTTTTAGTTTATAGTTTGAAGTTTTTAGTTTGGAGTTTTTAGTTTGGAGTTTCTAGTTTGGAGTTTTGAGTTTCCAGTTTCCAGTTTCCAGTTTCCAGTTTCCAGTTTCCAGTTTCCAGTTTCTTGTTTCCTATTTCCTATTTCCTATTCCTTTTTCTTGTTTCCTATTTCTCGTTTCTTATCTCTTATCTCTCGTTTCTTATCTCTTATCTCTCGTTTCTTATCTCTTGTTTCTTGTTTCGATTTGGCCTTAAGGAAGCTCCCAAGCCAGCCCCGGCTTCCCGAAGTGCCCATACTGCGTCGTCTGGGAATAGATGGGCTTTTGCAAGGCCAAACGCTCAATCATCGCTTCCGGCCGATAGTCAAAGGTCTGGGCCCAGTGGTGGGCGGCCTGGGGGTCCCCGGTGCCGAAGGTCTCGACGTGGAGCGCGATGGGTTGGGCATGGCCGATGGCGTAGCAGATTTGGAGTTCGGCGCGTCGGGCCAGGCCCTTGGTGACGAGGGTGCGGGCGACGTAGCGGGCGAAGTAGGCGGCGCTGCGGTCCACCTTGGTCGCGTCCTTGCCGCTGAAGGCGCCGCCGCCGTGGCGGGCCATCCCCCCATAGGTGTCCACGATGATCTTGCGGCCGGTCAAACCACAGTCGGCTTCCGGCCCGCCCAGCACGAAGGCGCCGGCCGGGTTTGCGTACACCCGAATCCCGGGGTGCCACCAGGGTCCCAACCCCGCCGGCACCAGCACGTCCCGCAACCAGCGTTGCACCTCCTCCACCGGGAAGTCCGCGGCATGCTGGGTGCTGACCACCACGTCGGTGACCTCCACCGGCCGCCCCCCCTCATACGCGACGGTCACCTGCGACTTCGCGTCGGGCAGGCACCACGGCACGGCCGCGGCAGCCCGCTGCCTCCCGAGTTCCGCCATCAACCCATGGGCACAGACCAGCGGCAGCGGCATCAGGCTGGGCGTCTCGTCCGTGGCGAACCCGAACACCAGCCCCTGATCGCCCGCCCCCAAATCCCCCCGGGCAACGATGCCCCGCCCGATGTTCGCGGACTGCTTCCCCACGAGATCCGTGACCCGCACCCCCTGCGCACTGAAGACCTGACCCGGATCCCCATACCCGATGTCCGCGATGGCCTGCCGCGCCACCGCCCCATGGTCGACCTGCGCTACCGAGTCGATCTCCCCGGCCACCACCACCTGGTCGTGTTTGCACAGCACCTCGCAGGCCACCCGGGCCCCGGGATCTTGTTGCAGATAAGCATCCAAAACCGCATCGGAGATGGCGTCTGCCACCTTGTCCGGGTGCCCTGCGGACACCGATTCGGACGTGAAATTTGTACGCATGGAAAAGAGGTTGAAGTGAAACAAAAGCTGCTCAGCGCAACCCGATCGACTCCATGGACTCCTCTCCTTTATTTTGACCTACAAAGGGGCCCACATCATAGAACCACCGTGGTGCGGACACTCGGTTGGTAGTTCCCCTTGCGGCGAACTTCGGGATGCTTCTGCCTCTACAACGCGCCTGCTTGGGGATTTCGTATGTGCTGGCCGCTGTGGGATGAATTTCACTCAATGGCCGCCACCCAAGCGTGGTTGACATAGCAATGGGGACGCCCGACCCGCACCTTGCGCAAGAGACCGATGGCGACCATTTGCTCCAAGTAACTCCGAGCGGTGACCGCCGATACCCCCAATTCCTGCGTCAGGAATTCAATCTTGGTGTAGGGGTATTTGAACAGGCTGTGGAGAAGCTGGGGGCTGTAAAATTTCGTCTGTGACTTGAGCGTCGCTTGGGTGGATGGGATCAGGCCCAACACCTCGCGGATGACCTGGGTGGTCTCCCGGGCAGTGGTCTCAATCGCCTGCAACAAACGGTAGTACGTTTCTTTGTTGTTGTTGATGAAACGTTCGAGGTTCGACAGGTGTCTCAGCACCTCGTCCCGGGTTTGCGGGGGGGTGTACACGATTTCCCCCGTCCGGTCGTTCTCGAGCACGGTCCCCGCTTGCCTGCGGAACCCGGCGTCGTTTTCCACCCACTGAATCTGGATTTCCTCCACCAGCTTCATGGTCAGCCATCCGTGCTCCTTCAGCGCTGCCTGACCCACGCGCATGGCCTGGACATAGCGAAATACCTCCCGGGTCGGGCGGTTGCGCCATTCGGGAGCGTCCACCTGCGCCCGGAACAGCTCGTCCCGGGTGGTCACGAGGTTCTCTATTTCTGAACTGGCCTTCGCCTCCTGCAGGGCGAGGGTATTCACCAGCACCTCCGGGTGGGGCATGCTGCTGGCCAAACCCTTCAGCTCAGCCAGCGCCCTGTGGGCGGACACCAACGGCTTCAACACCGCCTCAGTGTGCGGGATGCCGTCCCAATTCATGCCGCAACCCACGCCATTCTGCGATTTTCTTTGCAGTTCCAGGCGCATCGTCCACTCACCCAGATTTGTTTATATTTGACTGAACTTTTACCAAACCGCCATGTCACGTTCGTTGCTTTTGTGTGCACTCGCCCTGCTGGGCTCGGTCTCTGCCCCGCTTTGGGGCCAAGGGGGTTGCGGTTGGAACCCGGATTGGGATGGGGACAACGCGGTGGGGGTCTCTGACTTGCTGGCGCTCTTGGGGGTTTTTGAGGAGGTGGACAGCGATGGGGACGGCATCTTCGACAGCCAGGACGACTGTGTGGGGGTGTACGATGCCTGCGGGGTATGCAACGGCACGGGGGTGGATTCCGACTCGGATGGGGTTTGTGACGACGTTGACCCCTGTGTGGGCGCCTTGGATGCGTGTGGGGTTTGCAACGGTCCGGGCCCCAACGTCC
>CAYONT010000070.1:0-9231 GCA_964405405.1 uncultured Comamonadaceae bacterium | reverse complement strand
CGGGATGCACGGATGCGTCAGCTTGCAATTATGATGCGAACGCCACGGACAATGATGGCTCTTGCCAGCAGTTGGATGCATGTGGCGTGTGCGGCGGCAACGGATTCCCGGTGGGCGCCTGTGATTGTGATGGCAATGTTTTGGATGCCATCGGAGTTTGTGGTGGCACCTGTGATTCTGATTTAGATGGTGACGGCGTTTGTGACTCCTTCCCAGGTTGTACAGATGCTCAAGCATGTAACTATGATGAAGACGCCACTGAGAACGATGGTTCTTGTCAATATGTTGATGCTTGTGGAATCTGCGGAGGCTCCGGAATCCCCGCTGGTGCTTGCGATTGCGCTGGCAATGTCCTTGATGAGTGCGGCATTTGTGGGGGCTCGGGCATTGCGGAAGGTGCCTGTGACTGTGCAGGAACCTTGCCAGCGCCCCATTATGATTGCGATGGCAATTGTTTGATGGATTCGGATGGTGATGGCGTATGTGATGCTTTGGAGGTTTTGGGATGCACGGATCCAACCAACCCTGGTTATGACGCTGCTGCTACAGAAGATGACGGATCTTGTCTGGTTGGTGGTTGTTTGATTTCGATGGCATGCAACTACGATCCAACCGCTGATTTCTTGATCTACGCGCTTTGTGACTTTACTTCGTGTGTTGGATGCATGAATCCAGCAGCATGCAACTACAACCCAAATGCCATTATACCGGCAGATTGTCAGCTACCCGCTGCATTCTATGATTGTGCAGGAAACTGCCTCATCGATTCCGATGGTGATGGTGTTTGTGACCAGTTGGAAGTGTTCGGATGCACAGATTCTTCGAATCCCGGTTTTGATTCCAATGCCACTGAAGATGATGGATCTTGCTTGGTGGGTGGGTGTACCTTGTCCTCCGCTTGCAACTTCGATGTAGATGCGGATTATCTGGTCGTCGAGGATTGTGATTTTGAAAGCTGTCAAGGATGTACCGTAGCCACCGCATGTAACTACGATGCCTCCGCTACCCAGAATGATGGGTCATGCGTTTTCCCCGCGTTCCCTTATTTGAACTGTGCTGGTTCTTGTAACAACGACGTTGACCAAGATGGCGTATGTGACGAGGTCGAAATCCCGGGTTGTACGGATCCAAACTCCATCGCATTCAACCCTTATGCAACCGATGAGAATGGCACATGCTTGTACCCTGGTTGTACCATCCAGGGAGCCTGTAACTATGATGCTACAGCGAACCTGAACGACTTCTCTTGCGACTTTACCTCCTGTGTAGGTTGTGGGAATCCAGCAGCCTGCAATTACAACCCTGCGGTGATTTATAACGTGCCGTTCTTCTGTACCTATGCAGCCAGTGGTTATGATTGTGATGGTGATTGCTTGGTAGATACAGATGGCGATGGGGTTTGCAATCCATTTGAAATCGCGGGTTGTCAGGATGCTGGCGCTTGCAACTTCAACAGCGCTGCCACTGACTCCAACCCCGCGGCCTGTACTTACGATTGCTTTGGCTGTATGTCGCCAGCGGCTTGCAATTTTGATCCGACGGCTTCGCAGAATGATGGTTCATGCGACTTCGAAAGCTGTGTAGGATGTGGTGTGCCTGCGGCATGCAACTACGATCCGGATGTGACGGTGAACATTGTGTTCCTCTGTCAGTTCCCACCCGCTGGTGGCATCTATGGCTGTGATGGTCAGTGCGTCGTTGATACAGATGGAGATGGAATCTGCAATCAAAACGAAGTTCCGGGTTGTACGAATTCAAGTTCAATCAACTTCAATCCCTACGCAACGGATGACAACGGTTCTTGCGCGGTAGGAGGCTGCACATTGCCATTCGCATGCAACTACAACCCACAAGCAACCTATTTGGTCTTCTCTGCTTGTGTCCTTCAGTTCCCATGCCCCAACAACCTTCCAGGAGGTGGTCCGGCGTTGGCCTTCATGTCAACTTTGTGTACGAACCCATACGCATGCAACTACAATGCGGAAGGACCTTGTGATTTCTTGAGCTGTTTGGCTTTGGGTTGCACGGATACGGCCGCATGTAATTTCGACCCCACGGCGTTGTACAACGATGGTTCATGCGAGTACCTAAGCTGTGTTGTGCCCGGTTGTACGATCAGTACGGCCTGTAACTATGACCCCGCAGCAACGGTGAACAACGGTAGTTGCGAGTACACGACGTGTGTAGGTTGTACCGATGAAACCGCATCGAATTACAACCCTGCCGCCACCGTAGACAATGGAAGCTGCACCTTCCCGGGTTGTATCTTCCCGTCTGCATGCAATTTTGATGCAACGGCCAACCAAAATGATGGTTCTTGTGAGTACACATCTTGTGCTGGTTGTATGAACGTCGCAGCTTGTAACTACAGCAGCACATACACCCTGAGCAATCCTGCTTCGTGTGTCTTCCCCGTAGCGCCCTACGATTGTTCAGGAGCGTGTGTGAACGACACGGATGGTGATGGTATCTGCAATGAATTGGAGTTGGCGGGTTGCACGGATCCTGCTGCCTTGAACTACAACGAGGATGCTACAGATGAGAATGGTAGCTGTGTGTTTGTCACACCCGGTTGTGTGATTCCAGCTGCCTGCAACTACAATCCGTTGGCGAACGTGAACGATGGTTCTTGTGAGTTCCTGAGCTGCACGGGATGCATGAATGCTGCTGCTTGCAACTTTGATTCAGAGGCCATCTACAACGATGCGACGCAGTGCGTGTTCCCAGCGTTGTACTATGATTGTGACGGCAACTGCTTGGCTGATGCCGATGCCGATGGAGTATGTGATGCATTGGACAACTGTTCCGACCTAGACGCATGCAACTATGCGGATGCGGGTAATGGAACTTGCCTGGTGAACGATGCCTGTGGAGTATGTGGTGGAAATGGCATCGACACCGATGGCGACGGAACCTGTGATGCTCTCGAGGTAGATGGTTGTACAGATTTTGCGGCTTGCAACTATTCGACCGATGCTACCGAAGAGGATGGTTCTTGCGACTACTGCAGCTGTCCGGAGACCATTGCCAACTACGAAGGATACCATGTGGTTGTTGAACCCATCATGTACCACTACTATGGTGAGTTGGCGGGATTGACCACCTACCGTCTGTATTTGGAGACTCCGAATGCGGATGACATTGTGACCTCATTCACGGGCAACTCGTCCTTCCCATTGGAGATTTCAACATCGACGAGTTTCTATCAACATCCGGGTGCGGGTGTGACGTCGGCTGCACAGACTCCGTTCTTGTTAAGCAATTTCCCGCAAGCCGTTTATGACTCGTATGTGACCCTCAACCTCACCCAACCAGCCAATACGGCAGCGGGTGAGATTGAAGTGGCCATTGCTCCGGGCACATGGATGGCTGGATTTGAAGCCGGAGGGAATATTTTGATCAATGACATTGTGGGCTCAGGTTGGTATGTCACCCCTGATGGAATCAACTCTGCGGTGGTGGGCAACCGGATGCTCTTTGCTCAGTTGACCACGGATGGTGCGATTTCGGGATCTTTCCGCGCTCAAGCCTTCCCCAATGGTGACGGTCTCCAAGATGAGCGAGTGGACTTGTTCTTCTCTCAACCTGCTTGCGGATGTACGGACGTCTTGGCGTGTAACTTCTCGCCTGCGGCCGAGTATGACAACGGTTCTTGCCAATACTTTGTCCCTGGATATGATTGTGCTGGAAATTGCCTGGCCGATTCGGATGGGGACGGAGTGTGCAATGAATTTGAAGTGGTAGGTTGCCAGGATGCCTTGGCATGCAACTACAACGCTGCTTCAACTGAAGCGTCGGATTGTATCTACCCCGAGGCCTCTTACTTGGATTGTGCAGGCAACTGCTTGTCTGACACCGATGGTGACGGCATTTGCAATGAGTTGGAGATCGCTGGATGCACAGATTCCATGGCTTGTAACTTCAGTGAGGCTGCAACGGACGACGATGGTTCATGCACCTACCAGTTGGCTTGGTACATCAATTGCGACGGGCAGTGCCTGTTCGACTTTGACGGGGATGGCGTTTGCAACCAAGACGAAGTTCTGGGTTGTACCATTGCCACGGCTTGTAACTTCAACCCGGCAGCTACCGAGAACAACTTCACCTGCACCTTCCCTGCACAACCTTACTTGGATTGCTTGGGTGCGTGCTTGAATGACACCGATGGTGATGGTGTTTGCAATGAAATCGAGGTGCCTGGTTGCACCGATTCCAACGCTTGCAACTACATGGTTTCTGCGACGGATGACAATGGTACTTGCACCTATCCAGCAACCGAATATGTTGATTGTGCGGGCGATTGCTTGAACGATGCAGACGGGGATGGCGTGTGTGATGAAATTGAGGTAGCGGGTTGTACGGATGCAACTGCTTGCAACTATGACTTGTTGGCCACTGACGAAGATGGGACCTGTAACTACCCAGCTCCTTTGTTGGATTGCTCGGGTGCATGCTTGAACGATGCTGACGGCGATGGTGTTTGTGACGAATTGGAGGTGGTGGGATGTCAAGACCCAGCGGCTTGTGACTACTTGCCGACTGCCACCGATTCATCGGAGTGTGACTACTGCAGTTGCCAAGGAAACACTTCGTCAATCGCAGGTTACGGCATCGTAGTGGATGAAGTGGCTGCGCACACAAATGGAGCGTTGGCTGGTTTGACCACCTACCGTGTCTATTTGACCACCCCCAATGCCGCTGATGTATTGACTGCTGTGACCGGCAACGATGAGTTTGCCTTGTCCTTGGAAACGACGACCTCGTTCTATCAACACCCAGGTGGTGGGGTAACCCCCTCGGGGTTGACATCAGCTTTGGTTTCCTTGGATGCCAACGCTGCATTTGACTCCTATGTAACCATTGGATTGGACGGTCCGGCTTCCGGTTCTGAGGTGAATGCTCAGGTCATTCCGAGTGCCTGGACATCAGCCTTCGAAGCAGGGAATAGCTTTGAAGTAACGGATGGCATTGGTTCCGGTTGGTTTGTTGTACCGGGTGCACCCAATGCCATCGCTGGCGCAGACCACCGGATTTTGATCGCCCAATTGACCACGGACGGCAAGGTGAGCGGTTCATTCCGCGCCCAAGTCTTCCCGATGGGAGACGCGTCAAATGACGATCGTGCGGACATCACGTTCTTGGATGGAGTCTGTGGTTGCAATGATGTCACAGCGTTCAACTATGACCCCAATGCAGATTTCAATGATGGAAGCTGTATCGAGGAATTCCCAGGATGCATGGATGCAAGCGCTTGCAACTTCCAACCCTACGCGAACATGGAAGATGGTTCTTGTACCTATGCTGAAGAACATTACGCATGCGATGGAACATGCCTGTCCGACGCAGATGGCGATGGAATCTGTGACATCTTCGAGGTATTGGGATGCCAGGATGTAACCGCATGTAACTATGACGCGGATGCAACCGATCCAGGTTCCTGCGATTATGCGGACAGTGGATACGATTGTGATGGCAACTGTCTCGCTGATTCGGATGGGGATGGTGTTTGCGATCCATTCGAGGTCGTAGGTTGTCAGGATGCGACGGCTTGTAACTACGATGCAACCGCGACCGATTCTGCTGATTGCACCTATGAGGTCACTGGTTACGACTGCGAAGGCAATTGTCTCGCAGATGCAGACGGGGACGGTGTATGTGATCCATTCGAGGTCGTAGGTTGTCAGGATGCGACGGCTTGTAACTACGACGGATTGGCAACTGACGCTGGTTCATGTACCTATCCAGATGCAGGTTATGGTTGTGATGGCAATTGCTTGGTCGATACCGACGGAGATGGCATTTGCAATCCGTTCGAAGTCGTTGGATGTCAGGACGCAGGCGCTTGCAACTACGATGCATCCGCTACCGATTCGGGAGCATGCAACTACGCTGACAGTGGCTACGATTGTGACGGCAACTGCCTTGTCGACAGCGATGGCGACGGAGTATGTGATCCCTTCGAGGTGTCAGGTTGCCAAGATGCTTCGGCTTGTAACTACAATGCTGAAGCAACCGATGCAGCCGATTGTACCTATGCTGATGCAGGGTATGATTGCGATGGAAACTGTTTGGCCGATGGCGACGGAGATGGTGTATGTGATCCGTTCGAAGTGGTTGGCTGTCAGGATGCTGGTGCTTGCAACTACGATGCTGATGCCACGGACGCTGGAGCATGTACTTATGCTGATGAGGGCTATGATTGTGACGGCAACTGCCTGGTGGACAGTGATGGTGATGGGGTATGTGACGTGTTTGAAGTGGTCGGTTGCCAGGATATCCTGGCGTGCAACTACAACGCGGATGCCACAGACCTCGGAACGTGCAACTATGCTACGGCTGGCTACGATTGCGACGGCAATTGTCTCGCTGATACCGATGGTGATGGCATCTGCAACCCCTTTGAGGTGGTAGGTTGTCAAGATCCTGCGGGTTGCAACTACAATGCTGAAGCCACGGATGCTGGTAGCTGTGACTTCGTAACGTGCTATGGTTGCACCTACGAAGCGGCTGACAACTATGATCCATCCGTGACCTTTGACGATGGTACGTGCGCATTTGCGGGTTGCACCAATGCGAGCTTCGCGAACTTCAATCCGTATGCAACGGTGTCTGACGGATCCTGTACAGATGCACCCATCAGTGCCGATTTCAACGGAGACGGCATTGTCCAGAACCAGGATTTGCTTGACTTCTTGCTCGCTTACGGACAAGTAGCACCTTTGTGGGGCGGTCAGGAGTGGATTCAGGATGCATGCAACATTGTTGCTGAGCCCCTGGAGAACCTCTACACCGAAGTGGATTTCTGTGGAGCGGAAGATGCTCCTGAAAACTGCGAAGCATACGGTTGCATCTATCCAACGGCCAGCAACTACGATGCATCGGCTACCATTGATGGAGGCAACTGCGTGTGGACGGGTTGTACCGACAGCGAAGCGTTGAACTACAATCCGATGGCGACTTTGGATGACAGCACTTGCAGCTACCAGGTTTGTCCGGACTTCAATGGAGACGGACAGGTTCAAGCTCAAGACTTGTTGAACTTCCTGTTGGCTTGGGGAACGATTTACTGAGTTTCAAAGCCAGTCGAGTAATACAGGGGCCGCCTTCGGGTGGCCCCTTTTTCTTTGCACAGGGTTGACATGGAGTTCATCTTGGGGAGATGGTCGGACGTCAATTTTGCGCTCGAGGTTGGGAGGGGGGCGGACTTGACGGACTCGGCCGTCTTCCAACGGGAGGGCGGTCGTTTTGTAGATGGAAACCCCTTACATTGCTGTTTATTAGCGTCGAATCGATGGAGGATTCTGGAGATAATGTTCGGGGGGGGAGGCGGAAACAGCGGGCAGCTGTGGGGAGGCTTTTTCGTCGTTTGGCCTGGGGTAAGGAACAGGATGGAAATCCGATGACGGGGAGTATGGGGGAAGGCTTGGAAGGCGTACTGGAGATTCTGGAAAGGCTGCATGTGCAAATTGCCGGCATGGAGGAGGTGCGGGAACATCTGCCTGTGAATGGGCCCATTGTGGTGGTTTGCAACCATCCCTTCGGAGTCCTGGATGGGATTCTTGCTCTGGCTGGGTTGGGGCAGGTGCGGCGTGACGTCAAGATTTTGTCAGCACCGGCGAAATACCGTTGGCAAGGATTGGAGCGGTGGTTTCTGGAGATGCCCCGGGGAAGAATCGGGGAGGAGGGGGGGAATTGGGCGCCTGTATTGGAGTGCCTCGCAGGGGGAGGGGTGGTGGTGGTCTTTCCGTCCCTTCGGATCAGTCGATTTGCAAACACCCCACGAACGGTGACGGACGGCCGGTGGTCGGATGCAGCAGCTTGGTTACAAGAGCGCACCGGAGCCTCAGTGGTACCGATGTACATCCATGCCCGGGACACGGGACTGGCGAAGTTGTTGGAGTTGGTCCACCCGAAGCTCCGGGTGGGGCCTTGGACCGGTCGGGTCAGGCGCGAAGAAACGTGGACGGTTTCTTTGCGATGCGGCACCCCCATTCGGGTCGAAGAGGTATCCGGATTCCAGAACATGGCCCAGCGAACCCGGTTCTTTCGGGCGCGCACTTTTGCACTAGCGGCAAGGTTGGAGCCATGGGGTTGGCAACGCTGGGTTCAGGTGAGTAGGAAAATGTTCCAGGTGGTGCATGCGTATCGGCAGCAGCCAGCACCTGTGGTGGAGCCCCTCGCACGGGAAGTGCTGCAAGAACATGTTCGCACAGTTGAGGAGTTCCAATTGTTTGCCCAAGGTGGATTTGCATGTTACTTTGTTCCGTATGCTCGCATGGGGCCCTGGATGCATGAAATAGGGCGGTTGCGGGAGCTGACCTTTCGGGCTGTGGCAGAGGGTACCCACGAGGAAATCGATCTGGATGAATTCGATTTGACCTATCATCACTTGGTACTTTGGGACGAGCGTGAAGGCCAAATCGCAGGCGCCTACCGTGTGGGTATGGGCGGGCCCATCTTTGAACGGTTTGGCCACCGAGGGTTCTATACTTCCACCCTTTTCCGGATGCGGAAGGCGTTTCGTGACATTTTGCCAGAGTCGATGGAGCTGGGCCGGAGCTTTGTTCCCATGGCCTACCAGAAGCACCGGCTTCCCTTGTTCCTCCTCTGGCGTGGTTTGCTCACGGTCTCACAACGATTCCCGCAGTACCGTTACCTCATTGGGCCGGTGTCCATCTCGGGGGCTTACAACCCGCTGTCGAAATGGCTCATGATGTCGTTTGCTTCGGGCTTTTCGCTTGACTCCCCTTTGCGTGGCAGTGTCCAGGCAAGGAACCCCGTTCGATTCCCCAGTCCCATCGGTGGAAAGCAAGACCCCGCTGCTTTGCTGGCCGGCGTGGGCAACGATGCCCGGAAGCTTGACCGCATCATTGGGGACATTGATCCTGACCAGCACGCAATGCCCGTGCTGCTGAAACGATACTTGGCTCAGAATGCGAAGGTTTTGGCCTTCAATCGCGACCCCCAATTCAACGATGCCATCGATGGTCTCATCGTGCTGGATCTGCGCGACTTGCCCCAAGATACCCGGGCGGGCCTTGAGCAGGTACTTCAGTGATCAGTCTTCCTTTTCGAAGCGAAGCAAGTAGCTGAAATCGTATACGTTGTCCACGGTGAATTCTCGGAACTGATAAAGCTGGAGGTCGTCGCGTTCCAGTTCAAGCACCTTCCAGTAAACGTCGATCTGGCGCACGTCCCCTTCGAACACTTCCTGTAAACTCGGACCTCCAT
>CAYONT010000069.1:5799-9279 GCA_964405405.1 uncultured Comamonadaceae bacterium | reverse complement strand
GGCGGTGGCTGGGTGATGTTGCCCGCCACCTCCGCAATGCCCATGGTCTCCCCCCGCACCGTGGTGCCATCCGCCAACTCGATTTCCAGCTCGTACAAGGCGTTTCCTTCCAGCCCACCGGGCTGAACCATGTACCAAGCCTGGTGCTGAGGTCCGAAGAAAATGCCCTCCTCCGACTTGTTTTGGAGCAACGTATCGCGCAGGGTCCAGAAACGAAATTCAACCCCATTTCGGTATTCCGTGATCCGGGCACTGACCTCTGCCGGGTCATATTCGCTGCTGTCCGCGATGAGGGCTGCATCCAACTGGTTCCCATCCCCGAGCCAGGTACGGTTGATGCGCACCCACTGCGTGTCCTGTGCCACATCCAGCAAGCAAAAGACCACGGGCGTCCGCTGGTAGTCCGCTGTCAAATCCACATCCGTCTCACAACCCGTCCAGGCTGCCGCACACAAGGCGAGCAACCCAGCCATCGCCCATCCACCGTTCCGTAACCTAAGCATGGGCCAAATGTAAGCCATGCAGGAACTCCAATGTGTCGGCGCCGTCTGCATAATCCCAAGGTTTTGGAAACTGTCCTTGCCCCAGGTCCACCACCGCCACTCCAAGCGGTCGCGGGGGGCGATTGCCCGCACGCATCAGCAGGCACTGGATGCCCAGTGCCGCCTCGGCGATCGTCTCCCACACCGCACCCACATCGGCGTATCGGGAGTAAAAAACCGAACCCACCGGACTCACCCAGCCGGCGTCCTCCTTGAGCAACAACAAACCGTTTTCCAAGAGTGCCTCTCCGTTCAAAAGCCAAACCGCCCGGTGGTAGTCGACATTGTTCGCGTATTTGTTGTGGGCAGCGATGGGGGCCCAATCCATCCAAGCGGCGAACAAACGCTGCACATCAAAATCTTCCGGCACGAAGAGTTTTGTGGCACTGCGACAACCCAGGCCGAAGTGTAGGAAAACGTCCTGGCCCAGCGCGCGCAACTCCGCATCGGTCTCCTGCCCGTCGAGAACGGCCACCCCGGTCCGGGAACCCCGGAGGAGCCGCGGCAAGTGACGGAAGTAGTAATCGAAATGCCGGGTGGTGTTTCCGGAACCCGTCACGACCAGCGCATCGATCTCTGGCAGCCGCTCCTCCACCCAAGTCACCCGCTGCCGGACCTCGGGCAGGAGGCTCCCCCAATAGGCCACGGCGGCTGGAATCAGGACCGCATCATCCCGAGAACATTTCACCACCGCCTCATGACCCGCCATCAATACGCACAGCACGTCATGCCAGCCGACCATGGCCAGGTTCCCCGCCAACACCAGTCCCACCCGCTTCCGCCGCTCCACCCCCACCGACAACGGGTCCTCCACCCACGCCCCCCCCTGCCGCTGACGCCACTCCGCCAGCACCTCCGGCCGCAACCCCTCCCCCAGCGCTTCCATCGCCGTCCGCACATTCCCCGGCGTAAACCAAGCATTCCCCACCTCCGCCCGGCGCAGCAAGTCCGCGTCGTCGCTACCCGACCCCGCGACCTCCCCCCGCAACCAGGCCCCCAACTGAACAAGCGAGGCGTAAAATGTGTTGTGCTCCATGGTCGTATCTTCGCGGCCAAATTTACCACCCACACGCGCCTTCTCACCATGGCCATCATGATCACCGACGCCTGCATCAATTGCGGCGCATGCGAACCAGAGTGCCCCAACAACGCCATTTACGAAGGCGGGGCGAACTGGAAGATGTCCGACGGAACGGGATTCCGGGGCACGGGCATCCACCCGACCGTCGGCGAATTGGACGCCGGACTCATCCGGGAAGCCCGCAGCCAGGACGTTTACTACATTGCCCACGAGAAATGTACCGAATGCGTCGGGTTCCACGATGAGCCCCAGTGTGCGGCGGTTTGTCCCGTCGATTGCTGTGTGGACGACCCGGACCACGTGGAGAGCCAGGAAGTGTTGCTGGCGAAGAAGAACTTCCTGCATCTCTGAGGCAATTCCGGGGAAATTCCCGCGTTGATTGGGCATGCAGCGCATCTTCATTTGGGGAATCGGATGTTGGATCATGGCCATGCTTCCGCTGCGCTTTCTAGGCCAAACCCCTCAGTCCCCAGAGGATTTCGATGGGATGGGGCTCAGGAATCGGGTGCGGGACTTGCACGCGGCGCTCCGGGTGGCCACAGCGGATTCCGCACGGCTCGCCCTCCACGCCCAGCTGGAGACGACCTGGGGCGAGGTACTTCGGTCGGGGACGGCCCTTGACCCGGCTTGGGATGAACTGAAAGGCACCATCGGATGGGCGGAGGTGGGCACCGGCCCGGAACTGCTCCGGGTCGTCACATGGAACGTCGAACTGTCCGACCGCACCCAGCGTTATGGGGGCTTCGTGCTGCGTGGCGACCCTCGGGAAACCGGTGGCTACCGGTCCTACCCCTTGAAACACCAGCCCCGGAGCAACGTCCGGGAAGTGGGCAAACGGTTTGGGGG
This sequence comes from uncultured Comamonadaceae bacterium, assembly GCA_964405405.1. GTDB lineage: Bacteria > Bacteroidota > Bacteroidia > Flavobacteriales_D > Sanyastnellaceae > CAMCYM01. Next base: position 6,810 of record CAYONT010000069.1, on the reverse strand, counting down.
GGAGGTTTGGCCTGGCGCCGTTTACTACCAAGTCATTCTGACGCGCGACAAGCGAACCCCGGTGTACACCCTGCTGGGATGGGATGGCGCCGACGGGCTCACCACGCGCAAGGTCGTGGAGGTGCTGGAGTTTCAGGGCGGACAGGTGCGGCTCGGGGCGCCGCGCATCGAAGTCCGCGGGGCGATCCAGCGCCGGTGGGTGCTGGAGTATGCAGATGTCCTGTCGGTCCTGCTCCGTTACGATGGGGAGCGGATCGCGATGGACCACCTTTCGCCGCGGTCCCCGGATGTGCGGGGTGTGGCCGCTTTCTACGGGCCAGACATGACGTACGACGCCTTCGAATGGGATGGAAAGCAGTGGGTGCTGCGGGAGAACGTCGACATCCGAGACCCAGCACTCGATCGGACCTTTCCGGACCCCAAGGCCCCGCGGGGTCGGCGCGGTCCCCGCTGAAGGACCGCCCGTTGACCGCTGTGCCGACCTATCTTTGGGTCAACAACTTTTGCAGCCATGCGCCTTCTCCCTTCCCTGATTTTTATGTTGTGCGCCGCCCCCGCAATCGTGATGCGCGCCCAGCCCACTGACCCGCCGCCCGCTGCCGCACCTGTTTGGCAGGAGATGGACCCGGATGACCGGGAACGATTGCAAGCCCTGCGGGGCGAAGTCCGGGCATTGACCCGGGTTCCGCTGGGAAGCGATTCGGTGGTTTGGACTGCGCGGCTCACCGTGGAGACCCAGCGCCCAGGCCGCAAGACCACGGAACATTTGTACTGGAATCCGGAGCACCACCTGCTGGGTTGGAAAACGGATACGGCAGTGGCAGCACCGATGGTGTTCTTGGATGTGGATGCCACATGGGCGGCTTCGCTCTACCTCGAGGAAGGGCTGGGCCAGCGCATCCCGCCTGCCCTGCTCGATTTGTATGGTTTCTATGACGGCAAGGGCACAGCTTACGCGCCACCGGTGGACAAAAAGGCTTGGGGAACAGGAACGGAGTCTGGGGATTGGGA
>CAYONT010000069.1:0-5699 GCA_964405405.1 uncultured Comamonadaceae bacterium | reverse complement strand
ACCAGCTCCGCGATGCGGTGGGGGTATTCGAACCCCGAATCGTCCTCCACCATCGCTTCGTCCGGCCCGAGCAGCGCCGTCACCTTCCCCTCTCCGACCTGATTGAGAAACCGCACCCGGGTTCCCACCTGGATTTTACGTGGCCTTGACATGCCGCAAAGATGCGTCCTGTAGGCTAAATTTGTAAGAACACCGCTCTCCATGAATGCACCCCATCGTTTTTTGTTGCTCGGGATGCTCCTCGGTTTCGCCGGACTCGGTGGCTCCTGGAGCCAGGTGGAGGTCCCCGCGGGCCTGTACCTAGAACCCTTGCGAACCTGGTTGCGGAGCAACACCTATGTAGGCACCTTTGACGACCAGGGGTACAATGGAGCGCGTGAAGCCATGTTTGGCCTAACGGACAACGTGAATGGAACGGTGACCTGCGTGTACACGGGCTTTGCCCAACCGGCGGCTTTCACCACCTACCTGGACCCCATCAACACGGAACACATTGTGCCTCAGAGCTTTTTCGGGGGCATCTCGCCCATGCGCAGCGACTTGTTCAACATGTTGCCTTGTCACGGAAGCGCGAATTCAGCACGGAACAATTCGCGGTACGGCGAAGTGGCGGACGCAACGGCGCAGTGGTACGGCATCGGTCCCACGGGCAACTACGTGACGCAAGGGAGCATCCCAGCGAACCCCGGTGCTTGGTCGGAACGCAGCGGCGAAATCTGGGAGCCCCGGGAATCGGAGAAGGGCAATGTGGCGCGTCTGGTCTTCTACTTCTACACCATGTACCCCGATGCCGCAGGATCCATCACGGCCGTGGCGGACCCGGCGGTGCTCTACCAGTGGCACCAAGCAGACCCCGTGGACGCCACCGAACTTCAGCGCAACAACCGGGTCGCCTCGGTGCAGGGAAACCGCAATCCTTACATCGATGTTCCCGAATTGGTCTACTGGGCCTGGTTCTATGACGGGGACCCCGTGCTGGGCTGCACCGAGGTGAATGCCTGCAACTACGTTCCCGCCGCGACCCAGGACGACGGCTCCTGCATCTTCCCCTCCCCTGGCGCGGACTGCGACGGCAACACGGCGGCCTTATGCAACCTGTTCTTCAGTGAGTATGCGGAGGGCTCCTCGAACAACAAGTACGTCGAGATTTTCAACCCCACCTTGAGTGCGATTTCGCTGTCGGATTATGCCCTGGCCACCGTGAACAACGGGCCCACGACCGTGGGCGTGCCGGAGGGTTGGCATCCCTTTCCCGTGGGCGCGACCTTGGCTCCAGGCGGCATTTTTGTGGTCGCCCATCCCCAGGCCACGGCCAGCATCCTCGCGGTGGCAGACATGACCCTGACGACCCTGTCGAACGGGGACGATGGTTGCGCCTTGGTGCAAGGCACTACCTCGAATTTCACCATCCTGGACATCATCGGCGATTTCGTGGCGGATCCGGGCGACGGCTGGCCGGTGGCGGGGGTGGCGAACGCGACCAAGGACCGCACCCTGGTGCGCAAGCCCACCGTCTCCCAAGGGAATGCGGGGAACTGGACCGCTTCCGCGGGCACCGACCCAGACAATTCCGAGTGGATCCTGCGCCCCATGGACGATTGGGGGGACCTCCACCAACACACCCTGACCGCCGTATGTGGTGCATTGTGTGACGACCTCAACAACAACAACATCTGCGACGAGGCAGAAGAGCCGGTCGCCCCGACCACCGGATGTACCTATCCCAACGCCTGCAACTTCGCCCCATCTGCCACGCAAGACGACGGCAGTTGCGACTTCTTCGGTTGCGTGGTGGAAGGCTGTACCTACCCGGAAGCGGCGAACTACCTCGCGGAGGCTAGCTACGACGATGGATCTTGCTACTTCCCGGCGGCCCCAGCCGAGGCCACCTGCATGGGAGACCTCAACGGTGACCAACTCATCACCACAGGTGATTTGTTGCTATTCTTGACCGTATTTGGCGAAGGTTGCCCGGAGTAAAACTGATCGAAATCAGATTTTTGCAAGGCGGATTCTTCGGAACTTCGGGACATGAGAAACATCCTCGTCCCGACCGATTTTTCGGACAACAGCATGTATGCCCTGCGGTATGCCATCGATTTGGCCCGCATTGCACCGAGCCGCATCACCTTGTTGTCCGCGTACCACATCCCTGCCCCGGCTGCGGAGTTTGGTGCGGTCATCGATCCGGGTGACTTTGAGCGGCTGCGGGTAGAGACAGTGCATGCCTTGGAGGGGCTGGCGGACGAGGTCCGGGCGCAGTTTGAGGGGCAGGTGACCGTGACCGCGGTGGCGGGGTTTGCTTCGACGGCCATCACAGCCGCGATGGAGGAGCAGCGGCCCTGGCTCACAGTGATGGGATCCAAAGGGACGACAGGGCTGGAGCGATTCATTTGGGGCAGCGTGGCATCGGAGGTGGCGGCCCATTGTCCGACACCCCTGCTCGTTGTGCCCGAGGGCCGCACGTTCGAGGGCATCCGCGAGGTCCTTTTCTCCACGGATTTCCTGGAGGAAGACCGGGACGTGATGGCGTATGTGCAGACCTGGCAGCGGCTGCCCGACGCATTGCACGTGCACTTCCTGCACGTGGTCAATGGCCAAATCCCCGAACCCTTTGAGCAGGAGCACATGGTGGCCTTTCAACAGCATGTCCGCAGCCTGGACAACGCGCCCGACATGTCTTTCGAAATGTGCGAGGAGCGGCGCATCGAGAATGCCGTGCTGGAGGAAGCGGCGTCGGATGGCTACGACTTGCTGGTCGTATCCCCACGCCGCCGCAATTGGTTCATGAAGTTGTTCATCCCGAGTGTGTCCAGCGCCTTGGTCAAGCACGCCGGTCTTCCCACCCTCCTTTATCCCCTGCCCGCATGAAGCACATCCTCGTCCCCATTGATTTCTCGCCGGAATCGGCTTACGCGTGCGCTTTTGCGGCGGACCTGGCTTTCCGTACCCAGTCCCACCTGGTCCTGCTGCACGCTTTCGAGGCACCGTTGCTGCCGTCGGGGTCCGGATGGATCCAGCGGGGCGCGGGGCTACACCCGGAGGCCGAAAGGCTGCAAGCGGCGGCTCTGGAGCGGCTGGCGGATTTTGCTTCGACCCACGTGACACCCCGGGTACCGCACATCGCTGAGGCCCAGCCGGGTGGCCCCGCCGAAGTCATTTTGCGGTACGGGCGTCTCGAGGAGGTGAAGGCCGTGGTCCTCGGCACGAAGGGGGCGAAGGGTTGGACGGGGGGTCTGCGGGGCAGCATCAGCGCGGAAATCCTGCGGTCGAGCGATCTCCCCACGTTCATCGTGCCGAGGCGGGAAGCCCCGGTCGCCTGGGAGCGCCTGGTGCTGGCTTCGGACCTGCGGAGCGATGAGACCGCGGTGTTCCGGGCTTTCTCTGCGTTGGGCCGGTTGTACCAGTCGGAGGTCACCCTGCTCCATGTCCACCCGGAGGGCGGCATCGAAGAAACGATGCACCCTGCGCTGGAAACCCTGCTCGCGGGGTCGGAGCTGCAGAACTGGGGGCGGGTGACGCTGGAGGCACCGGATGTGGAAACGGGATTGCACCGGTTCACGGAGGAACAAGGTACGGACCTGCTGGCCTTGAGCACCCAGACGCACAGCCTGTGGGAGCAGCTGTTTCACCGGAGTTTGGCCCGCCAAGAAGCCGTGCGTGCAACCCTGCCGCTCCTGATTTTCCACCGGTTCACCGGTGCGCAAACGAGCACTCGCGGGCTGGAGTTGTTTGACTGACCCCGGAAGCCATGGCACCCCAAGCGGATTCCACCGAACTGTTGGGCGCAATCGGCGGCGCGCTTTTCACAGGGTCAACGGAGGGCATCCTGGTCGCGGACACGCAGGGCATCATCCGGTACCACAATCCAGCCGCCTTGCGACTCTTCGCTTGGAAGGAGACCCTGGTCGGAATCTCTGTGGATGCGCTGCTTCCGGCAGCGTACCGGGGTGGCCACGCCGAGCACCGGGCCCGATACTTCGCCGCTCCGGAGCAAAAGCCCATGGGGAAAGGCAGGGACCTTCAGGGATTGCGGGCCGATGGCTCGGTCTTTCCCGTCGAAATTTCCCTCACCCCTCTCCCATTTGGAGAGGAAACTTGGGTTGCGGCCATGATCACGGACATTTCAGAGCGCAAACAACTGGAAAACAAGGTCATCCGACTCAACAAGTTGCTGGAGCAGCAGGTTTTGGACCAAGGACGTGCACTCAGCCGGAGCCAGCTGATGTACCGGACGGTGGCGCGCAACTATCCCAATGGCACCATTTGGGTCTTGGATGAGGACCTACGTTGCGAATTTGCGGAAGGCAAGCAGCTGTTTGCTCTGCACATCACGAGTCAGGAATTGCACGGGAAGTACTACCCGGACCAGCTTCCGGAGAGCATCCGGAACGGCATTGTCGAGCGGCTCCGTCGGGTTTTGGCCGGAGAAGACCAATCCTTCGAACTGGAGCACAATGGGGAACACTTCCGCGTCGAAGCAGTGTCCATCGAAATCGAGGGCGACTCAGAGAGCCGGATCCTACTCGTGGAGCAGAACGTGACAGAAACGATGCAGGCGCTGCGCAAGGAGCGGCAGTTGAACGAACTCAAGTCCCGGTTTGTCTCCATGGCCAGCCACGAGTTCCGGACGCCCCTGAGCACGATTGCCTCCTCAGCGGAGCTGGTCAAGGCACACTCAGAACGGGGCAACACAGACCGGGCTGGGGAACATTTGGCAAAAATCCAGCGATCGGTGCAGCACCTTGTGGGCATCCTGGACGATTACCTCAGTTTGGAGAAGTTTGAGTCGGGCCGTTGGGAGGCACAGATGGCACCGGTGGATACGCCGCGGTGGGTGGGCCAAACGCTCGATGCGATGGAGATGTCCTTGAAACCGGGGCAACGGTTGGTGCGGGTGGGGCTCGGAGGGGAGGCTGTGGACGGAGAATGGGGGCATCCGGCGGCGGTACACGGCATTGTGTCGAACCTGGTGTCCAATGCGAGCAAGTACGCACCGGAAGGGACCGAGATCGAAGTGGCATTGCACCGCCGAGGCGGGCGCTGGGAGCTCACCGTCACCGATGCCGGCATGGGCATCCCCAAGGAGGAGGCAGCGCACATCTTCGAGCGGTTCTTTCGCGGCGCCGAGGCCAGCCACGTGCCAGGAACCGGCGTCGGTCTCGACCTGGTCAACCGATGCGTCCAGGGCCTGGGCGGCGACATCCGGTTTGAAAGTCGGGTCGGTGAGGGGACCCGGTTTGAAGTGGTTTGGCCTGTGCACTTCCCCTCCTCCCCCACGCAATCAACAGAATTTTCAAGCACCGCGCCATGACGGGTACGATTCTCATCATCGAAGACCAAACCGATGTCCGCGAGAACATCGCGGAACTGCTAGAACTCGCTGGCCACCGCATCCTGCAGGCCAGCAACGGCATCGAGGGCATCCGGCTCGCGAAGGCCCATCTCCCCGACCTACTCCTGTGCGACATCATGATGCCCGAACTCGATGGGTATGGGGTGGCAGAAGTGCTCAGTCGGCAACCGGAGACTTCCCGCATCCCTCTCATTTTCCTCACCGCGAAGGCAGAACGGGAAGACTTCCGGAAGGGACTGAGCAAGGGGGCGGTGGACTACATCACGAAGCCCTTTCAGAGCCACGAACTGTTGGAAACCATCGAGATGCGGCTGATGCGGGAGATTCCAACCCGCCCCGCCCA
>CAYONT010000068.1:7608-9385 GCA_964405405.1 uncultured Comamonadaceae bacterium | reverse complement strand
GTGCACTTGTAGTGGACCATGGTGTCTGGGCGGAGCGAGAGGAACCCGTGGGCGAAGCCGGGGGGAATCCAGAGTTGGAGGCCGTTCTCGGCGGACAGCTCCGTCCCGTAGTGGGAACCGTAGGTCGGAGAGTCGGGACGGATGTCGACAGCGACATCCCAGATGGCACCGGAGGCCACCCGAACCAGTTTCCCTTGCGCATGCGGCGCGGCCTGGTGGTGCAAGCCCCGGAGCACCCACGCATGGGAGATGCTTTGGTTGTCCTGGACGAAGACCCCGTCGCTGCCGGTCGCGGCCGCAAACGTTGCCGCATTCCACGTCTCGGTGAAAGAACCCCGGTCGTCCGCGAAGACCCGGGGAGAAAGGAGGAACAGGCCGGAGAGGGGCAGAGGCGTTGCAGTCAAGGGAGGGGTCGTTGGGGTTACATCGCGTTGGAGAGGAGCGCCCAGAGGATGCTCAGCGAAGAAATGATCGAGACGATGGGACTGAGGTCGCGCAGCACCTCGTTCGCCAGCTCCGGAACCGGCTCCACGTAAATCACGTCGTAAGCCTGAACCGTCGTGGAAGCCGCCTGCATGCCCTCGATCGTGGAGAGATCCATGTGGAATACGTGGTTGCGGTCTCCTATTTTGCGGATGAGTTTGACCTGCGATGCGTTCCCGCGTGGTGCAATCCCGCCCGCCCGCGCGAGCACCTCGAGGACCGTCGTGTTGAGGTTCTCGAGCGGCACCACCGTCGCAGCCCCCGCCTGGCCCGGGAACACGAAGACCCGGTTGTTCGTGACCCGGATGAGCGCGTAGGGTGCGTGGTACAGCGACGCGTACGCCTTTTCCACCAGCGTCTCTGCCTCCTGCAACGTGAGCCCGGTCAGCATCAAATCCCCGACCTCGGGGAGCTCCACCCGGCCGTCGGGCTTCACCAGGTAGCGGATGCCTCCTTGTTGTTGCTGTTGTTGCATCATTTGGAGGTTGTTTCCGTTGCCGGTGCCCTCCAAGGAGCCGGCCGTGGCCGCCAGCAGCCGCTGTCCCTCGTTGGAGAACACCTGGACCGTGATGAAGTCGTTGGGGGCGATGCGGTACTCCGCCTCTCCGGACAGCCGGGCGAGGTCGTCGAAGGCGTAATCCTCCGGGGTCTGGAACATGATGTCCTTGTTGATGGTGCAACCCGCAAGGGCTGCGGCCGTCCCGAAGAGTCCCAGCAGCATGCGCCATCCCCGGTGCAACCGGCCTCCCTTTCCCTGTCGTTTCATGGCCGTAAATTACGGCGTCCGCCCCCATTTCGCCCCTATCTTCGCGCCCGTGATTGCGGCCGGCGCATATCGGCTCCGTGCGATGGAGCCCGAGGATGTAACCCTGCTCTACGATTGGGAGAACCGGTCGGAAGAGTGGTGGTGCGGGGCGCAGCTCGCCCCTTTGAGCCGGGCTGCGCTGATGCGTTTTGTGCACGCGGAGCAGGACGTTTGGCAAGCCGGTGCGGTGCGCCTGATGCTCCAGCACGGAGACGAAACCGTGGCCGCCCTCGACCTCTACGACCTCAACATCCGGCACCGGCGTGCCGGGGTGGGCGTGGTGGTGGCGGCGGATCAACGTCAAAGGGGGCACGGAACCGTGGGGCTGCGCTTGCTCGCCGCCTACGCCTTCCAGCACCTGGAACTCCATCAGCTCTACGCAGAGATTCCCGCCGACCATGCCGAAAGCGCGGCCCTTTTTGAGGCCGCTGGGTACGCGCCGTGTGCGACCCTGCCGGAGTGGATTCGGGTGGGAGGACGGTGGAGAGA
>CAYONT010000068.1:0-7508 GCA_964405405.1 uncultured Comamonadaceae bacterium | reverse complement strand
GCGGTGGACGGGGCCGATGCGACGGAGGCGGGGGTTGTCCCGGAGCGCCCGGCGGTGCCGGAGGAGTGGGTGGAGGCCGTTCGGGCGGCGCTCGCCCTGCGGGACTGGACGGCGCGGCCGGGGCGGTACCGGTTTTCAGGGGCCGAGACGGGGGCCGATGTGGCGCGGCGGCTCGCCGACGGGGTGCGGGAAACGGTTCAGCTGGTGGTGCCCGCGCACCGGGATCCTGCGGTCGTGGCGGCGACGGTGGGTCGGCAGGTTTTTGCGGACTCGGTGACCCTGGCGAAGGCCTTTGCCCTGGACTCTCTGGGGTGGATGCTCAGGCCAAACACGTACGAGGTCTACTGGGAAATCGAGGGGGAGGCGCTGGTGGAGCGGTTGGTCGAAGCGTCGGAGGCGTGGTGGACCGAGGCTCGGTTGGGTCAGGCGGAGGCCCTCGGGCTCAGTCCCCGGGAGGTGGTGGTGCTGGCCTCCATCGTGCAGGAGGAAACGAATGTGCTGGCGGAAGCTCCGTCGGTGGCGGGTCTGTACCTGAACCGATTGCGCATCGGGATGGCCCTGCAAGCGGATCCCACGCTCAAGTTTGCCCGCGGGGATTGGACCATCCAGCGGCTGCTCGATCTGGACAAGTTGGTGGACTCGCCTTACAACACGTACCTCCACACCGGCCTGCCGCCGGGTCCCATCCGCATCCCTGAGTCTGCCTATGTCGATGCGGTGTTGCAACCGGAGCAGCACAACCACCTCTTCATGTGCGCCCGGGCGGATGGGCAGCCGGGGCATGCCTTCGCACCGGATTACGCCACGCACCTGCGCAATGCCCGGGCTTATCAGGAAATGCTCAATCGCAATGGCATCTTCCGGTAGGTCAGGGCGCGGCCGAGACGGGGGGTGGCGCAGGGCGTGCGCAGGGTGGCGCAGGGCGGGCGTGGCCGCAGCCTTTTGGGGGCTGGGGAGCGTCGCACTCTGGGGGCAGGGCACGGGAATGCCGGTGGAGCCCGGCGCGCAGCGCGTGATCAAGACGGCGCAGGCGACGCGCCTGACTGGCCCCATCTTCCTCGACGGCGACCTGAGCGACCCGGCGTGGCAGGAGGTGCCCCAGGCGGGGGACTTCATTCAGCTTGCCCCGCTTCCGGGCCGGCCGCCGAGCCAGGCGACTTGGATGCGTTTTGCCTACAACGACCAAGCGCTCTTCATCGCGGCCCGCATGGAGGATACGGCGCCGGACTCGATTCTTCAGCAGCTGAGCCCGCGGGATGAGATTGCGAACACGGATGAGTTTGGGATTTGGTTCAGCACCTTCAATGACGGGGTCAACGGGGTCCGATTTGCCACCACACCGCGGGGGATCCAAATCGACGACCAGCTGACGGGGAACATGGCGGATGTGAGCTGGAACGCGGTGTGGAACGTGGTTTGTCAGGTGGACAGCGCCGGGTGGACCGCCGAGTTCCGCATTCCGTGGATGGCTTTTCGCTTCGCGGATTTGGCAGACCAAACCTGGGGCATCAACGCTTACCGCACCCTGCGCCGGCTGCGCGAGGAAAGCGTCTGGAACCCCATGGATCCCACCCAAGAGGGGCTCCTCAACCAAGGTGGGGTGCTCCAGGGCATCTCCGGCATCGACCCGCCCTTGCGCATCTCGCTCATCCCCTACTTCTCGGCGTACGCGAACCATGCGAAGGGCGAGACGGTGGGCAGCTACACGGGGGGCATGGACCTCAAGCTGGGGCTGGGCGAGTCGTTCACGCTGGACGCCACGCTCATCCCGGACTTCGGGCAGGTGGTCTCGGACAATCTCGTGCTGAACCTGAGTCCCTTCGAAATCGAGTTCGACGAAAACCGGCCGTTTTTCAAGGAGGATGCGGACTTGTTCACCAAGGGCGGCATCTTCTACAGCCGGCGGATCGGGCAGGAAGGCCGGCTTCTGAATGCCACCAAGGTCACGGGGCGCACGGCCGGCGGCACGGGGCTGGGCTTGCTGCAGTCGTTCACCTTCGACGACGAAGCCGGGGTGGACCCGGTCGATGCCCTCAATGGCTACACGGTCGCCGTCATCGACCAAAACCTCCCCCACAACAGCTACGCCACCGCCACGACCACGTGGGTGCATCGATCCGGGTCCCGCCCGGACGCCCTGGTGCAGTCCGCCGTCTTCGAGCTGCTGGACGAGCGCAATCGCTGGAGCGTCTCGGGCGGCGGGGCGTTCAACCGGCACCTGGGCGTCTCGGACCCCGGCGCCGCCGGCCTGACCGAGGGCGACCGCTGGAACCTGGGCATCTCCAAGATCTCCGGTCCCTTCCGCGTCTCACTCGGCCGTTCGGAGGAGTCGAAGGGGTTTGATCCCAACGATTTGGGCTTCCTCGCCGCCGCCAATGAAATCCAGAACTACGTGGACTTCAGCTACCGCATCGTGGAACCCTTCGGGCGGTGGAATTCGATGCGGATGAGCCTGAGCAGCACCCTGAGCGAGGTGGAGTTCCCGCGCGGATTCTCGCGGTGGCAGGTCTTTGCGGACTGGTTTGGAACGACGCGCAAGTTCGACACCTGGTCCGTCAGCTTGGGCACGATGCCGCTGCCGGCGAACGACATTTTCTCGTCCCGCATCGACGGTTTGACCTGGCGCGAACCGGGATATGTCTACGGCCAAACCTGGGTCAGCACCGACTACCGCCGCCGCTTCGCGCTCGACGCCCTCGTCTCCTACGCCCTCACCGCCGAATACCGCGACTGGACGGAGCACACGTTCCGGCTGGCGCCTCGCTTCCGGCTCAATGACCGGTGGATGTTCGACTACGTTTGGAAGGTGCAGCGCAAGGGACACGAGCGCGGATGGGCCGACGTCGTCGAGTCGCCCTCAGGACCGGTGAGTCTCTACGGCGACCGCGATAACCTCGAGACCACCCAGGTCTTCAATGCCTCGGTCATTTTCACCAACCGAATGAGCCTCACCTGCCGGGTCCGCCACGCCTGGAGCCGGGTCCGCTACCACGGCTTCCTCGCCCTCGACCCCGCCACCGGCGGACTCCTCCCCTCCGACCTCGTCCAGGTCTCCCCCGCCACCGGCACCTCCGACTACAACCTCAACTACAACGCCTGGAGCATCGACTGCGTCTACCGCTGGAACTTCTCCCCCGGCTCCGACCTGCAATTCGTCTGGAAAAACAACCTCCTCACCTCCGGCCCCACCCTCCCCGACAACTACGCCGCCAACTTCGCCCAAATGCTGGAATCCGGTTTCCTCAACAGCCTCTCCATCCGCATCAATTTCTTCGTGGACTACAGCCGAATGCGCCAAGGCATCCGCGGCTTCAACTCCGGAGCCTGAGCGCCAACCCCAACACCCCAACGCTGACATGCGGGTTGTGTGCTGTTGTTTGGCCTAAAAATCCAATGCAAACGGCTGCATTCCGACTCCGATGAGCGCCTGATGGAGGCATGCTCAGCCCCGGGCGAGCACGCGGTAGGCGTACGCGGGCAACGCGTGTGTTCCCGCCAATTCCAGCTCCCCGCCCCCCAGCACGTCGACCCACTCCCCTGCCAGTCCTTCCGGCACGGGCCAAGTCCGAGAGCCGCCCCGCACATTCACCAGCACCAGCACCTCCTGGCCCGCATGGACCCGGTGGACCGCCAGCACATCCGCCGACGCATGGTGCGCCCAGGTGCCCCGTCGCGCCGCCGGCAACGCCCGATACACCTGAAACATCGCCCGGTACGCCTCCAACATGTCGGCATTCGCATCCCAATCCAGCGAGGTATTGGAGAAAAACGGCACCGTTTCGACCCGACCCACCTCTTGGCCCGTGTAAATCAACGGCGTCCCGCCCAGAAACAGCGTCGCCGCGCTCGCCGCCAGGCACGCCTCCACGCTCCCCAACCGCTGCATCGGCGTCTCCTCCCACGCGCTCATGTCGTGGTTGGTCGTGTAGTACAGGCGCCTGCGCCCCGCCGGCACCCCCACGTTTTCCTGCAGGTGCGTCGTAAACAGGGAAGCCGCATGGCCCCCCTCGGCGAACACCGTCCCGAGCCGTTCGTACACGTCCCAGCCAAACATCCAGTCCATGCCCGCTTCCCAGTGGTCATTCCGGTCGCCCTCGGCCAGAAACAGCAGCTTCCGGCCCGGCATCGCGCGCAACTCCCCCAGCGCCTCCATCCAAAAATCCGCCGGCACCCCGTCCGCGTAATCCAGCCGGAACCCGTCGACGTTCGCCTGCTCGATCCAGTAGCGCATCGCCGCCCGCATCTCCCTCCGCATCGCTTCATTTCCGTAGTCCAAATCCGCCACATCCAACCAGTTCGTCCCCGGCGGGTGCACCACATTCCCCCCCGCATCCGTCGTGTGCCAGCCCTCGTTCTCCAACCACGGATGGTCCCACGACGTGTGGTTCGCCACCCAGTCCATCAGCACCGCCATCCCCCGCGCGTGCGCCGCATCCGTCAGCGCCCGCAAGTCCGCCAAGGTCCCATACTCAGGGCTCACCGCCTGGAAGTCACGCACGCAGTAGGGCGAGTTGACGCTGTTCACCTCCCCTTGCGGATGGATGGGCATCAACCAAATCACATTCACCCCCAGGGCCTCGAGGTGGTCCAGCCGAGCCGTCACCCCGGCCAAATCCCCCGAGCCGCTAAACGCCCGCAGATTCACTTCGTAAATCACGGCATCAGCCGCATCCGGCACGCCGGCAAAAGGGGTTCCGTACGTCGACATGGTTTTCTACAGATGAATCGGGCTTGCAGCCCATCGCCTCCCCCAATCGGCTTACCGGCGCCAAGCCTCGAGGTAGGAAGCGATCATGGCAGGTCAGGCTTGCGGCTCGTCCCCATCCTTCGCGGCGGGCGGCGGCACTTGGCGCACCCGGCCCCGGATGTTGATGAGCTCGACAGCGAGCGAGAACCCCACCGCGACGTAGATGTAGCCCTTGGGGACGTGCTGGCCTGCCGCCTCGGCGATCAGGAATGCACCGATGAGGATGAGGAAGGCCAGGGAGAGGATTTGAAGCGACGGGTGCACCTCGATGACCCGGGCGATGGCCCCGCTGAAGCGCAGCATCACCGCCATGGAAACCACAATGGCGGCGATCATGATGCCGAGTTCCTGGGTCATGCCGATGGCCGTCAAGATGCTGTCGAAGCTGAAGATGATGTCGAGCAGGGCGATTTGGAAGATGATGGAGGCGAAGTTCGTCTTCTTCCCTTCGGCGCCATCGGCGTGGTCGGGATGCCGATGGGCATGGTGCTGCTCCATGATGGAGAAGATTTCTTTGGTCGACTTCCACAACAGGAAGAAGCCGCCGAAGCCGAGCACGAGGTCGCGCCCACTGACGGGGTGCTCGAGCACATGGAACAGGGGCGCCGTAAATTGCATGATCCACGTGACGCTCAACAACATGGCGATGCGGAAGAACAGCGCGAGACCCAGCCCCAGCGTGCGGGCCCGGCGGCGGTCGCCTTCCGGCAACTTGTTGGTCAGGATGCTGATGAAGATGATGTTGTCCACACCCAGGACGATCTCCAAGAAGGCGAGCGTCAGAAAAGCCAGAATGAGTTCCAAAGGGCGAGCGGATTAGAGGGTCATGGGGACGTCCATGAGGAGGATCTGGCCGTCCGGGTCGAGGGAGGCCAGGGAGAAACCGTCGAGGTCCCAGAGGCCCAGTCCGTCGCGGGTTTCGAGGGTGGTGTCGCCGATTTGGAAGCGGCCCGCGATCACGAAGCAGTAAACCCCGTTGCCGGGGCGACGGACGGTGTAGTCCGCGGTCGCACCGGCGTCGAATCGGCCCAGGTGGAACCAGGCGTCCTGGTGGATCCAGACCCCCTCGTCGTCCGGAGACGGGGACAGGATCTGGTGGAGCGCGTTGCGGGGGGCGGCGGCGTTGAGCGTGATTTGGCCATAACGCGGCTCGACCTGCTTGCGGTTCGGGAACAGCCAAATCTGGAGGAACTTCACCGGCGCGTCCGGGTTGCGGTTCATCTCACTGTGCGTGATGCCCGTGCCCGCGCTCATGACCTGGATGTCGCCCTGCCGGATGACCGCCTCGTTGCCCATGCTGTCGCGGTGCATGAGGTCCCCTTCGAGCGGGATGGAGATGATCTCCATGTTGTCATGCGGATGGGTACCGAACCCCCGTCCAGCCTCGACCCAGTCATCGTTCAGGACGCGCAGCACCCCGAAGTGCATCCGCTCCGGGTTGTAATAGTTGGCGAAGCTGAACGTGTGGTGCGAGTCCAGCCAGCCGTGCTGGGCCCGTCCCCTGGTGGCCGCACGGTGCAGCACCGATTGGTGCGTGCGGGGTGTGTCGACATTGGGTAAGTGATTGAATCCCATGGGTTCCAGCGGCTTTAGTTCATCGATTGCGTTCGTCATGGCCCCCACCCCTGCAGCCCCCGTCACGAATGCCCCCGTGCCGAGCAAGCCCTTGCGGAGAAACGTTTTCCTGTCCATAGGCCAAATTTAGCAAGCATAGTCGTCATGTGGCCCCTTCCCAGCCATCACATGCGCAGCATACTTTTCGATGCGGGCCCGGCGGGTGGCCGCCTGCTTCGCCTGCCCGAAGATCAGGAGGTAGGCTTTCTGGCGGCCGGGGGTCAGGGCCCGGAAGGCGGCCTCGTAGCTGGCATCGGCCGCGAACTTCTCCGCCAGCTCCTCCGGCACCGGGAAGTCGGACACCGGCCGGGACGGGGCCCGCGCGCCGGTCTCCTCGAGCAGGATGGCTTCCTGCAGGTAGGCGCGCAGGGTCGGCGCTGCGGGCGGGATTTGGCCTGCATGCGTCACCCGGAAAATCCGGCTGCCCGCGCCGTTCTCCCCCTGGGTCTCCAGCAGCCCCGCAGGGTCCTGCAGCAGCGCCCCTTTGAAGAAGGCGAGGGTACAAAAGTCGTTGAAGGCCCCGACAATCGCGACGTTCTTGCCCCGGTGGGTGTAACAGGGGTGCGACCACTTCACCTCCTCGGTCAACCCGCTCTCGAGGCACAGGGCGCGCAGCGCCTCCAGGGCTTCCCGCCACCGGTGCACCTTGCATTCCGGGGTCTCGAACTTGTCACAACGGCCGCAGCCGGACGTCAGGTACTCGGTGACGGTGTGGATCTTCGGGGGCATGGGGCGAATATACCTCGCTGCGCGCGGAGACGGGAGATGCCGCGCTGCGCGGCGGAGATGCCGCGCTGCGTGCGGGAAAAACCGCGCTTCGCGCGGGAAAAACCGCGCTGCGCGCGGGAAAAACCGCGCTGCGCGCGGAGACGGGAGATGCCGCGCTGCGCGGCGGAAGATGTCCTATCTTCCGAAACGCAAATACCACCACGAACCATGGCCCGAACCCCCATCCCTGAGTTGCCCGAAGCGGAAGGACTGTACGAGCTTTTGATCACGGAACGGGTGGCGCAGCGGTTGCGGGCGCTGGAGGGTGCGGGCCGGCGGGTGGTTCGGGAGGGCGCGACAGAAGCGGAGTGGATCCAGGAGGTGGTGCGGCACATCGGGGGCTTGGTGCGGGCGGCGTTGGCGGATTGGCGGTCCGATT
>CAYONT010000067.1:0-9407 GCA_964405405.1 uncultured Comamonadaceae bacterium | reverse complement strand
GCCGCGGCTACGGCCAGCAGACCCCGCCGAAGGCAGCGAGCACAGCGAGCAGGTCCGCCACGTCCGTGGTGCCGTTTTCGGTGGCGTCGCCCGGGCAGGGCGGGGTCGTGCAGCCGAAGTCGGAGAGGAAGACCAGGACATCGGCGACCGAGACCGAGCCGTCCGTGTTGAGGTCGCCCGGGCAGGGGAGGCAGGTGACGTAGTCGCAGGAGGTGGGGGCCGAAATGCGCGCATCGGGGTCGAAGTTGCAGGCAACGGGGTCCATGCAGCCCGCGCAGGTCGTGTACTCACAGAGCGAGACGTCGCCGATGGTCGCCGCGGCATCGAAGTTGCAAGCGTAGAAGTCTGTGCACCCGACGCACGAGGTGAACTCGCAGGAGCCGTCGTCGAGGAGGGCTTCGAAGTTGAAATTGCAGGCGCCGGGGTCCGTGCAGCCTGCGCACGAGGTGTACTCGCACGTGCCATCGGGGAGGAGCGCGGTGGGGTCGTAGTTGCAGGCCCCGGTGTCCGTGCAACCGAGACAGGAAGTGTATTCGCAGGAGCCGTTGTCCACCGGGGCCGTGGGGTCGTAGTTGCAAGCGGCGGCATCCGTGCACCCCGGTTGCGCATCGCCGATGCACAGGTTGAACAGGGAGATCATCACATCGTACCGGACCACGGGGCTCTGGGACCAGCCGTTGCCGATGCGCACGTACCATGTGCCGGCGCCGGCGAGCGCCCCGAGGCTCACTTGGGCCTGGTAGGTGCCTGAATTGGCGCTCGCCCAGCTTCCCGGCCAGAACCCGCTGGAAGGACAGCCGAAGTTGACATCGAAGCCCCCCGCCGTCACGCAGCTCCCATCCGGCGCCACGAGGGTAACCGCGAGATCCCGGGCTTCCACCGCGCTGGAGCCCGTGAGGTTCGTGAAGACCAGGGAGATGGTGAGCGCACCGAGGTTGCCCAGGCCGGGGACAGCGATTTGCGCGGTTTGGCCTCCCGCCAACTCCGCCGTCAAGCTCAGCTGGGCCTGGCAGTTGCAGCCGCCCCCGCCGGGCGCGAAGAAGCACGAGCCGTCGTCTTGGGTGGCCGCAGGATCGTAGTTGCAGGCGAGCGGCGCCGTACAACCGACGCACGAAGTTCCGTCCCCGCCACATTCGCCGCAGGCGTCGAACGTTGTGCACGAGCCGTCATCCAGCTCCGCTTCGGGGTCGTAATTGCAGAAACCCGGCTGCGTGCAACCATAGTTCTCGCAGTTCGTGGCGAACGTGTTGCATTCCGTCAGGCAGTAACCGTCGCTGTTGATGGTCGGGATCAGCGCCGCACTCTTGACCGTCGGGTGGAAGACCAGGTTCACCGAACCGCCCGCGATGGCATGGCAGTAACTCATGATGGTCCCCGTCTGGGGCGTCGGATTGTTGACGTACCCTCCGCAAGGACCCTCGAGGTTGCCGCAGTTGTCGATCGGCCCCCCGGGCCAACCGCACCAGTGCGTGTGGTTCGCCCCGAAGTTGTGACCCAGCTCGTGCGCCACCACATTCAGGTTCCAACTGTACCCACCGAGCGGGTAGGTGGTGGTAGCGGACAGGTACGAAGAAAACCCCGTCGCATACTGCCCGCCGCAGACCACGTCGAGGTACGCAATGCCCCCCGTGCCCGTGTTCGTGCGGCGGGTGAGCAGGTGCACCAAGTCCCGCGGGACCGGGGCGAGGTTGGGATTGACGACCCATTCGGAGCGGAGGGAATTGAGCATTTGGCCTGCATTCTGCGTGAAGGCGGCATAGGGGTCCGGCGACTGCCAAACATGCACATAAGAGGCCTCCAGGCTCACCAGACCGCTCAGTTGCGCCGTGTAAATCGCATGCACGCCGGAGAGCATCGCGAGGGCCCACTCGACACTGTTTCCGCAGTTCGCGCCCAGCGTATTGTAGGTGTAGTGGTCGATGTCGAGCGCGATTTCCACGCACTTGGGCGGCAAATTGCGCGCAGCTTCCACGGCGGAGGGGCGGGGCAGGCGGTGGCGTTGGTTGTAGGCCAAATCCTCCATCCCACACTGAAACTCAGGTCGCTCCCTGGCGGCATTCACGTCGAAGATCCGGTAGGTTCCCCGGTCCGAGCGCCCCAGTTCGTAGGTGTGGCCGCCGACGACCACGGTGCCCACCAGGCCGTCCTTCAGGAGGATGATGACGCCCCCGATTTCTGGGTTTCCGCCCGTCTCCCCGGTTCCGGGGGCGCCCATGATGCGCGGCCCTGCAGACCCCCCCACCACGCGGTACGCCTGCAGGGCCGGCTGGTAGGGCCGGGCCTCAAACCGCGGTCCCTCGGTGGTCCCCAGCACGAGGTCCGGCGCGAAGGCATCGAACCGCTCCAGTGTCAAGGTGAGCTTGGGGTGGTGGGGCGCCGGCATCCGCAGGTGCCAAACCCCAGGCTCCCCAGCCCGCACGGCCGCCCAGGCCTCCCAATCGACCGCGAGTCCCAGCGCATCCTCGGCCCGCCACGTGGGGCATTCCGAGGCCTCCAACGCCACCGGCCGCACCAGCCCCACGGGCTCGGTCCACTCCCCGCACTGCGCCACCGCGCCCCCGATCCCCCCAACCAGCCAACCCAACAGCATCAGCCACCCCCGGTTCCTTGTGCGGTGCATCTTCTTCATGTTTCGGTTTGTCCTCATGGCGTGCAACAGGAATGACGTTCGAGGGGAAATATAGCGATGCAAAACGAAACCTTGCCCGGCGAGATGCCGTAGGGCACAGACGAGGTACTTTTCGTAAGTGGAATGCATCCCTGCCGTCCCTCCCGGGCCTGGGTTGCGTTAAAATTAACGACCGGATGCCTTACTGCGTTGTTTAAAGTCGTATATTTAATGTTGAATTGGAGTCAATCAGCGATGAAAATCATTCACACCTTCCGGTCCCCGCTGCGTTTGCTGGCGGTTTTGATCGGGTTCATGGCGTTCGGCAGCGGTGGTTACGCGCAGTTCGTGGGGGTTTCCCACGAGGTGGTCGCAACCACGCCCGTCGGAACGACCTACCGGCTCTATGCGAACTTCGGCAACGCAGGGGACCGACTCGGCTCGGTTTTCGGGGTGTCCACACCCGATGGTGTGAACCACCTGCTGACGTTTACACCCACCACCTCGTTCTACCAGAATTCATTCGGTGGCGACCTGGGCCAGTTGATCAACCCGGCCTTTTTTGCCTTGGCACCTCAATTGGCCTATGACAGCTGGTTCACGATTGGCTCCGCTGACAACACGGGCTCCGGCGGGGTCCAGTTCACGTCGATGACCGCGCCGCTCGCGGCGTTCAACGCAGGGAACGGATTCAGCACGGGCGGGGCCACCGGGGGAACCTGGTACACCATTGGGGCCACCCCAGACGGAATCGCGGGTTCCGATTTGAAGGTGTTGTTCGCGCAATTGACCCTGGCGCACGGCGCAGGCGGGGCCGTGGGCCACGTCTCTGGCAACCTGAACTTCCAGTGGTTCCCAAGTGGCGGAACCGGCATCAACGTGTACGACATTGCCTTCAACACGGCCTCGGCACCTGCCCCAGTGACGGGCTGTACGAATTCGGCGGCTTGCAATTTCAACCCACTCGCCACCATCGACGACAGTGGAAGCTGTGTGGTTCCCACAGGCTGCGACACCTGCTCGGGTGGCGCAGTGGTGGATGGTGATACAGACAACGACGGGGTCTGCAACGTCAATGAAATTCAGGGTTGCATGAACGCTTCTGCCTGCAACTACAACCCGGCAGCTACGGACTACAATGGATCTTGCACGTTTGCTGTGGGCTGCGATACTTGTGTGGGTGGGGTGGTGGTCGATGGGGACGCGGACAACGACGGCACATGCGATGTGGATGAGGTTTCAGGTTGTACCACGGCGGGAGCTTGCAACTACGTTGCGTCAGCTACTGAGAACGATGGGTCTTGCGTCTTTGCGTCAGGCCCTTGTGACACCTGTGCGGGGGGAGCGGTGGTCGACGGCGATGCGGACGACGATGGGGTGTGTGACGCCGATGAAGTGGTGGGTTGCACCCTGGTGGGGGCCTGTAACTTCAACCCGCTTGCCACCGACAGCAACAACGGAACATGCGTGGTTCCCGCTGGACCTTGCGACACCTGTTCGGGTGGTGCCTTGGTGGATGGCGATGCAGACGACGATGGGGTGTGCGACGCGAATGAAGTGGCGGGTTGCCAGGACAATGCGGCTTGCAACTACAACCCTGCGGCCACGGATGGTGGCGTCACTTGTACCTATCCCCAGCCCGGTCGCGATTGTTTGGGACAGTGCCTGCTCGATTTCGATGGCGACAACATTTGCAATGCAGATGAAGTGGCGGGATGCACCGACAACACCGCATGCAACTTTGACTCCTCAGCCACCGACAACGATGGCTCCTGCACATACCCACCGGTAGGAGGGGATTGCAGCACCGTTTGCACGGGCGACTTCGATGGAGATGGCATTTGCAACAACTTCGAGGTGGAGGGTTGCATGTCCGCCTCGGCATCGAACTATGTTCCTGCTGCTACAGATGATGACGGCTCTTGCACTTGGCCCGGCACCTATTTCCAAGGGCTGAGCTACGACGTGGTGCCATCGGCAGCGGGTCCAGCAGGGTCTACCACCTACCGGCTCTATGCTAACTTCTCCATCAACACCGTGGAAATGGCTGCCATTTATGGCACGATGAATGCACCTTGGTCCATCTCTTCGACAGAACCCTTTTACCAAGATCCGTTGGGTTCCCTCTATGGTCACGAGATCAATCCGATGTTCTACATCATCGCCCCCAGCTTGGCCACGGATTCTTGGCTCGCATTTGGTGCCGGTCCGGGGCAATCGCCTGCTCCCAGTTCCGTGGGCATGACGAACTTCACCGGTGCGTTTAGCGCAACGGGGGGCAACATCCTCGTCGATACCCAGGTGGGCGCTAGCCTGTACTACACGCCAGGTTCTAGCCAGTGGGCTTTCCCGCAGGCAGGACGGGTTTTGTTGGGCCAATTCACCACCGCAGGGGTGATCAGTGTTCGTTACAACTTCCAGTACCGCGACCCAAGTCAGAACACGATTCAGGTCACGGACGTGGAGATGCAATTCCCGACGGCGGCGCCTGGCTGCATGGACAATACGGCGTGCAACTTCAATGCACTGGCCACAGTGGACAATGGATCCTGTGAGTACGACTCCTGCCAAGGTTGTATGGCGGCGGGGGCGTGCAATTACGATGCCACGGCAACCGTGGATGACGGCAGCTGCGAGTTCCTATCTTGTGTGGGTTGCATGACGCCCTCCGCTTGTAACTATGACGGAACGGCAACGATTGCGGATGCGGCGAGCTGCGAGTTTACTTCTTGCGCGGGTTGCATGGATGCAGGGGCTTGCAACTTCGATGGCACGGCGACGATCTCCGACGCGGCGAGCTGTGAGTACACGAGCTGCGCGGGATGTACCGATTCCGCTGCGTGCAACTACGATGCCACCGCGACCCTCAACGACGGAAGCTGCATCCTGGTCACGAATGCCTGCGACAGCTGTGCAGGCGGGGCCTTGGTGGATGGCGATGCGGACAACGATGGGGTTTGCAATGCGGACGAAATCGCGGGTTGCCAGGACGCAGATGCTTGCAACTACGTATCCAATGCCACCGATCCGGACGAGTGCATTTATGAATTGCCCTTCCGCGATTGCAGCGGGGTGTGCGACAACGATGCGGATGGCGACGATGTTTGCGACGAAGAGGAAGTTGAGGGTTGCCAAGATCCACTGGCGGTGAACTACAACGACGACGCCACGGATTCGGATGGGTCCTGCCAGTATGGGTACTGTGACGATCCGCTGGCTTGCAACTATGCCGAAGGCTTGACCCCGGTGAACCCGCTGGCTTGTGCGTACCCGGAACCTTACTTCGATTGCGACGGCAACTGCACGGGCGACTTCGATGGCAATGGCATTTGCGAAGGGGAGGAAGTGCTGGGCTGTGCATCGGCATCGGCACTGAACTTCAATCCCGCGGCCACGAACGATGACGGCACGTGCATCTGGGGCGATGGCACCTTCCAGGGCCTGAGCTACGAGGTGGTCAACGACCACACGAACCCCTCCAGCCCCCTCTTCGGAACGGGACGGGTGACGTACCGGGTCTACGCCCAGTTCGACGACACGTCGATGGACCTCGTGAAGTTGTTCGGAAACGCGGCGAAGCCCTGGCTCATCTCCTCCACGGCGCCGATCTACCAGCATCCGCTGGGGGTCGACTTCGGGGGTACCTTGAATCCCGGGTTCTTTGCCTTCCAGCCGGCACTCGCCTTCGACTCTTGGATCACCATCGGTGCAGGTCCGGGCGATTTCAACGCCTTGAGCCAGAGTGGGATGTACACCTACTTCCCCAGCTGGAATGCGGGGGGTGCACTGAACGTCAATGGAAATCCGGGTGGTAACATTTCGGTTTCGCCTTCGGAAACGACCCAAGGCCAGCCCGATGAGGACGGCCGGGTGCTGGTGGCGCAGATCACCACGGCGGGCGTGGTGACCCTGCGGTACAACGTGGAGTTCACCCCCACGGCAGGAACGACACAGCAATTCTGGGACGTCGAGCTCATCATGCCGGAGCGCGTTTCAGGTTGTACGAACCCCGTGGCCGTCAACTACGATGAGGAGGCGAATTCAGACGACGGATCCTGTGTGGTGACGGGCTGTACGGATGCGATGGCGACGAACTACAATGCGGGCGCCAACTTGGATGATGGGACTTGTTTGGTCTACGGTTGTATGGACCCGGAGGCGGACAACTTCCTGTCGAATGCCACGGTGGACGACGGCGGTTGCCAGTACTTCGGCTGCACGGATGCGGAGGCCGACAACTTCGACGCCGGCGCGAACGTGGACGATGGCTCGTGCTTCTACCTCGGTTGCATGGATGCGACTGCGGACAACTACGACGCCACGGCCACGGTGGACGATGGCTCGTGCTTCTACCTCGGTTGTACGAACCCCATTGCCACGAACTACGATGCCACCGCGACGGTGGACGATGGTTCCTGCATCATCCCCGGTTGCACCATCGAAGAGGCGGTGAACTTCGATCCAGTAGCGACGGTAGACGACGGAAGCTGTGTGGTTTACGGCTGTTCGTATGACGCGGCGGAGAACTACAATCCCTACGCCACCATCGACGATGGATCGTGCTTGTTCCCGACGCCAGGTTGCATGGACTTGACGGCTTGGAACTACGACAGCGAGGCGGAAATTGACAACGGAACGTGCTTGTATGGAGGCTGCACGTATCCCGATGCAGTGAACTACAGCCCGGCGGCCACGGTGGATGACAACACGTGTTTCTACGCGGGATGTACGGACCCAGCGGCGGTGAACTTCGACCTGGTGTTCACGGACGACGACGGCAGCTGCCTGTATGTGGGTTGCATGGATCCGGAGGGATTGGACTTCGACCCGGATGCGAACTTCCCAGGTGGATGCGATTATCCGAGCAACTGCCCGGGTGACATCGACGGAACGGGTTTTGTCGATGTACAAGACTTGTTGACCTTCTTCCAGTACTACGGTTCTTCTTGCCCCGACTGATTGGGGGCCCCGAACGCAGGCGATTCACGGCTTCATGGCCGCAGGTGAACCGGAGGCTTCGCAGGAAGTACGGGAATCCCTTCAATTCAAAGGAGGGGCCGCCGAGGGGCGGCCCCTTTTTTGTGGGGTGGGGCCAGGGAGGGGAGGGGGGCGGTCGGGCCGCCGGGTGTACCTTCGCGTGGAGTCGGGCGAAGCCCGGTGATGGACCACCATGGAAACCTGCGAACCCGGGAACTGGCTGTATGGGGAGGGGGCGCCGCTCGTCTTGGACACGCGGTCGCCCGGGGAGTTTGCCGCGGGCCACATTCCCGGGGCGGTTTCGTTTCCCCTGCTGGATGACGAGGAGCGGGCGCTGGTGGGAACGGTGTACAAAGAGAAGGGCCGAGAGCAGGCCGTGGAGCAGGGACTGGGCCTTGTGGCGCCCCGGATGGAACAGTGGGTCCGGGAAGCCCGGGCGCTGTGGACCCCGCGTGCGGCAGCCGGTCCCATCGTCGTCCAGTGCTGGCGCGGGGGCATGCGCTCCGGCTCCATGGCTTGGCTGCTGGACACGGCGGGCCTGCCCGTCCGCAAGCTCGAGGGCGGCTACAAGGCTTATCGGCGCTGGGTTTTGGAAGGTTTGGCCCAACCGCGGGACTACCGCGTGCTGGGTGGCATGACGGGCGTCGGCAAGTCCCAGTTGCTCACCGCCATCGGCGAGTTGGCAGGCCAAACCCTCGACCTCGAAGGGCTGGCCGGGCACCTGGGCTCCGCCTTCGGCAACCTGGAACGCCATCCCCAACCGACTTCGGAGCAGTTCGCCAACGAATGCCACCGGGTGCTGTCGGGGCTGCGCCCGGACCAGCCGGTCTGGATGGAAAACGAAAGCCGAACCATCGGCAAGGTGCACCTGCCGGAGGAGCTGTTCCACCGGCTGGTCCAAGCGCCGATGTGGGTCATCGAGCGCAGCCGGGCCGAGCGGCTCGACCACATTTGCGCGGTGTACGGCGCTGCGGACCCGGAACGGCTGGCGGCGGCGTTCTTGCGCATCCGTCCCAAGCTGGGGGGGGAGGCGACGGACGCGGCCCTCACGGCGCTGGCCGCTGGGGACATCCGGACGGCGGCGGACCTGGGCCTGACCTACTACGACGCGCTCTATGCCCATTCGCGGCGCAAGCGACCACGGCCGGTGGCTGGCACCTTCGATTGGACGGGCCTTTCTCCCACGGCCGCCGCCCAACACCTTCTCAACGCATCTTTTTGATCATCCTACAATGGAAACCCTGGACCCCATCCGCCTCACCCAATTCTCGCACGGCGCCGGCTGCGGCTGCAAGCTGTCCCCGGCGGTGCTGCACGACATCCTCTCGCGGGTCGACCGCAGCGAGTCGTTCCCGCGTCTGATCATCGGCAACGAAACCCGGGACGACGCGGCGGTCATGGACCTCGGAGACGGAACGGGCATCATCTCGACCACCGATTTCTTCATGCCCATCGTGGACGATGCCCGGACCTTCGGCCGCATCGCAGCGGCGAATGCGATCAGCGACATCTACGCCATGGGGGGCACGCCGCTGATGGCCATCGCGATCTTGGGTTGGCCGTTGGGCAAGATTCCGGAATCGGTGGCGGGGGAGGTCATCGATGGGGGACGCAGCATTTGTTCTGAGGCGGGCATCCCTTTGGCGGGTGGGCACAGCATCGACAGCCCGGAGCCTATTTTTGGTTTGGCCGTGACGGGCCGCGTGCGGCTCGACCGGCTCAAAGCAAACGCAGCGGGAAAGGCGGGTGACCTCCTTTACCTGACCAAGCCCCTGGGGGTCGGCATCCTCTCCACCGCCCAGAAGCGCGGTGTGGTTCGACC
>CAYONT010000066.1:0-9446 GCA_964405405.1 uncultured Comamonadaceae bacterium | reverse complement strand
AACCACCCGATATCGAAGCGCCCGCCAGACGTCAAAACCGCCGTCCCCACCACGCCCAGCCAACCGAAAAAAATCAGCACCGACAAATCCCCCCATCCCCCATATCCATATGGGTTCTTGCCCGCCGTATATCTGTAGGCCGCCGCGATGGACACCAGCCCAGCCGCCACCCAGCCCAGTGCTGGGACGATCGCCATTGTACCCCAGGACGCCCAGGCCACTGTCGCCACCCCCAGCCCCACGGCCTTGACCGCCGTCAGAACGATGGCCCGCTTCATGGCCCGTGGCGCGATGCGGCCCGAAGCCACCGCCCGGTCCGGCCGGTGCGCCCCATCCGCCCCATTCGCCGCATCGCCGTAATCGTTCGCGAAGTTCGACAGCACCTGCAACACCCAAACCGTCAACAAAACCCCTACAAAGGTGCCCCAAAAGCGCGCGTCCAATGGGTTGCCGGCTCGGTGCAGCGCCCGCGCCCCGAGTGCCGCCCCCACCATCGCCGTGGCCGCCGCCAACGGCAACGTCCGCAACCTGGCCGCTTGGACCCAGTCGCCCAACGCTGCTCCCCCCAGCCGCATCGCCATCAGGGAAACTTGGGGAATTGCTGGAAATCGGGATCCCGCTTCTCCAAGAATGCCCGCTTGCCCTCTTGCGCCTCCTCCATCAGGTAGTACATCAGGGTGGCGTCCCCCGCGAACTCCATCAAACCGCGTTGGCCATCCAGCTCCGCGTTGAGCCCGCGCTTGATCATGCGGATGGCCAGCGGCGACCGCTTCATGATCGTTTGGCACCATTCCACCGTCACATCCTCGAGCTCTGCGAGGGGCACCACCTTGTTCACCATGCCCATCTGCTCCGCCTCGGCGGCCGTGTACTGGTTGCACAGGAACCAAATCTCCCGCGCCTTTTTTTGACCCACGTGGCGGGCGAGGTAACTCGACCCGAAGCCCGCATCGAAACTCCCTACTTTGGGGCCGGTTTGGCCAAAGCGCGCATGCTCCGCCGCAATCGTCAAGTCGCACACGACGTGCAAGACGTGCCCGCCACCGATGGCATACCCGTTCACCATGGCGATGACGGGCTTCGGGAGCGCCCGGATGTCCTTGTGCAAGTCCAGAACGTTGAGCCGCGGCACCCCATCCGTTCCGATGTAGCCGCCCACCCCCTTCACGTTTTGGTCGCCGCCACTGCAGAAAGCCTTGTCCCCAGCCCCCGTAAGTACCACCACGCCGATGTCGCTGCGTTCGCGGCAAATCGCCATCGCATCGATCATCTCCTGGTTCGTCTCCGGCCGGAAGGCGTTGTACACCTCGGGGCGGTTGATGGTGATCTTCGCAATGCCCTCGTGGAATTCAAACAAGATGTCCTCATACGATTTGATGGGGGTCCAAACGCGTTCCATGTTTCTGATTTTCATTTGTTTATAGACCAAACCGAGCCATACCTTGCATAGGCCTCTGCGGAGACCCTGCCATCGGTACGGATTTCCAACAATCGCAAGGCCCCCAAGTTCGAAGGGGCGAGCACCCAATGCAAGCCTTCTTCCCAATCCGATTCGCCCACTGCCCGGTGTTCCGCCCCCACCGAGGCCGCAGCGCCCCCCACGTCCCGACCGAGGTCCGCCTCAAAACAGGGTTCCAACAAGCCCGACTCTGCGGGACCGGGCAGCCAACGAAAGATGCCCCCGCCTCCGTTGTTCACTACGATGACCGACAGGTTCCGAGGCAAAGGCCGCACCCACAATCCATTGAGGTCGTAGAAAAAAGCCTGGTCCCCGGTCACCAACACCACCGGTACATCTGGGTGGGCCAGTGCGTCCCCCACTGCGGTCGACGTGCACCCATCGATGCCGGCAACCCCCCGGTTCGCGTGCAGCCGGTGGGCCCGCCACTCGGTGAGCTGGGCATAGCGGGCAGCGGTGCTGTTCGCCAAATGCACCACGGCCCCCTCGGGCACCGCCCGGGCAATCCCATCCCAGACCACCAAATCCGAAAACGGCGCCTCAGCCACCGCCTGCCGATGCCGGGATTCCAAACCCCAAGCCCGAACCCGGGCCTCCGCCGCATACGTATTGAATCCGGGCATAGCCTCCAACACCGATGCCAGCGCCTCGGCAGGGGGGCCCGGGATTTGGCCTTGCAACTGCCCGAAAACGTCCAGCGCGGGCCGGTCATCCCCCAGATGCCAGTGCGGAATGCCCTCCTTGCGGACCTGCTCCCGAAACGCCTTGCTCATCGTCGGGCCGCCCAAGGTCAGCAGCAGGTCCGGCATCGGCGCTCCCGAACGAATCCAGCGGTCCGCGCTCTGCTCCACCCCGTCACCTGCCAACGGACTCAGCACATCGGCCAGCACCGCACACCGCTCCAACAGCGGTTCCCGCAGCGCCGCCAGTTCCGGATCCCACGGCATGGGACCCACGTGGAGCAGGACGCGGGGTTGGTCGGAGGGGAGGGAGGGGAGTTGGGAGTTGGGAGTTGGGAGTTGGGAGTTTTTAGTTTGGAGTTTGGAGTTTGGAGTTTGGAGTTTGGAGTTTTTAGTTGGGAGTTGGGAGTTGGGGGGTTGGGTGCCGTAGAGGGGTTCGGCGAAGGGCACGTTGAAGTGGACGGGGCCGCGGAGGGATGCCTGCCAACCGGCGGCGATGAGGTCGCACAGGGCGTCCTCGGTCAGGGCGTGCTCATCCAGCTCGGCCTCGAAGGCCACGTGGTTGGCGAACAGGCCCGGTTGGTAGGCGGTTTGGCCATGGCCCGCGTGGCGGACGGCGGCGGGGCGATCGGCGGTGATGCTGATGAGCGGGGTGCCCGCGAAGTGAGCTTCGGCGATGGCCGGGCCGTGGTTGATGGCGGCGGTGCCGGAGGTGCTGATCACCGCGGCGGGACGGCGGGTTTGGCAGGCCAAACCCAGCGCCACATGGGCGGCGCTGCGCTCATCGCCGGCTACGATGACCCGGATTTCGGGGTGATGCCAGAAGGCGATGACGAGCGGGGCGTTCCGGGAGCCGGGGGAGATGACGGCGTCGCGAAGGCCCAACTGGGCCAGGGTGGCGGCGAGGAGCCGGGCGGACGGATGATCCGAGGTCACCATGGTGGCGCGAAGGTACGGAGCGGGGAAGGTCTCCTCAGCGGGGGGCGGGGAGGGAGCGGATGCTTTGGAGCTTCGCTTCGGTTTCTTCCCATTCGGCCTGGGGTTGGGAACCCTGGACGATGCCGCCGCCCGCGTGGAGGCGCATGCCGGCAGGGGTCCACTCGGCGCAGCGCAGGTTGACGAAGAACCGGCTGCCGGGATGGCCTTCCCCGCGCCAGGGTCCGAGGTAGCCAGCGTAGTACCGGCGGGGGACGCGCTCGAGTTCGGCGATGCGGGCGCGGGCGCGGTCGAGGGGGGCGCCTCCGACCGCCGGGGTCGGGTGCAGGGCAGCCGCGAGTTCCCAGAGCGGGCCTGCAAACCGACCGGTGATGCGGGAGGCCAAATGCGTCAAAACCCCGTACCGTCGGTCCGTGGCCGGGGCCACCGAAACGCCTTCGGCCCCGACGCGCAACAGCGCCGTGCGGATGTACTCCGTCACCACTTCCTGCTCGGTCCGCTCCTTGTTCGTCCAAGACACCGCACCTTCTCCGCGTCGGGTGCCGGCCAGGGACACCGTTTCAAAGGCCGGGACGGGCACCCCTGTCCCCGCTACGTCGCCGGCCGCGCTCCCCACGAGCAACTCCGGCGAAGCGCCCGCCCAAACCCCCGCCACCGGATCATCCAGCAAGTACACGAACGCGTGCGGGTGTTCGGCGGATTTCGCCTGAAAGAAGACCTCCGGTTCCAAAAAGCCCGGCGCTTCGCGTGCGATGGCCGCCATGCGACTCAGGACGGCCTTCACGAGGTGGCCGGCTGCAATGTCCCGCAGCACGGACTCCACGGCCGCCAAGTGCTCCGCCTGGGTGGTCGGTTCCTCTGGGCGCTGTCGGCCATGGGACACCGTGCCCACCTGAGGGAAATCGCTGGGTTCCACCCGACCCCGGAACCGCAGAGCGGGAGCATCCTCCTGTTCTTCGAACGGCTCCATCACAAACACCACCGACCCCTCGGGATCCGGCACCCAATGCTCGACCGATGGAGACCCCGGCATCCGCCACCAGATGCGCGGACCGCGGGCAGCCGCAGCAGGAAGATCCTCAACCATGGGCGGGCACCAACATCACCGTGAGCCGCGAAGTACAAACCAACTTGCCCGCATCATCCACCAGCTCGATGGACCAAACATGCAACCGCCCGCCCCGATGTTGGAGCACAGCCGTACCATGCACCCAACCGCTGCGCACCCCCCGAACGTGGTTTGCATTGACCTCGATGCCCACAGCGTGCATGCCCTGCTCGGCTGCGAGGTGATGTGAACCCACCGATCCCAGGGTCTCTGCCAGCACCACACTGGCCCCGCCATGCAGCAATCCATACGGTTGGCGGGTCCGGGCGTCTACCGGCATCCTGCCGGTCACCCGGTCCGCGGCGATCTCCAGAATCTCGATGCCCAACACATCGCCCATGTGCCTTGCCCCCCCCTCCTCCATTTCTGCCATGATGCCTGTACTTTTGAAGGCGAAAATTACCACACTTTGGAGCACCCCTCAACGAAACCC
The DNA here is from genome assembly GCA_964405405.1 of uncultured Comamonadaceae bacterium. Lineage (GTDB taxonomy): Bacteria > Bacteroidota > Bacteroidia > Flavobacteriales_D > Sanyastnellaceae > CAMCYM01. Next base: position 4,830 of record CAYONT010000066.1, on the reverse strand, counting down.
CGCTTGCTTCTCGTCGAGGACGATGCATCCTTGCGTCGCATGCTCAAACTCAACCTCGAACGCAGCGGCTGGCACGTCACCGAGGCCACCAACGGAACCGAAGGATTGCAGGCATTCCGGCAAGCCCGTTTTGATGTGGGGGTGTTGGATGTCATGCTTCCCGGCATGGACGGCATCACCCTTTGCAAAACCATCCGGCTCGAGGGCCAGCAAGTCCCCATTCTCTTTCTCACGGCAAAAAACACATCGGAAGACCGCATCGAAGGCTTGCGGTCCGGAGGGGATGACTACCTCGGGAAGCCCTTCCACCTGGAAGAATTGTTGCTGCGGGTCAAACGCATGGCCCAGCGGGCAGGCCATGCACCCGATGATGGCCAAATGGCTGCGGACGCGCTCACGCATGCCACCTTCGGCGAGCGTTGTGCCGTCGATTTTTTGACCTACGAGGTCACGACCCATGACGGAATCGTCCGATCCATTTCCAAACGAGAAGCCCTGCTGCTCAAGTTGCTCATCTCACGCGCCGGCGAGGTGGTGAGCCGGGAGGAAATCCTGGAGGTGGTGTGGGGATACCAGGTGTTCCCCAGCACGCGAACCATCGACAACTTCATCCTCGGCTTTCGCAAGTACTTCGAACCCGATCCTCGACAACCCAAGCACTTCTTCTCTGTGCGGGGCGTGGGGTACCGCTTCTGCGCCTGAAGGGCCGCCCCAGCCGTTTCCTATTTTTTTTTTCTTCCCCGAGGCAACCCCCCTGGAGGACCTCCGTCTTTGAGGACAGACACGGGTGAGGACCGTGTCGGTTTCAATTTCTTGCAGGTTGAGAAGAGGGATCCAAAGGGATTCCTCTTCTTTGCTTTTGGGGCGATGCGATCCGGGTTGGGCGGCTTACTCCACGCGAAGGGGAGCCACCTCGTTCCGTGCCCGGATGAAGTAGAGTCCTGAAGCCAGCACCGGCATTCCGTCAGGACCCGAACCTGCGGCCACTTGGCGGCCTTGGGCATCCAAGCACCACCAGGGTTCGCCCGCTTGCAATCCCTGCAGCACGACCACATCCCGTGCGGGATTGGGCACCGGCCAGAACGTAACAGGGGCATGTAAAACGTCAACCCCATTCGGCTGGCAAGGACCTTGCTCCCAGCTCGCCAAACCGCCGTGGTACCAGGCATCGCAACCCGATGCGTAGGTCACCCCATCGCATCCACAGACCGGCACGGCCACCTCACCACACTCGATGTCCGGATTGAGGCGGTCCTCATCAAAACAATCGCCCTCACAGGCACCCCAGGTGTACGTAGAATTCCATTGTTCCACCGTGGCCACGCAGGGGTTGAGGTGGGTGAATCCGTCGCATCCACAAACGGGATTCGCCTCGAAGGGGCTGCAATCAATGGTAGGATCGGCAAGACTGGGGTCGATGCAACCCACCACCAAACCGCACGCAGCCTCACAGGCCGCAAAGTCTTGGAAGAAGTTTGGGGTGTAGTCAACGCCGTTGACCACCCACCCACAACCGCTGACCATCATGCACGCTCCATCGACCAGGGCGATGCCCATGGCCATGTCGCAGGCACCGAAATCAATGCCCGCCAAATCGAGGCATTCACCGCCCCCGCCTTGGCATTCACCAGGGGTCCAGGAGGTAACTCCGCCCCAGTTCTGTGCTTCGCAGTCGTTGCCGTAAGTCACCCCATCGCATCCACACACCGGCAACCAAATCATGGGGCAGGCGGCGTTCGGATCGATCAAGGAGGGGTCGATGCAGTCCCCACCGCCTTGGCATTCACCGGGGGTCCAGGAAGTCACCCCGCCGCCATTCACGGCTTGGCAGTCGTTGCCGTAGGTCACTCCGTCACATCCACAGACCGGCATCCAAATCATGGGACACAGGGCGTCCGGGTTGATGAGCGATGGGTCGATGCAGTCCTGCGTACGCCCAGCCAGGCCCCAGGTCAAGAACAGGGCGAAAAAGAGAACCGATTTCATGTCCGAAGGACGGCGCGGGGAGGTGAAAAGTTGCATCATGGTGCGAAGTTATCGGATGTAGACGACGGATTTGGCCTGGAAATAAGGCTCATTCGGAAACAGGGGCTGGATGGGAATCACCTCACAATCAAAGCCTTTCAGCCGACCCAACTCCCCGGACAGGTCACCGCCTTTGAGGTACAGCACGCCGTTGGGCCACGGGTTGATCGTGCGCGTTTCGAACTTGTTCGCCACCCACGGCATGAAGGAGGCCAAATCCGTCACCGCCCGGCTCACCACAAAGTCGAAGCGGCCCCGGATTTGCTCGGCGCGCCCGTGGACGACGGTGACGTTGGGCAGCCCGAGGGCATCCACCACAGCCTGGACCACGCGGATCTTCTTGCCGATGCTGTCGCACAGCACAAACTGCACTTCGGGGTGTAGGATGGCGAGGGGGATGCCCGGAAATCCGCCCCCCGTTCCCACGTCCAACACCCGGCTTCCCGGGGAGAAACGCATCACCCGGGCGATGGCGCAGCTGTGCAGCACATGGTGCACCTCGAAGGCGTCCATGTCTTTGCGGGAAATCACATTGATCATGGCGTTCCAGTGCACGTACAGCGGCCGGAGCGCTTCTAGCTGCGCCACCATCGCGTCCGTCAGCCCCAGACCGGGCAAGTGAGTACGCCAAGGAAACGCCGCATCTGGGCGGCCCGGTTCCTGCGGATGGCTCCCTGCTTCCATCTGACCTCAGATGGTCTCCCGCGCGCCCTTCATCGCCGCCAACAGGATGTCGCGGGCCCGGAACAACTGGGCCTTCACCGTACCCAAGGGCAGCCCCAATTCCTCGGCAATCTCCTCATAACTCTGCTCCTCGAAGTAGCGCAACTCCACCAGCCTTCGGTAGCGCGGCTTGAGCTGTGCCACCACCTCCCGCATCATTTCCACCCGCTCCTTCCGCTCGAGTTCTTCTACCGGATCTGGGTTTTCATCCCGCACCTGAATTTCCATGCTCTCCCCATCCTCGTTGCTGAACCCTTGGTCCAACGAAAGGGCCTTGAGCCGCTTTTTGCGAATGAAATCGATGGTGTGGTTGGATGCGATTTTGAAAAGCCAAGTCGAAAAAGCAAACGCCGGGGTGTACTGACCCAAGCGCTGAAACGCCTTGCTGAAAGTCTCAATGGTCAAATCGTCCGCATCGTCGGCGTCGTAGACCATCTTCTGAATCAAGTGAAAAATAGAATCCCGGTAACGCTTCATCAAATCGGCAAATGCCTTCTGATCGCCCGCTTGGGCCCGCAACACCAAGGCGTAGTCCTGCCGCGCCTTGTCACTGAGATTGGGATTCACTTCCATGGGTGCACTGTTGTGTCCATCCAGCGTACGCCCTGCACTCACCATCCTGAGCGGGGCCGGTTGAGCCCCTGCCGCAGCACCGCCACCGAAGTTGCTGCCAACAGCCCCAACTGGGTCCATGGCACGCAAACCCCTGCAAAAACCTGACGACCGGTGAGTCCACAGCGTGCTGCGAACGTTCGAAAGTTAGCCACCTGCCCCATCCCACTGGCCAGGGTGACGCCACCGACTATCCATAACGCAATGTGCATAAACTGGGGCGGAGTCAACCAGAGCACCGACGCCCCCGCGGCCACCATGCCCGTGCCCGCTGCCAAAGGCCAAGCCAGCAAAACCAGCACCCGCCGCGGGTAGCGCGCCCCGGTGGTGAGGTGTCTCCCCTTCGCACGCCAGCGTTGCCGACGTCCCGCGGGCGCCAAGGTCGGCGCGTGGGACACCGCATCCACGGACACCCCGATGCGGACATTCCCTTGGCGTTGCCAGGTTTGGACCATCAAATCGTCATCGCCGGAGGCCAAATCCCCATGTCCCTCCCACCCCGGAAAGCACGACCTGCGAAAGGCCAGGTTGCGCCCCACGCCCATGTACGCCTGTCCCCAGCCGGCTGCGGCCACATAGGTCCGGGCAATCCGCAGCGCATCGGCCAGGGCCCACACATCCAACCCGCGGGACGGGGCATCCGCCACGGGGAGGCTCACGCCGAGGCGCGCTTCGGCCACCGGCTCCGCCCCGCCCAAACCGGCCGCCATGGCCTCCACCCAACCCGACCCAGCCGGCCGACAGTCCGCATCCGTCGCGACGATGACCTCCCCTTTCGCCGTCGCTACCCCCGCCGCAAAGGCATCCTTCTTACCCGGCCGGGAATCCGCCACCCGAACCACCCGAAGCCGGTCCTCCCCCGCTCCGTTCCGCCCCAGCCGCGGGCGCCAGGCCTCCAGCACCTCCCCCGTCCCATCCCGGCTTCCATCGTCCACCACCAACACCTCGTCCGGCCCTGGCGACTGCGCAGCGAGGCCCGCCAGCAATCCCGGCAACACCTCCGCTCCATCGCGCACACACACCAAGACCGTGACCCCAAAATCCCGCGGCACCCGCGGTCGCTCCCGCTCCGCCGCCCGGATGGCCCGCTTGACCCCCCACCGAACCCAACCCTCCCAAGCCCACCAGAGCAACCCCGCCCCACACCAAGCCCCCCAGGCGACCGCCAGCGGAGCCATCCGTCAGTGCACCACCGCGAACCGCAGCACCTGCCGAGACCCCGACTCATCCGCCAACTCCAGCAAGTAGTGGCCCGCCGTCCAGTCCCCTACCTCCAGCACCAGCCCCTCACCGGTCAGCCGCCCCGAAGCGACCGCGCGCCCTTGGCCATCCCGGACCGACCACGTTCCCCCCTGCTCCATCGCGGCAACCCCGTCCCCCCCCTGGAACCGTTCGACCCGCACCCGGTCCGCAGCCGGATTCGGCGACACCCGCCACCCCCATCCAGCCCCTCCCACCGATCCCGCCACC
>CAYONT010000065.1:0-9485 GCA_964405405.1 uncultured Comamonadaceae bacterium | reverse complement strand
CAAGGGTTTTGTTTTGGCGCTTGAGGAGGTCGATTTTGTCGTCCAAACTGCTCAATACCTCCGCAATGGCTTCTTGTTCCCAATTTGGAGGGATTGCAATTTCAATCTCGTCAAAAGTGGACTTTGTAATTGTGTCAAAAACACCGCCGTGTGAGTATTGCGTAAATTCACGGACGACAGAAAGAAGGGAGTAATAAAAAAAGTTTTGATCTATCTCTTCACCAATCAAGCCATAACATGACTGATTGAATGCCATTGGCCGATCTACAACGCCCAATTTTCCGACAGTCCCCCTCGCACTGATGACTATTCCCCCTTGTGGAAGAATTCGAGCACTACTTTTATCAAGCCCTTCTTGGGTGATTGACTCTTCAGTAATTGAGATTTTTTTTTGATCATCGCGGATATCGGCGATGGAAACCCAAGGAATTTGCCCGTTCCAGTATTCTGCACGAGACCGTTTTGGTGTTCCTCCTCCAATAACTGCGGACACCTTTGATATTGATTCGAAAAGCCACTCACTCATCGATGCGAATTTTGTCGAGGTTGGAGAGGATGCGGGCGTTGAGCTCGGACTCTTCCTTCAACTGCGCCTCAAACTCCGCCCGAAGTGAGGTGAACCGCTCCTTGAAGTCGAAATCGTCCTCCTCGTCGGCCAGCCCGACGTATCGGCCTGGGGTGAGGACGTAGTCGAGTTCGGCCACCCGTTCGACGGGGACCGAAGCGCAGAAGCCCGCCACGTCCTCGTACGAGCCGCCTTCGTTGCGCCAATTGTGGTAGGTACCTGAGATGCGAGCGATGTCCTCGTCGGTGAGCTCGCGCAGGCGGCGGTTGACCATCGTGCCGGCGTCGCGGGCATCGATGAACAGGATCTCGCCGTCCGTGTTGCGGAAGCCGGGACATGGCCGGGAACGCTCCTTTCGCATGAACCAAAGGCACACCGGGATTTGCGTGTTGAGGAAGAGCTTCGAGGGGAGGTTTACGATGCAATCGACGAGCCCCTCTTCGATGAGCCGTTGCCGGATTTCGGCTTCGCCGCCGGTTTTTGTCGTCATCGAACCCTTCGACAGGACGAAGCCGGCCTGACCGCCGGGCGCGAGGTGGTAGAGGAAGTGCTGGATCCAGCCGTAGTTTGCGTTCCCGGTGGGCGGTACCCCGTAGGTCCAGCGGGCGTCGTTGCGGAGTTGGTCTCCGCCCCAGTCGTCCTGGTTGAACGGCGGGTTCGCGATGATGTAGTCGACTTTGACGTCCTTGTGGGCGTTGTTGAGAAAGGAACCCTCGGCGTTCCATTTGACCTGCGTGCTGTCGATGCCGCGGATGGCGAGGTTCATCTTGCAGAGTCGCCACGTGGTTTGGTTACTCTCTTGGCCAAAAATCGAGATGTCATCAATCCGCCCCTGGTGATCCTTGATGAATTTCTCGGATTGGACAAACATGCCGCCCGACCCACAACACGGGTCCATCACCCGCCCCTTGTAAGGCTCCAGCATCTCGACCAACAACTGCACCACGCACCGCGTCGTGTAGAATTGTCCGCCCTTCTTCCCCTCCGCAAGCGCAAACTCACCGAGGAAGTATTCAAACACTTGGCCCAGCATGTCCGTCTTCTTGCTCTCAGCATCTCCGAGCGCAATCTTACCCACCAAATCAATCAACCCGCCCACGCTCGCTACGTCCAAATTCTCCTTCGCGTACACCTTCGGCAACACCCCCTTCAAACTCGGCGACATCGCCTCGATTTTGTCCATGGCCTGATCTAACAGCCGCCCGATCTCCGGATTCCGCGCCTGCGCCTGCAACTCTGACCACCGCGCCCCCTTCGGCACGAAGAACACGTGCTCCGCCTTGTACTCATCCACGTCCTCCGGGTCGGCGCCCTCCTCTTCCAACAGCCGCGTGTGCAACTCCTCGAACGCATCCGAGATGTACTTCAGGAACACCAACCCCAACACCACGTGCTTGTATTCGGCCGCGTCAATGTTCTTCCGCAGCTTGTCCGCTGCTTTCCAAAGCTGGATTTCTATCGGCTCGCTCGCCTCCGTCTTTTGTTTTGCCATTTCGCGTCAATTATTGGCCGTAAAATACACTCATTGCAAGCAATTGCACGCAGCCTAACCGCTCATATCTGCCGCTTGCGCCGCATTTCCCAAAAACACCTCGAAGTGGCCCGAATGTCAGCCAGCGCATCGTGCGCACCTTCGAACCCCTCGCCGAACAAGGAACGGTGCAGCTCATCAAGCTTCGGCCACTTGTATCCATAATATCCTGGAAGCTTCAGAATATCCGTGGAGGTTTCCATGGTGCACAGCTTCCGCTTCCCATTCATCGGATTCGAACCAAACGTCCGCAAAAACTCCGCCCCAACGATCTTCGAATCAAACGCCATGTTGTGCGCCACGAGCGTCTCGGAATGCACGAGCTGCTCTGCCAATTCTTGCATCGCATCCCGCAACGGCACCCCCTCCCTCCTCGCACGCTCCAAACTGATCCCATGCACCGCCGCCGCCTCGCGGTCAATGGTCCAGCCATCCGGCTGGATGATGACCGAATGCTCATGGAGCTTCCTGCCTGATTCGTCGTAAACGAGGTAAGCCAGCTGAACCAGGCGCGGCCAATTCGATAAATCCGTCACGGGAGCCCTCCAGTTCCGAGGAAGGCCGCTGGTTTCTGTATCGAAGAATAAGTACATCAAGTGTGGTATTGTGGGTTTTTGAAGGACTTCGGAGCGCCCAGAACCACTACGTCGCCGGGCTTGGGGAACCCCCGGATGAACCGTTCGACGGGACGGAGGTCGGCCACTGGGCCAGTTAGAAGGTAGCGGCCCGGCTCGGACGACAAAGAAAGGTATGGGATGCTGAGCGGGTACTCGGTGCGCAGGAACAGCGCAGCGCGCATCGAAAGGTCCAGTCGGATGAGGAAGTGGTCCGACGGATCGTCCGGTAGCGCAAAGCCAAACATATCCGGCCGCGGTGCTTGATGATACCGGGCAAACTGGAAAGGCACATCGCTCACATCAATGCTCGAAATGCGATCCATGCGAAAGTACTTGTTGGTACGGGAACGGACCTCAAAAGCGGAGAGGGTCGCATAATGCTCCACAAATTCCAACGGCTCGACGAGCCGGTCGCTGCGCGTACCGCTGTTTGCCGAGTGGTAACCGACCAGCGTGATTTGCTTGCGTTGAAAAATGGCGTCTGCGATTTGGCCCACCAACTTCGCCCGACCTGCAGCCACCAGCGCGTCCATCGTCTCCTCCTGCTCACCAAATATGTCCAACTTGCGCAAGACATGATGGGTAAGCGGATTGTTCGGATCCAGGTTTTCCATGGCCATGCGCACCCAATCGGCCTCGGCATCGGTAAAAGACTCCCGCAAATCCTCTCCAGCGATGTAGGGATTTCCATTTGCGTCCAATGCCACCACAAATCCCAAACTCTCAATCAAATTCAAGTACCGATAAACCGACCGTTCACTGATGCCCAGAAAGGCCGCGTACTCCACACGGCTCATGCGAATTGGTTGGCGCATTTTGCGAATCAGGCGCATCACGCGCTCCACGGTTCGCTGGTTGAACGAATCCACCTCGTTCTTTCTTCGGGTGCGCATGTTTAGGATGGGGTCGTGAAGCGGGAATTCATTTCTTTCACAAACGAAAGAAATTGTTTGCAATTCATTGCAAAACTGACCCCATCTGTCAGCATAAAACCGTGAATTTGAGCCGTTGCCTGAAAAACATTCCAAAAATCCCGAATGATCATGAATCGATTCTTTCCGCCCTTGCTGGGCATACTGACCATGTGCTGGATGGGTTGCCAGCCCACGATTGACGCCTCCACTGAAGAGAGCATGACCAGCTCGGTGGAAAAAATCAAGCAATCTTTGGGTGAAGGCAAAAGGATTCGATTCGAACTCGCGTTGAAATCAGTCCTTCTTGATGGGATGAATCTCGAAGATGCGATTTATGCTGAATGGGCGGGTGAGGAATACGACATGGAGGCCTCGGTGGATAGTCTTCGAAGATCTTTGGACGGCATGACCGCAGATGATGTCATTGCCCGTGCAGACGCCATCCAAGCTGAAAGAGCAGCAGAATTGAAAGCCAGGGTGAAAGAGGAATTGGACGAACTACTCGCAAAAAAAGCGGCGGCGGCTGAGGCAAAGCGCCAGCTCGCCCTATTCAAAATCAGCGATGCCCGATTCTACAAGCGCAAAGAAGGAACTTACTACATCACAGAGCAGCCCATCATCCAGTTGACCGTAACCAACGGAACCCAAATTCCTGTGAGCCATGCCTATTTCACCGGAACCCTGCAATCACCGGGCCGGTCTGTTCCTTGGATCAAAGAGGACTTCAACTATGCCATTGCGGGCGGAATGGAACCTGGAGAATCGGATTCGTGGAAACTAGCCCCGAATCAGTTCTCAGACTGGGGAAGCGTAGAGGCGCCCAGCGATGCCATCTTCACCGTTGAGACCGTCCGGCTCGATGGCCCAGAGGGTGCGCCCGCACTGGATGCCTCGGGATTCACCGAAGACGATGAAAAGCGGGTCGCCGAGATTTACGCCACCTACCCCGACTTCAAGCCCTGAATTCCATCGAACGGTGACAGGCGCCGTCTGCTTCGTGCGCTAGCCGCAGTCACAGGTCCTCGAGGGCGGCGCGCGGGCCCACGAACGTCCAAACCGCATACAGGAGGATGCCGGCGTTCAGGCCCGCGAACAGCCCGTGCGTGACATACCCCTGCTGAAAATCCCACAGAGCGCCCAGTGTCCATTGCACCACCAGCGCCAACATCACCGCCACGTACGGCCGGGCGATGGGTGTGCGCTGGGCCGTCTTGGGCGTGCGCGGAAAACTCGGACGACCGCGGAAAAGCCCCTGGCGCAGCGATTGGAGCACCCCACCGAGGTGGACCGGAATCAAGGCCAAATTCAGCGCATACACCCGAAACAAATCCCCCCAACGGTAGCCCATCAGCCACAGGTCCCGCCCGTACAGGGCGAAGTACGGAACCGCCGTCAGCGGCAGCCAGTACGAAACCACGCTGGAGGCGAAAGGGTACGCCAGCAGGATGAGCAGTCCCAGGTTCACCGTGGTGATGGAGACGAGGTAGTGGACGCGGACCCAGGCTTCGGCGAGCGCCTCCAGCGGGCGCGCCAGGGTGCCGGGGGGGCGCTGGGGGGGCTCGGGGGGGCGCTGGCGCAGCCGCTGTCGCAGCAAGCGCAACGCCTTCCCCAGGATGAGGAGGCCGCCGTTCGACCAGCGTCGGCGCTGGATCAGGAGGCTCCCGAAGTCCGGAGGGGTCGCACTGTAGGCCAGCCGCCGCGGAACGTTGTGCAACGACCAGCCCCGGAGCGCCAGGTCGATGGAGCTTTCTGTGTCCTCGATGGCCGTTCGGTCCTGGATGAACCGACGCAGGGGCCAACCGCGCTCCTCAAAGGGCTCCGCGATGTCCAGCAGGGCCGCATACCGAATCATGGCATTCGCCCCGACCCAGTACGTCCCGTTCCAGGCCGTGAATCCCTGGTGGATGATGTACTGCACATCCGTGGTGGCACCGGCAATCCGCTCCACCGGTGTGGTGGCGCCAGGGACCGCGCTGTAGGGGGTTTGGCATACCGCACGCCGGGCATGCTCCGGGGGGGTCAGCTCCGCCAGCATGCAGCGGGCGTAGTCGGGCAGGATGAGGCTGTCGGCGTCGAGGGCGACGATGAAGTCCGGGGCGGGAACGGTGAGGCGGGGCGCGTGGGCCGGCAGGGGTTCGTCGGGGGCCACGGAGCGCAGGTGGCCGGCGGCATCCCAGGTCCAGCTGCCCCCCATCAGCCCGATGTAGCTGTTGAGGTTGGTGGCTTTGTTAGGCTGTTGGGAGAGGTTGGGATGCCGCTTGCGCTCGAAGGTGGACAGGGTGACGCCGAAGGTGTGGCGGAGGACTTCGGTGTCCACCTCGCCTCGGCGCGCTTGGTCGCGAAACGACAGAGCGCGGTCGAGCAGGATTTCGCAGGCGAAGAACCGGTCGGTATGGGTGACCGGGACGGGGGCCGTGGGTTGGAGCCAGCGCCGGGCCTCGGCTTCGAGCCAGTCCGCTGCGCACCGGGCGGCCGCGGGGGCATCGCCCGCGTCGAGCAGCGCCCCCACCTCCGCATGGACTGCGCCCAGGGCCGCCGCCAACTCCGGCACCACCGCGCGGGCATCTGCGAGCAAAGCCCGGTCCCCAGCCTCCTGCGGCTCCGGCGGATTGTCCACGAGCAGCGTGACCCGCAGCCCCGGCACCGCCTGAAGCGCCGCGCTCAGCAGGGTCTGAGCCATCACCGCCCGCTCCTCCTTGTAGCTCGGAACGAGGATCGCCACCGCAGGCACTTCGCCCCCGTCCCCCGGCGTTTGCGGCGTTTGCAACGATTGCGGCGGACACGCGACATACCCCTGCCGCCGTTTCGTGTACAAATAGCGCGTTATTTGGTAAACCAAACCCCCATAAACCAGGGCTCCCGCCAGCACCAGGAAGCCCCCATGTGCCGCCAGCTGCCCCCACGCTCCCCGCTCCCACTCCTCCCGCATCACGGGAACCTGCTCCACGGCCACGAAGACCACGGCCAGCAAGGTGAATCCCAGTCCCAGCAGGGAAATCCAACGCTCCCGACGGCGGCCCCATGCCCCCTCATCGATGGGCGGCAAGAACGCCCCGACCCACCCGTGCTGCTGCTCGTCCATCCCTTGCTGTGTCTCCTTCATTTGCGTGCCTGAGGAACCACCGAGGCCAAACGCTCCGACAAAACAATCGAGAACTTCTCGGCACCGCTCGCCATCCAATGGTCGTCGTCGTACGAATCCCCCGGCTCAAACAACCCCTCCTGCCCCCGGTAACCCATCATCTCCACCACGTGCGCATCCCCCCAGCGTTCCTGCGCTTCGAAATACACACAACCGTTTCCGTCCCACAACTTCTGGAACAGGAAGACCACGTGGATGCCCGCCCGGTCACAGCGGTGCTTGAGGGCTTGCATTTGGTCTATCATGGGCCGCACACGCCCCGTGCAATCCCAATTCACGGTCGGATCGGGCAGGGTACGGCGCAAATCGAAATCCTCCGCAATGGCGCGATTGTGGGCCATGGCGGCCTCCGCCCCCTGCAGGTACGCCGCCCGAGATTCGCGCAACCGGCCCGCCGCAAAATCCTCGGCCCGCAAAGGCACGAATCCCCGGTCCGCCCGAGCATCCACCGGTTCCTGAGCCGCCGCACCCGGCGGTGGCCCCAGAAAACCCACGGCCCGGTTCCACCCTGCCCGCAGCACCGCCCGGGCTTCCGCCCAACACCGGTCCCGCATCGACCCCTCCTCCCAAGGCAGCAACCCCAACCTCCGCCAGACCTCCTCAACCCCCATCGTCCGCACGACACGCGGCGCCTCCACCTCCTCCGCCGCCATCGGCTCCACAGGCAGCACGTCCACCACCAGCACCTCGCAAGCTCCCTCCGGCAACCCATCGAGCAACTCGTGCGCCAGATAAAAAGCCTCCGGCGGCACCGTCCGCTGCACCCCCGCGTTGTACCATCGCAACCCTCGGCCCGCCCCACCCGGCCCCGCATCCAGCACCGCCGGCACCACATGATGCAACACCGTCGAAGACCCGACCACATATGCGTTCGGAAGCACTTGACGCTCGCTTTGCATCCAGGCCAAATCCCCCAACTTCCTCCCCCATTCCGGGAACGCCCGCCCGACTTCCCACCGCCCCGTCAATGGGGTCACGGCCGCTGACACCAGAAAAAACAAGCCCGCCGCCCCCAGGACCAGACCCACCCAAGGCAGGCGCCGCCTGGGCAGCTGCTGGTACAGGTCCCTTTTCTGAACCGGTGGCGGGGGGGCTGCCATGGGCGCCGCTGTTCGTTGCATCGTTCAACTCCTACGCCTCTCCGCACGGACAGGTTGCACGCAGCAAAGAAAAAGGTCGGCCGGGCATTCGCCCAACCGACCTTTCCCCCCTTACGGGAATTTCGACAACCTCAATTCAGTTTCTCCACGGAAAATGTAGCCTTAGCGATGGCCGTCGACAATGGTCCCATCTCTCCTGCGATGACTTCGATCACATCCCCGGCACTCAAACGCACTTTGAACGAGTTGTTGACCGTAGTGATCGGACCTCCCAGCGTAGGGGTGTAATCCCCAACGGATATTGTCTCTTCCAACAACGTTCCATTCACCTGCACACCCAGGGCAAAAAGTGCCACATTAACGGTAGGAGGATCACTGTAAACTGCTCTCGCATAAGTCTGGATTTCATAAACCCCAGAGCTAGCCACCGTAACCATACCTCCAACGCCGTTCAATTGACTCGAGGGATCCTCTTCATCTTCAACATCCATGGGCAACACCACGAAGCTCCCCATTCCGCTAAATCCGGGGGCGAAATAACCAGCAGTATTCTTTCCCATATAAATGGCCGGCGAGCTACCACCGCCACCACCTCCAGGAACCACCTGCACCCCGCCCACATACAAGTCACCCGCTACGTTCAAATCGCCACCGATGCGGGTATTTCCCACCACGTCCACGCTGTCCGCAAACAGCGCAGGTGCCTGCACCCGCAGGGTGTCTCCCACCGTCAACCCACTGGCAAAGTCCGCCTCCCCCAGGACAGACAAGCTGTCGTGGAACGTTGCCGTGCCATCCTTCCGAATCACCAATGCATTGCTGCGGTTGAGGTTGTCCGTACCGTTTCCGATAACGAAAAGGGCCTCTTCAGGCACCAGGTTGCTGGGGTCTGCCGTTCCCAATGCCGCCACATCCACGAATGCTCCAAACTGCACCTCATGGTAAGACCGGGCCTCGGACTTCCGTGCTGCCGCAAACGAATTGTGCCCAGTGGCACGTGAGTAAGAACCCAAGGCCGCACTGTTGTATCCACTCGCCACGGAAGAATCCCCAAGCGCCAGAGCATAAGCACCACTTGCGATGGCATTTTCTCCCAACGCCATGCTCGACCAGCCCGACGCAACGGTGTAATATCCCAAAGAATAAGAATTCCCACCCGATGCAGTCGAATTTCGGCCGAAGGCATGAGCGTGGGTGGCACTCGCTGTGGATCCCACACCAAATGCCCGCGAGTGATCACCTGTGGCATTCGCATCGTCCCCAAACGCCACAGCATGGTTTCCAGAAGCCACCGTGGAACGACCCGTGGCAACCGCATGGGTGCTGGAGGCTTCACTTTGGTGACCGGTGGCCAAGGTATGCCAAGCGGAAGCGGTAGAACCCTCGCCGAACGCCCTCGAACTGGTTCCCGATGCCGTTGAATTCCAACCCAAAGCAACCGAATTCGCTCCCGAAGCTGTGGCGTTGTGCCCCATGGCAATGGCCGCCCAGTTGGTTGCGTCTGCATCGCCACCCGATGCGAAAGCACCCGAGGCCGTTGCAGTTGACCCAGCCCCCAAAGCCATGGAAGCCCACTGCGATGCCGTTGACCCCGAACCCGAGGCCAACGAAGACAC
>CAYONT010000064.1:0-9601 GCA_964405405.1 uncultured Comamonadaceae bacterium | reverse complement strand
CGATCCACGGCACTTGGCATCCCGTTCGGTTCCCCGGAGACGCCATCACGGACCTTGTTTCCCTGGGCGAACCGGACCCGTTTGCGGGAACTTCGGAGCGGGACTGGGCTTGGACGGAATCCCACGGCTGGACCTACCGCTGCACCCTCGAACTTCCCGAGCCCTCGGTGCAGGCTCTGCGCCTTCGGGACCACCGGGCCACCTTGGTGCTTTCGGGCCTGGATACCTATGCGACGGTTCGGGTGAACGGGAAGGTGGTCCTGCGGAGCGACAATGCCCACCGCACCTACCGGGTCGATGTCACCCGGCGGGTGCGCCGGGACGGGGCGGGCGGGCGCCGGGACGGGGCGGGCGAGGTGGTGCTGGAGTTCCAGTTCGAGCCGCTGGTCGAGGAGGGGCTCCGCCGGCTCGCCCGCATCGGGCTGCCCGTGCCCCTGTCGAATGAGCCGAGGCCGCTGGGGGAACAGTCGAGCGGGGTGATTCGGCGTCCGCAGTTCAGGCATGGTTGGGATTGGGGGCCACGGCTGGTGGGCGGCGGCCTCGGGGGGCCGGTGTCGCTGGAGGTGGGCCCGGCGTGGAGGCTGGAGGGGACGCAGTTTGTTTGGCTTGCCGAGGAGCAGGCGGTGCGTTGTCGGGCGGAGGTAGGGCCGGCCGGGGGGCGGGGAGGGCGAGCGGGGAGGGCGGGACGGGGCGGCTGGCCCGCCCGGCGCTGGGAGGCCCACTTCTCGATTGGGGGCCCCGAGGCACCTCCTTGCCGGGCCTCCGGGCGCGGACCGGTGTTGGAAGCGGTCTGCCCCCATCCGGAGGCCCAGCTCTGGTGGCCCCGGGGTCTGGACCCTGCTGGCCCCGACGTGCCCCCGGTCCTCACCCCCGTGGTGACCGAGCTTCGATCGGGGCGCGGTGAACGGGCCTGGGTGGACCGGAGGGAACAGCTGATCGGACTGCGGACCCTGCGGCTGCGAGCGGACGGCGGAGGCGGAGCGGACGGCGGAGGCGGAGCGGACGGCGGAAGCGGGGCGGACGGCGGAGGCGGAGCGGACGGCGGAGGCGGAGCGGACGGCGGAGGCGGAGCGGACGGCGGAGGCGGAGCGGACGGCGGAGGCGGGGACGGAGACGCCGGAGGCGGGGCGCGAGGAGCCGGGTTCGGGTGGGAGGTCAATGGGCGGCCCTTTTTTGCCCTCGGGGCGAACATCGTGCCCCCCGACTTCTTCGCGCACCGGGCGGCAGCGGGATGGGAGGCCCTGGTGCAAGAAGCCGTGGACGCCGGGATGAATGCGTTGCGGGTTTGGGGCGGAGGCGGCTATCCCGATGACGCCTTTTTCGAAGCCTGCGACCGGGCGGGCGTGGTGGTTTGGATGGATTTGGCCTACGCCTGCACCATGGTGCCCAAGGACCGGAAATGGCGGAAAAACGCCCTGGCCGAGACCGCCGAAGTGGCGCGGCGGCTGCGAAACCACCCCTCGCTGGGGCTGTGGTGCGGGAACAACGAGTCCCTCACCGGCTGGATGAAGTGGGGCTGGGCGCAGCAATACGGCCTCAACCGGCGCGACTCGCTGGCCGTGAAGCGGGCCTACGACCGCCACTTTCACCGGGACCTGCCGCGCGTGCTGGCTGCCCACGACCCCGACCGAAGTTACTGGTCCTCATCGCCTTCCGCAGGCCCGGGCATCACCGAGCGCGTCGATGCGGGTGACCAACATGCGTGGCGGATTTGGTTCGACACCCTGACCTGGGACCACTACCGGACGGGGGCGGGGCGGTTTGTGAGCGAGTTTGGGCTGCAGTCCTTGCCAGGGCGGCGGACGATGGAACTGATGGACCCGGAGCGCGGGATCACGGGGGTTGCAGACGAAGCGCTCGCGTTCCGGCAGCGGTCGCGCATGCCTTGGATTGCCCCCGACTTCGACGGCTGGGACATGATGGACCTGTACGCGCGCCGGGTGACCGGCCATGCCGTGCGGTCGCTGCCCTTGGATGCCGCGATTTACGCAAGCCAAACCGCCCAATCCCAAGGTCTCTCCCACGGCATCCGTTTTCACCGCAGCCGCGCCCCGTGGACGCTGGGCAGTTTGTATTGGCAGTTGAATGATGTTTGGCCTGCGGTTTCGTGGTCGACGGTGGACGCGGCGGGGGACTGGAAATTGGGGCATTACGGGGTTCGGGAGGCGATGGCGCCGCTGGGGTTGGTGGGGTACCGGGAGGGGGGGCGGCTGGTGGCCGCGGTCCTGGGGGTGGGGCCGGGGTCGGGCGGCGGACCGGGGTCGGGCGGCGGACCGGGGTCGGGCGGCGGGACGTTGTGGCTGGAGGCGACGGAGTGGGGACTGGGGGGCGAGCAGGGGCGGGTGGTCGAGGTCGCGCTGGGGGACGCCGCCACGGCCCGCGGGAGCTGGGTGACACCGGTGTCGGGGGGGGCGGACTGGGAGGCGCTTGCGCGGGACTGGGGGGCGCCCGGGGGACGGCAGGGGGTCCTTCGGTTGACCCTGTGGACCGAGGAGCGGGACGGAACCCGCGTGCGCCGGGCGGAAGACGTGGTCCTGGGGGCGGAGCCGGGCGCCCTTCCTTGGTCCCCCGAACCGCTGGAGTTGACGGAGGAAACGACGGCGGAAGGGACCGTGGTGACCCTGCGGTCGCGGGTGCCGCAAGGGGCGGTGGGCCTGTTTTCTGACCAACCGGGCCGGTGGGAGCGCAATGGGAATTGGGTTTGGCCTGACCGCGTGGAAACCGTCCGGTTTTTTCCAGAAAACCCTGATTTTCAAGGGAAAACAGGCTCGTTTGCCTTCACATTGAACGCGCTGCACCACGGCCAGCATGCGGGCGTGCGTGCCCAAACGGGACCCGGAACGCGAGATCCCGCGCACCAAATGGTCGATTGAGGCATCATTTTTGCAACACGAAACGCGCTCGGTTCGCGTTCTCTTCGCAACCGTTCGTACCCGCCCAACTGCAGACCATGCACGCCCTGTCTCCCTCCGCCCTGCTCGCGCGCTTCCGGCGCCGCCGTTGGACGTGGGTGGCGGTGGGGCTGCTCGGAACCGGGTTGGCCGCTTGGGCCGGGGCGGAATCGGAGGCCGGGGCGGAAGGACCCATGGTGGCGCCTCCGGACCCCGGGAGGGCGGCGGTGGCCCAGGCCCCCCGGGTCGCTCCCGTCGCCGAACGTTTCCCCGCCGGAACCCCGCTCGCCCCCCTCCCCCAGCTTGCGCCCGCGGTGTGGTCGGACACCCTGGGCGAGCCGCCCGCGCTGCCCGCCGTCGCCACCGCCGACCGAAGCCGCATTCCCTTGGCGACTGCGGCCCCCGTCCCCCCCGACCTCCCCTGGTGGAAACGGGTCGGGCGCTGGGTCTCCGGCACCTGGGAACGCCGCCGCCTGCGCCGCAACGCAGAGAACAACGCCGAAGCGACCACCGAACTGCTGACCCCCACGCCCCGCCCAGCTCCGGCTGAAGCCGTTCGGAGCCAGCGGAGCCCCACCGGCCTGGTGGCCCGCCGCGAAGTGGGCGAGTGGCACGTCGAACGGCGCACCGAGTCCCCGCGGCGCATCGGGCTGGGCCACGAAGACATCGCCCGCCTCGTGCAACTCGTGGGCCGCGCGAAGGTCGCCGTGGTGGCAAACCACACTTCGGTCCTGTTCGCCGACGTGCATCCGCGCCCCACCCACCTCGTGGACACCCTGCTGGCGCTCGGCGTGAACGTAGGCCAAATCTATGCCCCAGAACACGGATTTCGCGGGGATTTGCACTACGGCGCCAACTTCGGGGACACGGTGGACTCCCTCACGGGACTGCCCGTGTACAGCTTGCACGGGACGCACCGCAAGCCCTCGGCAGAAACGATGGCCCAGGTGCAGGCGGTCATCTTCGACCTGCAAGATGTGGGTGCCCGGTTCTACACGTATTTGAGTACGCTCGCCCTGGTGATGGAGGCCGCTGCCGAGGCAGGCATCCCGGTCATCGTTTGCGACCGTCCCAACCCGCACGGGCACCACATCGCGGGTCCGATGTTGGACACGACGTTCCGGTCGTTCGTCGGGAAGCTCCCGGTGCCGCTGGTCCACGGGATGACGCTGGGCGAGATGGCCCGGATGATCCAAGGGGAGGGCTGGCTGCCCCAGGGGCTGCAATGCGACCTGACGGTGCTCCCCTGCACGCATTACGCACACAGCGACCGGTGGTACCCGCCGGTGCCGCCCAGCCCCAACCTCCCCAACGACCGGGCCATCGCCCTGTACCCGTCCCTGTGTCTCTTCGAGCCGACGGTGGTGAGTGTCGGGCGCGGCACGCCCGAACCTTTTCAAATGTTGGGCATGCCGCTGCCCGACGTGGGGCCCCACGCTTTCACCCCGGTGTCCATCCCCGGGGTGGCCCCCAGCCCGCAACAACTGGGCATCCCCTGCTCCGGGGTCCATCTGGGGGGCCTGGGCGAACGCTGGACCCGGGATCCCCACTCCTTCGACCTGGGCTTCTTGGCCCGCTACCACGACCTGTGGAACGAAGCCTGCCCCGATCCGTTCATCACCTCCACCGGCTTCTTCGACCGACTCGCCGGCACGGGCACCCTGCGCGCTGCCCTCGCCCAACCCGAAGGACTCTGTGACCTCGCGGAGGGCTGGATGGATCCACTGGCGCAGTACGATGCCCTGAGGCAACGGTATTTGGCCTATCCCATGCAACGTTAACCGGGAGGCTTGCTATCTTTCCGGCCCAAACCCACCGCCATGCGCCACTCGACCCGCCTGTCCGCCTTCCTCCTGCTCGTTGCAGTTGTTGGGACTTTCGGTTGTTACAAAGGACCGGAGTACGTTCCGCCGGTGTACACCTGCGATTGCGGTTCGCTGTCCTACCAGGGACGGGAGGTTCCCCTCAAGTTCGCCGAGGCGGTGGTGTGGGACTCGCTCGACGTGCGCTCGCGCCGCTACCACCTCGTGGCCGACCTGCGGACCGAGGACGAAATCAAGGCGCACATGCCTGCGCACGACTTCGTGGTGATGCTCGAATTCGACACCATCAACCGCCCCGCCTTTTACATTCCGGCGGACGGCATCGTGCACCAGTTGCAGCAAATCAACCACGGGGACGAATTGACCCCCGTTCGGGACTTCATCTGCACCAATGGGGTGATTTCGCCCCAGCCCGCCTTGACTGGCGGCACGGAAAAGGTCTCTTTCCAGATGCTCATGAAGGAGGTCGTGAACGGCACGCCCGTGGGCTTCGAGACCCCGCTCACCGCGACGTTCGAGGTCGAAATCTGACCGCCCGGCTGGGGTTGGGCCGGCGGAAAAAGAAAAGGCCCGCTCCCGAGAGCAGGCCTTTTGCGAAATCGAAAGTTGGCGGGGATTCCATGCCGGACGCAGGTCCGCGGAACCTCCCTGGTTGATCAGAATGCGTAACCGACGTTGATCCCGAACCGCAACCCGGCTCCGGAATTGTCCACACCGCTCAAGGAGAAGTCCAAGAACTTTTCTTCGAACAACGCATCACCGTCTTCGGTCGAGCCGATGGCCGGAGAATCGTAGGTGCGTTCGAAGGTCACACTCTTGAACTGGGGTCCTGCGAACACCTCGGCCGTAAATCCCTTGCTCGAGGCCAACTGATACCCCAACACCGCACCTCCCCCCAGGACCGTGCGCTTGTCCACCCGGGACAAATCGCCGTACGGGAACAAGCTCCCGGTGTCCTCGAGTTCATAATTTAGCGACAGCACACGGGCCAGCGCTGCGACATACAATCCGTGGGGGGCGCCGGTGCGGTCAGGAGCCACATAGTAACGGAATTCCGGCACCACGATGAAGCCCGACTTCTTCTGCTCGTAGCTGTAAGTTTCCGTGCCGATGGTCCAAGACTGCGATGAACTTTGGCTCACCAACCCGGGCATGAGCTGCACGGACATTCGGTCTGAGAGCATGTGTTCATAGCCAAGCATGAACTGCCCAGCGAAGTAACCCAGCGGGTTTGTTTTGACCACGCCTTGGTACTGTTGGGCTTGGGCAGCGCCCCATCCGAAGGCAACGAGTGCCAGAGAGAGAATGACTTTCTTCATTGTGAAAAATTGCATGCCGCAAACTATGCAATTACCGTGCCGTTTGGGCACGCTGCTGCTCTTGGATGAGGTTGAGTGCAGAACCCGCGCGGAACCAGCTGATTTGCTGCGCATTGTAGGTGTGGGCCACCGAGAGGGTGTCGGTGGTTCCGTCCGCGTGGCGCAGGACCAGGGTCAACGGAACCCCGGGAGCGAAGGCGGCCAGGTCCACGAAGTCTACGAAATCGTCCTCGCGGAACTTGTCGTAGTCGGACTCGTGGAGGAAGGTCAGGGCCAGCATGCCCTGCTTTTTTAGGTTCGTCTCGTGGATGCGGGCGAACGACTTGACCAGCACGGCCCGGACGCCGAGGTGCCGCGGCTGCATGGCCGCGTGTTCCCGGGAGCTGCCCTCGCCGTAGTTCCAGTCGCCGACGACCAACGTGGGGACGCCCGCCGCCTTGTATGCCCGCTGCACGGCCGGCACCTCTCCCACCTCGCCCGTCAACAAATTCTTCACTGCGTTCACAGCGCCGGTGTAGGCGTTGACCGCACCCGTGAGCGTGTTGTTGCTGATGTTGTCGAGGTGGCCCCGGTAGCGGAGCCAAGGGCCTGCCATCGAGATGTGGTCCGTGGTGCACTTGCCGGCGGCCTTGATCAGGACGCGGGCACCGGTGATGTTCGCTCCGTCCCAAGGCAGGAACGGGTCGAGCAACTGCAACCGGTCCGAGTCCGGGCGCACCTTCACCTCCACCGCGCTGCCATCGGCAGCCGGCGCGAGGTAGCCCGCATCCTCGACCGCAAAGCCGCGGCTGGGCAACTCCTCCCCCGTCGGTTCCTGCAGCATGACCTGCCGTCCGTCGGGCAGGGTGAGTTTGTCCTTCAAGGGGTTGAAGGTCAAATCCCCCGCAATGGCAATGGCCGTCACCAGCTCCGGAGAGCCCACGAAGGCGTGCGTATTGGGGTTTCCATCGGCGCGTTTGGCGAAGTTGCGGTTGAAGGAGTGCACGATGGAGTTGCGCTCCTGCTTCTCAGCACCCGCCCGCGACCACTGGCCTATGCAGGGACCGCAAGCGTTGGCGAAGACGCTGCCGCCGATGCCCTCGAAGATGTCGATGAAGCCATCGCGCTCAATCGTGTAGCGCACCTGCTCCGAGCCGGGGGTGATGGTCAGGTGGGCCTTCGCCTGGATGCCCAGGTCGGCCGCCTGCTTCGCCACGGAGGCCGCCCGGCTGATGTCTTCGTAGCTGGAATTCGTGCACGAACCGATGAGGCCGTACTCGATGGACGTGGGCCAGCCGCCCGCCGCCGCCGCCGCCTTCATCTCCCCGATGGGGGTCGCGAGGTCCGGCGTGAAGGGGCCATTGAGGTGCGGCTCCAGCGTGTCGAGGTCGATTTCAATCACCTGGTCGAAATAGGCCTCGGGCTGGGCGTACACCTCCGGATCGCCGGTGAGGTGATGGGCAATGCCCTGGGCCAAATCCGCCACCTCCGCCCGCCCCGTCGCCCGCAGATACCGATCCATGGACGCATCAAACCCGAAGGTGCTCGTCGTGGCACCGATCTCCGCGCCCATGTTGCAGATGGTGCCCTTGCCGGTGCAGCTGAGCGACTCGGCGCCGGGCCCGAAGTACTCCACGATGCAACCCGTGCCCCCCTTCACGGTGAGGATGCCGGCGACCTTGAGGATGACATCCTTCGCGGAAGCCCAGCCGCTCAACCGGCCGGTCAACTTGACACCGATCAACTTGGGGAACTTGAGCTCCCAGGCCATGCCGGCCATCACATCCACCGCATCCGCCCCGCCGACCCCGATGGCCACCATCCCCAGTCCCCCGGCGTTGACCGTGTGCGAGTCGGTGCCGATCATCATCCCCCCCGGGAACGCGTAGTTCTCCAAAACGACCTGGTGGATGATGCCCGCACCGGGCTTCCAGAACCCGATGCCGTACTTGTTCGAAACCGACTCGAGGAAATTGAATACCTCGTTGTTCTTGTTCAGGGCCTCCTGCAAGTCCGCGTCCGCCCCCACCTTCGCTTGGATGAGGTGGTCACAGTGGACCGTGGAAGGCACCGCGGCCGTGGCCCGGCCCGCCTGCATGAACTGCAGCAGGGCCATCTGGGCCGTGGCGTCCTGCATGGCCACCCGGTCCGGGGCGAAGTCCACATAGTCCGCTCCCCGCTGAAACGCAGTGGCGGGGAGCCCATCCCACAGGTGGGTGTACAGGATTTTTTCAGAGAGTGTCAGGGGTTTGGCCGTCAACTGACGCGCCGCTTCCACCCGCTCCGGGAACCGCGCATACACCTGGCGGATCATGTCAAGATCGAAAATCATGGGGCCTCTTTTGAAATGTGCCGCAAAGGTAAGGGTTACCTTCGCATCCATGAAGCGCGCCATCCTCTGGGAACTCGTCCTGATTGCCTTGCAGTCCATCCGCGGCAACCTGCTGCGGACGGGGCTGACGGTTTCCATCATCGGACTGGGCATCATGGCGCTCATCAGCATGACCACGGCCACGTCGTCGCTCGAGGCGAACATCGTCAAGCAACTGTCCTCGCTCGGGACGAACTCGTTCACCATCCGCCAAGCGACGGAAGGCGGGTTCATGTCGGGCCGCCGGGTGCAGATTGCGGAACCCATCGGCTACCGCGAAGCGCAGGCGCTCGCCCGGGAATCCGAGGGGCAGCGTTGGATCCTGAGCTACTCGCTCTTCGGGTCGGCCCAGGCCACGCTCAGCCGCGCCGACAAGCGCTCCGACCCCAACATCCGCATCCTCGGCGTGGACCCCAACTACCTGGAGGTCAGCGGGTTCGAAATCGCCGAAGGCCGGAACATCACCCCCGCCGACGTCACCGCCAACCGCGACGTGGTGGTCATCGGCCCGGAGATCCTGAACGACCTCTTCGACCCCTGGGAAGAACCCCTCGGCGCCACGCTGCTCATCAGCGGCCAGCGCTACACCGTCATCGGCATCCTCAAGGCCCGAGGCCAAGCCTTCGGCATGAACCAAGACCAGCAGTGCATGGTTTCGGTGCCCAGCGCCCGCCGCCAGTTTTCCGACGAAGGCCGCAGCTACACCCTCGTCTGCAAGGTCCGCCGCCCCGAGGACCTCGAGTCCGCCATGGCCACGGCCACCGGCCTCTTCCGGACCATCCGCCGCGACGCCCCGGGCGCCCCCAACTCCTTCCGGGTCGAGCAAAGCACCCAACTCGTCGCCACCCTGCGCCAGGCGACCCAAGGCATCACCATCGCCGCCACCGTCATCGGCCTCATCACCCTCTTCGGCGCCGGCATCGGCCTGATGAACATCATGCTCGTGAGCGTCTCCGAGCGCACCCGCGAGATTGGCGTTCGCAAGTCCTTGGGCGCCACGCCTGCCGCCATCCGCACGCAGTTCTTGGTGGAAGTCATGGTGATAGGCCAAATCGGCGGCCTCCTCGGCATCCTCTCAGGCCTGGTGGTGGGCAACATCGTCGCCTCCTACCTCGAAACGCCCTTCGTGGTTCCCTGGCTTTGGATTTCGGTCGGGGTCATCATGTCCCTCGTCACCAGCATCCTCAGTGGATACTATCCGGCCCGTCAAGCGGCGCG
>CAYONT010000063.1:0-9855 GCA_964405405.1 uncultured Comamonadaceae bacterium | reverse complement strand
GGGTCGAGGTGCCAGTGGATGGGCGGGAGACCATGCTGGGCCAGCCAGGAATTGGTTTGGCCGAAGGGACGGGAGCCGAAAAAGCCGCGGTAGGCGGACAGCGGACTGGGGTGCGGGGCCTGCAAAACCAGGTGCTCGGGGCGGTGGATGTGGTGGGACAGGGCGCTTGCCTGCTGGCCCCAGAGCAGGAACACGCGGGGGCCGGGCAGGTCGCACAGGCCCGCGAAAATCGCGTCGGTCAGGGCTTCCCAGCCGATGCCGCGGTGGCCGCCCGGCGTGTGCGGGGGCACGGTCAGGACCTGGTTGAGCAGGAGGACGCCCTGCGCGGCCCAGGGGGCGAGGAGGTCTGTGGCATCCAGCGCGGGCGGCAGCGCAGACGGCGACGCGGGGTCGGGGGGCGCAGCGGCGTCGGGCAGGTCGGCGCTGAGCTCGCGCAGGATGTTCCGGAGGGACGGCGGCAGGCGGTTGCCCCGTCGGATGGAGAAGGCCAAACCCGTCGCAACACCCGGCCCGTGGTAGGGATCTTGGCCGCAGATCACCACCCGGACCCCCGACGGGGACACCGGGGCGAGCGCAGCGAAGACCTGGGGCCGCGGCGGCAGGTGCCCGCCGCCGTCAGGCGCCGGGTCCGCCCCGTCCCATCCGAGCCGGGAGGCCAGCGCCGCCGCCGCCGCCCCGCCCCACCTCGGCTCCACCAGCGCCCGCCACGCGGGAGACCAGCCCGGCTCATCAAAAATCGGGTGCCTGCTCGGATGATCCATGGAATGTGAATTTAGCCTACAGCCTTCCGAAAAGGAAAGCGAAGCGGTACTTTTGCACCTTGGAACAGACGATGGAAACGCAGGAAAGCAAGCGGCTCTACCACTACCAGGAGGCTGCCATTGAGAAAATCATGGCGCGTCTCCAGAAGTTTCCGGAACGCTTCAACCTGCTCTTCCAGCTGCCCACCGGCGGGGGAAAGACCGTGATTTTCTCGGAACTGGCCCGCCGTTACATCCAAGAGACCGGCAAGCGCGTGCTCATCCTCACGCACCGGATTGAGTTGTGTGGCCAAACCAGCCGCATGCTCACGGAAATCGGCCTCAAGAACAAGATCATCAACTCCAAGCTCAAACTCCTCGAGCCAGGAGACGACCACCAATGCTACGTGGCCATGGTCGAAACGTTGAACAACCGGCTCAACGATGAGCGGGTGGAGTTCGACAACCTGGGTCTGGTGGTGATCGACGAGGCGCATTACAACAGCTTCCGGAAGCTCTTCGGGCACTTCCGGGACCAGGTCATCTTGGGGGTGACAGCCACCCCGCTCAGCAGCAACATCAAACTCCCGCTGAAGGACAACTACAACGAGCTCATCGTCGGCGAGTCCATCGGAGCCCTCGTCGAGCAGGGCTTCCTCGCCGAGGCCATCACGTATTCCTACGACGTGAACCTCCGGTCCCTCAAGGTGGGCATCAGCGGAGACTACACCGTCAGCAGCTCCGAGCGTCTCTACGGCAACTACCTCATGCAGGAGAAGTTGCTCTACGCTTACGAAGAGAAAGCCCGCGGAACGAAAACCCTCATCTTCAACAACGGCATCAACACCTCCAAGCAGGTGCAAGCCATGTTTGCCGAGGAGGGCTACGAGTGCCTGCACTTAGATAACACCCACAGCGAGAAGGAGCGGGAAGAAATCCTCGACTGGTTCGAAAACAAGCCCGACGCCATCCTCTCCTCCGTCAGCATTTTGACGACGGGCTTCGACTCCCCTTCGGTGGAGACCATCATCCTCAACCGCGCCACCAAATCACTGACCCTCTACCACCAGATGATCGGCCGGGGGTCGCGCATCCTGCCCCACAAGAAGCGGTTCAACGTCATTGATTTGGGGAACAATGCAAGGCGGTTTGGCCTGTGGGACACGCACATCAACTGGAACGAGATTTTCAAGTCGCCCAATGCCTTCATTGAGGGGCTGTACACGGACGAAGAAATCGAGGACGAGTTCGTTTTTGAATACACGGAAGAAATGCTGGCCCGCCTAGCCGGTGGTCCCGATGTGGAGTTTGACGTAGCGGACCAGTACTTTCAGGTCACCCGCGCGGGGGGGCGGCCGAAGGAAGTCATCGACCTGAGCATCGCCCACCACGTTTCCATCATCCGCCACTTGAGTGCCGATTTCCTCGAGGCCATGGACTGGGTCAAGGTCCTGGAGGGCGATGTCAACTTCCGCATCCGGCAGTACGCCAAATGCATCGCAAAAACCACGGAGAACTACAAAAACTGGCTCCAAGAAGACTACACCCGCAAGCTCCTGGGTGCGTTGCGTTCGGCCTTTGCGGACGACGAGGTGGTTGAGTAATCTGGCTGCCGCCGGGCTCGTGCGGCGCAGCCGCCGGGTTGGACACTTGTGAAGCGGAGGCCCACACTTACAAAGTCTGTCCGCCCGGTCGCGGGAGGCCGATGTACCTTCACCGCATGGGGGCCACGTTTGCCATTTGGATGCCGTTGGGCATGGGGTTGTTCGCCACGATCGGACTGACCCTGGCTGCCGTACAATGGCATTGGGCGAGGCGGCATCCGGCACCCTTTCCTGCCCGGTTGCGCTGGGGCGCCGGGGTGCTCACTGCCGTGGCAGCCCTGGGGGCTTGGGACCTGCTCCGTCAAGCAGAACCGGTTCCGCAACGCGCAGGGTACTGGGCGGTATGCCTGGTGGGCATGGCCTTGGGGGCCACCTATCTGCTTTGGCGCCATGTTCGAGCGGTACGCATGTTGTTGAAACAGGCCGCCTCCGCTTCTTCAGGCCAATTCATCGAAGAACAGGTCCTGCGCGCCCATTTGGATCAGCTCCGAAAGAGCATCGCCATGCAGGATGCCCTGCGGGACATGCAGCGGGCCCACTTGCGCTCCCAGATGAACCCGCACTTCTTGTTCAATGTCCTCACGGGCATACAGAACCTGCTGCTCGAGGGGGCGGCAGAGCGGGCCAGCGATGTATTTCGCCGGTTTCGGGTCCTCCTCATGCAGGGTTTTCTGTCCGACCACGACCGGCTGGGAACCCTGGAAGACGAACTCGACCACATCCGCAACTACCTCGAGCTCGAAGAGATCAGGCTGCCACAACCCATCGGTTGGTCCGTGGTGTTGGGTCAGGACCTGGACCCAACAAAGGTGGCCTGCCCCCT
This sequence comes from uncultured Comamonadaceae bacterium, assembly GCA_964405405.1. Taxonomy (GTDB): domain Bacteria; phylum Bacteroidota; class Bacteroidia; order Flavobacteriales_D; family Sanyastnellaceae; genus CAMCYM01. The sequence continues at coordinate 6,688 of CAYONT010000063.1, read as the reverse complement.
CTTCTTGTTGCAGCCCCTGGTGGAAAATGCCATTTGGCATGGGCTCACAGACGGTTCGCAACCCCATCCCCTGTTGGAAATCCACGCCCAGTGGAACGGCGATGACCTCGTGTTGAGCGTCCATGACAACGGCCGAGGGCTCATGGACCGCCCGCCTGCCCAGCCCCAACATGCGGCCTTTGCGAGCCGGGGGACGCAGATTGTGCGGGAGCGTTTGGCCTTGTTGCCGGTGGCGGGCAGCTTGCTCATCGTGCCGGCGACGGAAGATGGACCGTTTCGGCGGGGTACCACGAGCCGCATCCGGCTGCCTGCTTGGCGGGACCGGCGTCCCGACGCCGTCCGTCAGAAGGGCAACCGCGGGTCGGGGGCCACGGAAAGCACCGGAACGTAGCCGTCTGCCCACTTCAGGGCCCCGGCCATGGCGATCATGGCGGCGTTGTCGGTGCAGTAGTCGAGGGGCGGAATGTGGACGGTCCAGCCGGCTTCGGAGCGGGCGGCGAGCTGGGAGCGCAGGCCGGAGTTCGCGGAGACGCCGCCTGCGATGGCCACCGTGCGGATGCCGGTCTGGGCCACGGCGAGGTCCAACTTGTCGAGGAGGATGCCGAGGATGGTATGCTGCACCGAGGCGCAGAGGTCCGCGCGGTGGCGTTCGAGGAACCCAGCGTCCTCGGCCAGTCGGCGCTGCAGGAATTGGAGGACCTGGGTTTTCAAGCCGCTGAAACTCATGTTCAAGCCGGCCACTTGGGGACGCGTGAAGGGGAAAGTGCCCGGGTCGCCCTCGGAGGCCAAACGATCCACCAGCGGCCCACCGGGGTATGGGAGGGACAGGAGGCGGGCCAGTTTGTCGAAGGCCTCCCCTGCCGCATCGTCGAGGGTGGTGCCCAGCTGGACCATGTGGTTGGGGCTGTCCACCCGAATGATCTGGGTGTGACCGCCGGAGACCGTCAGGCACAGGAAGGGCAACGTCGGCGGGGGGCCGTCACCGAGGAAGTGGGCCAGCACGTGGGCGTGCATGTGGTGCACCGGGATGGCCGGCAAGCCATGGGCCCACGCCCAGGCCTGGGCGAAGGAGCTGCCCACGAGCAGGGATCCCAGCAGTCCCGGCCCCTGGGTGAAGGCCACCGCATCGAGCTGGGCCGGGGTTACCCCCGCCTCCTGCAGGGCGGCATCCACCACCGGAACGATGTGCTGGGCGTGGGCGCGGGAGGCCAGCTCGGGGACCACCCCCCCGTGCTGCGCATGGACCCGCTGGTCCGCCACCCGGTTCGACAGGACGCGGGTGCCCGCAATCACCGCCACCGAAGTGTCGTCGCAGGAGGACTCGATGGCCAAAATCCGCGGATGCGCGGGCGGCACGGCATTTGCTGTCATGGGGAAAGTACAGGCCAAATTTACTTCCACCCGGCCGTTTGCCGTAATTTTCCGCTATCGCCGCCATGCGTTTTCTCCGCGTCTCACTCCGGGTTCTCTTCGGACTGGTGTTGCTGCTCATGGCAACAGCGGGGGCGTTGCACATCCCGCAGGTCCAGCGGTGGGCGGTCACGCAGGTGGTCAATGGGGTTTCCTCGTCTTGGGGGGTTGAGGTAGGCTTGGAGCGCATTCGCTTTCCCTGGTGGCGGCTCGCCCTTCGGCTGGAGGGACTGGAGGTGTACGACCTCGCACAGCCCGGCTCTCCGCCCATGGTTTCATTGGAGGCAGTGGATTTGCAGGGTTGGACCTTCGTTTCCATGCATGGCTCCCTGGGCAAGTTGGAGGTGGGGCCGGGGGAGGTGCGGCTCACGCCCTTGCTCGCCTGGTGGGAAGGGCTGCCGCCGACCGAGGCGGGACCGGCGGTGGATTGGGGGTTGCGGTGGGGGGAGATTGGGTTGTCGGGTTTGGCCTGGAGCATCGAAGAGCCGGACCTGAGGCTGCAGGGGGAACTCGAGGTGTTGCGGGCCACGGATGTGGTGCTTTCGGGTGCGGATTGGGCGCTCGATGTGCCGGAACTGGGGCTGCGCTGGGACGCGGGCGGCGGAGCAGGAACGGAGATACCGGCGGGGAAGCTGGGGCTGGAAGGAACGACGCTCGCTGGGGACAGCGCCGGGTTGACGTGGGACATCGGAACGGCGAAGGCGCTCGGGGCGACTTTGTCGACACAAGGGAGGTGGGATTGGGAACTGGGGCCGGTGGCAGGCGGGGTGAGGGGGACGATTCCGCGTTGGGAATCGGAGGAGCAAGGCCCCCCGGTAGATGGCCGTGCCTGGCTGGCGGCGGCAGGGGTACCGGAGGATTGGATGGGTTTTGCATCGGACGCTTGGCAAGCAGGCTGGGAATGGGATGTCGATTGGCGCCGGGAGGAAGCGGGTTGGGAGGCGGAGGTCAACCGGCTCGTTTGGGGGAACCGGCTGCGGACGGTGGACACGGCCCGGGTGGTGCTCCCGCACGGACCCGAGGCTGGACCTTCGAGCCTGCCGGGACGGCAGCTCTTTTCCTCGTTGCCGACCTTGGACGTGGACCTGGCGATGCGCTGGGCGGGCTGTTTGGATGCGCTGGGACACCTGCCGCCCGGGAAGCTTCCGGAGGGGTGGGAAGATGCGGTCGCCCCGTTGGTCGCGGCGGGCCCGGATGTTTTGTTGCACGGGGAGAAAAACGATCGCATGGCGCGACTGGAGTGGCGGGGGAGTCATGTGGGCTCGACTTCCATCCGGGCCCAGGTGGCGCCGGGGTCGCAGCACTGGGATGCCCAACTCGCCGTGGAGGGGTTGCGGTTGGAGCCGTGGTTGGAGCAGGAAGCGCCGCTGCCCTTGGACGCAACGGTGGAGGCCCGGCTCACCGATTTCGGACCAGAGGGACTGCCCCGGGCCTGCGACTGGAAGTTGGAGGCATCTACCGAGGCCCAGCCCTGGAGAGACATTGGAACCTGGGCAGCGCAGGGGCTGTGGGAGGCCCGGGGCGGGACGGGGTTCTCCGGCCGTTGGGAGGGCGACCTCACATGCCAGGGGGGAGACTGGCCGATGGCCCAGCACTTCGTTTGGGAACCTGGGGACGACGGGGACTGGGAACTCGCCTTGGAGGGGGAACTCAGCGGCCTCCAACCGGCCGGGGAGGGCGCACCTTGGAAACTCGTGGCGCGCAACGACTTCACCCTGCGCCGGGACAGCCGGGGAGATTACCGGTTCAAAGCCGGATTGCGCAATGCGCTCCTCCTCGACGAAGGCGTGCCCCGCATGATCTCCCGCTTCGACCTCATGGGAGCTTGGGACGGATCCATCGCCGTAGCCCGGTGGGAATCCGACCTGACCCAAGGCAACCTGCGCACCTCCACCGACCTGGTGGAATGGACGAACTGGTTGGAGAACGAACGCACCCGTTCGGAAGCAAGGGTTCCGGTACCCGTCTTCGAAACCTCCTTCCAATTGCGCAGGTTCGAGCCCGTGGCGGCCCTCCTTCGGCTGCCCTTGCAGCTCGCCGACGGAACCCAGGTGGTCGCCCGGTTGGGCGAGAAAGGCGTTTCCGCCAGCTTCCGCTCCGGCCATGCCCGATGGGAGACCTTCGAAGTCGAGGACCTGTTCATCGAAGTGGACGGAACCGCCAGCGAACTTTATGGGACCATCCTGGCCTCCGAGGTGGGCGACGGAGGAGAGACTTTGTTGACGGATTTGGCCATCGACATCCGAGCAGATTCCACCTGGAAAATCGACATCGCCTGGGTGGGCTGGGACAACGAATCTCTGCAAGTGCGATCCGAAGTTCAGGAAGCTGACGGCGACTGGTGGGTCGATTTGTACGAAGCCAGCTTGCCCTTGGGCGGAGAACGCCTCGTGCTGAGCGACGTGCCCGCATGCATGGTGTGGACCTCCACCGCGGCCGGTTGGCGCGGGAGCCTCGAGAATTTCCGCTGGGAGGGCGCCGGGTTGGCCCTCGAATTGGAGGGACGACTGGGCCCTGAGAGCTACGACGCACTTCAGATTCGACTGGAGAGCGACCGCATGCCCGACCTGTCGCGTTGGGGCATTCCGACGCAGAAGTACCAAGGGCTGGTCTGCGAGGCAGAATGCTGCGCGCCCTTGGGCAACTGGTCGCTTCGGGCGGACGCCGAAGTGCGCGGTTGGACCGTGGAGGGACGGACCTTGGAGCGGGTGGAAGCCGGTTGGGAAGGGAACTTGGGCGGTGGCTCGGTCTGGATCAGCGCGACCGAAGGGGGCAAGCAGCGGCTTTCGCTCGCAGGCCAAACCCCCTTCAGCACTTCCTCCCCCATCCGGCTCCGTGCCCTCCTCCACGAGCTCCCCCTCGCCTGGGCGGGTCTGGTCATCGACCCCGCCGAACTGGCCCTCACCGGGGGCCTGTCGGGACGGGTGGACATTACGGGGACCTACCTCGCCCCCGTGCTCCGGGGCCGACTGGCCGCCTCCGACGCCACGGCCCGGATCGGCTACCTCGGCACCACCTTCGGACTGCAGGGCGCCCTGCTCCTCGATCCCGACTACATCGGGCTGGACAACTGGGTCTTCACCGACGACCAAGGCCACCGCGCCGTGATGACCGGAACCCTACTCCACGAGCAGTTCGCGAAATGGAGCTACGACGTGAGCCTCGACTTGGGTCAGGAACCGTTGCACATCATGGAACTGACCCGCAAGGACAACGACTATTTCTTCGGAACCGCGTATGCCACTGGGGACGTCAACGTCTTCGGTTACGGGGACCGCATCAACATCGATGCCCGGCTGCGCACCGAAAAGGGGACCACCTTCGCCTTGCCGTTGGACGGCGCCTCCGATGCAACTTATGCGGACTTCATTTCGTTCCGATTGCCCGATGCGGCACCCGCTGCAGCCCCCGAAACGAATCCAACCCGGGTGCGGCTGAATTTGGCCTTGGACATCACCGAAAATGCCCAAGCACGGATCATCTTCGATGAAGCGGTAGGCGACGAAATCGTAGGCCAAGTCCGAGGCGCACTCAACCTCAACATCGATGATTTCGAACGGTTTGCGATGACCGGCGGGCTCGAAGTGGTGCAGGGATCTTACTTGTTCACGCTGCAAAACATCATCAACAAGAAGTTCGTGGTGGATCCCGGGGGCACCATCACGTGGTTCGGGGATCCCTATGCGGCAGAAATCGACCTCGACACCCGGTACCGGGTCCGCACCCGGTTGCAAGAGTTGCTGCCCAACGAGGCCAGCTTGCCGGGGCGGTCGGATGTGGACCTGGTTCTGGGTTTGCAGGGCAATTTGTTGCGTCCCGACATCGGGTTTCAAATTGAGGTTCCAGGGGCGGATACCCGGTTGCAGGCGTTGGTAGAGAGCGCCCTCATCAACGAGGAGGAGCTCAACCGGCAAGCCATCAGCTTGCTGGTGCTGCAACAGTTCCTCTCGCCCGACCCCACAGCGGCTGCCATCGGCACCACGGGATTGCAGGAGCGCAGCACTGAGTTTTTGGCCGCCCAGGTGGGGAATTGGCTTTCCCAAGCCACCAACGATGTGGACGTGGGACTCGACTACGGGGCGAATGCGGTCAGCGGGGAACAGGCGCTGGCGGTGGCCCTGAGCACCCGGCTGTTGGACGACCGTCTCCACTTGGAGGGGGCCGTGGGCACCCAGCGGCTGACCGGTGGCAACGGTCAAGACTTCCAGGTCCAAGACGTTCGGGTCAGTTACGACCTCAAGCCCGGAGGTGCCTTTCAGGTAACCGGCTACACCCAAATGAATCCCGTTATTCCGGGTCAAGAAGGGACCTCGACCCAAGGAGTGGGCATTCGATTCCGCAAGGAGTTTGCCTACCTACGGGAGATTTTCCGCCAACGCAAGCCCGCCCCAACCGGGGAGGAGGACCTTCTGCCCACTCCATGACCCCCAGCATGCCACTTGCGGCCCGGATTCCTTACCTTTCCCTCGTTTTCTCTTTCTCACCGCTCGATTCCTGTTGCCATGCGATCCCCCTTCCTCCACCTCGGCCTTGCGCTCCTTCCTTTTTCCCTGGTGGCACAAGCTCCATTCGTCTTGACCTCGGCCGACCTTCCGCAACCTGGGGTCACCTACCCCCTGGTGGATGCCCTCGCACCGGGGGGCGACTTGGAACTCGCCGGAGCGGGCGTAACCTGGGATTTCAGCAACCTCACGCCCACAGGCGATGCACCCTTGACGCCACAGCCCATGAGCGCGGCTTCCCTCACAGCCCTGTTCACCTTCAACAGTCCATTCAACCCCAACTACCAGAGCGATTTCTTCCTGCCGACCACCTTCCCCGACTTCGGCGGACAGCTCCCCATCGACATTCCCATTGACGGGTTCAACAACTTTTACCAAACCGACGGCAACCACTACACCGTCTGCGGAGTGGGCCTGACCTCGAGCGGATTTGACCTGCCGGTTACCTATTCCGACATCGACGAGATGTTGCCCCTGCCCTGCGCATACGGCGCGACCTTCAACAGCTCCGGCGCCTTTGCACTCGATTTGGAAGGGACATTCGGTTATTGGTTAGACCAAACCCGGCAAGTAGAGGCCGACGGCCATGGCACTTTGATCTTGCCTGGTGGCAGCTTCCCGGTGCTCCGAACCCGCACCTTGCTCAATGCCACGGACAGCCTACTCATCCCGGACCTGGGCGTTCCGTTCGCCTTCGAGCGAGAGCAAGTCATCTACCAATGGTGGGGCCAAGGCAAGGGATTCCCGTTGCTGGAGATCACCACCACCTTCGGACT
>CAYONT010000062.1:5316-9920 GCA_964405405.1 uncultured Comamonadaceae bacterium | reverse complement strand
CAGGGGATTGAAAATCCCCGTGTCGGCGGTTCGATCCCGTCCCGAGCCACCACTTAAAACGTTGAAATTGAGTGGTTTACAAAGACTTCAGAGGAAAGGCCAGTCTCAACAAGATTGCCCCGTAGCGCCTCAAATTGCCAGTTAACGACGCTTAACTGTCACTTAACTGGCAACGGATTCCCTCCCATTGCGGGGATTTTCCCGCGCTCAAAACCCATTCCAGCGGCTCCGGCCCTACCTGCCGCGCTGGTTCCATTGCCAGATAGGTGACAGTTAAGGGGGCGCTGACTTTTTATCGCCCTCCGTTCCTGCTCCACATCGTTCCTCTTTTTGCAGATGGGATAGCGCGGGCCGAGGCTCTGATACGACAGCCGGTGCCCGCCTTCCGTTGCCACATTCAATTCGTGCCGCGTGCCCGCGATTGGCATCCAGGGTGAACTCTCGTATGGCCGTCCCGGCAGAGATCAGCCGCCGCCGTCGTGGCCTTCCGGCCATGAATGTTCCTCCTCCGCCTTTCCCCGCCGCCCCGGCATCATTGCCAGAACACGCCAGCGCTTGCCTCAGAGCTTCCATCTTCCTCCTCCACCTCCCCACACATAGCCCACCCGGAGCGGAGGAATTGAGCTTTTCCGCGTGATGCTTGTTTTGCTGTAGGCGGTGTGTGATGCTCTCCCAATGATCCCCGCGTTGATCCTTCTATACTTTGCAGCCGGAACTGCGGTCGCTCTCTCACGAAACGCTCGAATCCAATGGACGGTGAGTTCGTTGTCGCATTCAGTTGCGTGTGGACGAGAGCAAACACGAATCTCGAAAATCCGCTTCTTTTGCGGTGTCGCGCTGCTGTGGCCAATATTTCTCTATCTGTGGAGGGCACAGACCGGCCACTCAAAATCGTCTCCAGAGATTGACGAAGAATGGTGCCCGCTCATCTCGGCAAAGCCAGAAGACTTGCGTTACGAGGTTGGCGATCACTCTTCCGAAGAGTATGCCGAGGCAATGGAATGGCTTCGAGATCAGCACAAGGATGGCGATCAAGTCTGGCGGTTTTCAACTTCACACGACTCATGGGGACACCTTGCTGGCCGGAGCGGCTTCGTGCTTCTTCGAGAGGGGAAAATTGTCGCCGAGGCTGTCACCATGATGAATTAGCCGCCTGCCTGCTGTGCTTCCATTTCGTTACTTTGCCCCGCCGCCCCGGCATCATTACCAGCACGCGCCAGCGCTTGCCTCAGAGCTTAAATCTTCCTCCTCCACCTCTCCACACCTAGGCCTCCCGGAGCGGAGGACGCCGTGGCATTCATGTCGATCTATTCGTTGATTCAACTTTGACGTGGGGACGATGCGGCGGCAGCCTCCGCATACATTCCACGAACACCACGCCCGATGATCACAAACGAATTGTCAGATGGGGAACTCGAAGAATTGCTCCTGCCGTTCTTCCGCCTCAGGCCCCAAGAAGAGCGGCACAGGGTAATGAAGGAGGTGTTGCAGTATGACTTCGACTCATATTCGGACCTCTGCCGCCCGAAGAGACGCCGGTTCCGCTATGATGGCTTCGACCTCACATTCCATGTGTCGGACAATGATATATACCTTTCGCTAACCAAAAGTTGCTTGTTTCCGCAATGGTTCGGATTTCGAGGTCCCGTTCGCAAGTTCATTGATATCTGCAAGACGAACATTGCAGGCCTTCAGTTTCAACGTCTGGATGTCAGGGCCTCCTTCCCATCTCAGCGAAACCCATGGTTCAATGAGATGGCTCCGTTCACTCTCTATATTGACCCAAGAAATGTGGATATGAACGAAGTGAAAAAAGACCCGCTGAAATATTCCTCACCAACTACAATCTGCTTCTTTGTGAGGACGGACATCGCACATGTAGAGCTTTGCTTTCGCCCCTCTGGGTATCGACTATCACAAGGCATGACGATTCCGGTTTAAGGCTACCCACTTTCCCCGCCGCACCCGGCATCGTTTTCAGCACGCGCCAGCGCTTGCCTCAGAGTTCAAATCTTCCTCCTCCACCTGCCCACACCTAGGCCGCCCGGAGCGGAGGAATCCGGGTGTCAGTCGTCATCCTCAAAGAACGATGCGCCCGCCTTGTGTTCCTCCTTCAAGTTCAGCAGCAGGCCGCCGCCGGTGATTTCGATCATGTCGGCAAAGCGTTTCGTCAGCGCCTCACTCACGGCGCTACGGCCTGCCGTGGTCAGTGCTTCAAGCTTCTTGCCTGCCTCCGCTCGTGTGAGCGGCCCGTTGGCAAAGATGGCCTGCAAGTGCTCCAGGCGAATCTTCGACTTCGGCTCCCTCCCCTCGCTGCCGCCGTCCTGCCAGGCCTTGTAATCGAAATCTGGGATAGCCTCAAAGCCGTGCTCGCAGAGCGTCCACGCGGTCGCCGGTCCCTTGTGCTTGCCGTTGTTCTTCTTCGGGCAGAGCACCACCACGCGGTTGTCGTTCTCGTCGGATGGGTCAAAGGCCACGTAGCAGAGCACGCACCGTGGATTGCTTTGCATGACGTAGCTGCCGGAGATGAGGTCCGCCATCTGGCGGCCTTTGTGGGCATCGCCTTCGCGCTTCTTGCGGTGATGCGCCACGATCAGGCACGCGGGCGGGTTCTTCGCTGCGTCCAGGATGTGCTTGATGTTGTCCATGGCCGCCTTCGTCTCCTTCGCCTTGTCGTCATCGGCGAACTGGTTCCATGGGTCAAAAATCACGAGGTCCGGCTCAAACTCCGCCATGAGTTTCCGCAGGGCATCCACCAGCTTGCTATTGCCCAACGAGATGTCACCCCATGAGAATTCCAGGAGCTTCACATGCTCGTTCAAATCATCCGGCATCTGGACGCGCTTCGCGTCCATGATCATGCGCAGGAGCGAGTTCTCCGCCTGAATGATGAGCGTCTTGAAGCGCTGGTTGATCGTGTAGCCCAGCCAGTTTCCGGTGCCAATGGCCCCTTTGATCGCCAGTTCCAGCGTGGCGAAACTCTTGCCGATGCCCGGACTCCCAGCCAGGATCGTGATGGAGCCACGCGTGACATGATAATCGCCGACAAGGTTCCAGCCCTCCGGTTCCTCCAGCTTCTTCAGGTCGCCCAGCGTCCAGACTTTGAAGGGCGGTTTCTCCTCCGGCTTCGTGCCTTTCGGCGCATTCTTCGCGCCGTCTGGCGTGGCGGGTTTCGTGGTCGGATCAAAGACGCGTTTCTTTGCCGCGGGTGATTTGGGTGTCGTTGTCATGTTCATGGAAAAAGGTCATTCAAAAGTTCAGGGTCCACCCGCTGACAGGCGGGATGGAGGTTGATCAGGTCGGCCAGGTCTTTGCCCGCTGTGCCGTGCTTCGTGGTGATGCCGGAAAGGTCGAAGGCGTCCACCACCGCCGCGCCCGCCTCCTTGATTTGCTCTGCCCACTGCCGTGCCGCCCGCAGGCCGTGCTCATCGTGGTGCGGATACAGGCGCACATGCTTGGCCTTGAAGTAGGGCAGGCACTCCGCCGCCAGTCGTGACACACCCGCGCCCAGGATGGCCGCCACGCCCACGCGTTCCGGCTCGCCCATCTGCGACAGCAGATCATGCGCGGCGATGAGGTCCGGCGCTCCTTCCACCAGCGCGATGATGGGAAACTGTGCCGCCTCCACGATGCCGCAGGGATGGTCTTTCCCGTGGCCTATCGTGTGCGCCTTGCGGTGTGCGGCGCCGTCCTTTTCCGGCCAGTGTTTGCCATCCATGCGCCGCAGTTCCACCAGCCGCCGCGCCGCGTCTGTCACTGCCCAAAACGCCGCGCCTTTCCAATGCTGCCGCCACGGGCAGGCCGCGTCATAGATCCCAAAGTGAAGCAGGCCGCGAGCCTCCGCCAGCTCGATGCCGCCGATAGAAAAGCCGCGCAGTTCCGCCAGCGACTTCTTTTCAGCCGCCGTGCCCGGTCGCAGGGTCGGCCATGCCTCCGGCGCACGTTCCGGCATCTGCCGCCGTGGTGATGCTCGCATGCGCGGCTGTGCATCGGGTGCATCATCACCGCAGCGCAGGCCCGCCCGCGCCGCGCACCAGCGCACCGCGTCCGCCGTGTTCATGCCAGTGGCCTCTTTGACGAAGTCCAGCACATCACCGCCCGTGCCATCGCGATGATTGAACCAGCGCCGCCCGTCTTGAAACACGCTGAACGATGGCCGCGTGTCCTTCTCCGCCCACGGGATGCGGCATGACCGCGCCGGGGTGCCCGGCAGCGCCAGTGCATGCCATGCGTCCGCCACGGTGTAGGCATCTTTGATTTGGTCGATCAGTGTCCGGTCTGTCATGATGTTGAATCCTCCGGTTGCGGGGGGATGCGGAGGAGGAGCCAGCCATGCGTGCCCGGCCTCAAGCCCTCAGTGCCTTCACGATTTCGAGCATGCCGGAGGAGGAATCCCGCCCCGGCCTGCCATGCGCCAGCACACGCCAGCGAATGACAGACAGGGCAGAAGATGCGCCTCCGGGAAAAACCGCGTCAGCATGTGGGTGGTCCTCCGGGAAAAGAGAAGAAGACTTCTACTTTCTCCTTCGAGGTTCACCGCCTCCGCTGGTCCGTGTTCAGGCGGCCTTGCGCGGCCTCCCGATGACGAAGCGTGCGAACTCGCC
>CAYONT010000062.1:0-5216 GCA_964405405.1 uncultured Comamonadaceae bacterium | reverse complement strand
TCCGTGTTCAGGCGGCCTTGCGCGGCCTCCCGATGACGAAGCGTGCGAACTCGCCCTCACTGTCTTGATGCGTGACCACCTTCAGCAGCACCGCGCCGTTTTTCAGGGCTTTGTCGGCTTCGTGACAGTTCACCGTTTCCACGCCTCCGATTTCGTGGAGATCGCGTGAAGCCTCGCCATGGCCAAGCACATATAGCGCCCATGCGGCCTGCATGCCATCAGCCTGCGTCGTACGCTGGAACACGCCAAGAAGCTGCCAGCCACCTCTCCGCATGAACTGGTTCACCTCGTCGGGATCGCCGGTTTCATGCACCTCATGAATGTGGGAAAGGTTCGTGCTCACGCTGCCACCTCCTTGATTTCACAGTTGCGTTGAAGGGCGGAAAGCACGCTCTCCAGCCGGTATCTGACGAGTCTGCCGGTGCGGATGTGGGGAATCACCTTCGCTGCCGTAAGGCGGTCCAGGGTGCGCACAGAATAGCCCAGCGCTGCCGCTGTCTCCTGCCGGGTTTTCAGCTCACTGCCGCCGCCGCTCTTGCGAGTGGCCTTGGCCGGTTCGGGGTTTTCCGTTCGGGGTTTCGCCGCGCTCGTGGAGCGTGGCCTGTCTTTGGTTTTCGTCTTCGTTTTCATGCCAGTGGGTGAATGCGAAGCCGTTTTGGCTTCGACTGGCAGAATGAATATGCGCAAGACTTCGCGTGGCGATACAAGACAGCTCTTGGCTATCTCAAATCCTGTAACAACCCTTAGATGGCTACAGGATTCGTTTCAGCATCCAGTTGACCACCCTTGACGCGTGCTTTTTTGGAAACGCCAAGAACCTCTCGGATGCGCCTTTCCATGTCGGCTTCGTTCAATCTTCCATCTGAGTCCTCAAACTTGGGGAAACCGTCTCTCTGCCATTCGTCGGCACGGTGTTTCTTGAGCCATTTTACCAAAGGCAGCAGAACCTCGGCAACCAAAGCGTCATCTGCCTCAGCACTGGTCTTGCTCGATATGTAGCGATCAGGAAAGGCAAATCCTGCCGCGTTTGTTTTTGCTTCTGAAGCCAGAGTCTCTTGGTTCACTCTTTGGCTTTCCAAGAAGGTAGTCCAACGCTTCCACTCCTCGCTCTTTGGGTCTCCATTAAGCGTCAATTTCGGGTTTTCGAGCGCGTCCCTGAAACTGCGAACACGAAACCTCATCCACCATGCACTATCGCTGGCTCGCATGAGGAGGGTGGCTAGAATTGAGCGCTTCTTTTTGGGACGGTTGTCTTTGACCCACTTTGTCACCTCGTCCCACTCCCGCTTCGCCTTGGGCTTGTCGTCGTGCTTTGTCAGCATATCCTCAATGCTCTCGAACCAGTCCGCAGGTTCAAAGCATTTGCCCAGTTCGGAATGATAAGCCAACCAGCGCACAGCATCGTAATCTTGATATTCTCTTGCGAGCGACACCATGAAGCGAAGGGTGGCATTAGCGATCTGCCGCGCCTCGAAGGCCAGCTCGTGACGGCCATGCGCGTCGGCTTTCTCATAGGATTTCAGTAAGCCGGGCTTTTCAGGATCACCCTCTCTGCCGAATAGCATTTCCTCAAACTCGCCACCAGTATTCAAAGCGCCCCCAAGTGATGGCGTGGACTCCCATTCAATTTTTCCTGTCGGTGTGAAATTATCGTAGTTCCCGCACTCCATGCAGTAAGGCTCAGTCGAAGCCCTAAAAGTGAAATCCACCCCGCATTTGCCACAGATATAGCCAGCATGCCGCGTGAGATCGGTTTTGCTGCCACATCGTCCGCAAACATGAACCAAGCGGAAGCCTGCTTCGATTTCATGATCATCAGAGCAGTGGTTGCATTTGAATTTGACCGTTACCGGGTCGCATTTGGGTTTCTCGGATTCGGCCGTTGCTGGCGCTGCAGCTTTCTTGATCGCTGGCAGTTCATGATGAATGAATTTCATCTGCACCCATTTGCCATCCTGCATTTGGAACTCACGCTCCCGCCCGCATGCACACCGAAAAGCAAACTCTGTCGGCTCAATGGACTGCTCCGTTTTGATGTCGAAGTCATGAGGGCGATGCACTGCCGTGCATTCACACACGAACAGCCAGCGCAATTCATGATCAAGCCTCGGTTCCCCTTTGCCGTCGAATTCATCTTCATCGAAGCGGACTTGCTGCCAGCCAGCGCCAGCAAACCAGCACCAGTTCTTTGAGCGCTGCTTGCACCATCCGCATTTCCAGCGCAGCGGGCCGCGTCCTTCGGGACTCCATGCTTTTTTCCAAGCGGCTTGCGTGCGGCAGTTCGGACAACTCCAGGCGAACCGTTCATCACCTTCCACCGTGGGCTTGATGGCTTCTGCAATCGCCGCATTCATGCTCACATCTCCAGAAAGTAATCCGCAGGCAGGGCGAAGTGACGGGCCAGCTTGCGGATGTGCGCCGTCGTGACTTGCCGCGTGCCGTTGACGATCTTGCTGCCCATGCTCGGCTCCAGCTCCAGCAGACGCCCGAGGTCTGCCGCCGTCATGCCGTGCCCCTCCAGCAGCCCGGCAAGGCGTTTCGTCACGGGCAGCGGCTTGGTCTTCTTCTCCGTGCTGGCTTCATAGTCGGCGATGAGGTCCGCCACCATCTCAAACCAGTCGGCTTGATCCTGATTCATGGCCTTCTCGTGCCCCCACAGCGGTTCGATGGCCGCCAGCGCCGCCGCATGGTCCGCCTTGTCGCGGATGGGCCGTGGCAGCCACACAGCGCGGCAGAGCGTGCCGTAGTCATCGGGCAGCGTGTGACGGTTCGTGACGCGGTGATACATGCCGGGACGATTCCAGACATTCCCGCGAGCGCAAGGCGGACGACTGCCAGCGGTCCGGCCTCGTGGCTTTGCCAATGCAAAAAATTTCCCGGCCAGGAATCCATATTGAGGGACAGCGCCGTGCCTGTCATCGCGCCCCCTCCCCCGGTGCCTTTGTTTTGTGCCCGCGTCAGACTGCGCAGGGCTGGACGTGACAGCACAAGGCCAGCGCTGGGGCTCATTTCTCCGGTTGCGATTCGTCCTCTGAATGGAAAGATTGTCTCATCATGAGCACCGCCAAGAAGTCCAGCGTCACCGCAGCGCCAGCGCCCACGAAAGGCGTTGTCATCGCCCGTGCCAATCGTTCGGAGTGCAACACGCTCTCCAATGATCAACGGGCCGCGCTCACGAGTCGCGCCATGAACCTCATCTACGGCAGCCATGTCCCTCAAGTCCCCGCTCGTCGCCGTTGATACCAACGTGCTGCTCGATCTGGCGGGCGATAACGAGGATTGCTGGGATTGTCTGGACGCGCTCAAGCGCCGCCGTCAGGTGCCGCGCTTCGTGGTCCTGCCCACCGTGCTGCAAGAACTCGCCCACCTCGCCGACAACGGTAAAACGAAGGCCGTGCGGGCGCTTGCCATGACCGCGCTGCAATCGCTGCTCTCATGGGGCTTTGAACCGCTGGACCTCAAACCTGTCGGCCACGGCATCGTGGAACGCATCGGCGATGAAATCCGCACGCAAGGCTTGTTGCCCGATGAGGAGCGAAACGACAGCTACATCATCGCAGAAGCCGCTCTCTGTGAATGCGATGTGCTCGTCACCTCCGACACACAGCCTACCGGCATGGATCAGAAGCAGCTTCACCGCCTGCTCGATAGCTTCCATGTGAAGCCCGTCGCCATCCTCTGGCCGCGTCAGGTCGTGCGTATTCTTGGCAAGTAGCACGACGGCACCTTACGCCACCGCCGCTTTGCTCTTCGCTGTCTTGAAAGGGATGATCTTCGCGCCCTTCACCTTCTCCGGCAGCAGTGCCCACCATGCTTTGGCCGCGTCCGGCTTCACCGCCTCCCGGTAATGCTGGAACAGCATCTTCGTGGTGGTGTGTCCAAGTTCCTGCGCCGTGAGGTTCAAATCATTGCCATGATGCCGGAGGTGATAGCTGGCGAAGGAATGCCGCAGCACGTCCTGCGGCCACACCTCCACACCTGCCGCCGCCATCGCGGCGATACGATGCTTGCGCTCCCGTGTCGTCACGATGCGGCCCGTCTTGCCCGCGTAAGATTGCAGCCACGCCCGCAGGTTCTTGGAGATCGTCACCAGCCGCCGCTGGCCCGTCTTGCTCTGACTGGCCTTCACCTCGATGAAGCCGCCTTCCAAATCGACCTGCTCCCACGGGATGCGCCGCAGTTCCTCCGGCCTCAAGCCCGCAAAGCCAGCAATGGCAAGCACAGGCAGCCAGTCCGCATGCGCTGCCGAAAGCAGCGCCGCCATCTGCTCCGGCGTGAACACCGCCACGCCATCCGCGCCCTTGACCTCCGGCTTCTTTACCTTGCGGAAAGGATTCTCCGCCACCAGCTCCGCATGCACCGCGTAGCTGAACACCGCGCCCACCGTGCGATGGAAGTTCCCTTTCGTCAGGTCCGCCACCGGCAGCGCCGCAAGCCATCGGCGCACCATGTCCGGCGTCACATCACAGGCCAGCGTCTCCGCGCCAAGGTCATCTTGGAAGCGCCGCCAGCGCTTGCGCACATCGTCCAGATACGGCTTGGAGCGCTTCACCGTCTCCGGGTCCGCCATGAAGCGAGCCACCAGCGCCGCCAGCGTCAGCGATTCCCGGCGTGAACGATCCCGGGCCGCGCATTCCTTCGCCGCGTCCAGCAACGTGCGCCCCGTGCCCGCCAGCGCCTTGCGGCACTGCACATACTCCCGCACCGCATCCAGCAACGTCAGCCCGTAAGGAGCCAGCACATCCGCAGCACGGCCCGCGTCCGCCGCCATCTCCGGCTTGCGGGCGATGTTCTCCGCCAGCGTGCCCGTGTTCGTGCGTGCCGTCTGGAGCATCTGCAAACGCCGCTTGCCGCTGTCCTCATCGGTGAAGAACTCGCGCTTCCGTTTTCCATCCACATACAGGCCAGAAAGCATCCAGCGCCGCGTGCCATCCGGCAGGTCTTGGGGAACCAGTCTCAACTCTGTTTCCCGTCTCCGGCGTGCAGAAATAAGGGGCGATGCCGCCGCCTGTCCGGTCGTGTCGATTGCTGGCGTTTCCATGCGCCAAGCATGCCTTAACTGTCACTTAACTGGCAACACCTTTTCAGTCTCAATAAGGGAAATAGCCTTATTTCATTGATAACCAATGCAATAAACTTTGACCACCACCTATCAGATCGAGGATTGAAAATCCCCGTGTCGGCGGTTCGATCCCGTCCCGAGCCACCACTTCATT
>CAYONT010000061.1:0-9979 GCA_964405405.1 uncultured Comamonadaceae bacterium | reverse complement strand
AGCCGCGTGTTTCCCCGCGGCGCAGCCGCGCGTTTCCCCGCGGCGAAGCCGCGCGGTTACAGCCCCGGGAACGTCTCGGCGAGCCGAATCCCCTTCTCCGTGTGGGCGACCCGGCAGAGCGTGTGCGTGGGGTCGTGCTCCAGGAAGAGGAGCCACTGCTCGTCGGCGGCCTGGCCCAGGAGCAGGGCCTTGTCCTCCAGGGTGAGCAGGGGACGCGTGTCGTAGCCCATCACCCAGGCGGCAGGGACATGGCCGGCCGACGGGAGCAGGTCAGCCATGAAGGCGAGCCGGTGGCCGGAAGGGTGGGGGAGGGTGGGGATCATTTGGCTTTCCGTATGGCCGTCGGCAAAAAACACGTCGAGCCCCGGGAAACGGTCGCCCAGGGCATCGCGCGTCCAGCGGCCGTCGCGCGGGACGAAGTGCAACTGGCCGCTTTCCTGCAGCGGAAGGATGTTCTCGGTGAGGAAGGAGGCCTTCTCGCGGGCGTTGGGTTGGGTCGCCCACTCCCAGTGGCGGGCGCAGCTGTGATAGCGGGCGCGCGGGAACGAAGGGACGAGCTGGCCGTCCGAACGCCTGACCACGGCGCCGCCCACGTGGTCGAAGTGGAGGTGGGTGAGGAGGACGTCGGTGACGTCCGAACGGGTGAGGCCCAGCCGGGCGAGTTCGCTGTCGAGGGAAGTGTCGCCGTGCAGGTGGTAATGGCCGAAGAACCGAGCGTCCTGCTTGTCGCCGATGCCGGTGTCGATGAGGAGGATGTGGGGGCCGTTGACGACGAGCAGGGAGCGCATGGCCCAGGTGCACAGGTTCTGGGCATCGGGCGGGTTGACCGTCTGCCAGAGGGATTTGGGCACGACACCGAACATGGCGCCGCCGTCGAGTTTGAAGTAGCCGGTGAGGATGCTGTGGAATTCCATGGTGGGTGGGGTGTAGGCCAAATTTACATCCCCAATGTCGCCGGCGGTGCGTAGTTTTGCCTGCACATGGAACGGAATGTATGGACGGCCTTGAGCCCGGTGGATGGACGCTACCGCGGGGCGACGGAGGTGTTGGCGCCGCTGCTCTCGGAGTGGGGGTTGATGCGGCACCGGGTGGAGGTGGAGGTGTTGTATCTGGTGGCGCTGGCGGATTGGGGGGTGCCGGAGTTGGCGGGTTTGACGGCGGCGCACCGGCTGGAAATGGCGGGCTGGGTGGCGGACTTTGGAGACGCAGATGTGGCGCGCATCAAGGCGCTGGAACAGACGACGAACCACGATGTGAAGGCGGTGGAGTATTGGCTCAAGGAGCGGATGGAGGGGGTGGGGATGGGGGCTTGGTCGGAGTTTGTGCACTTCGGATTGACGTCGCAGGATGTGAACAACACGGCGGTGCCGTTGTCGTTGAAGCGGGCGACGGTGGAGGTGTTGCGGCCCCGGCTGGCGGCGGTTCGGGATGGAATTGCGGCGGGTGCGGTGCGGTGGAAGGGGGTGCCGATGCTCGCCCGGACGCACGGCCAGCCGGCGAGTCCGGTCACGATGGGGAAGGAGTGGGCGGTGTTTGTAGAGCGGCTCGATGCCCAGCTCGCCCAGTTGGACGGGGTGGTGTACGCGGCGAAGTTCGGCGGGGCGACGGGGGGGTTCAATGCGCACCGGGTGGCTTACCCGGACCTGGATTGGCAGGGGTTCGCGGACGACTTTGTGGGTTCCCGGCTGGGCTTGCACCGCAGCCGGGTCACGACCCAGATCGAACACTACGACCACTTGGCGGCTTGGTGCGATGTGCTGCGGCGTATCCATTTGATTTTGTTGGATTTCTGCCGCGACGTTTGGACTTACATTTCCCTGGATTACTTCACGCAAACGACGAAGGCAGGGGAGGTGGGTTCGTCGGCGATGCCGCACAAGGTGAATCCGATTGATTTTGAGAATGCAGAGGGCAACTTGGGGTGGGCGAATGCGTTGCTGGGCCATCTGGCGGAGAAGTTGCCGGTGAGCCGGTTGCAACGGGATTTGACGGATTCCACGGTCCTGCGCAATGTGGGGGTGCCGCTGGGGCATGCGCTCATCGCGCTGGGTTCGATGGAGCGCGGGATGGGCAAGCTGCGGCTCCATGAGGCGGCCTTGGCGGCCGACTTGGAACGCAATTGGGCGGTGGTGGCGGAGGGCATCCAGACGATTCTGCGCCGCGCGGGATATCCGGCGCCTTACGAGGCGTTGAAGGCCTTGACGCGGGGTCAGCAGGGGATTGACGGGCCGGCCATCGCGGCCTTCATCGCCGGGCTCGATGTGGCGGAGCCGGTGCGCGCGGAGCTCGCTGCCCTGACCCCGTCGAACTACATCGGCGACTCGGTCGCCCTGGTGGACCGGTTGCTGGGATGAAGCGGCTCCGCGCTTTCTGGCTCCTGCTGTCCCGGTACCGGGGTCCCCTCGCCGCGAACGTCGGCTTCAACCTGCTGGGCGCAGTGCTCTCGCTGTTCACCTTCCTCGCGGTGGTGCCGTTCCTGCGCATCCTCTTCCGGACAGGTGGCGCGGCTCCGGCCACGGCTCCGGCTCCGGCCCCGGCCCCCGGCGCTTCCGCCGTGGAAACGGGGACCGACCCAGCCGCTCCCCCCACCGCCCTGCTGGAGCAAGTGAATGCCGCTTTCGACCAGTTCGTGGCGTCCGTCGGCGCCCCCCAAGCCCTGGCCACCCTGTGTGTGGCCATCGTGCTGCTGGCCGTTTTGAAAAATGCAGTCCAATACGCCGCCCTCTTCAGCTTGGCCACCATCCGCACCGGCGTGTCTCGTGACCTGCGCAACTTGTTGTACGACAAGATTTTGGAGTTGCCTGTGGGCTGGTTCACCGATGCCCGCAAGGGGGACACGCTGAGCCGGATGACCAACGATTTGCAGGAGGTGGAGTTCAGCGTCATCGGAACCATCGAGGTGCTGTTCAAATCGCCCATCGTTCTGCTGATTTCCCTGGGTACGCTGTTTGCCATGAGTTGGGAGCTGACCCTCTTCGCGCTGGTGTTTCTGCCGGTGAGCGGGTACCTCATCAGCCGCATTGCGAAATCGCTCAAAAACGCGGCCCGTCGGGGCAAGGACGCGCTGGGGGATTTGGTCTCCTTGGTGGAGGAAACCCTGGGCGGCATCAAGGTGGTGAAGGCGTTCCACGCAGAGGAGGCGTTCCGGGCGCGGTTTCGGGAGACAAACGGGGCGTATTTCCGGCGGATGCGCCGGTTGTATAAGCGGGAATATTTGGCCTCGCCCATGAGCGAGACGATCAGTTTGACGGTCATGGCGGTCCTGCTGTGGTTCGGCGGGGGGCTGGTGCTGCGCGGCGAGGGCGGGCTGAGCGGGGAGTGGTTCATCGGTTACTTGGTGGTTTTTTCGCAGATCATCCCGCCGGCCCGTGCGCTGAGCGATGGGTGGTTCAAGATCCAAAAGGGGGCGGCGTCGCTGGACCGGCTGGATGTGATCCTCGAGGAGACTTGGCGCATCCCGGAGCCGGAGGTGCCGGTGCCGATGGGGGCGTTTGCGCAGGGCATCCGGTTTGAGGGGGTGACGTTCGCGTTTGAGCCGGGAAGGCCGGTGCTGCGCGGGGTGGATCTCGAGGTGCCCAAAGGGGCCACGGTGGCGCTGG
This sequence comes from uncultured Comamonadaceae bacterium, assembly GCA_964405405.1. Classification (GTDB taxonomy): domain Bacteria; phylum Bacteroidota; class Bacteroidia; order Flavobacteriales_D; family Sanyastnellaceae; genus CAMCYM01. Next base: position 6,380 of record CAYONT010000061.1, on the reverse strand, counting down.
TGGGCTCGTCGGGATCGGGGAAGACGACGATGGCGGCCCTGCTGGCCCGGTTCCACGACGTCACGGGGGGGCGCATCACGGTCGATGGGGTCGATCTCCGGGACGTGGGCACGGGGGACCTGCGCGCGAAGCTGGGCATCGTCACGCAGGAGGCCTGGTTGTTCCACGGGTCGGTGGCGGAGAACATCGCCTTGGGGGCGCCCATCGACCCGGCCCGGCTTCGGGCGGCCGCCTCCGCGGCGAACGCACTGGAGTTCATCGAGCGGATGCCGGGCGGGATGGACGCGCCGGTGGGAGACGGAGGCGGCCTGCTCAGCGGCGGCCAACGCCAGCGCATCTCCATCGCCCGGGCCTTGTACAAGGATCCGCCCATCCTGGTCCTCGACGAAGCGACTTCGGCCCTGGATGCCGCCTCTGAGCAGCTCGTTCAGCAGGCCATCGACCGCCTCATGCAAGACCGCACCGTCCTGGTCATCGCCCACCGGCTCAGCACCGTGCGCCACGCCGACCGCATCGCCGTTCTGGAAGAAGGCGCCATCGTCGAGTCGGGCACCCACGAGGAGCTCATGGCCTTGGGCGGCCGCTACCGCCAGTTGGTGGAGATGCAGGCCTTGGTCTGAAGTGCAGAACGTCCTGATTTCGTGACCCAAGTCGCACCGCCCGTCCGCGGGGATGCCTAGTTTCGCGCCATGTCGAATCCAGCCCGCACGGCCTTCGGGGCCATCGTCCGCAACCGTTGTCCGCGTTGTCGTGAAGGCCAAATCTTCCGCACAAAGAATCCTTACCGCGCCACCACCGCCATGCACCCCCAGTGTCCCCGGTGCGGGGAGGACTTCCAGCGCGAACCGGGCTTCTACTTCGGCGCGGCCTATGTCTCCTATGCCCTCACCGTCGCCCTCTGGGTCGCCGTCCTGGTCGCCCTGTACACCTTCGACGCCCTGGGCTGGATCACCTTCGGTTTCTTCTCCCACGTGGGCACCTTCCTGGCCACCGGCATCACCACCCTCGTGCTGTTGCTCCCCGTCATCTACCGCCTCAGCCGCTCCATTTGGCTCGCCCTGTTCACCAAGTGAACCAGCCAACGGGCATTCCCAGACCCCCAGAAACGACCAAAAATCAAAGGGGTCCCTCCGTTGAGAGACCCCTTTTCACCAAATCGCCTGATTCTAAATCTCTTTCGAGATTGGCAAAACCAAAACCGAGTCCCTTTACGCCACGCGTTCCGGGAAGGTTTCAAAATCGGTAAAAAAAAAATGGAAGGTGGCGCCGGGCGGGTTTCGAAACCCGATGGACTCCGGGGCCCACTCAGTCTGCGGAGCTGGAGCGCATGCCCTCGGTCTGGACCCGGATGCTCTCGTTGTGGATTTGCTCCAGCACCGACAAGATGAACTCCTGCCCGAGGCCGCGGTCCGTGGCCCACTGGCTCCGGGTGGCGAACACCTCGCGCCAGCGCTCGAGCTGCAGGACCGTCAGGCCGTGCTCCTTCTTGAAGTCGCCCATTTGGCGGGCCAAATCCATCCGCGCCCCCATCAACTCCACCCACTGTTCATCCAGCGAGTCCATCTGCAACCGCATGGCGGCCAAACCGCTCACCAAATCGGGGTCCAGGGTCTCGTCCCGGACCACGAGCCGTTCGAGCATGGCGTGCAGGGCGGCCGGGGTGATCTGCTGCTCCGCATCGCTCCAAGCCTGGTCCGGCGTCGGATGCACCTCCACCATGAGCCCGCGCATGCCCAGGTCCAGGGCCTTCTGGGCCACCTGCTCGAGCAGGTTGCGCCGACCGGCGATGTGGCTGGGGTCGCAGAGCAGGGGAATTTCGGGTTTCTCTGACCGGAATCCGATGGGGATTTCCCACATCGGGGCGTTGCGGTACTCCTTGAGTCCATAGCGGCTGAAGCCGCGGTGGATCGCCCAGACCGCACCGCCCGTGGTGGCTTGCACCCGTTCCACCGCTCCAATCCACAACTTCAAGTCCGCGTGCATCGGATTCTTCACGAAGACCGGGATGCGGGTTCCCCGCAGCGCCTCCGCGATGTCCTGCACCGCAAACGGGCTCACCGTCGTCCGGGCTCCGATCCACAGGACATCCACGCCGGCCGCCAGGCACTCCTCCACGTGGGCCGGTGTTGCGACCTCCGTGGCGATGGGCAGCCCTGTGCGCTCCTTCGCCTCGACCAGCCAGGGCAGCGCCTCACTCCCCTTGCCCTCAAACGATTGCGGCTTGGTGCGCGGCTTCCACAGCCCGGCTCGGAGCAATTGGACCTTGCCGGTGGAGGCCAAACCCAGCGCAGTCTCCATCACCTGTTCCCGGCTCTCGGCACTGCATGGCCCCGCCACCACCAACGGCACGGAAGCATCGGTTCCCGCCAAAGAGGGCGGCAAGGAGAGGGGCAGGTGTGTTACCACGGCACAAAGATAACAATGGAGAGACGCCTAGGTTCGCGGGGACCCACCCCGTTCGTCCCCCCTTTTCACCCTTCGGCGCGAAAAAAAAAGGCCGTCCCGTTCGGAACGACCTTTGAGTACCCGGAACTGGACTCGAACCAGCACGCCCGAAGGCACAGCCGCCTGAAGACTGCGCGTCTACCAATTTCGCCACCCGGGTGGGTGCAGGACCGCGGATTCCGCCGCGCGCCAAAGATAAAAAACAACACCAACCTGTTCTTGTGCCCAGGGCGGGAATCGAACCCGCACGTCCTAAACGAACACATGCCCCTCAAACATGCCTGTCTACCAATTTCAGCACCTGGGCGGTGCCCGCTGCGCCCGCGGACGGAAGCATGCGGTTCGTAAGCAAAAAAAGACTGTGATTCCGCTGGGACTCGAACCCAGGACCCTCTCATTAAAAGTGAGATGCTCTAACCGGCTGAGCTACGGAATCGAACAGGTTCCCCTCGTTTGGGGGGGCAAAGATAGACAGAATTTCGTGCGGGCAAAATCGAGGCATTTTTTTTTCGGAGGACGGAGCTTGGGGGGCATAAATTTGGCCTGCGAATGCAACGCAGCGGTCCTTGTTGGTGTCTACATTTACAATCATGAGCAGATTTTCAGCCATCCTCGCCTGCGGGATGCTGTGTTTCGTGGCCACCGTCGTGGTCTCCGGTCAGCACAGCGCTCCGTCCGATTTGCCTCACGCTGCCGGCGTGGCAAATTCCCCCTCGGTTTCTTGGGCCACTTGGCAGGGCGACGCGGAACGATTTGCTTTCTGGCAGCTCCACGGAGCGGTGGTGACCGCAGACGAGGGCTGGCAAGCGAAGGAGCAGGGCTTGGTAGCCCCGGGCGGGCTGTACGCCGACTTCGCCGCGGCCCAGGCGGCGGTGGTACCGGCAGCGGGCCACCACGTGACCTGCTCGCTCGCCGACGGAACGATTGCCACCTTTTGGAGTTTGGAGCGGATGGAGGTCCAATGGGCCCGCCACCAGCGCCACCAGCGCCAGCAGCACCAGCAGCGGAGCGAGGGCCCCCAAGCGGCAACCGGGCGTTCTTCGAACCCCGCTGTACCCGCAACCCACGCCCTTCCTGTGATGCCCCAACCAACCCCCCGCAAACAATGAGCCACCCAGTCATGAACACCGGGGCCCAGGGCCTCTTTTGGAAGGCGTTCCGAGGAATGGCAGCCGGGGTCGCCGTTGCGCTTGCGGGCCTGAACGCCCAGGCGCAGGAAATACCCATCTCGAACACCACCTTGACCACCTGCGGCGGGTTCCTCGTGGACACCGGGTTGAGTGCCGGCGATTACGGGCCCAACCAGAACATCACCATGACAGTGTGTCCCGAAGCACCGGAGACCATCATCACCTTGTACTTCGCGCTGGCCGCGCTGGGCACGGGGGATGTGCTGGAAATTCACGACGGGCCCACCGTCGGGGCGCCGCTCATCGGCAGCTTTGAACTGTTCGAGGCACAGGGTCAGGAGTTCTTTGCCTCGCTGGCGAATCCGGGGGGCTGCCTCACCCTGCACTTCACCTCGGACGCCACCGGCAACGGCAGCTTCGGTGCGGAGATGTCCTGCGGTTACCCCTGTCAACGCCCCTTCGCCATCGTGCAGACCGAGGAGTCCGTGCCGTTGCACGTCTGTCCGGGCGAAGAAATCGTGTTTGACGCCACCGGCTCCACGGTGGCCGAGGGCTTCGAAATCGTGACCTGGGAGTGGACCTTCGACGATGGAGCCACGGCCTCGGGGCAGCCCGTGGTCACCCACAGTTTCGCTGAGCCGGGTGCCTACAAGGTGCAGCTGAGCATCGCGGACAACAACATCACGGAGGACGATCCGGAGGGCTGCCAGAACAACAACCTGGTGGACCACCTGGTGCTTGTGTCCACCGAGCCGGATTGGACCGGCATTTCTGGAGATGCGACGATTTGTTCAGGCCAAATCTACCCCCTCACCGGCGCCGTCACAGGGGTCACCTACGATGACACGCCTTCCGCGAACTTCGGTGGCGCCCTCTTCATCCCTGACGACCAGAGCCAGTGCTTTTCCTCGGGGCTGACGTTCACGGCGTTTGCGCCCGGAGCCACGGTGGGGAATGCGAATGTGGACATCGTCAACATGTTCATGAACTTCGAGCACAGCTTCATGGGGGATTTGGTCATCAGCCTCATTTGTCCAGACGGCTCGAGCATGGCCTTGCACCAGCAGAATGGGGGCGGGACCTTCTTGGGGGAGCCGGTGGACGTGGACGGTACGCCAGACATCGCGGGGGTAGGCTACGATTACTGGTTCTCGCCCACTTCCAACAACGGCACTTGGGCGGAGAACGCGGGCGGCACCTTGCCCTCTGGAACGTATGAAGCCACCCAGCCATGGACGCTGCTGGACGGATGTCCGCTCAACGGTACTTGGGAAATCGAGATCTGCGACATGTGGGGTTCAGACAATGGATTCATTTTCGACTGGACCATCCAGTTCAACAGCAACCTCTACCCGGATCCCATCGTGTTCACGCCGGTGTTCGGGATGGGTTGCGACAGCACGTTCTGGCAAGGGCCCTCAATCTTGAACCAGTCGGCAAACTGCAACAACATCAACATCCAGCCGCCCACACCGGGGGTGGAGACGTACACCTTTGTGGCAACCAACGACTTCGGATGCACCTACACCCACGAGGTGGACATCACGGTGGTGCAAGGCCCCATCATCCAGATTGCTGAACCCACGGATTATTGCGGTCAACAGGTGGCGTTGTCGGGCGTGGTGACAAATGTGACACCGGGATACGTTTACAATTACAGCTGGTCACCGGGGAATTTGCTCAACAATCCCAACTCGCCCAATGCCACGCTCAATTCGCTGGACCAAGAGACGTCTTTTGCTCTCACGGTCCAGGTGATTGGCGGGTCGTTGCAAAATTGCTCGGCGACCCAGAACGTGGTGGTCGGGGTACTGGAGCCGCCGGTTTCTGCGCCGTTGCAGTCGTATGACATCTGTCTCGGGGAGGTGCTGGCCTTGGTGGCGCCGGAGCAACCCGGCGGATGGGACCAGTTCTTGTACAATTGGTCGCACACATATGAATGCGACGTGCCAGAGACGCCCGTGGTGGAGACCTGCACGGATCCACTGGGGAACCAGCCGGGGCAGGAGGCCACCGAGGCGGGTAGCTACACCGTGGTGGTGTCGATGCCTGCGCCTTGTGTTTGGACTGCATCCGCCGATTATGAGGTGTTCACGGAGGTTTGTGAGCTGATCATTCCCAATGTTTTCTCGCCCAACAACGACACGAAGAACGACGCGTTCTATGTGGATGGGTTGGATGCCTACCCGCGCAGCACCATGCGGATTTACAACCGGTGGGGCGGGTTGGTTTTCTCCAGCGATGACTTCGGGAATTCGGCGGGCTGGCGTCCGGCGGATGGGGAGGCTTCGGAGGGTACGTACTACTACGTGCTAGGGGTTGCCAGGAACACGAGTGAGCTGATTGTGGTCGACATCGATGGGCTCAATACCTACGGCGGGCAGGGGATGAAGTACTTCAGCGGGTCGTTCTCGCTGGTTCGTTGAGGGAAGGCCGGATGGGCAAGTCGGAGGGCCGGGAGGCGGGCCGCGGGTCGGGGACGGAGCCGGCGGGATTGCGGGGCGGGCTGCGGGGGGCCATTCGGCATCCGGGGGCGCTGGAAGAGATGGGGGACCTTGCCATGGCCGTGGTCTGGGAGCAGGAAGCGGAGTCGCAGAAGTTGCAGTGGATCGAGGAGGAGGGGGCGATGCGGGTCCGGCGGGCGGAGGGGTTGACTTGGTCGCCGGTGGAGGTGGTGGAAACGGGGATGGGGTTCGGAGGGAGGCAACAGGTTCGGTTGAAGATGCTGCCGGGGGCGGGGTTGTCCCATGCGTTCCGGCAAGGGTCGCCGGTCGTTTTTTATCCGGTGGGGGGCGCAGGAGCAGG
>CAYONT010000060.1:7067-10030 GCA_964405405.1 uncultured Comamonadaceae bacterium | reverse complement strand
CGCCGGCGGCGCCTGGTAGCCCGGGTCATCCCCGTGCGGCATCGCCACCTCCAACTCCAGGGCCTCCGACCAAACCGTGTCCCCTCCCAGCACAAAGGGCAGCGGCGGGAACACCACCGCCCCGCTGTCCCAAGTAATGACTTCGATCGCCTGCGACCATTCCCACTCCGACCCCTCCCGTTCTACCGTATCCCGCGCCCCGACCCGCAGTACCTCCCACCCATTCGGCAGGCTGTCCCCCCACGCCGGCACCTCCCATGCCCCGCCGCCGCGCCCCGCCGACCGCACCCCCCGGAACGTCAGCTCGACCGGCGTCGCCAGCGGCAGGGCAAGCTGACCCGCCACCACCTCCACCCGGCCTGCCGCCGTCCCGCCCGCCGTCCCGCCCGCCGTCCCGCCCGCCGTCCCGCCCGCCGGCTGCCCCCAAGCAAACCCCATCGCCCCCCAGCCCACGCCGGCGATCCCCACCACCGCCAACAAGCGGCCCCAACCCTGCATCCCCTTATCCACGGCGATCGAACAATTGCAACAGCGGTTGAACATAGGGCCGATCCGTTCGCAACACGGCCGCATCAACCCCAGAACGGATGAGCATGGAGCGCAGCGCGGCCTCCCGCTCTGCCTCCCGGGCTGCGTAACGTTGGCGCACCCGCTTCAGGGAAGTGTGGAACCAGCGTTGTTCACCCGTTTCGGGATCCACGGCCTCCATCCAGCCCACCGCGGGGAGTTCACGGTCCAGGGGGTCCTCGACCCGCAAAGCCACCAAGTCATGCCGCCGGGCCGCACGCTTGAGCACGTCCTCGAACCCTTCGTCTCGGAAATCCGACAGCAAGAAGCAGATGGTGCGCTTCTTCATGGCCTGCAGAAAATGAGTCAACGCGGTGGCCATGCGCGTGCCCCGTCCCACCGGCTCAATTTCGATCGCTTCTCGGATGATGCGCAGCACATGGAACCGTCCCTTCTTGGGCGGGATGTAACGCTCAATGCGGTCGCTGAAGAAGATGGCGCCCACCTTGTCGTTGTTGCCCATCGCGCTGAAAGCCAGCACCGCCGCCAATTCCGTCATCAGTTCCCGCTTGCTTCCCCCCTGGGAGCCCCAAGCCCCTGAAGCACTCACATCGAGCAGCAGGAACACGGTGAGCTCCCGCTCCTCGTCGAAGACCTTGACGTAGGGCGTGCCCATGCGGGCCGTGACATTCCAATCGATGGTCCGGATTTCGTCCCCGTGCTGGTACGCCCGGTTCTCGCTGAACGCCATGCCCCGGCCTTTGAAAGCACTGTGGTACTCTCCCGAAAAAATGCGGTCGCTCAGTCCCCGCGTCTTGATTTCGACGCGACGAACGCGCTGAATCAGCTCGGCCGTGTCCATGCCTTCCCTCCCTGCTGGCTCACGGAACCTGGACGTTGTCCATGATCTCCGTGATGATTTGTTCCTGGGTGATGTTCTCCGCCTCAGCCTCGAAGGTCAAACCCACCCGGTGACGCATCACATCCATCGCCACGGCCCGAACATCCTCCGGAATGACATAACCGCGGTGGTGGAGGAAGGCATGGGCCTTGGACGCGATGCCCAAGCCGATGCTCGCCCGGGGCGATGCCCCAAATCCGATGAGCGGGTTGAGGTGGCCCAGTCCATGGTTTTCCGGACGTCGGGTGGCAAAGACCAAATCCACAATGTACCGTTCCACCTTTTCGTCCATGTAGATCTCGCGCACGAGTTGCCGGCCCCGCAGGATGTCCTCAGGGGTGATGACGGGCCGGGGGCGGGGCAGGCCTTCGGGGCGGAGGTTCGCCCGTACAATCTGCTGCTCCTCCTCCTTGGTGGGGTAACCGATGACCACCTTCAGCAAAAACCGGTCCACCTGGGCCTCCGGGAGCGGGTAGGTGCCCTCTTGTTCGACCGGGTTTTGCGTGGCCAGCACCAAGAAGGGTTCCGGCAGCGGGAACGTCTCCGAGCCAATGGTCACCTGGCGTTCCTGCATGGCCTCGAGCAGGGCGCTCTGCACCTTGGCGGGGGCGCGGTTGATCTCGTCCGCGAGGACGAAATTCGCGAAGATGGGACCCTGTTTGACCTTGAACGCCTCGTCCCGCTGGCTGTAAATCATGGTGCCCACCACGTCGGCGGGCAACAGGTCCGGCGTGAACTGGATGCGGCTGAAATGCACCCGTGCCGCTTCGCTCAATGTTTTGATGGCGAGGGTTTTGGCCAAACCAGGTACCCCCTCCAACAACACATGGCCGTTTGCCAGCAACCCGATCAGCAACCGGTCGACCATGTGTTGCTGTCCCACGATGGTCTGCTGCACTTCTCTGCGGATGAGGTCCACAAAGGCACTCCCCGCTGCGATGCGTTCGTTCAGGGCCCGGATGTCGGGTGCACCGGTGTCCGAGGTGGGGGGAAGCGCGTCGTTTTGAAGGTCAGAAGGGAGTGAAAACGTCGAGTGCTCCATGCGCCATGTTTGAAATGAAAGAACGGCCGAAGATACCGCAACCCTTTGGCACTGCGCGCATCGGATGCCCGAAAGGATGTTAAACGGGGCTTATCTTGGGCGCATGGAACAGCCATTCGCTCCCGCCCCTCCGCTCGCCTTCCGCGAGGTGGTCGCCTGTGTCGAAGTTTTTCACGACCGCTTCGGGATTCCGAGGGCGGAGGGGCCGGCGTCGGCGATCGGGCCGGAGGAGGTCGCGCTGCGCCACCGGCTGATGGCCGAGGAGAATGAGGAGTACCTCGAGGCGGCGCTGCGCGGGGACATGGCCGAGGTCGCCGACGCGCTGGGGGACCAGTTGTACATCCTGTGCGGAACGATGTTGCGGCACGGCCTGCACGAAGTCATGGAGGAGGTCTTCCTCGAGATTCAGTCGAGCAACCTCTCGAAGCTGGGGCCCGACGGCCGGCCGCTGTACCGGGAGGACGGCAAGGTCATCAAGGGGCCCAACTACCGGCGGCCCGATGTCGCCGGGGT
>CAYONT010000060.1:0-6967 GCA_964405405.1 uncultured Comamonadaceae bacterium | reverse complement strand
TGACCCCGGCGGTGCCGCTCACGTGCCCGCAGGTCGTATCTTTGCACCCGGAATGTGCGGGGTGCCCGACCGGCCTTTTCCCGCACCCTTCAAGGGACATGATTGAGATTACACTGCCCGATGGTTCCGTGCGGTCGCTTCCGGAAGGGAGCTCTGCGATGGATTTGGCCTTGGGCATCAGCGAGGGGCTCGCACGCAACGTGCTGGCCGCGGAAGTGAACGGCGAAGTGCGGGATGCCCACCGCCCCATCGAGGGCGATGCTCGCGTCAAATTGCTGACCTTCAACGACGAAGACGGTAAGCGAACCCTTTGGCACAGCTCGGCACACTTGCTCGCCGAGGCGCTCGAGGCCCTGTATCCGGGCATCCGGTTCTGGGTCGGGCCGCCGCTGGAGCACGGCTTCTACTACGACGTGGATTTCGGCGACCACGTCTTCACCGACAAGGACTTCGCGGCCGTTGAGCAGAAGATGCTGGATTTGGCCCGACAAAAAAATCCCTACGTCCGCCGCGAATTGTCGAAGGCTGAAGCCATTGCCTACTTCGAAGAGAAGGGCGACCCTTACAAGCTGGACCTGCTGGAAGGCCTGGAGGACGGCACCATCACGTTCTACACGCAGGGGGAGTTCACGGACCTGTGCCGCGGCCCCCACATTCCCCACACGGGGCACATCAAGGCGGCGAAGATCATGAGCATCGCCGGTGCGTATTGGAAAGGGGACGAAAAGAACAAGCAGCTCACCCGGGTCTACGGCATCACGTTCCAGAAAAAGACGGAACTGGATGAATACTTGCACCTGCTCGAGCAAGCGCGCGCCCGCGACCACCGCAAGCTCGGGAAGGAGCTGGACTTGTTCCACTTCTCGGACAAGGTGGGGCAGGGGCTCCCGCTTTGGTTGCCCAAGGGCGCAGACCTCAGGCTTCGGCTCGAGACCTTCCTCCGGGAAGCGCAGCGCAAGACGGGGTACCAGCAGGTCATCACGCCCCACATCGGCCACAAGGAGTTGTACGTAACGTCAGGCCACTACGCGAAGTACGGTGCCGACAGCTTCCAACCGATCCATACGCCCGCAGAAGGGGAGGAGTACCTGCTCAAGCCCATGAACTGCCCGCACCACTGCGAGATTTTCAAGGCCCGCCCGCGGAGCTACCGGGACCTGCCGGTCCGGTTTGCTGAGTTCGGCACGGTGTACCGGTACGAACAGAGCGGGGAGCTCCACGGCCTCACCCGGGTGCGCGGATTCACGCAGGACGACGCCCACATCTTCTGCACGGTGGATCAGGTCAAGGAGGAGGTGGCGAAGGTGATCGACCTGGTGTTGTACATCTTCAAGACCCTCGATTTTCACGACTTCGTGGCCCAGGTTTCCCTGCGGGATCCCGGGAATCCGGACAAGTACATCGGCAGCGACGAGAACTGGGAGAAAGCGGAGCGCGCCATCCAGGAAGTGGCCCAGGAGAAGGGCCTCGAGACGGTGGTCGAACTCGGCGAGGCCGCTTTCTACGGCCCCAAGCTGGATTTCATGGTGCGCGACGTCATCGGACGAAAGTGGCAGTTGGGCACAGTCCAAATCGATTACAACCTGCCCGAGCGGTTCGAACTCGAATACGTCGGTGCGGACAACGCGAAGCACCGCCCCGTGATGATCCACCGCGCTCCCTTCGGTTCCATGGAGCGGTTTGTGGCCATTCTCATCGAGCATTGCGCGGGAAAGTTCCCGCTGTGGCTCATGCCCGAACAAGCCATCATCCTGCCCATTTCGGATCGTTTCAACGATTATGCAAAAGATGTTTTAAAAATCCTTGAGAATCACGATATTCGCGCCCTCATTGACGACCGCTCTGAAAAGGTGGGGAAGAAGATCCGCGATGCGGAGCTGAACAAGGTTCCCTACATGTTGATTGTGGGAGAAAATGAGTCGACTGAGGGCACCGTTTCTGTGCGAAAGCAAGGAGAAGGCGACCTCGGATCGATGGGCCCGGAGGCATTCGCTGAGCACATCCGCTTGGAGATTGCCGCGATGCTCAACCATGACCTAAGTTGAATTTAAAACCGCAGCGTTATAACTATTCGAAAGAAAAAGGGACCGGCCCCCCGCAGGGTCCGCCCGGAGGATCCACACCGGATCAACGAATTCATCACCGCAGACCCTGTGCGCCTCGTCGGCGAGAATGTGGAGCCGGCGGTGATGAGTTTGCGAAGCGCCCTCGCTTTGGCGAAGGAACTGGAGTTGGACTTGGTCGAGATTTCGCCCAAGGCAGATCCGCCGGTGTGCCGCATCACGGAGTACAAGAAGTTCCTGTACGACCAGAAGAAGAAGCAGAAGGAGATCAAGGCAAAGCAGGCCAAGGTCGTGGTGAAAGAAATCCGTTTCGGACCCAACACCGACGACCACGATTTCCAGTTCAAGGCAAAGCACGCCCGCAAGTTCCTCGAGGAGGGTTGCAAGCTCAAGGCCTACGTTTTCTTCCGGGGCAGAACGATTGTCTTCAAGGAACGCGGTGAAATCCTGTTGTTGAAGTTTGCCCAGGAGTTGGAGGACGTCGGCATGGTCGAACAGCTGCCCAAGCTGGAAGGCAAGCGGATGACCATCATCTTCAACCCCAAGAAGAAGTAAATCCTATTCACCCTAAATAACAATCCGAGGCCATGCCGAAGATGAAAACCAAATCAAGCGCAAAGAAGCGCTTCAAATTCACGGGAAGTGGGAAAATCAAGCGGAAGCACGCTTTCAAGAGTCACATCCTGACGAAGAAGGCGACCAAGCAGAAGCGCAATTTGACGCACACCGCGTTGGTGGACAGCACCGACATGAAGAGCGTCAAGCGGCAGCTCTGCGCGTAACCCTGATTTTCTCCGAGTTTTTTACCCGGTTCGTTTAACCCGGCGACAGGTCCTTAAGTGCGCTTCAACCCCGCCACCTTCCGCCAAAAAGAAACACCACCATGCCACGTTCAGTAAACGCAGTGGCGGCACGGGCACGCCGTAAAAAAGTGCTCAAAATGGCAAAAGGGTACTACGGTGCCCGCAAAAATGTTTGGACGGTCGCCAAGAACGCCGTCGAGAAGGGTTTGCTCTATGCCTACATCGGCCGGAAGCAAAAGAAGCGGAACTTCCGCTCCCTCTGGATCCAACGCATCAACGCCGGCGCCCGCCAGCACGGTCTCTCGTACAGCGAGTTGATGGGCCGCCTGCACAAAGCAAACATCGCCCTCAACCGGAAGGTGTTGGCTGACCTCGCGATGAACCACCCGGAAGTATTTGCGGCGGTGGTGAAGCAGGTAAAATAAACCGGCATCGGACGGCCCCCGTCCGGTATCAGGAACAAAACACAAGCGGCCTTCCCACCCGGGAGGGCCGCTCTTGTTTTCGATGGGGTCCCCGCACGAGGACCTCGCGCCGACCGGGTTCCCAGCAGTCCCCCGCGTTTTACTCTCCCAACACCCTCGATTTCGCGAGGGCAGCGGGGGTGAAAGTGGGTTCGATGCGCAATGCTTCGTCGTAATCGCTCAGCGCTTCCTGGGGCTTGCCCAAGCTCTCCCGCGCCAATCCTCGGTTGTAGTAGGCCTGGTGGTAGTGGGGAAGCAAGCGGATGGCCTCTGAGAACCAATGCGCGGCGCTGTCATAAGCCTGCATGTATTCCAAGAAGATGAATCCTTGGTTGAAGGCTGCAGAGGCGTTCTGGCCATCGATGTCCAGGATCTCCCGATACGCCTGCAAAGCCGCAGGGTATTGCGCAGATTCCTGCAAGTACATGGCGAGGTTGTACCGGGCCTCGATGAACCGCGGCCGCAGTTCCACTGCCGAACGGTAGTACTCTTCCGCGAGGGGATTCTTCTGTCGGGCACAGAAAAGACCCAAACTCACAAACCCCTCATAGAAGTCCGGCTTCACTTCCACCGCCGTTTGGTAAGAACTCAAAGCCTTGTCTTTGGCGCCCGTTTCTTCATAAATCCGGCCTTTCATCCAATAGCACTCGTGCAACTGGTCGTTCTGTTTGAGGGCTGCGTTTAAGAACCCAAAAGCTTGTTCGTACTGCTTGAGGTGGATGGCCATTTCTGCCCGGCGTTCGAGGCAGCCGGTGGCCTCAGGCGCCAAGCGGATGCAATCATCGAGCGCAGCGATGCACGCTTCGAAGTTGCGGCTTTCGTAGAAGAGGGCAGCCTTGAGTTCCCACGCGGGAGCGTGGGCGCTGTCCGCACGCAACGCAAGATCCAAATCCTCCATCGCCCGGGCAGGCCGGCCTTGGCTCACTTGCCAGCGGGCCCGTTCCAGGTAGCCCTCGGGGGCATCGGGTTCTGCGAGGATGCGTTCCTCGATGGCGGCCAGCAAGGAATCAGCTGCTGTTACAGCTGCCGCACCGGTAGACACCGCTGGCTGGTCACACCCTGTCATCCCAACCACAGCCAACCCCACGAAACCAGTCAGGGCAGCACGCAGCTGCCCCGTACCAAATGTCCCTGCCATGCGTCAGCCGATGGCCACCGCGACATTGCCGCCCGTGATGGCCTCCTTGATGCGGCCTTCCAGTTCGTCTGAGAGCTCCACGTTGTCTTGGAGCAACTTGCACACCGCGTCGCGGCCCTGGCCCAGTTTCGTTTCGCCATAGCTGAACCAGGAGCCGGACTTCTTGATGATGCCCAGTTCCGAACCCAGGTCCACAATTTCTCCCGTCTTGGAGATGCCTTCGCCATAGAGAATGTCGAACTCTGCCTTGCGGAAAGGGGGCGCGACCTTGTTCTTGACCACCTTCACCTTCGTCCGGTTGCCGAGGATGTTGTCGCCGTCCTTGATTTGGGTGGCACGCCGGATGTCCAGGCGGACCGATGCGTAGAACTTCAATGCATTGCCACCGGGCGTCGTTTCGGGACTGCCAAACATCACGCCGATTTTCTCCCGGAGCTGGTTGATGAAGATGCAGCAGCAACCCGTCTTGCTGATCGAAGCCGTCAGCTTGCGCAACGCCTTGGACATGAGCCGGGCCTGCAAGCCCACGGAAGAGTCTGACATTTCGCCTTCGATTTCCGCGCGTGGCGTGAGGGCCGCCACCGAGTCGATGACAATCAGGTCGATGGCCCCCGAGCGAATGAGGTTGTCCGCAATTTCGAGCGCCTGCTCCCCGTTGTCGGGCTGGGCGATGAACAAGTTCTCTGTGTCCACCCCGAGGTTCTCAGCGTACGTTTTGTCGAAAGCGTGCTCCGCGTCGATGATGGCGCAGATGCCGCCCAACTTTTGCGCCTCGGCGATGGCGTGGATGGCCAAGGTCGTCTTGCCCGAAGATTCGGGGCCATAAATCTCGACCACCCGACCGCGCGGGTAACCGTTGATGCCCAAGGCGAGATCCAGCGACAAGGAACCGGATGGAATGGCGTCGAGCTTCTCCACCGCCTCGTCTCCGAGCTTCATCACCGCGCCCTTTCCGTACGTCTTGTCCAGGCGGTCCAGCGTGAGCTGGAGGGCCTTGAGTTTTTCCATGTCTGCCATCGTTCTGTTGTTTTTTGGCGAAGGTATTCCACCCCCAACGTAATGGTTTTACGGAGTCAGGCCAAATTCACCACCGCACGTTCCTTTTTTATCAACGCGGCATTTCCTGCCTGTTTGCAGGACGAATTTAGCCTGCAAAGGCAGACAAGACCTCCTGGGCGTGGTTTTTCGTGTCGGGTTTGTCCAACACGGCCGCGATGGTCCCGTCCGCCTCGATGAGGAAGGTGGTCCGCAGCGTGCCTTCGTACGCACGGCCCATGAACTTCTTCCAGCCCCAGACGCCGAAGTCGCGGTGCATCTTCTGCTCCGTGTCCGCACCCAGGTCGAAGCGAAGTCCGTGCTTGTCAATGAATTTCACATGGGATTTGACCGGGTCGGGGCTCACCCCCAGCACTGCGATGCCCGCCGCCCGCAGCGCGTCGTAGCCGTCGTTGAGACTGCAGGCCTGCGCCGTGCAGCCCGGCGTGGCGTCCTTGGGGTAGAAGTAAATCGCCAACCGGTGGCCAGCATAGTCCGCTTTGCTGCGCACGGAGCCGTCTTGGATGGTGATGGAAAAGTCGGGACAGGCCGTGCCCACAGCGGGCATGGGCAGGGGAGGATGGGCTTCGCTCATGGAGGTCGATTTGTGGAAAAGTAACCGCTCACAGCGCCGGAGGTTCACGGCTGAGGCAGTGATTTTTCGGTTTTTTCAGGCCAAATTTACCGCATGCACGCTGCCGCGGGATTTGTGGATGTTGCGGTGACTTTGGCCATCCCCAACTTGCTGACCTTCAGTTTGGAGGGAATTGACGTGCCGGTGGCGCCTGGCATGCGGGTGGTCGTTCAGGTCGGAGCGAGGCGGCTCTATACGGGGGTGGTTTGGCGGGTCCATGGGGTTGCACCGTCGGATTACGCGGTGCGGCCGGTGGAGGCCGTGGTGGATGACGAGCCGGTGCTCACGCCCGGCCAGATGGCCCTGTTCGATTGGATGGCAGCCTACTATCTGTGCACCCGCGGGGAGGTGTTGGCGGCGGCGCTCCCGTCGGGTCTCAAGTTGACGAGCGAGACCCGGCTGGTGCTGCATCCCCGGTGGGCCCAGGGAGGCCGGGCGGACGGGGCTGGGCTCGGGGAAGGGGAGCGCCGGGTGTTGGAGGCGCTGTCGCTCCGGGAGGGCCTGTCGATGAAGGAGGTGGCGACGTTGCTCGGGGTGGTGCACCCCCAGCGCGTGGTGAACCGCCTGCTCCAGGGGGACTGGGTGATGACGGAGGAGGAGGTGAAGTCGCGGTGGCGGCCCGAGGTCGAGCGCTGGGTGGTGCCGGGGGCGGACTGGCCGCCGACGGAGGAGGGGCTCGGGGACTTGCTCGATGGGTTGGGCCGGCGTTCGCCTCGGCAGGCGGCGTTGGTCATGGGGTACCTCCGGGCGGCCTGGGCAGGGGGGGAGCCGGGGGCGGGGTCGGGGTCGGGGGCGGGGTCGGAGGGGTCGGTGGGGGTTGGGGTCCTGGA
>CAYONT010000059.1:0-10076 GCA_964405405.1 uncultured Comamonadaceae bacterium | reverse complement strand
GATTGGGGGGGAGGTGATCTCTGGGTGGCAGGAGGCTGCCTTGATGTGGCGGGGGGGGGGGCGAACGTTGTTGCACGGAGGGACCGGGAGTGAGCCGTTGTTGGTGGTGGACATCGGAGGCGGGAGTGTGGAGACGGTGTTGGTTGTGGGGGATGAGGTACGTTGGTGGCACAGTTTTGATTGGGGGGTGGCCCGGCTCCGCGAGTGGGCGGCGCCGCCGGAGCCCCTGGGGGTTGACGGACGGGAGAAGTTGGAACCGTTTCTCGACTCGGTGTTGGCGCCCTTGCACGAGGCGCTGGCCCTCTGGAAGCCCCGTCGGTTGGTGGGGGCCAGTGGTTTCTTTGAGACCTTGCTGGACATGAGCCGGCCAGCGCTGGCTCGGATTCCCGATGCGCCGAGGGAAGTGGGGGATTGCTTCATGGCGACCCTGGATGTACCCGTGTGGGAGGGAATCCGGGATCAGCTATGGGCGCTGGATCTCCAGGGACGCATGGACTTGCCCGGGATGGCTCCTGAGCGGGCCGAGTTCATGCCATTGGCTGCCGTTTGGTTGGACCACGTGCTCAGCCGAATGACGCAACACGCGGGTGGTGAAGTGGCATGGGCAGTTTCTCCCTTTTCATTGCGGGAGGGGGTCTTGGATGCCCTTTCCTGTGGCGAAGATCCCTTGGGGGTTCGATTTCGTTGAATTGGGCCCCAAAAGGTGTTGAGGGATTCGGTAAATTTGGCCTGAAGCGGTCCCAACATGGCAAAGATTCTGATCATTGACGACGAGGCTCCCATCCGGAGTAGCCTGAAGGACATCTTGGAGTACGAAGGTTACCAAGTGATGGAAGCCACGGATGGGGAGGAGGGGGTGATGGTCGCACGTAAGTTTGCGTTCGATGCCATTTTGTGTGATGTCAAAATGCCACGTATGGACGGTCTGGAGGTGTTGCAAGCCTTGCAGGGTCTCGGCAGCCCGGTCATCATGATCACCGGTCATGGTTCCATTGATACGGCGGTAGAGGCTCTGAAACGCGGCGCATTTGATTTCATACAGAAACCATTGGATCTCAACCGTGTCTTGATTGCGGTTCGCCATGCAGCGGAGCGGCAAGCCCTGATGCGGGAAAAAGCACAGTTGGAGCAACAGATTCAGGATGCCCGTGCGACCACCATCGTGGGGGAGTCGGATGCCATCCGGGAGATCATTGATCGCGTGGCCACAGTGGCGCCGACCGATGCGCGTGTGTTGATCACCGGCAACAATGGCGTGGGGAAGGAGTTGGTGGCGAGGCAGCTTCACGCGCTTAGCTTGCGTGCTGCGGGGCCGTTTGTTGAAGTGAACTGCGCAGCCATTCCATCAGAGTTGATTGAGAGTGAGTTGTTTGGCCATGAAAAGGGTTCTTTTACTGGTGCGGTGAAGCAACGGCGGGGGAAGTTTGAGTTGGCGCATGGGGGGACGTTGTTTTTGGATGAGATCGGAGATATGGATGGGGCGGCGCAAGCAAAGGTGTTGCGTGCGCTGCAAGAGAACCGAATCACCCGGGTGGGGGGGGATGAGGAAATTCAGGTTGATGTTCGGGTGGTTGCGGCCACGAACAAGTCCTTACGAGAGGAAATCGGTTCGGGCAAGTTCCGGGAGGATTTGTACCACCGCTTGGCTGTGATTCCCATTCATGTTCCCGATTTGCGAGACCGTCCTTCGGATATTCCCTTGCTGGTCGACCATTTTTTGCGAACTGTTTGTGCCGGACACAACCTACCTGTCCCGGAAGTGGAAGAAGCTGCCATAGGCTTGTTGGAGGGTGCTGCTTGGACCGGGAACATCCGTGAGTTGCGCAACGTGGTGGAACGACTGGTCATTCTCACCCCCCGGGGTCAAGCCATCACAGCTTCTGCGGTGGAGCGTTTTGCGGCATTGACGTGAAGTAGGCCACCTCTGGTTTGGAGATTTTCTCGTGTGAATGAGTTGATTTTCAGAGGCAACCATTGCCATTCCTTTTCGTCTTTTGGTTGAATACAAAAAACTTCAGCCATGAAAGACCTAACAATCTACGGTTTCGAAGTGAGTGGGAATGTGGTGTTTCTTTTGATGTTCTTGGTGCCCATTGCTTTGGTGGGCAATTGGAAACTTTTTGCAAAGGCAGGTCAACCGGGCTGGGCTGCGGCCATTCCCGGCTACAACATGGTGGTTGCTATGCGCATCATCGGCCGTCCAGCAGTCCATGCACTGTGGTTCTTGGTGCCCGGTTTCAATGTGTATTTCTACTTCCGGACCATTGTTGAGTTGGCCCAAAGCTTTGGAAAGCGGTCCACGTCGGACCATGTGTTGGCTTGTGTGTTCAACGTTTTTTATGTCTTGAACCTCGGCCTCTCCTACGAGGAAGAGTACGAGGGCCCTGCCCATGGGAAGGCATCTCCGCTTGAGAAGCCCCGGTCTTGGGGAAACATGGGTTACGAGGCATGAGTCAATGGGGGCTCGATCCAACGAAAAAAGCCGGCTACAAAAGCCGGCTTTTTTCGTTTCCTACCCAAGCGAGGTGAAGCGGGGCAGCCTACTCAGCCTGGGAGGAATGCCGCTGCCCGATCCAGGGCAATCGTCAGCCCTTCGGGTCGTTTGCCACCCGCTGTGGCAAAAAACGGCTGTCCACCGCCGCCCCCTTCGATGTCCTTGGCAAGTTCTCGGATGATTTGGCCGGCGTTCAGTCCTTTGCCCGCGACATCGTCGCTGATCGCCACCGTCAAGGTGGGCTTCCCATCCTGAATGCAGCCGAAAACCCCGAA
Source organism: uncultured Comamonadaceae bacterium (assembly GCA_964405405.1). GTDB lineage: Bacteria > Bacteroidota > Bacteroidia > Flavobacteriales_D > Sanyastnellaceae > CAMCYM01. The sequence continues at coordinate 7,307 of CAYONT010000059.1, read as the reverse complement.
GAAGGGGGCATGTTCAGCGCGCATTTGGAAAGCAATGTCCTTGATGGCTGCGGGATCGAGGGACACCTGAGCAGCCACGAAGTGGATGCCCTGTCGCTGCGAAAGTCCGGCAACCAAATCGCGCTTGACCGCTTGGGCCTCTTGCGCACGGAATTGGTCCAGGGCTTTGTTCAAAGCGGCTTGCTTGCTGAGGAGCTCTTCCACCGCTTGGGCCAAATCCCGTGGCGTTTTCAGCAACCCTCGAAGTTGCTCGAGCTCAGATCGGTCTTGGTCCGAATCCTTCCAAGCTTGGGCGCCGGTGTGGGCTTCGATGCGGCGGATGCCTGCTGCGACCGCACTTTCGGCCACCAACCGGAATGCGCCGATGGAGCCGGTTGCAGGAACGTGGGTGCCACCACAAAGTTCCTTGGATTGCCCGAATTGGATCATTCGAACCCGATCCCCATATTTCTCGCCGAAGAGCATCATGGCGCCAGCGGCTTGGGCTTCTTCGATGGGCAATTCACGGAATTCTTGGAGTGGGAGGTTTGCCCAGAGTCGCTCGTTTACTCGGGTTTCGATGCTGCGGAGCTCGGTGGGGGAGAGTTTCGAGAAATGAGAAAAGTCGAATCGCAGGTAATCGGGGTGGACCAGGGAACCTTTCTGTTCTACGTGGGTTCCCAACACATCGCGCAGGGCTTCGTGCAGCAGATGGGTCGCCGTGTGGTTGCGCATGGTGGACCAGCGCCGGTCAGAATCCACCCGGACGGTGAAGCTGGCGGTGGGATCCAAAGGCAAGGCCTCGAGGGAATGGACAATGAGGTTGTTTTCTTTCTTGGTGTCCACAATGCGCGTTACGTCACCATTGGGGGAGAGGAGCGCGCCTTGGTCGCCTACTTGACCGCCGCCTTCCGGATAACAAGGCGTTTCCGCAAGAACAACCTGGAAGAAACGCCGTCCTTTTGCCTCCACTTCCCGGTACTTCAGTATGCTGGAGGTCGTTTCCCATTGGTCGTAACCCACGAATCGGCTGGAGCCATCTTGCAATTCGACCCAATCATCGGCCGTGATTTTGCCTGCGGCGCGGCTGCGCGCTTTGGCAGCTTCCAATGCCGACTGGAATCCAGCTTCATCGATGGAGAATCCCGCTTCACCAGCCACCAAGGCGGTGAGGTCCGATGGGAAACCGAAGGTGTCATACAACTCGAAAACGTCACCACCGGGCAACACCGCACCGGTGGGGAGGGACTGCAGACGCAATCCCAACCTTTCCATGCCCTTGGCCAGGGTGCGCAAAAACGCCTCCTCTTCCTCCAAGATCACCCGTTCGATGAGCGAACGCTGCGCGCGGAGTTCCGGGAATGCGTCCCCCATTTGGTCTGCCAAGGTGCCCACCAAGGCGTGCATGAAGGGCGTGCCCAAGTCGAGGAACGAATACCCGTATCGAATCGCCCGCCGCAGGATGCGCCGGATTACGTAACCAGCACCGGTGTTCGCCGGTAGTTGTCCATCGGCGATGCTGAAGGAGACGGCGCGGATGTGGTCCGCAATCACCCGGAAAGCCACGTCCTGTTTCGCAGTGGATGCGCCGTAAGTCTTGCCGGAAAGCACAGCAATTCGTGCGATCATCGGCGTGAAGACGTCGGTATCGTAGTTCGATTGAACCCCCTGCAGCGCCATCGCCAACCGCTCCAAGCCCATCCCCGTGTCGATGTGCTGCGCAGGCAATTCCCGCAGCGATCCATCCGCCATCCGGTTGAATTGCATGAAGACCAAATTCCAAATCTCCACCACCTGCGGGTGGTCACGGTTGACCCAATCGGCACCGGGTGAGGAGGTGCGCTCCGCTTCCGACCGGAGGTCGACATGGATTTCTGAACAGGGTCCACAAGGACCGGTTTCCCCCATTTCCCAGAAGTTGTCCTTCTTTCCGCAGGCAAGGATGCGGTCCGGGTCAATCCACTTTCCCCACAAGGCGCGGGCTTCATCGTCTGCAGGCAGGCCATCCCCGGCATCTCCCGCAAAAACAGTCACGTACAATCGGTCTTTGGGCAACTTGTACCATTCCGTCAGCAACTCCCACGCCCAGGCAATGGCCTCCTCCTTGAAGTAATCGCCGAAGGACCAATTGCCCAGCATCTCGAACATCGTATGGTGGTAAGTGTCCACCCCTACTTCCTCCAAGTCGTTGTGTTTTCCGCTGACCCGGAGACATTTCTGGGTGTCGGCAATCCGAGCGTGAACAATGGGGCTGTTCCCCAAGAAGAGGTCCTTGAACGGGTTCATCCCCGCGTTGTTGAACATCAGCGTGGGGTCGTCCTTGATGACCATCGGTGCCGAGGGTACAATTTCGTGTCCTTTCGAAGCGAAGAAATCCAGAAACGTCTGGCGAATGCGGCGGGCTTCCATGGGGGAGGGGGCGTTAAAGTTGTGAAAACCCGGCCTGCAGGCTTCCGGGGCGTGAAAATACGTCGCACATTTGCGAAATGTCGAAGCGTTTCCACAAGATTCGATTCAACGAACGAACCCTGGAGCTGGAGGAAATCCCCTTCGGATGGCGGGACTTCGTGGTGTTTGGGGTCAAGCGTTTGGTCTACTTCGGGGCGATTGCGGCGGGGAGTGTTTGGCTGTTCGAGAACGTTTTGCAGAGTCCGATGGCGCGTGCCCGCGAGCGGGAGGTAGCTTTTTTGGAAGGCCAAATCGAGGACCTCAAGTCGGATTTGCAGCAAATGGACGCTGTCCTCCAGGACATTGCAGAGCGCGACGATGCCATTTATCGGTCCATATTCGGCACCGACCCTTATCCCCAGCACCTCCGAAATCCCGGGGTCGGTGGTGTAGACCGGAACCGGTCGCTCCGGGGCTACCGGCATTCGGATGAGATCATCGCGTTGCGGGAAGGGGTGGCGGAACTTCAGCGCCGGATGGTCGCTCAGAGTCGGTCATTTGATGAGGTGCTGGATTTGGCCCGCAACCAGAAACAGATGTTGCAGTCCATCCCCGCCATTCAACCGGTGCGCAATGCCGATTTGAAAAGCATGGCCAGCGGTTACGGATACCGGATTCACCCAATTTACAAGGTGCGCAAGATGCACTACGGCATGGACTTCGCTGCGCCGACGGGTACCGAGATCTTCGCCACAGGAGACGGAGTGGTCATCGAGGCAGAGCGGAAGTACAATGGTTTCGGGCACTACGTAGTCATCAAGCACGGCTTCGGCTACCAGACCCTCTACGCCCACATGAGCGTCATCGCCGTGCGTACGGGCCAGCGCGTTAAACGCGGTGAGGTCATCGGCCTGGTCGGCAACACGGGGACCTCTGTGGCTCCGCACCTCCACTACGAGGTGAAGAAGCACGGGGACAACGTGAACCCGGCTCATTACTACTTCAACGATCTTTCGCCCGCTCAGTACGAGCAGATGTTGGCGGCCTCCAGCGAACCCAACCAGTCTTTCGACTGATTTTGTACAATTTCGTTTATCTTCGACCCAAACCCACCTCCCCACCGGAGCGGAACGGAAAGAGAAATGCCATCGAATTTGGCCATCGAAAAGCGTTATTTCACCATCACGGAGGTCGCTGACCAGCTGGGGGTGAACCCGTCGATGTTGCGCTATTGGGAAAAGGAATTCAGGCAGTTGCACCCTCGGACCAATGCCCGCGGGAAGCGGTTTTACACGGCCCGTGACATTGAGGTCATCCGCCGCATCCACGAACTCGTGAAGGTGCGTGCCTACACCATCGAAGGGGCGCGGCGTTTGCTCAACGGAGAGATTCCACCTGACGACCTGACGCCCCCACCGACCCATGAAGTCCAGGACTTCGAGTCTTCCGTTGTCGCCTTGTCCTCCCAAGAAGCTCCTATGTCTCCAGGAACTGCGCTGCCGGTGACCGAGCTCCGTGATCGGCTGGAGCAAGTTCGTTCCACCCTACTGGAGTGGAAGGAACGTTTCGGGGCTTCGCGTTGAAAGGCTGCACGGGTAGATGTGCCCAGATGGGAAACATGGGATGGAAGATGGGAGGGGGAGATGGGAATGAGCCGCTCGGCAAGGCAACCGCCCGAATCGAACTTTACAATTTGGAGGATGTCGTTCAGAAGTATTTGAATTCCGTGAAGGCACTTTGTCCGAAAGTGTCGGATGAAGAGTTAGCGTATTTCAAAAGTGGGCTGAAGATAACCCGGTTGCTGCCCAAGCATTTTTACATTCACGCAAACACGGTACAACAAGAAATTGGTTTTGTTTGTCAAGGTTTACTGCGTGCTTTTTATGTGGACGAAAGGGGCAATGAGATAACAGTCAATTTTGTTCGGGAGAATCGGTATGCCACCCATTATTCGGCATTTGTTTCAAGAATGCCGGGCAAGTACAGTTTTCAGTGCATCGAACCCACGATTCTTGTCAGTCTATCTTACGACCACATTCAGGTCGGTTATGAGCGTTATCCGAATGTTGAGCGCTATGGTCGTTTGGTAGCAGAGGCCGTTCTGAAGATGCAGCAAAAGCGAATTGAGGGTTTTCTTTTTGAAACAGCCGAGCAGCGGTACTTGGATTTCATTCAGGAAAATCCGGACTTGTTCAATCGAGTGTCCTTGGGGCACCTTTCTTCTTTTTTGGGAATAGAACGACAAACCCTGACGCGCATTCGAAAGAAGTTGGTGAAGGGTTGATTTTGACACATTTGCGTCAGGCTGGGTGTTACTGCCTTCGTTATCATTGCAATATTATTCATGGATATGAATAATAAAAACACCAAGAAGGCATGAAAGAAATTGCATTGGTAACAGGGGCTTCTTCCGGCATAGGATATGAAATAGCCAAGCTATTCGCCGCGGACAAAATAGACTTGCTTCTGGTCGCAAGAAATTACCTAAAGCTCCTGGAAATCAAAAGAGAAATTGAGTCAAAATTCGGGGTAGAAGTATTTCCTGTTTCTGCTGATTTGGCTTCGAAAGATGGAACAAAGACCATTCACGAAGTGGTTGGTGCCAATCAATTCATCGTGAATTATTTAATCAACAATGCCGGGTTTGGAGATTATGGTTCGTTCACTGACAGAAGCATGGAGAGGTACAATGACATGATCCAATTGAATGTTTTGAGTCTCACAGAGCTGAGCCATCATTATGGAAAGGAAATGGTAAAGCGGGGAAAGGGCAGAATTTTGAATGTTGCCTCCATGGCGGGTCTTCAACCCGACCCCCATTTTGCGGTCTATGGTGCTACCAAGGCTTACGTGATCAGTGTGTCAGAGGCCATTCATAAAGAATTTGAAAACACGGGGGTTTCCGTAACGGTGTTGTCGCCTGGCGCAACGGCATCGAATTTCATGGAACGTGCCCACATGCAGAACGCAAAGATTTATGAGAAGGGTGTGATGACGTCGTTCGATGTCGCCAAGGAAGGTTACAGCGGCATGATGGAAGGGAAACTTCATGTCATACCGGGTTTTAAAAACAAAATACTTGGTTTTTTCTCGGGCATTGTTCCCTCTCGGAAGTTGAGATTGAGTATCGCAGCAAAGGTGATGGCGGAGAAATGATTCAGTTGATTTAACCGAGGAATGTCGAAGTAAATGAAAGTAATCCTATTCGGTGCTACGGGTTTTGCAGGGCAGGCTATTCTGGCAGAAGCGATCCAACAAGGTCATGAAGTAACTGTTCTTGTGCGCGATGCGTCTAAGGTTCGCATTCAGCACAAGAGTCTGAATATTTTGGAAGGCAATGTATTGGATCCACAGGCGGTGGCTGCCGCTTTGGTCCATCAAGAAGCCGTTATTCAATGCTTGGGTGTTGGTGGAAAGGGCGACGGTCGACCTACGACGTTTGTATCGGATGCGACGAAAGTCATTGTGGATGAGATGCGCAAACTTCAAGTCAAACGTCTGATTGCGCTGAGCAATGTGGGGGCGGGGAACAGCATGGCTTTTCAACCCTGGATTTTTGGCAATATCATCCTTCCTTTCTTCATGAAGTGGCTCCAAGCCATCATCGATGATAAGAACCGTATGGAGCCCGTCATCATGGAGAGTAACCTCGATTGGACGATCGTACGCTGTCCCAATATCGTCGACAGGCTCCCGCGGGGAACATGCCATGCCACACTGGATGGCAAAGGACTCAAACAATCGATTGCCCGAGCGGATTTGTCAAAATTCATGGTCGACCAATTGATGCAAATAGATTTCATCCGGCAAGCGCCCTCGGTAAGCAATTGAAATGGTCAGTCAACAACCCGCTGCGTTCATTCAAACCAGCATCGGCAAGATTGCAACTTACCAACAGCGAGTTGACTCGATCAAACTGCCAATCATTTTTCTTCACGGTGTTTACTTCGATCACCACCTCTGGGATAAAGCAATTGAACCCATAAACGACCGCAACGTCATCACATTGGATATGCCCATGCATGGGTTGAGCAAAGAGTTAACCAAGCAGCACTGGACACTTGATGATTGCGCTCAAATGCTGCTAGAGATTTTAGACTGTTTGCAGATGGAAAAAGTGGTAGCTGTCGGTCACTCTTGGGGAAGCATGACCATTCTTCGGGCAATCGCCAATCAACCGCAACGTTTTGAAAATGTTTTGTTGTGCAACATGCCGTTCCTCGCTTCGACAAGAAGAGAAAAGTTCAAGTTTCGTCTTCAGCATTCGATGCTTGTCTTCAGAAATTTCTACGCGAATCAAACGGCTAGGGCATTGTTTGGCAAGTCATCCCTCCGAGAGAACCCATCGCTCATCGATGCACTGAAGCGGCCCATGGGCCTGTTGACCAACAGGGAGATCATACAAACCGACCAAGCAGTTATAATCAATGCGTCGGATGCCAGCGAGTGCGTTCGGAATCTAAAGGTGAGGGCTCTTGCCCTCAAAGGAGAAGAAGACTACGTACCCAATCCGCCATCGGTCGAGACCTACATCGCAAAAGGCGGACACATCACTCCTCAGGAGCAACCTCAGGAAATTTGGAGTCTTTTGCAGAAACTAGCTCACTGAATCCGGGTGACTCACCGGGTTATTCCTCAGGGCATGTGGATGGTGAGGTTCGGTTCAACGGGTGGAGGTTCATCCCGTTTTCTGGGCGTTTTGATTTTCCGAGTGACCATGGACCTGGGCACAAGGTGGTCCCTTCCTGACTTCGCATCCCCGCCTTCATTCATACCTCAGTACCGGCATTGTTTTCCATATTGCACAGGGCGCAGCCGTGTTATTTCCTATTTCGAAAGCGGCGCAGCCGCGTATTTCTTGTTTCAGCGCAGGTAGCCCCGGACGTAGGCGTCCACGCCCGCTTCGAGCTCGGTGAAGGGCCGGTCGTAGCCGATGGAGC
>CAYONT010000058.1:0-10079 GCA_964405405.1 uncultured Comamonadaceae bacterium | reverse complement strand
GCCTCCCTTCGAAAGCGGCTGCAAAGATACATACCGCAAAGCGTCGGGTTGCAAGCAAAAGGTCATCTTTATTTCACTCTCCGGAACCTACAAGCCAGCCGATGTCGTCAATGAGTTGATTCACTTCGGATTCACTCGTGCCATCGTAGACCCCTCGGATCCTGCCGGCGCGGTCCACCAACACCACGTTCTCGGTGTGGACGAAGTCTTGGTCCCCTCCGTCGCCTTCTTCCAGGCAGGAGAAATAGCTTCGCCGGGAGAGTTCGTAAATGTGGGCTTTGTCCCCCGTGAGGAACCACCACCGGTCCGGATTGGCTCCCTGGCGTTGGGCGTAGGCCGCCAAGACCGGAACGCTGTCCGCTGCGGGCGTCACCGAGTGGCTCAAAATCCGCAGGGCCGGTTCGTCGAGGTACGCATCTTGGACGCGACGCAGTTGGGCAGTCATGACCGGACAGATGGTGGGGCAGCGCGTGAAGAAGAAATCTGTGACGAGGATTTGGCCTTCCACATCGGTCAACGTCACCGTGTCTCCGAGCTGGTTGACCAGCGTGAAGGGCAGGATGCGGTGCTGTTGGCGGTGCCGCTGGGACGCGTCCACCACGGCGGGAACGAAGTCGTCTGGGCCCAGCACGGGCAGGCGGCGCACCGGCTTCAATTGCTGGTAACCGACCGCCACGGCGGTAGCGAAGACCGCCCCCAGGGCCAGCCAGGGCAGGAGGGACTTGCCGCGGAACTTCATTTGCCGGCGATGAACGTGCGGATGACCCGGGCCTCGCGCGCCTCTTCCGCGCTGACTTCGAGCAGGTCGCGGTCCACCACGGTGAAATCCGCCCACTTGCCCGGCTCGATGGTCCCCAGGTCGTTTTCGAGGAAGTTCGCCAACGCAGTCCAAACCGTCATTCCCCGCATCGCGTCCAAAGGGGTGAGCGCTTGTTCCAGCTGGAAGCCGTCCTTGGGTTCCCCCTGCGCATTGCGGCGCGCCGTGGCCGCGTAGAAGGTGAGGCGTGGGTCAATGGACTCCACGGGGAAATCCGTGCCGAGGGTCAACATGCCGATGGCCGATTGCAAATCACGGTACGCGTAGGCACGGTGGAGCCGATTGCGGCCCAGCCTCAGGCCGGCCCACGGCGCGTCGCTCGTGGCGTGCGTGGGTTGGACCGAAGGAATCACCGTCAGCGCCCGCATGCGCGCCACGTCATCCGGCCCCATGACCTGGGCGTGCTCGATGCGCCAGCGGAGGTCATTGCCGCCACCGAGGTACGGCTCGTATGCCCGGAGAACCCGGTCCATGGCTGCGTCCCCGATTGCGTGCGTAGCCGCCTGGAAACCGGCGGCATGGACTTGAGCGAGTTTGGCCTGAAAAGCCGCCTCCTCCTGCAGCATCAGCCCCTTCCAGTCCGGGCGATCCGCGTAGGGTTCGAGCAGCGCCGCCCCGCGGGAACCGAGGGCTCCGTCCATGTAGAACTTGACCGCGCGCGCGACGAGTCGATCCGTGATGAGCGGGCCATCTCGCACCGCAACTGCCAGATTTTCAGGACTATCCGTCACCATGGCCACCACGCGGAGTGCCAGTTCGCCCGACCGATGCATCTCCTCCATCAGCCGGATATCTTCCCAGGCCAAACCCGCATCCACCACGCAGGTCAGCCCCACCGCACGCAACCGCTGTTCCGCCTCCAAAATGGCGGCACGGCGGGCCTCCCGGGTCGGCGGGGGCATCCGAGCGACCAAGGCCTCCGCGGCGGCATCGACCAGTACCCCCGAAGGCGATCCGTCCGGGCGCAATACCACTTCGCCCCCGTCCCAGCGCGACGCCCCTGAGATGCCTGCCGCCGCCAGGGCCGCCCCATTGGCGATGACGGCATGCCCATCGACCCGGTGCAGCACGACCGGCCGGTCCGGAAACGCAGCATCCAAGTCCGCCCGGTCCGGAAACTCCGCCACCCCCCAGTCATTCTGATCCCACCCCCGCGGCGCCCCCCCCCCCCCCCGCCCCCCCCCCCCCCCCGGCCCCGGCCACCACCCGCTCCACCACCGCTCCCCACGACCCCGTCCCCACCAAGTCCACCTCCCGCAACCCCAGCGCGTACCCGACCAAATGCCCATGCCCATCCATCCACCCCGGGTACACCACCGCCTTCTGCGCGTCGTACATCTCCTTCGCCCGGTAGCGGTTGAGGATTTGGCGTTCGGCACCCACCTCGACCACCCGACCATCCTTCACGGCCACAGCCTCCGCCACCGTGCCTGCCGCATCGAGCGTGACCACCCGAGCGTTGTGCAGGATGAAGTCGACCTCCTGCCGCCCGCTGCAACCCGCGGCCAACAGGACAGCCAGCAGCCCCGCCAGCCCCACCCCTGCCCAGGCGGTCCGCAAAGCGCCCCCTTCGATCTGCTTGCCTCCCCTCATGACCCCGGTGCCGTTTCCTCCCGGTGAATGTGGTACGCCGAACCCTGGGCGGCGGGCATGATCACGACATCGTGCACACTCACGTGCGCGGGCCGCGAAGCCACGAACAGAATCGCCTCCGCCACATCCGCTGCAGAGAGGGGAGTGAACCCCGCATACACCCCGCGCGCCGCCGCCTCGTCGCCGTGGAACCGCACCGTGCTGAACTCCGTTTCCGCCGCCCCGGGGAGCACCTGGGAAACCTGGATCCCACGGGGCAGGAGGTCCAGCCGCATCGCCTGCGTCATCCCGTCCACCGCGAACTTGCTCGCGTTGTAGACTGCGCCCCCCGCATACCCCTGTCGGCCGGCGATGCTCCCGATCTGTACGACGCGACTCCCCCGCGCCATCCGGGGCACCAGCTCCCGCACCACGTTGAGCACCCCCTTCACGTTCGTGTCCAGCATCCGGTCCCAGTCCTCGTATTCGCCCGCCTCCACCGACGTCCGGCCTACCGCGAGCCCCGCGTTGTTCACCAGCACCCGGGGAACCCATGCGTCCGGGATGGATCCGAGCTGGGCCTGCGTCGCCGCCCGATCGCGCACATCGAACCCCAGCATTTGTACCGCCGCACCCGTCTCGCGGGCCAAACCCGCCCCCAACCGCTCCAGCCGGTCCTCCCGACGTCCCGTCAACACCAGCGACCACCCCGCTCGGGCGGCCGCCCACGCCGTGGCCTCCCCGAAACCCGAGGTCGCCCCGGTGATCAACATCACCCCCGGCCCACCGGCCGCAGGCGGCGCCGGCGTCCCGGTCCCCGAAAATGAATTCAATGCCATGAGATTTTGCGGAGTTTGGCCCAAATTTGCCCCACAAATGTACGCCGCGACCCGGCACACCTTATCCGCACATGAACCGTCATCTCCTCCTGCTTGCCGCCGCCTGCGGCCTCTCCACGCTCGCTTCGGGCCAGGTCACCCACACCATCGCCCAGATCCAGGGCGAGCTGTTCTCCTCCCCGCTCGTCGGCACCACGGTGACCACCCAGGGCATCATCTCCGCGAACAACATGACCTCGGCCACGGCAGGCGTCATCGGCTATTTCATCCAAGACGGTCCCGGCCCTTGGAACGGTGTGTACGTTTATGACAACACCCAGACCCCGAACATCGGGGATCTGGTCCAGATCACCGCGGAGGTGGCGGAGTATTTCGACAACACAGAACTCATCAATGTGGTGGGCTTCACGGTCGTTTCCACGGGCAATCCGGTTCCCGCACCCGCCGTCCTGACCACGGCCCAGATCGCTTCCACCGAAGCTTACGAGGGTTGCCTGGTCACCACCTCCAATGCCGTCTGCGTCAACCCCGACGCGGGCTTCGGTGAGGCCGAATTCAACGACGGCTCGGGTATCTGCAAAACGAACGACTACATGTACTTCCCCGATGGAGGTTGGTCCCAGGGCACGGCCTACACCCTCACGGGCACCGTCAACTACCATTACAACGAGTACAAAATCGAGCCCCGCAACGCAGCCGACATCTCCACGGCCACCTCGGTGACCCCTCGCAACCCTCGGGTGCAGGGCCTCCAGGTCTACCCGAACCCCGCCACCGACCGCGTGCAGTGGAACCTCGACGCCCCCCTGACCCACGCGAACGCCGCGCCCCTGCTCTTCAATGCCTGGGGCCAACCCGTCGCTCTGCCGGCCTGGACTGCAGGACAGCCCTCCCTCGACGTGTCCACCCTCGCCCCTGGCCGCTACGTGCTCGAGTTCCGCACCGACGCCGGCACCTACCGCGCCGCGTTCCTGAAGCTGTAACCCCCTCGCAGCCGTCCCCGCCCCCGCGACGCAGCAGCCCCTGCGGCCTCCGCACCCGCGCGGTCAGCGCATCGCGTACCCCTGCCACCGGCACTCGAGCGGCCCGTTGTAGACCGTCGTGCGGTCGTGGTGCTTGAGCCCCACGTGCTTCAACGCATCCAAGTCGCTGGATATGATCCAGGCGTCGAATCCCTTCCACGTCGACTTGAGGCGGTCTCCGATGGATTGGTAGAGCAAGGCCAAATCCTCCACCTCCATGCGCTCCCCATACGGCGGGTTCAACACCACAATCCCCGACTCGGTGCGTGGTGTCAGCTTGAAAAAGTCGGCCCGCCCCAGTTCGACATGGTCCTCCACCTCCATGTTCACCAGGGACTGCCGGGTCATCGAAACGGCTCCGTAGTCTTTGTCGCTTGCAAAAATGGGGGTCGGCACGGCCACCACGCGTGCCTTCAGCTGGGCCCGGACGTCGAAGAACGCGTCCTCATCGTAGCCCCGCCAGTTCATGAAGGCATAACGGCGCCGGTGCCAGTTAACGGGATAGCCGTCGCACCAGAGCGCGGCTTCGGTAGCAAAGGTTCCGGATCCGCACATCGGGTCGTAGAGCGGAATGCCAGGACGCCAGCCGGCGAGGGCGAGCAGTCCCGCGGCCAGGACCTCGTTGAGCGGAGCCGGTGCCTTCGCCGGACGGTATCCCCGACGCGACAGCGGTTCCCCCGCGGCATCGAGCGACACGGTGACCTGGGCGCCCGAGATGTGTAGGTGGATGCGCACATCCGGTCGCTCCCGGTCGACGCTGGGCCGGATGCCTCCGATGGCGCGGAAATGGTCCGCAATGGCATCTTTCAGACGCAGGGTCGCAAACTGGCTGTGCGTGAAAAGGTCGGAATAGACCGTCGAATCAATCGCAAAGGTGCTCTTCGCCTCCATCACGCTGAGCCAGTCCCACTGCGTGGCCTGCTCGTACAGGTCCTGGGCATCCTGGGCCTCGAACTGGAGGATGGGGCGCAAAATGCGCAGGGCAAACCGGCTGCACATGCACACCCGGAACAGGGTTTCCATGTCCGCCCCGAAGTCGATGCCCCTGCGTCCCACGCGCAGGATCTCGGCACCGTGGTTTCGGAGTTCGGCCTCGACGAGGGACTCCAAACCCGCGAGGGTCTTCGCATGGTAGATGGGCAGGTCGGTCTCTGGGAGGGGCTGCGCATGGGGGTCATCTGCCGGAGCCCGGCGGGGGGAGGCGGGGCGGTCCCCGCGGCCGGGGCGGTCCCCGCGGCCGGGGCGGTCCCCGCGGTCGGGGCGGTCAGGACGGTACGTCGGTTTCAAGGGCGGGCAGATTCATGGGCCGTCCCGAAAGGGGGAGCAACTGTCGGGCGAAGATACCCCGAAAGCGGCTTCAGCCTCCCTTTCGTTTGGCCTTGAAACCCGCCGCCTCGAGCCAGGCGATGACAGCCGGTCGGTGGTCCCCCTGCACGAGCACCGCACCATCCTTCACCGCGCCACCCACGCCACAACGCTTCTTCAAGGCGCTCCCCAAGGCCTCGAGTTCCGCATCGCTGCCGGCAAATCCCTCGACGACGGTGGTTGGGCGCCCCGCGCGCTGCTTGCGTTCACAGGCCACGTAGAGGGTCTGCTGGCGCGGGGGGACGCTCCAAGCGGGCAACGCATCCGCCTCTTTGTGCGAAGCGGAAGCGGGTGAGGGTTCCGGGTCGGGGTCGGTGGATGCGAAGGCCGCGAGCGCCGCGAAAGGCGAATCAGCCCCCGAGGTCCCCGTCCCACGGGAGCCCGCTCCGTAAACCAGTCCATCCGCTTCCGAATCCGCTGCCGCTTGGGGACGGCCTTTTGCCTTGCCTTTTGTGCCCATGCCCCGAAGTTAATCGAAACCTGACACGAGAAACGGAACCTTTTCTTTTGACACACGTATCTTCCAATCGAAAAAACATTTTTGCCATGGGCCGTATTCCATCTTCCTTCCTTACCGTCGAGTCCGCGGGAGCTCCCCGCTGGGAGCGGACGCCCGCTGACCGCCAACTCAACGCCCGGATAGCGCAGCAATCCCGCCGCATCCCTGCACCCGCATTCTTAGGGTCGTGGGCCCTCCTGATCGCCGTCTGGGCCCTGGGCTTGGGGTCTGCTGCAGGCCAAACCCTAGGCAACTGCTCCGAAGTGGATCTCGACTACATCTGCCAATACACCGAGCTGGTGCAAGGGGTCGCGGCCACGTGCGGGAACCAATGCCTCAGCGAGGGCCAAGAATGCATGGAAGCATGCATGGCGGCACAGCTGGAATTGTCAAGTGCCTGCATCGGTTGTTTCGGAGAGCAGACCACGTGTGTGGTGCAGAACTGTTTCTTCGCTTGTGCCTTCCTCGGAGATGCGGCTTGCGCCGAGTGTGCGCTTACAAACTGTGAGGCTGGATTCAATGCATGCGCGGGCATCGTGGACCAGGACGGAGACGAGTGGACAAATTTGTGCGATTGCAACGACAGCAACCCCGTTGTACACCCCGGTGCACCCGGCACTGGCCAAGGGGTAGACAACAACTGCAATGGACTGTTCAGCCCCGCGGAGTTGGCGGAATGCACGTCGGACGTGAACGGGGACAACATTGTCGGCACGGAGGACTTGCTGTCTTTGCTGAGTGTCTTCGGCTGTACGTCGGGATGTCCAGCCCCAGCGGATTTCAACGACGATGGCATGGTGACGGCGGGGGATTTGTTGATCTTTCTGTCCGAATTCGGGATGTACTGCCTTTGAGGGCGGATCCCATACACGGACTGATTTTTCTGCGAACTTGAATCCTCCTCCGGGGCCCCAGCGGCCCGACGACGCTTGGGCAGCATACGCGGCCCGGCATTCTGAAGCCGAACCAGCCCTGCTGGCTCGGCTTCGGCGTGCCACCTGGCTGCGGACGACCCACCCGCACATGCTCACCGACCCGTACCAGGGTCGCTTGCTCGCCCTAGTCAGCCAGCTCGTTCGGCCACACCGGGTTCTCGAGTTGGGCACCTTCACGGGCTACGCCACCCTGTGCTTGGCGGAGGGCTTGGCCCCCGGCGGCTGGATCGATACCGTTGAACCGAACGATGAACTCAACGACCTGCAAGACGCTTTCTGGACGGAGGCAGGGGTGCGGGACCGCATTGTTCGGCACAACGCAGAGGCCCACGAGGTGCTGGAGGAGATCGAGGGGGTGTTTGATTTGGCCTGGATTGATGCCGACAAGGCCCGGACGGGTGAATACGTTGAAGCGGTGCTTGACCGCACCCGTCCAGGCGGTATCCTGCTGGTAGACAATGTGATGTGGTGGGGAAAAGTGCTCGAGGGAGCCTCAGCAAAAGATCCCGATGCCCGGCGCATGCACGCCCTCAACGGTGCCTGGCGTGAGGATGTCCGCGTGGAAAACCTGCTCCTCCCCTTGCGCGACGGCATCCACGTCCTCCGCAAGCGCTGACCGGCCCCGGCCCCTGCTCGAGCCAGCTCTCCTGCCCGCTCCCTTGCCCCCTCCCCCTTACTCCGCCGAGGCCAGCACCTGA
Organism: uncultured Comamonadaceae bacterium; assembly: GCA_964405405.1. Classification (GTDB taxonomy): domain Bacteria; phylum Bacteroidota; class Bacteroidia; order Flavobacteriales_D; family Sanyastnellaceae; genus CAMCYM01. The sequence goes on along the minus strand of CAYONT010000058.1, from coordinate 2,332 downwards.
GCCACGGCGTCTGCAGCCTCCTGCAACAGGGTGGCGGAGATGACCTTCAGCCCAGAATTCTCGATCAAAACCTTCGCCTCCGCGGCATTCGTGCCTTGCAAGCGGACGATGATGGGCACATGGATGTCGCCCAAGTTGCGGTAGGCGTCCACCACGCCCTGCGCCACCCGGTCACAGCGCACAATGCCCCCGAAAATGTTCACGAGAATCGCTTTCACCGCCGGGTCGCGCAGGATGATGCGAAACGCCTTCTCCACACGAACCGCGTCTGCCGTTCCCCCCACATCCAGGAAATTCGCGGGCTGGCCGCCACTGAGCTGAATGATGTCCATGGTCGCCATGGCCAAACCCGCCCCATTCACCATGCATCCCACGTTGCCGTCCAACTTCACATAGTTCAGTCCCGCCTCACCGGCTTCCACTTCGATGGGATCCTCTTCGGTGGTGTCGCGCATGGCCGCAAAGGCCGCATGGCGGTACAACCCGTTGTTATCCAAGGTCACCTTGGCATCCACAGCGATGACGCGATCGTCCGATGTCTTCAGAACGGGATTGATTTCGAACATGGTGGCATCTGCGCCCATGTAGGCCCGGTACAATGCGGTCACAAAGGAGATCATCTCCTTGAATGCCTTGCCCTCCAGCCCCAATTGAAAGGCGATGCGCCGTGCCTGAAACCCCTGCAGTCCAACCGCTGGGTCCACAACTTCTTTGAAAATGAGCTCGGGGGTGTGTTCCGCGACGGCCTCAATGTCCATGCCGCCTTGGGGGCTGTATACGATGACGGGGCGACCCAAGGCCCGGTCCAGCAACACACTCATGTAAAACTCTCGGGGCTCACTCGCACCGGGCCCGTATACATCCTCCGCAATGAGCACCTTGTTCACCCGCTTGCCGGAAGCAGAGGTCTGCGCAGTGACCAAATGCCCGCCCAAAATGCCCGCTGCGATGTCCTGTACTTTGTCGATGCCTTTCGCCACCACCACGCCGCGAGACCCCGTCTCGGTGACGGTTCCCTTGCCACGTCCTCCGGCATGGATTTGGGCTTTCACCACATACCAACTCGTTCCCGTGGATTCGGTCAATGCATGGGCTGCGGCGAGCGCATCCTCTGGGGTGGCCGCCACCCGACCTTCCTGCACGGCCACGCCGTATTGCTTCAGGATTTCCTTGCCTTGGTATTCGTGGATGTTCATGTCGTTCTCTTCTTCTGATTCGTCACATGCCCAGGCCCAACCGCCACACGCATGTCCCGGGATTTGGGGTGCGAAGTTAGGCAACGGAACGGGCTTGTAAGCGGGATGTGCGTAGTTTTCGAGCATGAATGCGACGGAGCCCATCATCCAAGCGTCAGGGCTGACAAAAAGCTATGGCCAGGTGGCGGTTCTTCGGGGAATCGACCTCGAAATCCGTGCTGGCGAACTGACCTCAATCCTGGGCGCGTCCGGGGCCGGAAAAACAACCCTCCTCCAGATCCTCGGCACCCTCGACGGCCCCGACTCCGGCACGCTCCGGGTGGCCGGCGCCGAGGTCACGCGGCTCCGCAGCGCCGCCCTCTCCGCCTTCCGCAATGCCCACATCGGCTTCATCTTCCAATTCCATCGCCTCCTCCCCGAATTCTCCGCGCTCGAGAACGTCCTGATGCCCGCTTGGATCGCCCGTTCTGACGGCCGGTCCACCCGCGACCGTGCCGAGCGGCTGCTCCGCGACCTGGGCCTGGGAGACCGCCTCCACCACCGCCCCACCACCCTCTCCGGCGGTGAACAGCAGCGCGTCGCCGCCGCCCGCGCCCTCATGAATCGCCCCGCCGTGGTCCTCGCCGACGAGCCCACGGGCAACCTCGACTCCGGCAACGCCGAAGCCCTCTTCGCCCTCTTCCGCGAACTCCGGGACCGCGAAGGCGCCACCTTCGTTGTCGTCACCCACAACGAAACCCTGGCCCAATCGGGCGACCGCATCCTCCGCATGCGGGACGGGAAGATGGAAGATAGCGCAGCTGCGCTGCGCTGAAACAAGCGCAGCTTCGCTGCGCGAGATAGGAGATGCGCGGCTTCGCCGCGCGAGATGGGAGATAGGATATGTTGGGTTCTGTTTCCTATCTCTTATTTCTCATCTCTTGTTTCTCATCTCTTGTTTCTCATCTCTTGTTTCTCATCTCTTGTTTCTTATCTCTTGTTTCTCGTTTCCTGCCGGGCCAAATGTGGATAAGTTCCCGCCGAAAAATCGCGCTATGTGGTTTGTTTTGAGTAACTTAACACATGTTCTACTTCGAGAATCTGCAGGTTTATCAGGACGCCCGGGCATTCAATCGGGCGATTCGGGGGAGTTTGGC
>CAYONT010000057.1:0-10691 GCA_964405405.1 uncultured Comamonadaceae bacterium | reverse complement strand
CAATCCTCGAAGCGATTCCTGCAAATGTGCCCGCTCGTTCCCGACGTCGCGTTGTATTCAGGATCGGCGCGCCTCGCGGGTAAGCCATGGAACCCGGGTCAGCTGGTCCAGCGCATGATCGGCTTTGGATGCGACTCCCAAGTCCATGCGGAACGTCTATGGCGCGAGTTGTTCAACGCGCTCAGCGTTACGGAAGGGGACGACATCTGGGCGCGCTGGTTGCATCAGGAGTTTCTTCTGCGCCGAAACCCCAGTATTCAATGGAAGCTGTCGCCCCTGCCCAACGAGGAGGGCCTGCCCGCAGAGGAAAAGGCAAATCTCGCTATCCCGGCGAGGCAGTTTGTCCGGGATATGGAAGCAATCATTCAGGCGAAAGCGTTCATGACCCGCCGGCAATGGATCAGCTTGCTGGAAGCGGTGCTTCGCTTGGGCTCCGTGTCGCACGTTCTGTGGCTATGCGATGTGAACTACCGGGTGTGGCAAGCCATCAGGCGTGCCATCGAATCCGGGGAGCATCCGTCGCCCGAGGAGGTTCGCACCAAGATCGTCGCCGCCGACGGCCACTTCTTGACCTACGGAAACCCGGCAGTGCCAATCATTCGAGACTACGCCTCCCGCTATCTGGTCGCACGAATCGGGATCAATCTGGTTCTTTGGCAATTAGAAGCCATGGGCACCCAGGTGAAATCGATTCGCTCCTGTGCCGAGCTGGCTGGATTCCTCCGCAAAGTGGCGCGAGAAGGCGCTGCCCTTAAAGCGGCCGGAGTCGAGGCGGCAGTCGCCGACCTCCAACAGGGGGACAAAAACGCCCGGACCATTGCTTGCAAGAAGGGTATCGGCTCGAATCTCTCCGAGTTCGCGAGTTACGTCCTCCAGCAGCGGATCACAGCAAGCGAAATCCTTCGCGGGTATGATCAGGGATATATCCTGAAAAAGAGGGCCGAATATCCCTCCGCGCCGTGGATTGTTTCAATGGGCCCGGTGTCGATTCTCGCCCTTGTTCATTGCTGCCTCCGTGACGCCGCGGGGCCTCGATCGATTCAGAAGCTTTGCCGGCACCTGGCATGCTACGGGGTTCGTGTCGACCGAGATAACGTAACCACCGGGGACCTCGGTAGAAAACTCCGGATGCTCGGCCTCGTACTCGACAGCCCCGACGCCGAAAGCGGAATGCTCCTGGTCCCGCCGTTCGACGGCACCACCCAAAACGCCAACAGCTAGAGTGTGATGAACCCACTTGTCCTGCAGATTGCCAAGTTCGTTCGCGAGCGAACCGCCAAAAAAGTTCGCTCCTTGCCTGATATTGGATCGGAGCTTCGAACCGTTTTTCACGGCCCGCCCATGGAAATCCTGAATCCCGTTTTTCAGGAACTGGTCAAGGATGGCGGCGTCAAGGTTGAGCTGGGAAATGAACAGCAGGTCATGGTTCCGATTCTGCTCCATTCGGAAGCCGCAACCACCGCTCCACCCGTGGGCCGATCCGGGACTTGCGCAGGCGTGCACTTGAACGATTTCCGCAATCAACCGGGTTGCCCGCGGTTTGTCGCTCTCCTCGCACCCGGCAACCATCCCAATCTGGCCCTCACAATGGAGACCGCAAGCGACTCCTTTGGTCTAGATGTGCGGAGCAACTCTGGAAACGCGGCCATCGAGGACTGGTGGAACGACGACTTCGTCCAGTTCCTTGTCGACGCGGCCTTGGACCGGTTCGCAATTTCCACGGACATCGCTCGGGAACAGGCCCGCCAAATGATTCAAAAGGCCGTCCATGCGGCGGACGCAGCGGAACGTCACAACGTTTCGCGCGTCGGGGCATGGAAGGTCCTGACGAGGATCTACTGCATCTCAGGCGGCACAAAATTGTGCACCCCCCTCAGTTTGGCCTGCGGCTTCCCGCCCACGGAAGATGGTGAATTGGCAACGAAAGACCAAGATGAGGTTCTTCAGCAGCTCGCCGCCCACCTCGAGGAAAACGGGATCAACAAGGGCCTCGAGCAGCTTAAGGAAGAAGCCAGCGAGGATGACATCATCGCCCTCGACGCGTTCGCCGCGCACCTTAATTCCGTCTGTGACCTAACTTCGAGGTTCGCGCGGGCAGCTTCATACTATTACAGCCCCAGCCGCGGCGAGGAGCTGGCCCAGCCTCCCACTTGGTGGGTTCACCTGACTCTGGAGCGGTGGGTCGAGTTGCTTGAGGAGGAGCGACGCCCGGACGGCGCCCTTGAAGTCGAGTGCACCAACTCCGTCTTCCCTCCGTTCCGCGGCGGTCATTCGGTCGTCCACAATGAAGTGCAGCTAGCAATCACCGCGCCCGAGAATCAGGAAGCTGCAGTCAATGCAACGCTGACCCGCCTCGTCTCTGGGCGCGCTCACACGTGCGTCTGGGAATTCTCGCTTCAACACCAGGTTGACCAGACGGACGCGGCACTCCCGCCTCATAAGACGCCCGCGCGGTATACGGTCGAGGCTCCCGGCCTGAAAAAGGCCAGTATCAAGGTTATCTCCCTCCAGAGTTGGGAACCGGGCCTTTTCGTCTTCTGTCGCAACGCACGGAAGATCTCCCCGCCAAAGCAGCCCAGCCAAAGGAAGGGCAGCGCGGACTATGAGTGCTCCTTGTTGCTCGAGGGAAGCGGGCGCCATTACATCGACATTTACACCCGGCCATCGGTCCGACTGTGCAATCTTGCTGAGCGTCACGAGGATTCTGCCACCCAGCCCGAACCCCTCACCACGCCGATCGCGAGAGTCGATGATACCACTTGGGGATTCGAGGTGGAAACCACAGGGGAGTGCCACTACGACATTACGATCCAAAGAGAAGCCGCAGATCCGGAGAAATTGCGCATCTTTCTCACCTGCGACGAGGTGTCACCCGAGGGCTGTAAGACGGAATTCGAACGCCTCACAAAATTGAACCGCCAGCAGGACAAAGGCCGTGCGACAACCGACGTTCAATTGGATCGCAATGTCCGCTGCGCGGATCTTCAGACATGGCTACTGTCGAAGGAGAACGCGACGAATTCCTATTACCCTCTGGTGATTTCTGTCGACTATGCCTCAGCTTGGCGTCCTCCGAACTGGGAGTCTCAGGCTGAGACGGTAATCTCGGGCGGCAAGTTTCTGCACGATCCCCGACCCAACCTTGCCAACTTTCACCCCTCCACGCAATTCATCGAAGCCCGGGAATGGCTGGCCGCAAAACTGCGCGGACACGATGAAAACCAACTCATCGAGGCCGCTCGCTTGGGCGAGCTGCTAACGGCCGACGAGGAATTCGCCGACAAGCTCTTTGCCTACTTGCATTCCTACTCGGAATGGCTGGACGCCGATCCAACCATCGCTCCCTGGGTTGACGTCATTGCGTTCTGCGGTCTTGAACAAGATCGCACCACCCTGAGCCAGGACCCCGACGCCATCATCCTTAATCCCCTTCATCCCATCCGGCTTGCCTGGCAGGCCGTGGCGCAGAAGGCACTCTTCATGGCCTACAAGCGGAATCAGCCTTGCCCCGCCGCCGGCATCCTTGATCCCGACAACGTTCCAGATATTCTTTCGCTCCCCCTTTTCTCGGCTTCTGGGGCGGTTAACCTGCAGGCCTTTTTTGCCGTGGAGTGCAGCTCGGACTACTGGAGCATCCTCTGGAACGGCAAGCGCCTCGACACCCTCGCGAAGTTGGCAAATCTACCGCCCTTCGATGAGGAATTCGGGATTCGCATCGGGGGTATCTCCAGCGGTTTCAGCCTGTCCCAGGTGCGGCGCGCTTTGGATGACGTCTCTGAAATGCTCGCGGCCAAGCCCGTCGTGAACGTTATGATCTCCAGTTCTAGCGGGCAGACCAACGCCTGCAACGAGGGGATCAGCGCGTGGTGCAAGGAACGGCTCGGAACCCAGGAAAACGAATCCCTCTCAACCGTGGGCCCGCGCCTGCTGCAGATTCTTGACCTCCGCGACGAGAAGTCCCGCCCGGAAGACGCGGAAATCTCGAATCTTGCCGAGGATACCTCGAATGCGGTCCGGTGGTTTGCGGGCGATCAATCGGCCTGTGCGCCGGACCTTGCGATCATTGCGCAATTGGAGACCTCCAACTCCAAGGAAGATGCGGTTGAGGTCGGCTCGCCAATCGGCTGGGGAACCCTGCTCAGGCACCGCGTTAGGCGCCAACTTCCGGCGGCAGACGGAGCTTTTCTCTCCGAATCACGGGTTGGCATCGCCCGGCCACCGGGAGGAGATGCGTTGGCCGACAAATTGGTCGCCACGCTCTCCAAACTGGAGAACCTGTCCGACTTGAAGGTGGGCTTCTCTTTCGCCCCGAGCGTGCACGCAATCCAGCTGGCCCTTGGTCGGGCCGATTTTGTCGCCGTGTCGTCCTCGGCCATCGACCCCGCGTGTTTTCTCGGCAAGTGGCTGCCCGGTTACCTATGGGATTACGATCTCCCCTCCTACTCGCACCGGTCGGGGGACACGAATGGTTACTATCTCATTTCCCGGATTAAGGAGACCGATCGCGATGTTCTGAAAGCCACCTTGGCCAAGTTGCCAGACGGCGGCCAGTTAACCGATGGGGATGTCGAGTCGATCATCTTGGAGGTTGCTCGCCGCGGAATTCCGACCGTCCGGGGACTCTCTTCCGGCACCGCGGGCGCCACCGGTGACTTGGGCCTGTTCATTGCCTCCCGCCTCTTGCAGGACGCCTTCCGGCTCGAGGGGGAGCCCAGTGGGTTGCTGCCCATTCTACGCGAGAATGACGGCACCAAGACGATCGCCCTGATCGTTCCGGTCGACCCGTTTCGAGGTTATCTCGACGATCTTCAGCGCGCCCTCAAGCAGCCCCAGCTTTTGCGTCCCGACCTCTTGGTCGCCACAATCAGGCTTACGGCCTCCGAGTGCCGCATCAAGCTGACACCACTCGAGGTGAAGTATCGCGCCGATGTATTCTCCCACGGGGCTTGCAAAGAAGCGCTGGCTCAAGCCGCCTCCCTTTCGGCCCTGTTTGCCAAGCTCAACAAGCTGGGCGCGGATCCCGATCTGACTCTTTGGCGGCTGGCGTTTCACCACCTGCTGAGCTCGATGCTTGGTTTCGCCTTCCGCGTTTATAGCCAGCAACCCATCGCCGCCAACCAATCCAAGCAATGGACCGCCATCCACGCCGCAGTCATCGGGTCGCTGTTGTCCGATGAAGCCAAGCTGGAAATCGACCCCGTCGGGCGGCTGGTTGTTCTGGATAAGTCTAGCGCCAGCGCTCCGCGCGACGTGGACGAGGATGCCTTTCCGGAAACGTTGGCGCTCTCGCCGGCAGACGCCGCAAGTGTGCTTACCGCCGCCGCCCCCCCGATCTACCAACTCATCAAGGAGCGAGTCGGCGACTGGCGCCTCCTGCCCAGCGGGGAACCTGCAACCTCGACCGCACCCGCAACTCCCGCTGTTGCCCGCACGGAAGCGTCGGTGAGCACAGAAATCGAGAGGAAAATATCCTATACGTCGCAGCCATCTCCGCCTCCTCCAATGGCACTGTCCGAAGTACCCGCATCGCCTCCTGTTGTTGGTCACAAAACACCCGTCGTTGTGGGGCACGCTGCACATGCGCCGGATGCACCTGCTGGGGCGGCATGCGCAACGGCTGGTGGAATCCATTTTATCGTCGGCGAGACGATTGATGGCTTTAGGAGAGAAGCGCGCTCCTTCCAGCCCAGCAATACCAATCTCAACCAACTGAATATTGGGGTGGTTGGCGATCTTGGGACGGGAAAAACTCAACTTCTCAAGGCGCTGATCTGGCGCCTGTCCGCAGCCGGCACGGAAAACCGCGGCGTTCGGCCGCGCATCTTGATCTTTGACTATAAAAGAGACTACAGCGATCCGGCATTTGTCGCGGCTGTGGGGGCGACTGTCGTCAAACCGCACCATCTGCCGGTCAATGTTTTCGACATTCGCAACAGCAAGGACTCGTTCACGCCGTGGCTCGATCGCTTCAACTTCTTTTCCGATGTCCTCGACAAGATATATTCGGGAATTGGACCGATTCAACGGAAGCAGCTCAAGTCCGCGGTGAAGCAGGCATATGACGCCTGCCTCCCTGCTGGTCGCCAACCAACCATCTATGATGTGAACTCCTGCTACTCCGCGATCATCGGGAACAAGGCCGATTCACCGTCGGCAATCTTGGAGGACATCGTCGACCGGGAGATGTTCGCCCCCGAACCGGATAAGGCGAAGAGTTTCGAGCAGTTCCTCGACGGCGTCGTGGTCATCGATCTGGCATCGCTTGGCCAGGACGACCGCGCCAAGAACATGCTCGTCGCCGTGATGCTCAACATGTTTTACGAGCATATGCTCCGCATTCCCAAGCGGCCGTATGAGGGGACCGATCCGCAATTGCGCGTGGTGGACTCCTTCCTTCTGGTGGATGAAGCCGACAACATCATGCGCTACGAGTTCGACGTGCTGCGCAAGGTCCTCTTGCAGGGCCGGGAATTCGGTGTGGGCGTCATTCTCGCGTCGCAATATTTGCGCCACTTCAAAGCTGGCGCCAGCGACTACCGCGAGCCATTGCTAACCTGGTTTCTCCACAAGGTGCCTAACGTTACGCCCGCTGAACTTCAAGCTCTCGGGCTGTCCACCGACGTCGCGCAAATGGCGGAGCGGATAAAGACGCTGCCCAAGCACTGCTGCCTCTACAAGACTCTTGGGGTGATGGGAGACGTCATTCAAGCATCGCCTTTTTACAAATTAGTTGGCAACCACGATGCGAGCCTCAGTTAAGTCGGCTCACGCATTGCCCCATGCCGAGCGCTTCGCCCTGTTGTTTCCTGTCAAATGGGGCGGCATCCGAGGGGTTCGGGGATCTTTTGCGACGCTAGTTCGCAATGTCATCTTCTAGGGTTATGCGCCACTTTGCTTCACAAGCGCCACCTGATGCGCCTGCGACCGGGGGGCATAGTGTGCGACCCGCGATTTTCATGCCGCGGCCTCGAGCGTTGGAGCCTGCGTCCGGGTTCAGTTGGCGGGGGAGCAGGTCGACGACTTGGTGGTTGGTCATCTTGGGAAGACGGGTAGAGGCACATCCCAGAGGTTGGCGAATGGATCGATTCCCCGCATTCGGCAGGTCTCGTTGACGGTGTAGAGGATCGCCTCGCGATCCCCTGCGTCGACATCCCCGACGAAGCCAGTTCTTCTTGTCAACCGCCGTTGGCACGGACGCCGGTCTCCATTGGGTATGCCGCGCGCCGCATATTGCTGGCTGTCGGCGATTTCCACGCGTCCGTCCCGTGTGAACACCTACAGGCGGGTACGGAAGGATGCGGGAAGAAGGTCTGGTGCCTAGACGGATGTAAATGCCGCCACACCGGGACTTCACTCCTGCAGCAATGACCCCATGACAGAATGGCGCTGGCAGATTGAAGAGGGGCAGACCTGGAACGTGATTGCCGCGCCCCTAATTCTGCCTGATGATGTGACCCAGCGTGAAGGAAGTTCAGAAGAATCGGACGCATGTCGAGTTGTTTGCCGGGTGTGGTGGCATGGCCCTTGGGCTGGAGGCCGCCGGATTCGATTTGCTGCTTGCGAACGAGCTTTCGCCGATGGCGGCTGAGACGTTCGCCTACAACATATTGGGCGTGGACCTTTCCTGTCTTCCAGAGGGTCGTCCCGTGGGTGCAAGGACAGGAAGCGCCCGCTCGAGGGTTCGTTGGCTCAACTCCAGCTATGGGCCGGAATCGATGGCTTGTCGCCTTCGAGAGAACCCGCACGGTGCACCGCCGCGCTACGACGAGCTCGTGGGCCCCGCTGAGGCCCTAAGGGGATGCTTGATCGTCGGTAGTGTCGTTGATCTGAAGACCTGGCTGAAGGGCGATGCGCCAAAGGGCGATGACGGTCATCGGACGAGACTTTACGGCGTCGAGTTTGGAAAGTGGCTGCGTGGGCAGGAAATCGACCTGATGAGTGGCGGCCCGCCTTGTCAAAGTTTCTCGTTGGCGGGCCTTCGGGACCGCCTGAACCCGCGCAACCGCCTTCCGTTCGAGTTCGCCGAGATGGCTGCTCTACTTCAGCCCCGCCTCGTACTGCTAGAGAACGTCTCGGGGATCCTTCGGCCGTTCACCGATCCAGTTACCGGAGAGCAGAGCGTCCCCGCGCTCGAGGTGGCCAGCGTGTTCGCCCAGTGTGGGTTCTTGCCGTTGTGTTTCCACCTCAATGCTTGCCACTTCGGCGTCGCGCAGAACAGGCCGCGCTTCGTCATGCTGGGTCTCAACCTTGGTCGGCTTAGTGGGGTGAAGATTGAATCCAACCATGCGCGGGAACGCCGAAGGGACATCGCGCGGCGGTTGCTCCGTCGGGCGGAGTTGCACGCATCAGGGCGGTCAGGGCACCACACTTGGGAATCGATTCGGAAGGCGGTGGATTTCTACCTCCACGTTGATTCAGGTGAACATTCTCCCCACTGGAGGAGACGTCTGGAGCGCCTTCTTGCGGTCAATCATCCAAACAGACCTGGACGGCGGGGTAGCTTTCCGGAAAAGGTTTCCGAGGCGGATCCGATAGCTGCCTTTGACTGGCAGTCTGGCGGAGGCTGCGGGGGGAGGAGCGTTCGGGAGGCTATCGGCGACCTTGCCTTCGGTGACACGTTCACCATCGAAAAGCTAGACATGTTGCCCGCGTGGGCGCAGCTGGTGAAGGCGCAACTTAAGGGGCAACCAATTGCCAACCACGAGCACCGGCGCAACTGCGATCGGGTAAAGGCGCGCTTCCGCCTCTACCAGGCTATCCAAAACAGCAACATTTCAAGCGGCGACCGCGCGTTGTTCGAAGCAGCTTTGCGGGAGCGAGATGAGGGGAAGAGGCGATGTGCGGCAAGGCAAATTTCCCAGCAAGGTATCGAAGCAGTCGCGCGATACGGAATCATGAGCCAAAGTGGCGAGTGTTTCTCCTGGGCTAAGGCGGGGTTACGAGATCGAGTGCTCCGGCTGCTGGAGGAGTTGCATACGCGGAAACATTCCCAGGCCGCCTTGGATCCCGAGGAGCTGGCGCCAGCCACGATGTCCATTCCGGACGATGCCTGTCACTACGCCAAGGGGCAGGATCGGACGCTGACCGTTCGGGAGATGGCACGAATTCAGTCATTCCCCGACTGGTTCGAGTTTCGTAGCAAGGTCACGACGGGCGGGACGGCCCGGCGTTTCGAGGTGCCCCAGTATACTCAGGTGGGCAACGCCGTCCCTCCTTTGATGGCGAAGGGGCTTGGGATGGTCGCGGATGCACTCCTTCGCTTCCTCGACCGGCTGGACCTAACGGCTGATTGAGTCTGAAAGAATGGGGTGTCCTTCCCGTGGACTCGTGGAACTCAACGAGGGCGGCGACGTCGGCCTATGGCAGCGAGGATTCGTTGTCCCACTGCATCCAAATTCTTGGGCCTCAGGGAGTGTTCCCAGATTGCTAGCACGATCCAGCCACCCCGTCGCAGCCTTGCGCGTGTTTGGGCATCTCGGCGACGATTGGAGCTAATCTTGTCGCGCCAGTATGATGTGGCATGCCGACGAGCCGGGGAATGCCATGGGCATCCATGCCAGAAGCAGCCATCGACGAACAGGGCCAATCGCTCCTGTGGGAAAATGAAGTCGGGACGTATTCTGCGGGAGGGGGTTGTGCCGGTAGATGGCACCCGAATCGAGACGTGGCGCCTCCATCCTTTAACCTTTGCGGTCCTGAGAACGCTGACCATCACTAGTTCCGTGGAACTATTTCCCTTCCCGCGGATCAGGGACATCCGATGGCTGCGTTCGGACTTTGAGAGGGTGTCCATTTGCTGGGTCAGTTGGGGAGGCCCATTTTCTTGAAATTCTTGAGGCAGGCGTCTTGATGCATCCTCCCGTTCGATTCTCTAGCTTAACAGGGTCATCCACTCGAATTGAGGAGGTTCTTTGGCAGCATGGCGGGCATCGCAACAGTCCAGAAGTTTCCGTCTAATAGTCTTCAAAACAATTAAGGCAGATTTCCGGCCAACGGCTTCTTTCCTCGCTGACATTCTGGATTGGTGTCGTATGGATGGCTAAAGAGAAGCGGTAATCTGGTGCGCGAGCAAGTCTGTGCACCGTTGTCGCGTGTCATGAGCCGGCTATCTCCGTAACGGGATGTTGCGATCGGGGTTTGTGAAGTTGGAGAACTACCAGACAGAATGGCACGCAGGGCACGTTGAAGGGCCTGCGCTTGGCACTCCGGCGGATACCGATTGAGTGGATCACCCGCCGATGTTTCTCGGGACGGACGCAGCGGTCACTGAATGCCCGCAATGACCTCCATGAATTCGTTTTTCAACGGAAACCCGCTGACGGTGCCCGGGGCGGCCATCTGGAGCCCGGCGTGGATCAGGCAGGCAACTTGGAGGGGCGTCAGGGGCTCGGGGATGCCTTCGAGTCGGTGGGCGGTTGCGGGATCGGTCAGGCGGAGGCCGTGCTGGCCCAGTAAGGCAGCCTTGAGGGTGAGGTTGCGGGCGTCTGCCGGTGACAGGGATCGCAGGTGTCCCAGCGCCCAGGTCATGGCAGCCAGGGCTTCGGGGTTGATTCCGTCCAGATTGCGCGGGAAGGAGCCATTGGCCAGGCGGTTTAGCAGCGCCTCGGCCCGGTCGCGGACGACGCCGTGGGGATTCAGGGTCCGGGCGCGTCCCAGGGCCGTACGTGCCGCTGCTTCATCCCCGGATTCCA
>CAYONT010000056.1:0-10957 GCA_964405405.1 uncultured Comamonadaceae bacterium | reverse complement strand
CGTTCGGATTCTAAGAACCCACAAGGGCCGTCTCCTGCGAGGCGGCCCTTTTTTTGTGTAGCGCAAGTCGTGGATTGGGAGAGTTCCTATCTTTCGGGCATGTCAGTCAGACTGATTATCGTCACCATTTGTTTCAATAATCTAGAGGAACTAAAAAGGACTTGCCTTTCAGTTGATCAACAACGGCGCCTTCCGGATGAGCATTGGATTGTAAACGGATCTACATCCGCGGAGATAAGTGACTGGCTGAGTTCACTTATTTTGCCTAGTTATCGTTTTGTGATCAACGAATTGGACTCAGGAATTTCCGACGCTTTCAACAAAGGAATAAAGGCTGCTGGCGAGGGGTTTGTTCAGTTGCTGAATTCTGGAGATGAGTTGATAGACACTTTCGTTCTCCACCGAATAGAGGAGTTCTTGGAAGCAAACCCCGAAATTAAATGGGCGAGCGGTCGAATCACTTTGGAAGGGGGACAAGAGGTGGGAGTACCTTTTGAATTTGACAAGTTGTACCAAGGGATGAGGTGGGTAGCCCACCCAAGTTGGTGGGTGAATCGGAAGACTTATAACATATGTGGCCCTTATGAGGAGCGATATAAAATTGCCATGGACTTTGACATGCTGTGCAGGCTTGCCGAATTCCAATATGGGTTTTACGACTTCACTTCCGTTCGATTTGATGGAGGTGGGGTTAGCTCAGTTCATTATTTTAAGGGATTAAGAGAAGTAAGGGCCATTTATCGACGCAGAGTAGGGTTTGCGGTTCGGGTTGGAATGTGGCAATTTCGATTGATTGTTTCTCGTTGGATACAATCGAATCAATTGGGTAGATACTTTGCCAACTTGTATAGGTCTAAATGCACGAAAATAGGAAGCAGTTTTGGAAGAACACCGGCCTAAATTATCGATTGTAATTTGCACATTCAATCGGGCGGATTTGCTTGAGTTTTGCCTAGATTCTCTAGCAAAACAGTCCGCGCAACCAAAAGATTTTGAGGTCATCGTGGTTGCCAATAACTGCACCGATTCCACTGGTGATGTTGTTGATCGAGCAAAAGACACTTTGACGGATTTGCGCTTGGTTCAAGAGCCGAGACAAGGATTGAGTCATGCCCGAAACCGCGGTGCCATTGAGGTGAAGTCCGATTGGATATTTTATTTGGATGATGACGCCCTCGCTGATGAAGACTTGGTCAAAAATGCCATCTCTTTCATTCAGGAGGTGGGTGGCGATGTATTTGGTGGACAATACAAGCCTTGGTACCATTTCGGCAAACCAGAATGGTTCAAAGACGAGTATGGGTCTTCCAGTTTATCACATGATTCCAGAACAGTGCTTTCATCGAAAAGAGAGTTCCTTTCCGGGGGAGTTTTCTGTTTGCGCACTTCTGTTTTTCAGAAGTTTGGTGGGTTCGACCCAATCCTGGGCATGAATGGCACTCAGATTGGTTATGGTGAAGAAACAGAGTATCAGAAGTTATTGAGGGCGGGAGGAGTAAAGATTTGGTACGACCCGGCACTTCTGATACACCATGTTGTGAAACCTCAACTTTTGTTCGTAGACTGGCATCTGAAGGCCGGATGGGCCTTGGGAAGAGACAAAGTACTATCTGGGAACTTACCAAAGAGCAAATGGTTCTTGCTCTTTGTGGCCATCACAGGATTCAGTCTGACCCTTTTCGATTTGGTGTTGAATGGCATCAAGCTGGCTTTTTTAAGGAACTATTACATCGAGAATTGGTGGATTGACTCCTTTCGGAAAGCCGCTAAACGAGCGGCGATTCTCTACACGGCCTCACTTCAGAAGTGAGGAGGTGCGTTCGCTTCCGTTGAGCGTTGATACCCGGAATTGGAAGGTAGAGGGATAAGTTAACCATAAGGACACAACATTTGCTACGAGCATCACTAGGATCTGAACGAGTTACATCCATAGGTCCTTCATTTCGTGCGCCCTATCCCCTGCTCAAGCCAAGCTCTTGAAGAGCTATTCGAGCAACTCGTTGGCATCAACAGGATTTATGAGCCGTTTCTTGCGAATCACTTTCTTCTGGAAAAAATTCGGTCTAATTGGAAACAAGCCTGCACGGCTTATCGGATTCCAGAGGTATTCATCTAGTTTTTTTGAAATGGTCAAGGGGATGGGGCGGTAGAAATACTCGACTTCGATTTTATCACCCACCCTTTTCCGTACGTTTTGTGCTTTGCTTTTTCTGTAATCCTCCAGCACGGAATCATCAATGTATGGTCTAAAACCTTCAAAAGAACTCTCCATGTCTGAAAAGACAAATTGGTCCCGAAAGTTGGGTGGGATGATGGATTCGACATACCCTGGCTGGAAGGGCTTTAACCAACAACTATGTTTGACATCACTCGGGGGTTTGGCTTCGAGAAATCTGTACAATTCATAGTAGGCAGAAACCAAAATCTTCTTCGTGGCACGTGTACCAATCAAGACCTTATCCTCGGGTCTCAGAATGGCGCAAAGTCGACGGATATTCTCAATCACCTTCCCATCAAACTCATTGACCAATACCATTTCCTCAGAGTACAGAAAATCTTCAGGCAACGTGACATCCAAAGTGTCCGTGATTCCAAGTAGATAATTGGTGAGACCTTCGTATGCGGCATGCTTCTTGTTCTTGCTACGAGGTTGAAATGTGCCGATGTAATTCTTCTGAGATTGAAGAGCGTATTGTAGGGAAGTAGTGCCAGTTTTTGGCAATCCAATGTGGTAGATTCTCATGGACTGGTTCTTTGACCTATCAGGTAAAATTTTCACAAAAAATGCCCTAATTACACCCAAAAACATCAGAAACATACAAAAAATTAACACATGCCCCAACGATGTTTTAACATCCGATTCGTAACTTACAAGTTACCAGTTGTTTAAATCGATCTTTATTTGCGTGTTTCTGACGGCTTCGGTGGGAGAGGGGCGTGGGGATGCGCCGGGGAGGGGTTAACTTTGGGGCATGATCCGGATTCAGAACGTTTCGAAGCGGTTTGGGGAACAGTGGGCGCTGCGGGGGGTGGATTTGGAGGTGCCGACGGGTCAGGTACTGGGGTTGCTGGGGCCCAATGGTGCCGGGAAGTCCACCCTGATGCGGCTCATCACGGGGTACTTGCCGCCGTCAGAGGGGAGCGTGGAGGTGTGCGGTTTTTCGGTGGAGACCCATCCGGAGGAGACCCGAAAGCGCGTGGGGTACCTGCCGGAACACAATCCCCTGCACCCGGAAATGTATGTCCGGGAGTACCTGGCCTTTGTCGCGGGGATGCACCGGGTGAAGGATCCTGCCGTGGCGGTGGAGCGGGTGGTGGAGGCGGTCGGATTGGGTCCGGAGGCACACAAGGAAATCGGTCAGTTGTCGAAAGGGTATCGGCAGCGGGTGGGTTTGGCCCAAGCACTGGTGCATGAACCAGAAGTGCTCATCCTGGACGAGCCTACTTCGGGGCTGGATCCGCACCAGTTGGTGGAAATTCGGCAGCTCATTCGTTCGGTGGGCGCCCGGCGGACGGTGATTCTCAGCACGCACATCATGCAAGAGGTGGAGGCGATGTGCGACCGGGTGGTTTTCATTCGGAAGGGGGAAGTGGTGGCTTCGGGCACAACGGCGGAGCTGGCGGCCCAACCGGGCGGCTTGGAGGCGGCGTTCAAAGCAGCAACGGCTTGAGCGAACTGGGACGGGTCTTGCGCTCCACGGGTTCGTGGTACGATGTGGAGGTGGGAGAGGGCCGGGTGGTGGCGTGCCGCACGGCGGGGAAGCTGCGGCTCGCCGGGGACCGCTCCACGAATCCGGTGGCGGTGGGGGACCGGGTGGCGTGGAGCCCGGAAGGCGATGGCCAGGGGGTCATCACGGCGATTGCGCCGCGGCGCAATGCCATCGTCCGTCGTTCGGTGAATCTGTCGCGGGCCACGCATGTGGTGGCAGCGAACCTGGACCACGCCTGGTTGGTGCTGTCGTGCTCGCTTCCCGAGACGGCCACGGGTTTTGTGGACCGCTTCCTGGTGGCGGCCCACGCCTTCGGGGTCGAGGCGACGATCCTCTTCAACAAGTGGGACGAGGCGCAGGGCGACCCGGGTCGGGTGGAGGCACTGGAGTACCTGGAGGATGTCTACGCCACGGCGGGTTATCGGACCCTGCGGTTGTCCGCCCGTACCGGAGCGGGGGTGGTGGACTGGTCTGCCGAACTCGCCGGGGGGGTACATCTCGTTTCCGGCCCCTCCGGCGTCGGGAAGAGCAGCCTAATCAACCGGTTGTTGCCGGGGGTGGAACTCCGGACCGCCGCCATCTCCGGGGCCCACGCGAAGGGGCGGCACACCACCACCTTCGCGGAGATGTTCCCGTTGCCCGGAGGGGGGTACATTATTGATACGCCGGGCATCAAGGGGTTCGGGTTGGTGGACATCGAGCGGGAGACCCTGCACCACCATTTCCCGGAGATGTTCGCCTTGCTTCCCCGGTGCAAGTTCCACAACTGCACCCACCAACACGAGCCCCAATGCGCCGTGCGCGCGGGGGTGGAAACCGGGGAAGTGCCCCAAGAGCGGTACGCCAACTACCTCGATCTCTTTACGCATTTCGAAGCCGACGGCTGGCGGAAGTGATTTCTTAACATCTTGGCGGGCAGCAGTGTATGTACATTGCGGACCATGAAGACAACGTATGCCGCTCTGGCGATAGCCGGCTTGCTGTGGGGGATGACAGGCCCCGCCTCCGCCCAACGCGCTTCCTTTTCAGATGTGCGCGTCGAGACCCTGGAACGTCCTACGGTACCTCAGGATTTGGTTCGTAAAATGCAGTTGGTGATGCACTGCAGCCCAGAATTTTTCACGCAAGAGGACATGCGGCGTTGGGGGGGCAACATGTCCTTGCTGAAAACCGATGCGGAACGGTTGCAGCGGATGGACTACTGGACCTTGGACCGGGAATTGGAGTGGGTGGGTTCTGGAGCAGACCTCCGGGTGGAGGTGGCCTTGGGGCCGGGCAGTCCCGGTCAGCCGGCTTTCAAGAACGGTCCCGTGCGCAGCGGCAGCGAGCAGTTGACGTATTGGGCTGAATACGCTTATAACTTGCCCGTTCGGGTCCAAATTGTCCGGACCAATGGAGAGGTTTTGGACGCTTTTGAAATCGGTGGCGCCGTGAAGATCCAGTACGGCAACGAGCCCTATTCCACGCTGGACAAGACCGCCACCGGCATCAGTTACTCCACGAGCAAGTTGGATTTCCGGAGTGAGGCAGAATTGCGCAAATCGCTGGATACCGATGAAGGGCAGCGGTTCATTCGGCGCAAGGCCGTCCTGTTGCAGATGAGCCGGGTCATTGACATGTTGGAGCCCAGGCTGTTCTTCAGCCGGGAGCAACCCAAGGTGGCGCTGGCCACAGCGAAAGGACGCAATTTCGATTACACGGCGTTGGACGCGGCGCAGGAGCAGGGGTTGGCTGCCATCAAGGCAGGGAGATGGGGTGATTTGGACGGGGTGATGGGGGTTTGGACTGAGTGGCTCCAGAAAGCGGATCTGCTCAATCCGAAGGCGGAAGTGAACACAGACGTGGCGCGGGGGCTGCACTTGAATTTGGCGGTGGTGCACATTTACCGGGGAGCGTTCACGCAAGCAGCGTCCCACCTGAGCCAAGCCCGGGGCATGACCCGGCCGTCTGATCCGGAATGGGCGGCGGTGGAGGAGGCCACGGATTTGCTCATGCGCCGCCGCAAGGCCGCCTTGCACAACGGCGACCTGACGGTAGCTCCCGGAACACCCACGTTCAAAGCGCCCGACCTCAAGGACATCCTGGGGCGTCGGGTGGAAAACCGGGACCTGGAACTTTTCGACGGGGTGGATCGCTATGATGCGGTGGGTGCCTCGATGGCCGCTTGGCGCGCCACCTTCGAGGGCACGGCCCCGGAATCCCAGGCCGCCACGGCTGCGGACCGCACCGTTTCGCAGGAGCTGGGTTCTCGCCTCGAGCCCACCGTGGGTGGCTATATGCTCCGTTTCAACCCGCTCTTTGATGCGGCCCGGGTGGGAAAACCCATGCCGGAAGAGGTGTTTGGGATTGAACGTTTGGTCTACCTCGACTACAGCCGCATGGGGCTCACCGAGGTGCCTGCGGCCATCGCTTCCCTGAACACATTGAAGACGTTGCTGCTCGACGGCAACGCCCTGACGGTGTTTCCGGTGGAGGTCTGCCAGGTGCTGACGTTGGAAAAGCTGCACCTGAAGGGGAACCGCATCGCCGACCTTCCGTCGGGACTGTCCGATTGTAAGGCGCTGGAGATGATTGATTTGCGCGGGAACCCGTTGACGCCTGAGGCCCGGGCGGCGTTGCCGGGGTTGCTGCCGGCGGACTGCAAGGTCAAGCTGGATTGATGGGGGGGCTTGTTGAGATCCCGCCGGGCTCCCGCCTGTGGTTCAGACCCGACTCACCCACAGGCCGGAGACGAGCAGGGTGGGGGAGTTGTAGCGCAGGGGGGTGCCGGTGCTGCGGTCGAAGAGGGTGAGGCCCTGGGCGCGGAGCAGTCCGTCCCCGGCGGCGCAATCCCATTCCATGTAGGGGCCGTTATTTAGGGACTAACTGGGCCGTAAAATCACTCTATTATTTGAATTTCACAGCGCGAAGAGAGTGAGGTGTTTAAACCTATCAGGATAGGTTTGAACCAAAGTTAAGTGTTGTGTAGTGTCGAAATGAGGGATCGAAAGGAGACTCATGCGTGTGAATCGGTTCATCACTTGGGCTGCCAAGCTCTAGCAGGATTGGGGTGTTCGATGCCCTAAGCTGAGTACTTGCGTTGCGTGTTGTATCGTACGACGAACCGAGCGCAGCTCTGGTGCAGGTCGATGGCATCCACTGACGGAGTCAAACACAAGTGGTCGGGTTTGAGGGTGTGCCAAAATCTCTCAACGAACACATTGTGGATTGCACGTCCTTTTCCGTCCATGCTGATCCGGACGCCTTCTGCCACACCTCCCTCGCGAATCATGTCCATTTACACTGCACTTGTAAACTGGCAGCCATGGTCACTGTTGATGATCTCGGGTTTGCCGTGGCGTTGGATGGCGAAATCCAGGGTCTCAACGACCCAGGAGGCTTCCATCGTGTTCGACAAACGCCAGCCCACAAAAGCAATGGAATGCGAGTCGATCATGA
Organism: uncultured Comamonadaceae bacterium; assembly: GCA_964405405.1. Classification (GTDB taxonomy): domain Bacteria; phylum Bacteroidota; class Bacteroidia; order Flavobacteriales_D; family Sanyastnellaceae; genus CAMCYM01. Next base: position 3,809 of record CAYONT010000056.1, on the reverse strand, counting down.
CTAGCAAAAACATGGTTCCCCGCTCCATCGGGACGTAGGAAAGGTCAAGGGCCCAAACTTGGTTCGGCCGGTTGATTTTCAAGTTCCGAAGCAAGTACGGAAACTTTTAATTCATGGGATAACAACCGGTTGTTCGTGGTCGGCAGTAGATCGTCTTCATCCGCATCCGTTGCATCAGACGCCGAGTTCTGTCTCGTCCAATGTTGAATTCTTGCTTCTGAAGTTCGTTGCTCATGCGCCGCGTTCCGCGCGTTGGGTCTACCTGGTAGAGCTCATCGAGTGTGCGTAAGGCGTCCAAATCCTGTGCAGAAGCTGCAACCGGGCGGTAGTAAAATGTGGAGCGTGGCAAACCAAGCAGGTCGCATTGCACTGTGACCTCAAGTTTCTGAAACATGCTGTCAATCAACAATTTCCTTTCTCCGGAATCCAGGACCCCAATTTTTTCTAAGAATTCGTTTTCAATCGTCAAGCGGCCGATATGCTGCTGTGCCAAGCGATGGTTTTGTTCCAAGATGGCCAATTCATCGGCTTGTTTTTTGTCACCTTCGAAAATTTGAGCGCTTCGCTCCAAAAACGCTCATTTCCATTGGCTGACTTGGTTGGGATGGATCTCAAATTCCTGGGCAAGTTCTGAGATCGTGCGTTGCTCCTTGATGGATGGCTTCAATGGCCACTTTCGCCTTGAAGGCAGAGTTGAATTTTCTGCGTGTTTTGGACATCGTTCACAATGTAAGGCACCCTCATTTCCTGTCCAGTTTTTCCCGACCACCTTACCAGAGCATTAGAAATCGGAATAAAAGCTCCATTTCATGGCATCCACAAATCTACTCATGGACTACCTGGGGAATTCAGAATGGTTCGGAAGCTGAAATCTCATGGCATCTCGTAAAAGAGGGTTTTAATGAAAATTACCACGGAATTTACGTGCAAATAAATACCCACGATTTACCAGGGATTCCCGTTCGGAAGAAGTCATTGCGTCTAGCCATTCGGGTGAAGGGGCATTGGTGCTCCAAGAGGTGTAGGTCAATGTAGGCTTGATTGAAGTATTCAGGCCTTTCTGAACTAAGAATGGCACCAAAGTTTGAAAGAACGACTCGTCCGGTATTTTTGAATGTTGAAAATACTCTAGATACTCCGGATTATTTTGAATGAATTCAATTATATAAAGTGCGCTTTCGCTCGTTAGAACCCACCATTGACTGCCAAGTTTGATGTTAATTTCAGGGTCTAATTTGGGGGATTTCCTGAAGGCATGTATTACTAATCGCAGTGAAATGAACTCGCGCTTAAGACACAGTTTAATAAAAAATTGCAGCAGCACCTTCAAGGACTTCCCCCAGGGTGTTTGTTTGTAGGGTAATGCAATCAAATCAAATTGGCCATTGCCAAATCGATGCCAGCGCAGGGAGTGTCGGTCCTTGCCATTCGGCATGCGATCGATGCTCATGCTGTTTATGAATGCCGTATTTGGATTGTCGTCAAAGAAATCGATCAGTTGTTGGGAAGCCACGAGCGGCATGCAAGATCCGCTAAGAAGGGCGAGATGGGAGTAGTCGGCGTTTCGATGTATTGTAATTTTCAAAGCTTCTAGGGTACATCTTACCATTTCAAAGCCACCCCATGAAATGTCATGTCGAGGATTCAGCATGTGATATGATAGGCCCGCCAAGTGTCGTTGGAATTCATTCAGATTTGCTTTTGCATCCAAATGAATCAGGACATGAACCTTCGAATGTTGGAGACTGGCTACAAGTTTTGCCAGTTGACTTGGATTTTGGTGGGCGAGAATAATTGCAGCAATCATGGGGTTCGAAATTACTTGCGAGCAGCTATACCAGCTGCAACATCAACAGGATATGTTTCCTGGCCCTTCTTATTGAATTGTATGGCAAAAATAATCCCATTGAAGCGGATTGGGCGGTGATTGAATCCGAGCTTTTGCATTGTCTCGGTAATTCTAGCGGCCGCTCCTATTTGACAAATGAGGACGTAAGCCCTATGTTGCGCATAAAATTCCAGATGTCCAAATACATACACAATAATACACTGCATAATTTGGAATCCCCCAAACTTCTTGTGCCAACGTTGATGGATTTCGTTCAGCCGCAAAGTGTGCTGGATGTTGGATGTGGAACGGGCACATTCCTGCACGTTTTTAAAAAACATGGCGTTTCGCGGGTTTTGGGGATAGATGGTTCGTGGGGTAGACCAGAGTTGAGGGAGCCACATTTGGCAGAAGGAGAGTTTCGCGAAGCTGACTTGGAGAATTTTATCGAACTTGACGAAACTTTTGATTTAGCAGTTTGCCTCGAAGTTGCTGAGCATCTGAAGCCTGAAGCAGCAAATGAACTGGTTCGAACGCTCGTGAGTGCTTCCGATGTGATTTGGTTTTCTGCGGCGATTCCTCTGCAGGGAGGCCACAATCATTTGAATGAAAAACCGCTATCATACTGGGTGGAGATTTTTAAAGCAAATGGGTACGAGTTAGCAGATGTCTTAAGGCCCATTTGGTGGAACAATCGTTCGATTTTTGTCTGGTATAGGCAGAACTCGGTCTTCTTCCACAAGAAGGGTTACCGCTTCAAGGTTGAGCCTTTGGTTTCGCAAATCGTTGATGTGGTCCATCCGGAGCTGTTTGTTGGAAATCTGACGCGAAAGGTAACGTTGCTACAGAGGGCAAAAAGTTTGATGTATCGCACCAAGATTGCAGTTAAAGGACTTTTTCCCTCGAAGAATCGGAAATAGTGGTTGTGTCGGACATCCAAGAAAGTCGGACCTACTTCCGTCCAGCTAATCAGGTGGGCGGTCCGATTCGAACGGATTAGACCCGACTCACCCAGAGGCCGGAGACGAGCAGGGTGGGGGAGTTGTAGCGCAGGGGGGTGCCGGTGCTGCGGTCGAAGAGGGTGAGGCCCTGGGCGCGGAGCAGTCCGTCCCCGGCGGCGCAATCCCATTCCATGTAGGGGCCGGTGCGGCTGTGGAGGTCGGCTTCGCCGGCGGCAATCAGGCAGAACTTCTGGGCGCCGCTCATGCGCTGTACCGTGAAGTCGGTGGGGTCCAGGTGGACCAGGTGGGCAGGGAGGAGATCGGGGAGCGGGGCCCGTTCCGTGGAGCTGGTGAGCAACCGAAAAGGCCGTTGGGGGGGGAGGGGACGCAGGGGGGTACCGGAAGCCACCGGCGCCGGTTGGAGGGTGTGCGACTGAACCCCAAGGATGGGCGACCCGGAGTACACCCAACCGGCGAGCGGGTCCGCCACCACACCGATGATCGGCCCCTCCGGCCCGCAGAGCGCGATGTTCACCGCGAACCCTTGTCGTTGCTGCAGAAACGCCGCGGTGCCATCCAGGGGGTCGACCAGCCAGTAATACGGCCAGTGCTTCCGCACCGCGTACGGCGGCAACTCCCCCTCCTCGCTGATGACCGGAATGCCCGACGGCGCCAGCGCCACCTCGATGACCCGGTGCGATGCAAGGTCAGCTGCGGAAACCGGCGTGCCGTCCCGCTTCGCCCGGATGACCAGCTCCTCGTCCGGCCGGTCCAGGTACGTCATCAGCACCCTGGCACCCTGCCGAGCCGCATTCAAGGCCAAACCCAGCATCCCCAGCGTATCCATGCCCCCAAGGTAACACAACCTGTCCTACCTTTGCGGCAACGCAGGGGTGCCTCCGGAAATCCGGCAGTGCTGAGATCATACCCTTCGAACCTGACCGGGTCATGCCGGTAGGGGAGCGAAAGCGCAGTCGGCACGAGCCGGAGCGCCCCATGCGGAACCACTTCAACGCATGGACGCTATGCCTCCTTTCTCC
>CAYONT010000055.1:0-11379 GCA_964405405.1 uncultured Comamonadaceae bacterium | reverse complement strand
TCCATTGCGCATGATCTGAAATCCAGGACCCCGCGGATTGAATCCACTCTGACACAGAATTCGGAGCACTCCCGAGCACTCCCCTTCCCTCTCCCCGGACCCGCGATCTCCCATCTCCTATTTCCTATTTCCTATCTCCTATCTCGCGCGGCGAAGCCGCGCACATCTCCTGTCTCGCGCGGCGCCGCCGCGCCCAATTACTGTGTCAAGCCGCGAAGCGGGGGTATCTCGCGCGGCAAAGCCGCGACTGACATTCTGTCGCTGAACCCCGCGGTTGGTGCGTCATTTTGGCAGCCATTCGTGAGGTTGAAGGGGCGCAGGGGCACATTGGGAGGCGCGGGACTGGGGGAAACGGGTTTGGCCTACAACTTGCCGATGGGGAAGAACAACGCAAACGTTTCACACAAGCACCATGGACGCCAACGCATTTACGCTGAAGAGCCAGGAAATCATCTCCCGCGCACAGCAAGAGGCCCTGCTCGGGTCCCACCCCCAGATCGATACGCTGCATCTGCTGCACGCCATGTTGCAGGTGGAGGACCCGGTGATTCCGGGGCTTCTCGGGCGGCTCAATGTTCCGGTCGCCGCGTTGACGGCTGCTGTGGGGAAGCAGATGGAACGGTTGCCGCGGCAAGAGGGTGCCTCGCCCCAGTGGTCACGCAGCGCAGGCCAAGTGCTGCAACGTGCCGTAGCCCAAGGCCGCAAGGCGGGTGACGAGTACATCGCATCGGACCGGTTGTTCCAGGCGCTGCTGGAGGAGAACGATGCGACGTCGCAGATGCTGAAGGACGCAGGGGCTACCCGCGAGGGGTTGCGGCAGGCGATTGACGACTTGCGGAAGGGGCAGCGGACCACCTCATCCAGCCAGGAATCGACGTACGATGCCTTGTCGAAGTATGCCCGCAACCTCAACCAGTGGGCCCATGAGGATAAGTTGGATCCGGTCATCGGGCGGGACGAGGAGATCCGGAGGGTGTTGCAGATTCTCAGCCGGCGGACGAAGAACAACCCCATTTTGATCGGGGAGCCGGGGGTGGGAAAGACGGCGATCGCCGAGGGCATCGCACGGCGCATTGTGAACCGGGACGTGCCGGAAAACCTGCTCGACAAGACGATCCACTCGCTCGACATGGGGGCGCTGGTGGCGGGCGCGAAGTACAAGGGGGAGTTCGAGGAGCGGCTCAAGGCCGTGGTGCAGGAGGTGCAGTCCAGTGAGGGCCGCATCATCCTGTTCATCGACGAGATCCACACGCTCGTGGGTGCGGGGGGCGGAGAGGGGGCGATGGATGCGGCAAACATCCTCAAACCCGCACTGGCCCGTGGAGAGTTGCGCGCCATCGGCGCCACGACCTTGAAGGAGTACCAAAAGTACTTTGAGAAGGACAAGGCCCTCGAGCGCCGGTTCCAGCAAGTCCTCGTGGAGGAGCCGGACCGCGAGGACGCCGTTTCCATCCTGCGGGGCATCAAGGACAAGTACGAGCAACACCACCAAGTCCAAATCCGGGACGAAGCCATCCTCGCCGCCGTGGACCTGAGCACGCGCTACATCGCCGATCGTTTCCTGCCGGACAAAGCCATCGACCTCATCGACGAAGCCGCCTCACGGCTGAGACTGGAGATGAATTCGAAACCGGAGGCCCTGGACGAACTCGACCGCCGGTTGCTGCAGCTCGAAATCGAGCGCGAAGCCATCAAACGGGAGGACGATACGGTGAAATTGGCCGAGCTGGGCGTTCAGATTGCCCACCTGCAAGAAGAGCGCGACCGGTTGCGCGTCCAATGGGAAAACGAGAAGGCGATCGCTGACGACATCAGCCGCAACAAGGCCCAGATCGAAACCCTGAAGGCGGAGGCCGAGCGCGCCGAACGGGACGGTGACTTTGGGAAAGTGGCTGAGATCCGGTACGGCCGCATCCAGGAGGCCCAGCGGGCGGTGGACGAGGGCAAGGCCCGACTCGCCCAGCTGGACCCGGGTTCAAAGCTCATCAAGGAGGAAGTCGATGCCCAGGAAATCGCCACCGTGGTGGCCCACTGGACCGGCATTCCCGTGCAGCGCATGCTCGAAAGCGAGAAGGAAAAACTGCTGCACCTCGAGGATTTGCTGGCCCGGCGCGTGGTAGGCCAAACCGACGCCATCACAGCCATCTCCGACGCCGTGCGCCGCTCGCGGGCGGGGCTTGGAGACGCCCAGCGTCCGGTGGGCAGCTTTCTCTTCCTCGGTACCACCGGGGTCGGAAAGACCGAGCTCGCAAAAGCCCTGAGCGAGATCCTGTTCAACGACGAGACGGCCATGACCCGCATCGACATGAGCGAGTTCCAGGAGGCGCACACGGTGAGCCGCCTCATCGGGGCACCTCCGGGCTACATCGGGCACGACGAAGGCGGCCAACTCACCGAGGCGGTCCGTCGCCGTCCCTACTCGGTCGTGCTGCTCGATGAAATCGAAAAGGCCCACCCCGACGTCTTCAACGTGCTCCTGCAGGTGCTCGACGACGGACGCCTCACAGATGCAAAAGGCCGGCTCGTGAACTTCCGCAACACCCTCATCATCATGACCTCCAATGCCGGTTCGGACCGGATTCAGGCACGCTTCGACCAGGCCGATGGCCACATCGACGAGCGTGTCCGGACCCAGATGCGCGCCGACGCCTTGGACGCCCTGCGGTCGATGGTTCGGCCTGAATTCCTGAACCGAATCGACGAGATCGTGGTGTTTGAGCCGTTGGAGGCGAAGCATTTGACCGGCATTGTCCGCATTCAGCTCTTCCAACTTCGGGAGCGGCTGCAGCAGGCCGGCATCGACCTCTGCGTGGCGCCGGATGCGCTTCAGTGGCTCGCCGAGCAGGGCTACCACCCGGCCTTCGGTGCCCGTCCGTTGAAGCGACTCATCCAGCGCGAGGTGCTCAACCGACTCAGCAAGGCCCTGCTCTCGGGGGCTATGCAGAAGGGGGTGCCCCAGGTCCTCGACGTGTTCGACGGTGAAGTGGTCTTCCGGGCGCGCATCGCGAACGAACCCTGCCTCAACATCCTGAGCGGAATCTTCGAGGGTGCCCCGTCCGGGGTGGGTCAGGCGACGTGAACCTCGAACATTCGGCGTTCGCCGATGAATCCTTCGAGCACATCGCCGACCTGCACCGGGCCCACCCCCGCGGGGGTCCCGGTGAAAATCAAGTCGCCCACCTTGAGTGTCATGTACCGGGAGACGAAGGCGATCACGGCATCGATGGGGAATATCTGGTCAGCCGTGTGGCCCTGCTGAACCACCTTGCCGTTTTGGAGCAAGTGGAAATGCAGGTCCTGTAAGCCCTCCGGGGCCAGCCATTCCCGGCTCACCACCGCCGAACCATCGAATGCCTTCGCCGGTTCCCAGGGCGAACCCGTTGCTTTGCAACGGTCCTGAACGTCCCGGGCCGTGAAGTCGATGCCCAGCGTAACGGCGTCGTAGTAGCGGTGGGCATGTTCCGGGGCGATGGCCTTGCCCAGGCGGCTGATGCGCACCACCACCTCCACCTCGTAGTGCACCGACTGGGTGAAGTCCGGGATGTAAAACGGATGCCGGTGGAGCAGCAAGGCACTGTCCGGCTTCAAGAAAAACAACGGTTCGGCGGGGACATCGTTGCCCAGTTCTGCCGCATGCGCCCGGTAATTGCGCCCGATGCAAATCATCTTCATGCCGCAAAGGTAGGCGGCCCAACGGCGGATGCCTGCCGGTTACTTGCCCCGGCCCTTGAGGACGGTGATCACGGTGTAAAACAGGATCTTGAAGTCGAGCGCGATGCTCATGTTTTCAATGTAGATGAGGTCGAAGCGCAGGCGTTGGATCATTTGGTCTACGTTCGTGGCATAACCGTACTTCACCTGACCCCACGAGGTGATGCCGGGGCGCACCTTCTGGAGGTGCCGGTAGTGGGGCGCACGGGCCATGATTTGCTCGATGAAGTAGGAGCGCTCGGGCCGGGGCCCCACGAGGGACATATCGCCACGAAGCACATTGAAAAACTGGGGGAATTCATCCAGTCGGAGCTTCCGGAGGGTCTTGCCCACCGGGGTGATGCGCGGGTCGGTGTCGCTGCTGAGCTGGGGACCGCGTTGCTCCGCATCGACGTACATGGTTCGGAACTTGATGATTTGAAAGGGCTTACCATGGAGCCCGATGCGTTCCTGAACGTAAAAAATGGGGCCCGGGGACGAGGTGCGCACCAGCAATGCGATCACCGCATAGACCGGCGACAGCAACAACAGAGCAAAAATCGACACGAACAGGTCCATGCCCCGCTTCACCACCACCTGCCACTGGGGCATGATGCGCCGGTCTACTTCGATGAGGGGCGCCCCGTAGATGCTGGACATCCGCACCGAACCGCTGAGGATGTCGTACATGTCCGGGATGATCCGCACTTGCACATCCACCCCGCCGAGGTCGTTCAGGATTTGTTCCAGTACCCCGTGGTCCTGGGATCCCACCGCGATGATGACCTCTTCGACCCGGTGCTGTTCGATGACGGGCAGCAGGTCCCTTACCCCGCCCAAGCGGGGCATCAGCGCGCCGAGCTGCGTGTCTGACCCGTTCGCCTGGATGTACCCCACGAAGTGGTAACCGAGGTTCTTGGGCAGCCCCCGGATCTCCTCCACCATCTTCACGGCCCGCTCATCTCCTCCGATGACCAGCGTCGGAAAACTCCAGACCCCCCGGTGAATCCGCTTGACCGTCCGGGTGGTGAGGACCAAACGCGCCGTGAGCGTGAGCAGCGACTGGCTCAGCGCGAGCAACGCAAAGGACGCGTAATACTGCTGGTACCGGGTCACCAAGTCATCGAGGATGAGCGCGAAGAACAACACGACGCTGCCGATGAACGTTGCGGTCACGGTTTGGCCCAACTCCAAGATCCGATGTCGCTTCAACGGCCGGACATACAGCCCAAGCATGGCGTGCAGCCCCAGCCAGAACAAGGGAACCAAGGCCAAACCCAGCGCAAAGCGATCGTCGAAGGTCACGGGCCAGATCCCTTCGTGGGCCCACTTGCGGTACACGAACAGTGCAGTCCAAGACAGGGCCGCCATGGCCCAGTCCGCCGCGACGTAGGTGAAAAGGAGCCCACCGCGCCTCATGGGTAACCGACGAGTTTGATGTTGTCCCAGCCCATTTGGCCGCCCACGTCCCCGATCTCCAAAGCGGCATCCAGGGTGATCTCCCACCACAGGGCATTGTTGATGCTGCGCACCACGGGCCCCAAGTCCAGGTAGAACTTTTTCCATGCCCCATCGGTAGGCGCCACCACCAAGATGGGAACGCGCTCTACACCCGCCGGAGTGAAGGCCGCCAAACCGATGGCGAAAGGATAATCGCAGCGGGCCTCAAACTCCATCCACACGCTTCCGTTTCGGGGCAGGGCGTACTGCTGCTCGTTCGTCATGGCATACAATACGGGGTGGTCGGCGTCCAGCGCGCAGTAGCCGCTGCCTGTACCCTCCCGCACCCACTCGGGTACGGTGGTCCGCACCACCTCGGCCGTGCTGGTCCCCCCGGCGACGAACCGGTTTGCGTTCTCAAAATCTTCGGCCACCTGCACGAAGGTTCCCTCCGCGTAACCGGTGGTCCATTCGAGGGTGTCCTCGGCACCGGGCTCCAAAGCGAAGGTCTGCCGGTGCACCGCATAGTACGGATAGGGCTTCCGCGTGGCAGCCACTCCGTTTGCCCGAACGCCCGGCAAGAAGGTGAGCGTGACGTTTCCTCCTTCCTCATCTGGCAACACCGGAACCCGTGCCGGCAGGGGAAAGGCCCCGAGAACACGCTTCTCCGTGTAGACCCAAACCTCCTCGATGCGTGCGTTCGCCGTCCCCTCTCCCGACGCAACGATCACTTCCGGTACCGGCACCACAATCCAGTGGGGAACCTGCGCCGCTTCCCACTTCCCGCAGCCCGCCACCACCGCCCATGCAGACAACGCCCACATCCCCCGGGATGCAAGACGTCTTCCCACCAAACAAGTCCGCAACAGTTTGTTCAACACGGGCGATTGGGTTCCAGCGAGGAGGGCAAAAGTACCGCGTCAAGCGAAATGCCCGCACCCTGAACGCAACCCATTGCGTATTTCGTATGTGGTGAATGTCCTGCGACCTAATTTCGCACCATGAAATTCTTCATCGACACCGCCAACCTCGCCCAAATCCGCGAGGCAAACGAATTGGGAATCCTCGACGGCGTGACCACAAATCCTTCGCTCATGGCAAAGGAAGGCATCACCGGCACCGACGCCGTAGCCGCCCATTACCAAGCCATCTGTGAGGCCGTAGACGGCGATGTCAGTGCAGAAGTCATCGCCACGGATTTCGAAGGCATGATCGCGGAGGGTGCGGTTCTGGCCGACCTCCATGACAACATCGTCGTGAAGGTTCCGTGTACCCGAGACGGCATCCGCGCCATCCGCTGGTTCACCGATCAGGGCATCCGCACCAACTGCACGCTCATCTTCTCCGCTGGCCAGGCACTCCTGGCCGCCAAGGCCGGCGCCACCTATGTCAGCCCGTTTGTGGGACGTTTGGACGACATCAGCACCGACGGCATGCAGTTGATTGAGCAGATCCGGAACATCTTCGACAACTACGAGTTCGATACGGAGATTTTGGCCGCGAGCGTGCGCCATCCGATGCACGTCATGCAATGCGCTGAGCTCGGTGCGGACGTGATGACCGCTCCCCTTTCCGTCATCCTCTCCCTCCTCAAGCACCCCCTGACCGACGCAGGCCTCGCCCAGTTCCTGAAGGACCACGCCTCGGCCGCCGCCGCCGCTGCCCACTGATTCCGTCGTTCCCCCATGCTGCTGCGCATCCATCCAGAAAACCCGGACGCTCGGCGCCTGGGTCAAGCCGTCCAATTGCTCGAGGCGGACGGTGTCCTGGTGGTGCCCACGGACACGGTTTATTGTTACGCCTGCGCCTTGGGATCCAGCCGGGGATTGGAGCGTTTGGCCCGGCTCAAAGGAACGACCCCGGAGAAGGCCCAATTCTCGCTCTTGTGCCAGGATTTGAGCCATTTGTCGGTGTATTCCAAACCCGTCAACAACGAGGTCTTCAAGACCATGCGCCGGACCCTGCCCGGTCCGTACACCTTCATCCTCGAGGCCACCACCCAAGTCCCCAAACTCTTCCGCTCGAACAAGAAGACGATCGGAATCCGCATCCCTGACAACGGGGTTGCGCTGGCCCTCATCGAGGCCCTGGGCCGTCCGCTCATCGTTTCCTCCGTGCACGACCCCGACTGGGTCATCGAGTACACCACGGACCCGGAGCTGATCGAAGAACGGTGCGGCGACCGGGTGGATGCCGTCATCGATGGCGGTCCCGGCGGGCTGGTCCCCTCCACGATCCTCGATTGTACCGACGGCGAAATCACGCTCGTTCGGGCAGGGGCGGGGGATTGGGAATAAGGCACTGCGCGCCGGAGACAAGGCGCTGCGCGCCGCTAGCGGCCCTGGGGGGCGCGGTCCGCGAGCATGGGGACGAAGGAGAATACGCCGTGGTCGGTGGTCACGAAGTCGGAAGGGCCGCGGCGGTCGATGGTGAGCATCTGTTGGGTGTCCCCTTCGCCCACGGGGATGACCAGCCGGCCGCCGAGGGCCAATTGGTCGAGCAAGGCATCCGGCACAGCGGGGGCACCGCAGGTGACCACAATGCCATCGAACGGCGCGAAAACCGCCTTTCCCTTGTAGCCGTCCCCGTAGAAAAGTTCGGGCCGGTAACCGAGCGCCCGGAGGACCGGCCCCACGCGCTCGAACAGGGCGCGCTGCCGCTCGATGGAGTACACACGGTACCCGAGGGCACACAGGACGGCACATTGGTACCCGGAGCCGGTGCCGATTTCGAGCACCTTGGGCGGCGTCACGGAGGATGCGGGCGGTGTCGTGGAGGAGGGACCCGGGGGGACGAGGGAGGCGGGGAGGGACAGGAGCTCTGTTTGGCGGGCAACGGTGAGCGGTTTGGAGATGGTTTGGCCTGCGCCGATGGGAAACGCTTGGTTGAGGTAGGCAAACTGCTCCAGGGCGGAGTCGAGGAAGGCGTGGCGGGGCACGCGGTTCATGGCCTCGAGGACGCGCTCGCTGGCGATGCCCAGGGTCCGAAGCTCGTTCACCATCTGCTGCCGCTGGCCTTTGTGCCGGTAATCGTCGCGTCGTATCACGGGTGCAAAGTTAGGGCCGGGAAGGGGCGGAAGGGGGGCGCCGGTTTCTATTTTTACGGCATGTCAAAGCCACTGCGCATCGGGGTTCTGGGGGCGGGTCACCTGGGCAAGGTCCACATGGGGTGCCTGCGTCAACTCCCTGACGTTTTCGAGTGGGTGGGGTTTTTCGATCCGGAGGCGGGAGCGCGGGAGGCGGCGGCGCGGGAGGCGGCGGCGGCGGGGTTTGGGGTGCGGGCCTTTGATTCTGTGGAGGCGCTGGTGGAGGCGGTGGAGGTCGTGGACATCGTGACGCCGACGCCGGACCACAGCGCCTCGGCGGGGCTGGCCTTGCGGGCTGGGCGCCACGTCTTCATCGAGAAGCCCGTCACGCGGACCGTGGAGGAAGCCCAGGCGCTGGGGAGATGGGCGGCCGAGAGCGGGGCGCAGGTGCAAGTGGGGCACGTGGAGCGCTTCAACCCGGCCTGGGTCGCTGCGCGGCCGCACATCACGCGCCCCATCCACTGGGAGGCCCAGCGCCTGAGCCCCTATCAGTTGCGCGGCACCGACGTCTCCGTCGTGCTCGACCTCATGATCCACGACATCGACGCCCTGCTCCACGTCGTCCAAGCCCCCGTGGTGGCCGTCGAAGCAAAAGGGTACAACCTTTGGAGCGCTGCCACCGACTGGGCCTGGGCCGGCATCCGGTTCGCGGACGGGACTACCGCCCATTTGACCGCCAGCCGACTGTCTTCCAATCGTTTACGCGAAAGCCAAATCCTCCAATCCGACCGTTTCATCACGGTAGACTACCTCGAGAAACAGGCCACCGTCACCGAACGTTCCCCCGCGGATGCCACCCTCCCCGTCCACACCGAGGAACTGCACGTCACCCCGGCCAACGCAATCCTCGAGGAACTGCGGTCCTTCGGCGACCACATCCGCCGGGGGGTACCGCCGGTCGTGGGCTTGGAAGACGGCATTCGTGCGCTGGGTTTGGCCTGCCAAATCCAAGAAGAAATCGACCGGCACGCGGCGCGGGTGGGCTAAATTTGCCCCATGACAAAACACTGGTTCACCATCAAGGTGCGGTATGTGCGCCACGACAGCGAAGGGGCAGAAGTGAAGGCGACGGAGACCTTCGTGCTGGATGCATACAACTACACCGAGGCGGAGAGCCGGATGACGCTCATCTGCGAAAACGAGGGCATCCGGCCCTTCGAAATCCTCTCCATCACGAAGACCGCCCTGATGGAGGTCATCCGCTATGAGGACGCGGACCTTTGGTTCAAGGTCAAGGTCTCTTTGACCATCCTCGACGAACAAAAAGGGGCCGAAAAGGAGGCATCTGCGCACCTGTTGCTGAGCGCCAAGGATGTCCGAGACGCTTATGACAAGACCTGTGCCCACATGAACAAGGTGGGTGTGGGCTACGTCATCCCCGCCGTGACCTACCAGAAAATCACCGAGGTGTTCCCCTTGGACGAGGAGACGGCCAGCGTGGAGTCCACCGCCGTTACCGCTTGATCCCCAACATTTCAGGTACGGATGTAGTCCCAGGCACTGCGGTAGGCACCGACGGCCTCGGCTTGTCCGATGAGCCACCCGAAGAAGGGGTCGGCCCCGAGCGTGGCCCCGTCTCCCACCACCAGCAAGTGCTTGCGGGCACGTGTCATGGCCACGTTCGTTCGGCGGTACTCCGCCAAAAAACCGATCGTGCCGTCGGGGTTGCTGCGGGTAAGGGAAAGGACCATGATGTCCCTTTCTTGGCCTTGGAAACTGTCCACTGTGGAGACTTCGAGTCCCGGCCATTGGCCCAGGGGCACCGGGGCACCTCCTCCTGCGGGCGCGAGCGGCTCCAGTTGGGCGAGAGCCTCCTCCAAGCATTCCACCTGGGCCCGATAGGGCGCCACCACCCCCAGCGAGGCCTCGGGATGGGCCGCCAGCAACCCACGGACCTGCTCCGCAACGAAACGCGCCTCCTCCCGGTTGAAGGTGGATTCCGACTCCCCTGAGCGTTCCTCGTCGAACCCCATCCCCGCGGTGTCCACAAACAACCAGGGCGGCAATCCTTCCAATCCCCGCGCCGCGACGGACGGGTGGGCCTGCATGGCCCCGCCATAAAACCAAGCCGAGGAAGGCGCCATGATGTCCGCATGCATCCGGTACTGCACATCGAGCAGCTGCAGGAAGGGCGCCCCGGCATGGCGGCCCATCAACTTCTCCAACAGGCTCACATCCAGACCATTGCGCAGCGCCCTCGCATCCTGAACCGTCGGAGGCAACTGCAGCGGGTCGCCGGAAAGGACCACGCGAGGTGCCCGGCGCATCGGAATCCAGGTGGCGGGTTCAAGGGCTTGGCCTGCCTCATCCACCACCGCCACATCGAAGGCCAAACCTTCCAAAACACCGTCCGCCGCTCCAGCCAGGGTCGCACAAATGACATCGGCTTGGCGCAAAATCCGATCGGCCAGAAAGGCCTCCCACTCCCGGGCTTCCTTCTCCAGGGCCTTCGCCTCGAGGCGGGCGGCTTTGCGCTCCTCACGGGCCGCTGCGTCGAAGTGACGCCGGTGCCGGTCCGCCTCCCGCCAGGCCTCCTCCGCCCGCTTCCGGTACGACCGAACGAGCTTGAACTCGGGATCCGCCTCGGTCAACACATCCAGGCTTCGGCCCAAGACGGCATCCCCGATGCGAATCGGATGGCCCAGCCGAACCACCCGCAACCCGGCGGCATCACACCGCTCCGCCAGTACATCCACCGCCGCGTTGCTCGGTGCGCAGGCCAGCACCCGCTCCCCGGCCGCCACAAATCCCCGGATGATCTCCACCAAGACCGTGGTCTTCCCGGTCCCCGGCGGCCCGTGAAGCAACGTCAAGGGACCCCGGTCCCAGGCCACCCTGGCCGCCTGCCGCTGGGCCGGGTTGAACGACTCCGGCAACACCACCGGCGCCTCCAACGGCCCCTGTTCCGCAGCCGGCAAGGGCCCGTACCCGAGCACCCCATCCCGAAACAAGCGCCCCCTCCCCTCCACCTGCATCCAGTAACTCAGTGCCTCCGCCATGAGACGGGCCGTTCGGTCATCCGGCCGAACGTCCAACGTCAACCGGTCGTGCCCCCAGCTGGCCGGCAACGGATCCCCCTCCCAAACCACCTCCACCGCATCTCCCAGCGAACGCCGCACCATGCCCCTGACCGGTTCCTCACCGCCCCCCCCTGCTCCTGCGCC
>CAYONT010000054.1:0-11599 GCA_964405405.1 uncultured Comamonadaceae bacterium | reverse complement strand
TGAGAACCGCTATGCGACGGTGGAGGCTTTCCGGAAGGGGCTGGCGGGTGATGGTGGAAGCCCTGCCGAAGGTGAGGAGCGCGGAGTGGAGGAATCCAAGGCAAAAGTACCTCCTTGGAGATGGATGGCCATTGGGGGATTGGTATGCGTTGTTTTGATTGCGGGGGGCTATGGGATGGGATGGTTTGATCGTTTGGGAATGGACGATTTGGGGTCTGACGGTGAAGGGCTTGAATCGCAAGTTTTCAAGTGTGGGGTCGACCATGTTGAATTCGATGGCCATTTGTACAAGACTTTACAGTTAGGGAATCAATGCTGGTTCAAGGAGAACCTGCGTACTACCGTTTATCAAACGGGAGAGCCCCTTCGTTCGAACTTGAGTGAGAGCGAGTGGTCCTCGACAACCCAAGGGGCCCAAGCGGTTTTCAGGAACGATTGGAAGCACTTGGAGCCTTGGGGCAGGCTCTACAATGCGCATGCCGTGCATGACAGACGGGGATTGTGTCCAAGTGGATGGCGTGTTCCTGATGAATCGGATTGGGAGAAGCTGGAAGCGCATCTCGTAGCAAAAGGTTGGACCGGGGTCCAACTCAAAGCTTCGGCTTCCGGCTCCCCGGCTTGGGATGGTACGGATGCGGGGGGCTTTAGGGCTCTTCCAGCGGGATTGGTGGATACTGATGGATTCTTCATGAGACGGGAACAGATGGGAGCGTGGTGGTCGTCTACGGCCAGTGGCGGGTCGACATGGGGCCGTGTTTTGTATTCCCAAGAGGGTGAATTGATGAGAAGTCTCTACCATCAGAATTATGGACTCTCGATTCGTTGTGTTTGTGATCTTCCAATCTAAAGCGCTGTGATGCAATAAAAGATGTGGCATTTCGTTTTGTTAGCAAATGCGATGTTCAAGATGTGGCTTTTGGGTATGATGAAATGGATGGGTCTGTTGGGCAGGGATGAGGAATCGAGGAACCCAAGGAGACCTTGTTCAAGTGATTTTGTGCGGCCCTGTGTTGCTCGAATTCGAGCAGGCTGGGATGGATTGGGATACCGGTGAACCGGAAGTGCAAAGTGAAGGAACGGGAGGTGCTGCCTTGCCTTGTTGCCGTCGGGCTCCGTGTGCACGACCGTTGGGGAATCGGGCAATCAGCCGATGGAGTATCCAACCGACTCCTACCTGTGGCCGTCCTCACCTTTGCGGGAGGCGGGGCTCAGTAGTCCAAGGCCCCTCCATTTGATGGTATAATTTTCAACAATGAAGACATCATGAAAAAGGATCAAATTACTGAAAGGATCGAGGGTTGTTCGCGGTTCTTCTGGCTGGTCTTCTTGATGGCTGCCGGTAGTTTGTCTGCGCAAACCACAGTTGCTCCAACGGCAATGAACATTGTGTATCGAGGGGTGGACAACGCGTTGAAAGTAGTTTCTTCAGAACCATTGGATTCCATCTTTCTAGAAGGAGGAACGATGCAGGGGTGGGAACGCCTGGGTGATAAAGCTGCACAGATTTTAGTTCGTCCGGACGCACACGGTACATGGACCCTCTTGGTCATTGCGGCATCACCGGCCGGATCGAGGGATACTTCCTACTTTCGAATTCTCAAACCGCCCATGCCTGTGGTGGTATTTGCAGGCGAACTCCATGGTGCTGAGCTATCACGACACGCTTTGAGGACCGCTTCAGGAATAAGTGTTCGATGGGATGGGTTTGATTTCAATCCTCATTTGCGAATTGAATCTTACATCTTGGTCATCGAGAAGCCTCTGGGGGAGCGATTGGAAATTCACAGACGGGGAGAATTTCCATTCACGCCAGAGCAACACATGCTGTTCGACACGCTGGAACAAGGCAGCGTGATTTCATTTGAAGAAATCCAAGTAACGCTCTCCGGATACTACGCCTATCCGGAGCGGTTATATGCGACCTATACGGTTCAGTGAGGGTCTCGTCTCACTGCTCCCCGGCAGGCCCTTGGTACTCGGCGTCTCCGAACGCGAGAATCGGAAAGAATACGAATCCCAAAAGAAACAATCCCACAGTGAATCCAGCTTCCTTCCCGAAGGACTTGCTGAGCAAGTGCATGGTGTAGATGCCCACAATGAGATTGACGAACGGGACAAAGAGCAACAATGCAAACCATCGGGATTTGCCGATGATGTCCATCATCACCAGAACATTGTAGATCGGAACAATTGCAGCCCATCCGGGACGGCCTGCTTTTTCAAAAATGCCCCAGTATGACGCTACCACCAGCACCACAAGGGCCACATACATGATGATCATCCCTACCATAGTCGCATTTTTTTAAGGTGTTTTTGATTTCTTACTCATCGCTGCAGTCGTCACAGTCGCAATCGCCATCCCCCACCCATTCAGCAGGAATTACGCCATAATCATCACAGATGTAATTCTCCTCGAAATAACTGTCAGACATGCCGGCATAAGAGGCCATTTCGATCAACATCAAAACAAAGCCCAGGATCATGGTGCCGAAGAACAACCCCAGCACCAAGCCCAGTCTGTTTTTGCGTTTTGGTTTGGATTCGTTTGCTTTTGCTGACGTTCGCTTCCCGGCGGGTTTGGAGGTCGGGGATGCGGCGGCCGTGATTTGATTGAGTGCATTTCTAAAGGCGGCAACATCCGGGTATCGGTTCTCAGGCTTGAGTTCCATAGCACGGTTGATGACGTCTGAAATCCCTTCGGGTAGTGATTTGTTTAGCTTGTGAGCAGGGGGTTGATCCTCATTGATGCGGTCTGTAGAAGGAAGTGGTTTCGTTCCCGTCACCAAGTTGTACAGGGTGGCACCCAAGGCGTAGATGTCGGTTTGCGGCCCTCTGACGGCCCGCACTGAATACTGTTCTGGGGGAGCAAACCCGGGTGTGAGCATCGCAGTTTGCGTTGCTGTCTTGCCGTCATTGTAGTCGCGTGCGGCACCGAAGTCTATGAGAACCAACCGCTTGTTCTCGGTTAAAAGGATGTTCTCAGGCTTGATGTCCCGGTGCAGCAATCCTTTTGCATGGACCACCTCGACTGCATCGAGCAGCTGGTGCATCCAACCCAATGCTGTATCCAAGTCCATGACCCCCACCTGTTCGACCGTCTCTTTCAAGGTCTCTCCAGGCAAGAACTCCATCACCATGTACGCAGTCCCGTGGGCTTCAAACAGGTCCAGAACCCGGACGATGTTTGGATGTTGAAAGCGAGCCAATTTGCGCGCTTCATCCAGGAATCGCTTAACAAAATCCGGAAAGGAGAAAGTCCCAACGCTTTGGGACTGGATGCTCATGTTTGAGTTTCGGGTGCTGTTGCCAGCGATGAACAACTCTTTGATGCAAACCTCTTGGTCCAGCTTCTTGTCATAGGCGAGGTAGGTGATGCCGAACCCACCTTGTCCCAATGTTCGTTGGATGGAATAGCGGTCATGCAGGAGATGACCGGGCGTCAAATGGCTTTGCGAAGTCATGGCTGGGGCAGGGGAAAAGCGCACAAAGTGAAAGCCAGAACCCTCTGAGGATTTTGAAAAAGAGAAATCTGGCGCATTTACTTTCCGTTTCGTCTGACCGGAAAAATAGAAACGAACTCCCCAAAAAATGCAAAGGACAGCGGTTCATATAGACGACTGAAAGGCATTGTGTAATCGGGTTGCAGGGCACGACCCGCTGGATTTCCTTGCCGATGTTATCTCTTCGCCCGTTGAGATGGTTCTGTTTTTGCTGGGTGTGTTTTTCAATTGGTCATGAGCGCACCCAAAGAAGTCCCGTTTCGGGGCTTCAACGGAGCTTGAAGTTGGGGTTTCCGGCGAAGGCGACGTCGTACGATCTGTAGTTGGTCACAACGGTCTCTTTCGTGACGCCGTTGGTGGTCGTGATGACGGTGTGTTTTCCGGGCGTGTAATTGCTGGATACCCCAACGAGCATGGCGGGATGCCCCGGCATGGGAACCTCGGGTTCGATTTGATTCCATTTTGTGGCGATTTGTTGGTAGGCGTTTTGCAGGGTTTGGCCTTCCAACATCACCCGCAAGAAGTTCTCGATGCCACCTGAATAATTGTCTGCGTAGTAGGCGCTTGCGCCCATCTTGAAGAAGGGCTGGGCATAAGAGGAGACCCTTTGGCGGGCGAAATACAAGCCGATGTCGTGCCGGTCAGACGCACTCGATCCCGCACCGCCACAAACGGATTTGAAGACGACCAAGGCGCCCCGTGCCAATTGAATCTCCGATTCCAATGTGTAGGAGGATACGATTCCCCCTCTTTCGTTCAGGCAGATTCCTCCGGTGTCGTTGTATCCTTGGTTGGAACCATGTCCAGAGTAGATGAAGATGTTCACCCCTTGGGCTTGGGTTTTGACATTTTGCCAAATGGCTTCAGGCCCAGTCAAATAGGCGACTTGGTAACCCCCATTTTCTAACAACTCCAGGATCCTTGAGACTTGGTTCGGCTCTAGATTTCCGTCATCTCCATTGACAATCAGTGCCCTTTTTGTTTGTCCATGGGCCTCAAAGAGGGCAACCGTCGAGGCGAAGAGGAGAAGGAAGATGGCTTTCATATCCATGGAACGAACCTGCGGTCGTTTTTCGCATGGGTTGCCTACATTCCGGGCAGTTGGGGATTGAAAAGATGGGAGAATACAGGGTCAGGGAGCGGGGGGGAGGGGGTGCCAGTGGGTGACCTCGGAGAAGTACCGGTTGCTGGTGCCCTCGCCGGCCCAGAAGTGCAGGCCGTGCCGGTCCCGTTTTTCCGGTTGGTCAGCGAAGAAGTTGGCGCAGAACCGAAGGAGCAGGACCTCGCGGAGTTCCGTGGAGCCGTCTTTGCCGGGGAGGTGGACAACGTTGCCGGGTACCCAGGCGAGCACCCGCTCTTGGTCGGCGGGGAGCGCCTCAGTCACGGCGGTCCAACCCGGTCCCATCAGTTGCCGGTGAAACGGGCGTCCCGCTTTTCGAGGAACGCCGCCACCCCTTCCCGGCAGTCCTCGGACGCTGCCGCCTCGACCTGGAGGTCACATTCCACGCCGAGGTGGTCGGTGAGGGACGCGGACCAGGACGCATCGAAGGCCAGCTTCGTCAGCCCCAGCGCCCGCGTGGGCAGCGATGCCAGCCGGGTGGCCAGCGCGAGCACTTCCCCGTCGAAGTCTGCATCGGGAACCGCCCGGTAGATCATGCCCATCGCTGCCGCCTCCGTCCCCGAAACGCGGTCCGCCAGGAAGGCCAATGCAGCGGCACGCTGCATGCCCACCAAGCGGGGGAGCAACCACGTGCCCCCGCTGTCAGGGATGAGACCGATTTTCGAAAACGCCTGCACAAATACCGCCGATTCCTTGGCAATCGTCAAGTCACAGACCAGGGCGAGGTTCGCCCCGGCCCCAGCAGCCACCCCGTTGACCGCCGCCACCACCGGTTTCTTCATGGAGCGGATGCGCCGGACGGTGGCATTGTACGTCTCCTCGACGATGACCCGGAATTCGGGGGCGTCGGGTGAAGTCACTTCTTTCAGGTCTTGGCCTGCACAAAACGCCTTTCCTTCGCCCGTGATGACCACGCAGCGCACGGAATCGTCGTGGGCCGCCGCATCGAGGGCGCTTTGGAAGGACCAGGCCATCACCCGGTTGAAGCTGTTGAACAACTCGGGCCGGTCGAGGATGATGGTGCGGATGCCGCCCGAGTCCTCGGTGCGAATGAAGTCTGCCATGGGGTCAGGGTAGGGGCTGGAGGCGGTGTTATTGGAGGACCACCGTGCGGGCGCGGCGGCCGTTCGCATCTTCGAGGACCATCCAGTACGTGCCGGCGGGGAGGCCCTGCACGTCGAGGTCGAGGCGGGACTGGCCGGGGGCGAGGGTGCCCTGGGCGACCACCCGTCCCGTGGCCTGTACCAGCGACCAGGGGCGGAGGCCCGCTGCTGCCGGGGCCTGGACCGTCAGTCGGTCGTGGGCAGGAACCGGGTACACCTGCCAGCCCGCTACTTCGTGCTCAGATACCCCATTGGGCAGCAGCTCGAGCGTGAGCGACGTGGAGCAGCCCAGGGCGTCCGTGGCCACCACCGTCACCGTGAGCGCGCCCGGTTCCGGATTCGTCCATTCGAGCCCCGTGTGGAGCACCGAGCCATCTGCACCGAGCCATTCGACCACGACCGCGCCCGATGCCCCCGTGACCTCCACCGCAGCGAACGCTCCCGGCTCCGTGACCACCGCAATCGCCACGGCGCAAGGAACGCAGGCGGGCACCGGCGACGGGTTGAGCTCCATCACCTCACCCGAGCTCAGGTCGAGCCCTTGGAACGCCGGGAACCCCGCAGGGTAGCGGTCTGCCCGGAACGTCAAGTTCGCGTTGGAAGCCAGCTGCGTCCCTTGCGCCACCGGCATGCCGTTCTGCAAAGGCACCCGGTAGGCCCAAGCGGTATCTCCCTGGGCTGTGAGTTCGGTGATGAGCCCGGTTCGGCCTACACAAACCAACGTATTCCCGTTGCCCAACGGCTGGAAACTGGAGAGCCCGGAACTGTACATCCCCTGCGGCGGCGTGGCCGTCCAGGTGTAATCGAAGTCCGCCGGCTCGAACGTTCCGTCGGAGAAATTGTACTCGTTGAGGTAGTCATCGTAAATCGGATTCACCACCTGCAGCGCGCTGTAAGGGCCTTCATCGCTCGGAATGTCGTTGTTGAACACCCCGATTTTGCCGAAGTGGGGCGAACCCATCTGGAACGGGGCGTCGATCCACTTCGCGTCGTGCTCGTAGAAGAGCTTCTGGTCTTCGGGGCCGCCCATTTGGTATGCGGCGGGGTTGCCCCAGCGCCACTTGAGTTCGCCCGTGCTCAGCAAGCTCCGGTCGATGATCCAAATCTCATCAAACGTCGGTGCGCTCAGCAAGATGTGGTCGTTCAAGGGGTTGTAATCGATGCTGTTCATGTGAACCCAGTCGGCGGGCACCACGCTCGGCGTGCCGAAGTTGATGTCCACCTTCTCCGGATGGTCCGCGACCACGCCGTAGTTCGCCCGCGTGGGATCGAAGTCTTGGACGAGGTGGTCCCAGAGCTTCCACTCCCACACCACCGTCGCCCCGCCCTGCCCGTCCGGCTGCAGTTCCACGATGCGCTCCGACCAGAGGCCGGCAGACGTCAGGAGCTCCGGGTTGCGGCCCGCTTCCACGCAGGCCAGTGAGTCGTACGCCTCCCAGGCAATCGCCAGCACATTGCCGTTGGGCTTGATGGCGAAGTCGTGGTGGAAGCGGCCTTGCGCGTCATTGAGCGTGTAGCTCCAGACCAGTTCCCCCTCCCAAGTCAGCCGTTCGATGGTGGCCCCACCGCCGCCTGCCCAGATGGGATTGCCCGCCGTGGAGGCCGGGCGGTGCGTGCGGATGAGGTCGCCGCTGGGCAACAAATACGCCGAATTGCCCGGGCGATTCGAGGGCTCACCCACCCACTCGTGCACCACCTCCCCGCAGAAATTGATGAGCTTCGTATTTGCTTGGTTGTGCGGGTAGATGAGCGTGAGACCCGGCACCACGGCGTTGGGCGTGAAGGTGATGGTGCCCACTGTGTTCGGGGTTTGGCCCAGGACGGCGGAGGCCAGGAAACCAGCGGCCCCGAGGACCGTCAGCAAGCGAGGAAGGAGCAGGTTTTTCATAACAAGAGCATTCGAAATACAACAGGAAGCGCAGGCGTTTGCAGGCCAAATATATGCACCACCACCGCCCCCCGGGGCCAACCGGTGACATCCAAGGCGGTGTTTTCCCACCAAAGGCCCTCTGCGATGTGCCGGCCGGTCAGGTCGGTCGCTGTCCACCGCAGGACGGGTTCGCCGGCGACGGGGGAGCGTTCAAGCAACGTGGTGGCGGGGTTGGGGAAGAGCGCCACAGCCAGGGATGGGGTGCCCTGCGGGTCGGCCACGCCCACGAGGGGCGGGCAGGGCAAGGCGGTGGCGCCGGGCTCGATGGGGGCGCCGGGGGTCAGGTCGCGGCCCACGAACCCCGGGAAGTCCCAGCTGTAAAACTGGGCCCGGAAGACCCCGTTCGAAATGGGCTGACTCCCTTGCGGCACCGCGCCCAGCCCCCCGGTGGGGTTGACGTAGTGCCAGAGCAGGTTCCCCGCCGCATCGACTGCGTAGAGCCGCCCCGAGGCCCCGACGGCATACAGGGTCGCCCCATCCGGAAGCCGCTGCGTCCCCGAGACATTGGGCGAATAAAAGGCCCCCTCGCCGGGGCCGCCGTGAACCCACGCCATCGACGCGGGCCCATACGCGGCCCCGGCCTCCAGCGCATACGTCCCGTCCGGCAACAACGGCGGCGTCCACTGCTCCACCGTGCTGTACATCCCCTCCGGCCGCTGGAACCCGTTGTTGTAAACCATCAGGTCGCCCGCACCCGGAAGTCCCTCGGGCACCCATTGCACATCGTGCTGCCCGAAGAAACGCCGGTCCGCCTCCGTCCCCCGACCATACGCGGCGGGATTCCCGAACCGGTACAACACCTCCCCCCCGCGGCCCGCAGCGCCGCCCACCGTCCCCGCCGCCTCCGCCGTCGTGGTGCTGTGGTCGATGACCCACACCTCGTTCCAATACCGGCTCCCCAGCACCACCTGATCCAGGCCCGGGTGGTAATCGATGCTGTTCACGTGCATCCAATCCGCTGCCGCCAGTTCCCCCCCGCCCGGTCCCATCCCGCCCCCGCTGGCCACCGCCTCGAAGTTGACATCGAACCGCCCCGGGAAGTCCGATGGCGCCCCATACCCCGGCAGCGCCGGGTCTGTATCCTGCACCAAGTGGTCCCACGCCCGCCAAACCCAAACCTCCTCCATCCCGCCCCCTGCAAGCGGCGCCAGCTCGACCACCCGCTCCGACCAAACCACCGGCGGCGTCAGCTCCGGCAGCCGTCCCCGCGCGATCGCTTCCGCCCCGTCGTGCGCCTCCCACGCCACGATGAGCAGGTGGCCATTGGGCATCCACACGAAGTCGTGGTGCGCATGCACCGTGTCGTTCGCGTACGTCCCGCTCCAGAGCAGGTTCCCTGCCCAGTCCCGCCGTTCGAAGCCCCCGCCGATGCCGCCCCCCGCAAAGAACGCCGACTGCAGCCGTTGCGCCCGGACGAGATCGCCCTCGGGCGTCAGGTACACCGACATTCCCGGGTTGAACTCGCTCGTCCAGCGGTTCAGGACCTCGCCACAGGGATTGATGAGATACGTCGTGTCCGAGGACGTCGGCGCGAAGAGCACCGCACCCGAAAACGCTTCCGGGTTGTGGAACAGCGTTCCCACGGTTTGGGCTGTGGCCACTGGGGCGAGTCCGGGGATGACCGCGGTTCCAAACGCTGCCAGCGCGGCGAGCACTGTCGCGGCCCTGCCCATTCCCTTCGAAGCTTTGTTTTCCATGCTGTGCAGCGCAAGTTACAGCACCGCGCCGCCTACTTTTGTGCCATGCCTGCCGTAGAAATCAAAAACAAGAAAGCCGCCTACTCCTACTTTCTGACCGATTCGTACACGGCGGGCATCCAGCTCATGGGCTCGGAAATCAAGTCCATCCGGGCGTCGAAGGCCAGCATCACCGAAGCCTACTGTCGGTTTCAGGGTGACGAACTCTTCGTCTTCAACCTCTACATCGCGGAGTACGCGAACGCCGGCTATGTGGCCCACGATCCGCGCCGTCCGCGCAAGTTGCTGCTCCAACGCACCGAGTTGAAGAAGTTGCAGAAGAAGATGAAAGACGTGGGCGTAACCATCATTCCCACAAAGCTTTACATCGCTTCGAGTGGGTATGCCAAACTCGATATCTCCATCGCCCGGGGCAAGAAGCTGCACGACAAGCGGGACTCCCTCAAAGACAAGGACCTCGAGCGCGCAGCCGCCCGCGGGGACGACTGATCAGCCCAACAAGTCCATGTGGGCGACCTCGGAGGCCTGCTCCACCCCGTCGCTTCCCTTCACCACCCGGTACTGGTTGTTGAACTCCTGCCAGTCCCACAGGAAGTTCTCCATCAATTTCTGGAGCTGCCGTTCGATGTTGGGATCCGGTGAGTTGAGGTCCCGGAAGTACTCCACCTGGAATTGGTTCAGGTTGTACTTGTAAAAGACCGCCCGGGTCATGCCGCGCAGGATGTTCTTCGACGGGTGGTTCACCGACTTGATGAAATGGCGGTACTGGTTCACCTTGCGGACAAACTCGTCCGTGGGGATGTCCAGGATGCGGGCAAACTTCGCACAGATGCGCTGCACGATGTGCCGGTCCACGCCGTTGTCGAAGTAGCGCGGAATCCATTGGATGTTGCCGACCACCGAGATGATGAGGAAGCGACCGAAGTCCTCCCGGTCGAGTTCCGGCGACTGGACGAATCCGGGGTGCTCGTTGAGGAAGTCGGCAATGTCCGGCCAACCCGCCTCCATCATTTCCATCGTGGTGTGGACAAAAATCTGGGCCACCTGCTCTTCTGTGAGCTTTCGTTTGGCCAAACGTTCGATGATTCCCAAGTAGCTCATGGTTGGAATCCAAATCTAAAGGCACAGGCTGCGACTGCTCGCGGGGGGAAGTGCGAGGTTTTCACAGGTTTATCCACAAGCCCGGCGCGCGTTTACCTTTGGGGCATGTTGTACAAGGTGCTGAAGCCGTTGATTTTCCGGTTGGACCCGGAGCGCGCCCACGGTTGGACGATGGGGTTGTGGTCGGTGGTGGTGCGGATTCCAGGGGCGGCGCGGGTTTTCCGGGCTTGGTTCCTGCGGGGCGCGGGCGCGGCGGGCGCGGCGGGCGCGGGCGCAGTTGAGGTGGCGGGAATCCGGTTCCCCAACTGCGTGGGGCTCGCGGCGGGCTTCGACAAGGAGGGTCGCTGGTTGCGGGAGATGGCGGCGTTGGGGTTCGGGTTTGTGGAGGTGGGGACGGTCACGCCGCGGGCGCAGCCGGGCAACCCCCGGCCCCGGCTCTTCCGGTTGCCCCTCGACAGCGCGCTCATCAACCGACTCGGTTTCAACAACGGCGGCGTCGAAGCGCTGGCGGCCCGGTTGCGCCATCGGCCCGCCGGGCTCGTGGTCGGTGGGAACCTCGGCAAGAACAAGGACACCCCGAATGAGGATGCGGTTGCGGATTATTTGGCCTGCTTTCGCGCACTCCATGAAGGGGTGGATTACTTCGTGGTGAATGTGAGTTCGCCCAATACGCCGGGGCTGCGGGCGCTGCAGGACCGCGAACCGCTCGGGGCGCTGCTCGGGGCGCTGCAGCGGGAGAACTTGGCGCAGCGGGTGCAACGGCCCATCTTTTTGAAAATCGCGCCGGACTTGACGGACGCGCAGCTGGACGACATCGTGGCGTTGGTCGCGGAGACGGGGATTGCGGGGGTCATCGCCACGAATACGACGGTGGAGCGGCCGGGGTCGCTGCGCACGGAGCGGGCCCGGGTGGAGGCGATGGGGGCGGGGGGGTTGAGCGGGGCGCCCCGGCGGGCGCCCTCCCCGGCGGTGGGGCGGTACCGGCCCCCCCGGTCGGGGGGGGCGTTCCCGATCATCGGGGTCGGTGGGGTGGATTCGGCGGAGGCCGCGCGGGAGAAGTTGGAGGCGGGGGCGTCGCTGGTCCAGGTGTATTCCGGGTTGGTGTTTGAGGGGCCGGGGTTGGTGGGGCAGATTCTGCGGGGGCTGCG
>CAYONT010000053.1:8743-11753 GCA_964405405.1 uncultured Comamonadaceae bacterium | reverse complement strand
CGTTCGAAGTGGTCGGTTGCCAGGATGCAACCGCTTGCAACTACGATGCGGCTGCCACGGACCCAGGAGATTGCGCCTATCCGGCCATCGGGTTCGATTGCAGTGGCAACCCCATCGATCCGTGTGCCTGCCCAGCCAGCTTCTCCGGAAACACCGCCGACTACACCGTGGCCTGCGGCACCCCGCTGCCTGGAGGCATCGATCCTTCCGTGACCGCAGTCAATCCATGCACCGGCTCCTCCCTCGAAGTGACCGGATTCTACGCGCCCCTCAACGAGACCTACATCGAAAACAGCGCCACCACCGCTTACGGCTTCGGACCCGACGGCGCCCTGCGCATCTTCGGCATGACCGCACTCGGCTTCGCACCGAGCGACTACTGGTTGGAGCAAACCCCGCTCTCTGTCACCCGATACGCAAATGGAACCGCTTTGGTTACAGGGCGCGTGTACAACAGCTTGGATTCGGATTTGGCCTGGGACATTCACATGGTTTTCACAGGCCAAACCACCGCCCAAGCCTGGATGGCCGGCAACCCCCAACGCGGCTTGATCCTTGCCTACGGATGCACGGCCAACCCCGCAGAATTGCAAATTTATTTCCTGGACAACAACCAGAGCTACCTGACGGGCGTCGACGGTTACGCCGGTTCGCACCTGAGCCTGAGCCACATGCCGGTGAGCCAAAACAAGGCCTTCCAGTTGGGCATGAGCGGAAACAGCCACAACTGCAATTACGGGTTTGGCGGTTGGTTCGCATGGTCGGGAACGATTTGGGACCAGCCGGCTTCTGGCATGGCAGGCGACTTGATCGTAGACCTCGGGCAGGACGTGGTCAACACCCCGGAATGTGGTGAAGGCGCGGTGGAAATTACTTACCAAGCGTTCGACCCGGCGTGCGGAACGACCACCACCCTCACCCAGACGATTTCGGTGGAGGACGCTTCGGCACCGACGTTTGTATCGGGGCCAGCGGATGTGTTGGTGGGATGCGGGGAGACGACGCCGGTACCGGGCTTGGACGCTTTCGTGGTGACGGACGACTGTTCGCCAGCGGGCACCATTGAGCTCGCGTACTTGGGTGAGACGTTTGTGCCGGGGGCATGCGACGGGGCCGGGGTCTACACCCGGACCTGGTCCGCCACGGACTGCAGCGGGAACGCAGCGACGTACACCCAGACCGTGACCACGGACGATGCGGAGGCACCCGTGTTCCTTTCCGTGCCCGCGGATGCAGTCGTGGCTTGCGGTGAGCCCCTGCCCCTGGAGACCCCAGTGGCCACCGACAATTGCGGTGAGGTCACCCTGTCCTTGACCGAGACCACCGCACCCGGATGCGGCACCACCGCCACCTTGACCCGGACCTGGACCGCCACCGATGCCTGCGGCAACGCGACCTCGGTCACACAGACCCTGCAGACCATCGACACCACCCCACCGACCTTCGATCCGGCACCGGGCCAGGTGTTGCTTCCTTGCGGCGCATCTGACGTCATCACCGTCACTGCCACCGACGATTGCGGAGACGTCACCCTGACCTATTCCGATCTTGCCGTTTCGGGCGGATGCGTTCAGCCGGATGGAGCCTTCTTGCGGACCTACACCGCAACGGATGCCTGCGGCAACACCGCAACCTTGTCGCAGGTCGTGTACTTGACGGATGATTTGGCGCCTGGTTTGGCCTTGGAATGTGTGGAAGATGTGACCTTGGAAACAGACGGGAACTGCATGGCCTCCACGGATCCTACGGTCACCGGCACGCCGACGTGGACCGCCACGGACAACTGCACGGCCACCGTTGCAGCCACCCTCACTTACTCCGACGGACCCCACCAAAGCTCGTGCAACGGTTCGTACAGTTTCGTGCGGACTTGGACGTTGACGGCGACGGACGATTGTGAAAACACGGCTTCGGTCAGCTGCACCCAAACCATCGAGGTGCTGGACACGACCGCGCCCTCTGTCGCCCTCACCGCACCGGCGGGAGTGACCCTATCCGCGGGAACGCACTGCGATCCCATCGGAACCCCCGAGGTTCACGGAATGCCTGTGGCCACCGGTACCGATGGCTGTGGCGGCATCGTTTCCACCGCTTGGACCTATTCCGACAGTGCACCGGTGGCCACCTGCAGCGCAGCAGACGGTATGCCTGAAGGCTCTTACACCGTGGTCCGGACCTTCACGGCCACCGCGACGGACGCCTGCGGCAACGTGAGCAACCCGGTTACGGCCACCCAACTCCTGACGGTGATCGACAACACCGCTCCAGAGTTCCTGCCCTTCGACCAATTCACCATGGTCGAGTGCAGTGCCATGGAGGATCCCAACAATCCAAATGTGGTTCCCCTGTTCGCCACCGATGCATGCGACTCGGAGGTGAGCTACAGCATCCAGGCCGTCTTCGCCGCGGGTTCTTGCCCCGGTGCTTGGGTACGGTACTGGACGGCCACAGACGACTGCGGCAACAGCACCACCGTCGAGCAGTACGTCGTTCTGTTCGATGTGACGCCGCCGACCCTCTCGGGCCTGAGCGACATCACTGTTGCAGGGGATGCGGCATGCAACGCCGACCTGTCCCCCGCTGCCTTGGGTACCCCCGTGGTCAGCGACAACTGCGGCGTGTTGTGGGATGAAACCTTGACCCTGAACTACACGGACAGCGCGCCCGTGTACCTGTGCACCGGTGACGGCAGTGCGGAAGGTAGCTACACCTTCACCCGGACCTGGACGGCGACCGATGCTTGCGAGAACACCACCACATTAGGCCAAACCATCACCATCCTTGACACCACGGCGCCGTCGCTGGTCGTCACGGATGCTGAAGTGGCCTGCGATGCCTTCGACCCCTCCCTCCCTTACGGAACGGTCATGGCCACGGACGGATGTGACTCCGATGTGGAATGGGTTTGGACGCAAGAAATCCTCGGCAACGGGGACAGCGGTTGCTTCTCGGTACTGCGCACATATACGGCGACCGACGACTGTGGCAATGTGGCCACGGCGGTTCAGAC
>CAYONT010000053.1:0-8643 GCA_964405405.1 uncultured Comamonadaceae bacterium | reverse complement strand
TACACCGCCACGGATGCGTGCGGCAACACGTCGTCTGCCGTCCAAACGGTCACGGTCACCGACAACGTGCCGCCGGTGCTGTCCATCCCCGCGGACTACACGATCGCCTGTGACCAACCCCTCATACTGGAGGACGCCCTGGCCACCGACAACTGCAGCGCGGCCCAGGTTTCTGTCGCCACCACCACCCTCCCCGGTGCCTGCGGCGGATCCTCCATCGTCGTCCGGACCTTCACGGCCACCGATGCGTGTGGCAATGTCGCCACGGCGCAGCAGACCATCACCGTGATCGACACGGCGGCGCCCGTATTCACCTCCGTGCCGGGCGACCTCATCGGCGCCTGCGAGGAGCCCACGTACACCTACGCCGCCACCGACGCCTGCGGCAGCGTGACCTACGACGAGTCCCGCACCGTCCTCTCGCAGGACGCCTGTGGCAACTATGTCCACCTGGTCACCGTCACCGCCACGGATGACTGTGGCAACAGCTCCTCCATGGCGTTCACCCTGACCGTGGCGGACGACGCGGCCCCCGCTTTCGTCGGCGACCTCCCGGCCGACCTCGTCGTCGCCTGCGGCGAGGTGCCCACCCCGGCCCTGCTGGTCGCCGTCGACAACTGCGACCCCGCACCCGCAGTCACCTTCAGCGAAACCAGCACCCCCGGTGCATGCGCCCAGCAGCAGACCATCGTCCGCACCTGGACCGCCACCGACTGCAGCGGCAACACCACCGTCCACACCCAGACCCTCCAGGTCGGGGACAACGAGCCACCCGTCATCACGGCAGAAGTGTACCTGGAGGTGGCCTGCGACACCTTCGACGCGAATGCGGCCTACGCGACCGCAGTGGACAATTGTGATGGCGGTTTGGCCTTGACATTCAGCACCTTGCCCTTCGCAGGCGGATGCGTCAAGCCCATCGGCATGTTCACGCGGCTTTACACGGCCACGGATGCTTGCGGCAACCAGAGCCAGTTTGAACAGATCATCGCGTTGGTCGATGAGACGTCGCCTGTGTTTGCCACGGTTCCGGCTGACTTGTCGGTGACCTGCGAGGAGGAAGTCCCGCTGGTGATGCCCGAGGTATGGGACAACTGCGACAATGCCGTGGAGATCACGTACGTGGACAACACCTTGGTCATTCCAGGGGGAACTTGGATCGAGCGGACTTTCACCGCGGAGGACGATTGCGGCAACACGGCCACCGCAGTCCAAACCATCCACATCTTCGACCAGGAGGCGCCCGTGTTCGCGGCAACTTCGGATCTGAGCATGACTTGGGATGCCTGGGCGGCGACCAATGTCTGGAACTTGTTCCCGGCGGTGACGGACAACTGCGACCCGCAGCCCGTCCTGAGCTATGTGGCGAACAACCAGAGTGAATCGTGCATCGGTTCGTTTGTGGTGGAAATCACGTTCCAAGCGGTGGATGCCGCGGGCAACCAGTCGACCGTGGTCCGGGTGGTGACCGTCACCGATGCCGTTCCGCCGGTCTTTGAGGTGCTCCCCGCCCTCATCGAAATCGAGTGCTCCGAGCCTTTGGTGCCTGCGGGCATCGGGGTAACAGACAACGCGACCCCGGCGGGGTTGGTGGATTTGGCCTGGACGGAGAATGTGATCCCGGGCTTGTGCGATTCCGAGTACACGGTGATCCGGTTCTACACGGCCACCGACGATTGTGGCAACACGACGGGCTTCCTGCAGACCATCAAGGTCAGTGATACGCAAGCTCCAGTGCTGGTGGGTGCATGCGATTTCACCAACGGCCAGGAGGTGACGCTCTGCTATGACGATGTGCTGGGGGGCATGACGGTGCCGGCTCCCTGCGCCCTCACAGCGACGGACAACTGCGATGCCACGGTGGATGTGGTGTTCACAGAAACCATGGAGACGGTCTATGGGCTGCCGGGAGAGGGAGTCGCCGGGTACTGTGCGGCCCTGGATCCGTCGCCTGTAGATGGCCCCCTCACGTGTGATGACTTCACGCCCCACAGCTTGCGGTTGTTCAACTTCCCAGGCGGGGAGTTCTACCAGAGCTTGGAGGGTGTGGTCACGCACCTCGAGAACGGCGGCTGGGTGTTGAACCAAACGCTGGTCAGCGAAGTGAATCCGGAAGCTGGCTGGACCTTGCAGGTCACCTACGGACCGGGGTACACCTGGGAGCAATGGCTGGCATTGCCCGGTCCCCAGGGATACAAGCTCGATTGCGAGGAGCAAATCGATGACCACGAAAACTGGATGTACCATGTGATGCAGTCGGGCACCCTCGTGGGCTGGGGAGAATTTGCGGGGTCGAGTTTGGCCTTGAGCCACCAACCGGCAAACCTCTACTTCGGGCTGCAGGTGGGCACGGGGGCGAACAACAAGAACAGCGTCCATGGCTACAGCGGCTGGTTCTTCTACAACGGTCAGTTCGATGGCGCCCAAATCAATGGATCGGGTGACTTGTTCGGCGACTTGGATTGCACGTTGCCCACCAGCATCGTGCGGACCTGGACGGCCACGGATTGCTCCGGCAATGCGACGACGTTCTCGTACACGCTGCACTACGACGGCTTCCCCTGTGGCCTCTTTGCACCGCCCATGGGCAAAGGGGACGACCTCTCGGGTGCTGCGGACAACGGCGGATCAGGCAACGTAGAGGAAGAAGTTACCGGCAAGCTTCCTGCTGGTTTGACGGTGGCCGCGCTGAAGCCCAATCCTGTCATTGACCGGGCTGAAGTTTCCTACGTCAGCGCCGAGAACTCCGAGGTGCTGGTCGACATCTACATGCCGTCGGGTCAACACGTACAGCACGTCTTCCGAGGTCAGGTCCAAGCGGCCACCGTACAAACGCTGACGGTGCCGTTGAACGGGTTGCGCGAAGGCATGTACCACATGAGAATCTTGAGCGAGTTTGATCAGAAAATCATTCGGTTCGTCGTGTCCGACTGATCCACCATCGGCACGGTGTGCGAGAAGGGGCGGCCCATCGGGTCGCCCCTTTTTCGTAACTTGTAACCATGCAAGTTTTTTCCTCCCGCGCGCTCCTCGGTTTGGCCGGTGGCCTTCTGGGGGCCTTTTCTGTTTCAGGCCAAACCGCCAACCCCCCGCTCCCATACAACCCGGACTTTGACAACAACGGCGTCATCGAGGTCGTTGATTTGCTCGAGTTCCTCCCCTTTTACGGGGTCAACTTCACCGCAGAGGGGGTTCTTCCGATTGAATTCGGGGGCACGGGTGCCACCACGCCGGGCGATGCCCGGACCGCACTGGGGCTGGGGACTTACCGGGACACGCTGCTGGCGACGGAGCAAAGCCCTTGGGGCTGGGTGGAGGGCACCCTGCGGGTTACCACGAACCTGGCCCAAGGGCTCAACGTGGTGGCCACCGGGGAGTACGCCCATGCCTCCGGGATGAACACCAGCGCGACGGGTCCCTACTCCCATGCACAGAACCGGCTGTCCACGGCCAGCGCCATTTGCTCGAGTGCTGAAGGCGAGGGGACCACGGCGAGCGGCACGGCCTCCCATGCGGAGGGGATGACCACGCTGGCCGTCGGCATCGGGGCGCACGCGGAAGGCATCAACACCGATGCGCTCGGAAACTACAGCCATGCCGAAGGCAACAACACCACGGCCAGCAATACGGCCGCGCACGCCGAGGGACTCAACACCACCGCTTCCGGTCAGTACAGCCACGCCGAAGGCCGGCTGACCCTCGCCTCCGGCCAAAGCGCACACGCAGAAGGCGACGGCACCGAGGCCACTTCCACGGCCGCCCACGCCGAGGGGTTCCAGACCGACGCCACCGGTTACGCCTCCCACGCCCAAGGCTACCAAACCGTGGCCTCGGGCCTCTACAGCTCCGCCACCGGCCGCAGCACCTTGGCCTCCCACCTTTCCTCCACGGCAAACGGCACAAGCACCGTGGCCGACAGCGACAACGCCTTTGTCGTCGGGCGCTTCAACACCCTGCAGGTTCCCGGACTCCTATTCGCCGTGGGCAATGGAACCGCCACCAACGCGCGGGCAAACGCCTTCACCATCACCACGGACAATTCGGCCACCCTGGCCGGCGAACTGACCGCCAACGGCGTCGCCGTGACCGCCACCCTCAATTCCCTGTTGTCCACCGTGGCCAGCCTACAAGCCCAGGTCGAATCCCTTCAACAGCAGATCCTCATCCTCCAGGGAGAGTAACGACGCTGCATGCCCCACCTTCCCTTGTTGCCCGATTTGTTGCTGCTGCTTGGTGCAGGGGTCGGCATCGCCTTGGTTTTGCAGCGCTTCAAATTGCCCACGGTCCTCGGATTCCTGCTCACCGGCGTCTGCATCGGACCGGGCGGATTGGGCTGGTTTCACAGCACAGCAGCCATCGCGCCCATTTCCGAACTGGGGGTGATGCTGTTGCTCTTTGTCATCGGCATGGAGCTGTCCATTTCCCAACTGGTCAGAATCCGAAAAACGGTTTTCCTAGGTGGAGCCCTGCAGGTGGGATTGACCTTGCTGGCTACGGCGGGCATCTCGGCCCTTGTGGGTCTTTCCTGGCCAGAAGCGGTGTTCATGGGTTGCTTGTTTTCCCTTTCCAGCACGGCCGTTGTGCTGAAGATGTTGCAAGACCGCAACGAGATGACCTCCACCCACGGACGCAATGCCCTGGGCATCCTCATCTTCCAGGACCTGATTGTCGTACCGATGATGTTGGCTGTGCCCTTCCTGGCAGGCGACGGGGGGCCTTGGATGCCCGCGCTCAGCGGGTTGCTTCTGAAGTCCTCAGGCGCCCTCGCACTGACCTACCTTGGCGGGCGCTTCCTGGTGCCGTGGATGTTTCACCGAATCGCCCGCACACACAGCAAAGAACTTTTCTTGCTCGGGACGGTGCTGGTTTGTTTGGCCTTCTCAGCGTTGACGGAAGCCGCGGGACTCTCGCTGGCTCTCGGCGCCTTCCTCGCTGGACTGGTCATCTCCGATTCGGTGTACAGCCACCAAGCCACCAGCGTGGTCCTGCCCTTTCGCGAGCTGTTCTCCAGCATCTTTTTCATTTCCATCGGTATGATGCTGGACGTATCCTTCGTCTGGGAACACCTCGGATCCATTCTGCTGCTCGTCGTTGGGGTGCTGCTGGCCAAATCCGCCATCACCGCTTTCGCCATGCGGCTCCTGCGCTATCCCCCGGTTGCCGCCTGGCTCACGGGGCTCGCACTGTTCCAAGTGGGCGAATTCGCGTTTGTTCTTTCCCAAGTGGGCATGGTGCACGGCTTGCTCCAAACGGAAACCCACCAGACGTTCCTAGCGGTTTCGATCCTATCGCTCATGTTGACCCCTGTCCTGTTCCTGCGGGCGGGGTCCATCACCCAGCGGTTGCTTCCTCAGACTGGGAACCAAACGCACCCAGATTCTACCCCTTCCTCCACCCCCGAATCCGGCTTGGAAAACCACCTCATCATCATTGGATTTGGGCTCAACGGCACCCACCTCGCCCAAGCTGCCCGAGCGCAATCCATCCCGTTCGCCGTATTGGAGACTGACCCGGATTTGGTCCAAAAAAACCGGGCCCTGGGTCTCCCCATTCACTTCGGAGATGGCACGGACATCCAAGTCCTGCAGGGGCTGAAGCCCGAGAAGGCACAGGCCGTTGTCATCGCCATCTCGCAGCCCGAATCCACGCGTACCATCATCCGCAACATCCGACAATTGGCACCCAGTGTCTATGTGATCGTTCGAACGCGCTACGTAAGGGAAATGCAGGAGTTGATAGCACTGGGAGCAGACGAGGTGGTACCAGAGGAGTTCGAAACAGCCGTGGAGATCTTCTCTCGCGTTTTGGGCCATTACATGGTTCCCTTGGACCGCATCGATCAGTTTGCCTCCCAAGTGCGCGCCGACAATTACGCGCTCTGGCAATCAACCCAGATGACTTCTTTCGGCCGCCGGAGCACGCACAAGCCACAGACCGACGAGGTCCTTCCCTTTCCGATCGCTTGTGTCCGGGTATACGCAGACAGTGGGCCGCTCCTGCACCGCAGCCTAGCCCAATCGCAACTCAGAAAGGAACACGGCATCCAAGTCGTGGCCATCCAGCGCTCAGGAAACTGGTTGGCTCCGCTCACCCCAGATGAGACTCTTCAGCAAGGGGATGTGCTGTATGTGCACGGCGAGTCCGCCGCGCTTCATCGTTTTCACCGGCTCCTCAATGGGTGAAGGCCGTGGGCCTCACTCCGAGGCCGCACCGCTCCCCGTCGTCGCACTGCCCGCTGTGAGCCCACCCACCCGGGCGCTGCCCGCCTCCAAGCGCTGGGTACGCACCTTGTCGACCTCCAAGGTCGAATGAATTTCGATGGGCGAGGTGGCCACCCATGCCCCCGACTCTGTATCCCAAACAAAAGGGCTTGCGTGTGCGGACTGCACCAGTTCCATCAACTGCGCTCCCAAGGCTTCCCACCGAGCCTCCAACGCTTCCAACCGAGCCTCCAGAGAAGCCAGGGTCTCGCCCGAAGCCTCGCTCGTTGCACCGCACGATCCATCCGACGTGAAGGTCGAGCCGAACAACCCCAGCAATGCCATGAGGTCCACGGTCTCCACCACCGCATTCGCATCCACGTTGGGATTGTAAGCGGGCAGCCCACCGGGAGGGGTCGCAGTTTGTGACCAACCAGGCAAAGCCGAGCCCCATGCCAGCAGACCAACAAACAAACCTCCCCACAAAGAACCCATTGAAACAGAATTTGAGCGCATGATGATAGGATTTTGTCGAGGAATTTAGCCCACAGATGGACACCACCCAAGTTCCGTTCCCCAAAATGTGCCAACCGACCCATGGCCAACAAAAAACCCCTCCGGCAATCGGAAGGGTTTCTGTTCCCCGACCAGGACTCGAACCTGGAAAAACGGAACCAAAATCCGGTGTGTTACCATTACACCATCGGGGAGTGATTAACTTTGAGCTTCCTCGCGGAAAATCGAGCGCGAATATACAAAAGGTTTTCCATCCCACAACACAACGGCACTCCCCATGGACATCCTCAACTGGATTGGCGACCGACATCAACCCGCGCTCAGCGGGCGCTGGCTGGACAACACCGAACCAGCCACTGGCAAGACCTATGGTCGCATTCCCCGTTCGGATGCCGCAGATGTGGCAGCAGCCGTAGCGGCAGCAGAAGCTGCATTCCCCGCTTGGTCCGCCCTTCATGTGGATGAACGTAGCGCTTGCATCCTACGGCTGGCCGATGCCGTGCGCCGGCACTTCGACGAATTGGTCGCCGCTGAATCCCGGGACAACGGGAAGCCGGTGCAAGTGGCCCGTCACGTGGACATCCCCCGCGCCGAAAAGAACCTGCGCTTCTTTGCCACTTCGGTTCAGCACTTCGTCACCGAGAGCCATGTGACCGCTGGCACCACCCACATCCATTATGTGCACCGCAAGCCCCTCGGGGTGGTGGGGGTCATCTCCCCTTGGAATTTGCCGCTTTACTTGTTCACTTGGAAACTGGCTCCTGCGCTGGCCATGGGGAATTGTGTGGTGGCCAAACCCTCCGAAGTCACGCCCGCGTCCGCCTACCTGCTCTCCCAATGGATCACTGAGGCCGGTTTTCCTCCCGGGGTCTTCAACATCGTGCACGGATTGGGCGGCGAAGCAGGCGAAGCCATCGTTCAACATCCCCGGATCAAGGCCATTTCCTTCACGGGCGGGACGGCTACCGGCACCCACATCGCCCGTGCAGTAGCCGGCACCCAGAAGAAAATCTGCTTGGAACTGGGTGGCAAGAATCCGGGCATCCTCTTCGCCGATTGTGATTTCGAACGCGCCTTACAGACCACCCTGCAATCTGCCTTTGCGAACCAAGGGCAAATCTGCCTCTGTGCTTCGCGCATCCTCATCGAGGACGCGTTGTACGACCGGTTTCGAGACGCCCTTGTCGCCAAGGCCCGCGCCTGGAAAATCGGCGACCCCTCGCTGCCCGAAACCCGCATGGGTGCAGTGGCTTCAGCTGCCCACCAAGCAAAAATCCTCTCCTACATCGAACAAGCCCGGCAGCTGGGCGGTACCATTTTGTGCGGGGGTGAAGCCGTGGTTCCCGAAGGGGAACGTTGCGCGTCAGGGTACTTTGTCGCGCCCACGATCATCGAAGGCCTGGACCCCCAGTGCGCGGTCAACCAGGAGGAAATTTTCGGGCCGGTCATCACTTTGCAGCGTTTTCGGGATGAGGCGGAAGCCTTGGCTTTGGCAAACGCAACGGAATACGGCTTGGCGTGCACCATTTGGACTGAAAACCTGGGCAGGGCACACCGGATGGCTGCGGGCATCGAATCCGGCATCGCCTGGATCAATTGCTGGTTGGAAAGGGACCTCCGAATGCCCTTCGGTGGCGTGAAAAACTCCGGCTCCGGGCGAGAGGGGGGCATCGAATCGCTCCGGTTCTTCTCAGAGCCTCAGAGCGTGTGTGTTTATGTCGGGGAGGGTCCGGCCAAAAGCTGAAACCCAGTCAGAATCCAGAAGGCAATCAGAACTCGTCCAGCATCCGCTGGCGCTTGTTGCCATTGGTCAGAAACCAAGCCAGATGGGAATCGACCCATCCCATCACTTTGCGAACCATTGCCACCATGACCATCGGTTGTGATTGACCAAAAATTCCAAGTGAAATTTACGTGAACTCTACCG
>CAYONT010000052.1:5476-11882 GCA_964405405.1 uncultured Comamonadaceae bacterium | reverse complement strand
CACACTGCCTGCCACCCGAACCCGCCACTGCAGCACCCCCGACCGGCCGTGCAAGGCCCGTCCCAACCGCTGGTACAACCGGCTGCCGTTCTGGGCATGGGTAGCCCCCGCGTGGCTCTGGGCGAGCACATCCTCCACCACCGATACCCCCAGCCACCGTTCCTCCCCTCCCGCTCCAACCTCCAAAGCCACCAATGCCCAAACCCTGCGCTCCTGCACCGACATCGCCCCCCGCACCTGACGGCTGTCCAAGAAGAAGGACGCCCCGCCTCGGGACCCCCTCACCAGTGCATCCCAGGTGGCCCAATCGGGCGCACCCTTGCCTGACGGCGCACTGTACCAGCGCCAAACCACACCCGCCTGTTCTGCCATGTGCCTAAAAACCGGTCTCTTCTTCAAAAGTTCAAACCCTCACGCCTCTTTGCGGAAGGCCGTCCCCATGCCCAACCCCAGGCTCAACAACAAGAGGGTTCCCATGCCATACGCTCCGATGCCCGCCCATTGCTCGGTGGCCGAATGGTCCGGCTCAAACACCATCTCCAAGTTGTGGTCTCCGGCCGGAACCACCGACCCGCGAAGGAGGTAGTTGACCCGCAACAAAGGCGCATCTTCCCCATCCACCTTCAGCTTCCAACCCGCTGGATACCAAACCTCTGAGAAGACCACCAGCCCCCCATGCTCGCTGCGGGTCTCGTACGTCAAGCGCTCGGGCAAGTACGAGGTCAACCGCACCGAAGACGCTCCAGGATCTCCCAAGCCGGTCAGTTGGGGAGCAAACTCCTCGTGCACCACCACCGAATCTAGCGCGGGGGTTGCGGCGGTTTTGCCTAGTTCGTCCGCATGCGATTCTGCCACCACCCAGTGCCGGGCAAACCACGCCGCCCCAGAAGGACTGGGCACCTGCAACGGGGCGTCCAACTGGCCTATGACCACGTAACGGGTATTGAGCATCCGGTGCCCCAGCATGCTGTTGAGTCCTTGGGTGATGCCCCCTTCCTTCGCGAGGGTCACGAACCGCTGGCGATCCCGTGCCAACACGACATCCGCAAAGTCCTGGTAGCGACGGAGTTTCGCCCCGTGGTAACCGCCCACCGACTGGAAGTGGTACGAAAACGATGCATCGCTGTACGGGTTGTCCCAGTTGAGCACCCGGAAGGAATCGCTAAAGCGCATGGCACCCGTCCGCGCCGCCAGCCGCACCACCGGTTCGATGCGCTTGCCCACCCGCTCCCCTGGCAACCGCTTCTGGTACTCGGCGTAGAGCCGATCCTCCCGCTCCAACAGCCCTGGATCCATGGACTTTGCTCGTTCGTACGTCGAGTCGATGATCGCAAGCTGCTGTGGCGAAGGCACGTGCGGGAACTGCCGCTCATCGGCCTTGATCCAGTGCCGGCGCTGCCCGTTGGAGCCCTCCTCGTTGTTGTAACGGCGAGATACTTGCCAAACATCCACCGTCGACACCCCCAGCAGAACCAGCAACGCACCTGCCGGCGGACCCCAGTGGAACATCAAGGCCACCGCGCCCAGGCCCGCTACGAGCACCAAGAACAGGGTCCGCAGCATGTCCGTGCGGAACAACTCCAAACGCAAAGGAACCACCTGTTGCGCCCCATACTCCTCCACAGCTTGGTCAGGCCGAATCTCCGACGTGAAATCGAAGAACAGCTCTGGCATCAGGTAAAAACCGAGGCACATCGCCACCACCCCGCCCCAGGCGATGAGGTAGCGGTTGCGGCCCCGGGTCCAAGTACGCTGGCCCTCGGCCGAAGCGTCCTTGCGTGCGCGCCCCAGCGCCACCCACTCCTGAATGACCACCGCCGCGCCCGCCGCCACGGCCACCTGCACCAGCACCAACATCATCTTCGTGTCGCGGAACTTGTTGAAGAGGGGTACATGCTCTAGGCAGAAGTCCAGCACGAAGTTCCCCTCGCGCCAGCTGGTCAAAACCGCCAGCAGGAACACCAGCGCCAAGGGCCATCGGAGCAGGCTCTGGCTGGCCAACAAGAACACAAAGAACAACGCCACCAACACTGCCCCGAAGTAAATGGCCCCGCCGCTGAAACTCTGCTCTCCCCAGTACAACCCATCGTCCCCGCCCTTGAGGTTCGGGGACAGGATGGCCAGCCACTCCCCGCGCCCCATGCTGTACTCCAGGATGTAGTCGCGGTTCAAACCCGCCCCGTCCCCCGAACCCGCCGTCGCCGCCGGTGCCTCCAACCCCACCTGGGCCAGCAGCGCTGCCCGCTCCTCCGCCGTCACCAGC
Source organism: uncultured Comamonadaceae bacterium (assembly GCA_964405405.1). Lineage (GTDB taxonomy): Bacteria > Bacteroidota > Bacteroidia > Flavobacteriales_D > Sanyastnellaceae > CAMCYM01. The sequence continues at coordinate 9,619 of CAYONT010000052.1, read as the reverse complement.
ACCTCCCCCCGCGTCGTGAACTCCGAATACTGCTTCGTCGTCTGGAGAATGGCCAGGTTGGGCAGCACCGCCCCCAATCCCATCGCCACCAACACCCCCGTGGTGCCCAAAGCCGGTCCCCAACCCCGCTTCACCACTGCCTCCACCCCGAGGAACAACCCCACCACCAACGTCAGGATGAACAGGTAATACGTGATCTGCAAGTGGTTCGCGGAGATGTGCATCACCAAGAACGTCCCCGTCACCAGCCCGCCCCACCATCGGTTCGCACGGAATGCCCAGATGAGCCCCGCCAGTACCCCCGGCATCACCGCGATGGCATGCACCTTCGTCTCATGGCCTGCCCCGAGGTAGAGGATGTTGAGCGAGGCCAAACCGTACCCAACCCCCACCATCATCGCGCCCCAGGGACCCGCCCGGAGGCTCAGTGCCAGCAAATACGCCGCCAACATCGCCACGAACAACACGGCGATTTCGCGCGAAGTGAACGGCAGGGCTGCCAGCCGCCAGAGGGAACCGCCGAGGGACGGGATTTGGGAGGTTTGGCCTGTGATCTGGTACGTGGGCATTCCCCCGAACATGGAGCCCGTCCAGTACGCGTGCTCCCCCGTGAGGGCGGCGTGGTCCGTGGCCTCCTTCGACATGCCCGAGAACCCGATCAGATCCCCTTGGCGCAGGGCCCAACCCTCGTGGTACGGGCTGTAAAACTGTTCCGCCAACACCCCGAACAGTACGAGGGCGAGCACGTGCAACCCCAAGTTCGCCCAGCCTACCTGTTTCCAAGCGGCACGCAACGAGTCTCCAAAAGAACGCTTCATGGAGCGAAAGTAGCACGGAATCCCCGTCCCCGGGTCACCGATCTACCTCCTCGTAGTCGACGTATTCACCCAACTTGTCCTCCCGCATCCGCCCGTTCCCACCCCTGCCACCACCTCCCCCACGGTTCCGGTCGTCGTAACGGTCGCGGTCCGGGTCTCGGTGCCGGGAGCGCACCACCCAGCCATCGAGCAGCCGCCAGACAAACCAAACCACCACCGCATAAAAGATGAACCGAAGGAGTCCCATGGTTGATTACTTGCTGAGGTAGAGGTTGCGCTCGCTGTGGATCTTGCGGAAGAAGGGGTCCCGCAGGTTGGGGATGAACCGGATGGCTTCCCCCGTGGACTTCATCTCTGGACCGAGCTCTTTGTTGACTTCGGGGAACTTGTCGTAGGAGAAGACCGGGATTTTGACGGCGTAACCCTCGAGCCGAGGCTGGTGGGGCAGGTCCCGGAGCTTTGCCACGCCGAGCATCACCTTCGTGGCGTGGTTCACATACGGCTCGCCGTAAGCCTTGGCGATGAAGGGAACCGTGCGCGACGCCCGGGGGTTTGCCTCGATGATGAAGACCTCATCGTCTTTGACGGCAAATTGGATGTTGATGAGACCCACCGTTTCCAGGGCCAGGGCGATGCGCTGCGTGTAGTCTTCGATCTGGGTGAGCACCAGGTCCCCCAAGTTGTAAGGCGGCAGGACGGCGAAGCTGTCTCCCGAGTGGATGCCCGCCGGTTCGATGTGCTGCATGATGCCGATGATGCGCACCTGTTCCCCGTCGCAAATGGCGTCCGCCTCGCACTCGATGGCCCCATCGATGTAGTGGTCCAGCAGCACCCGGTTCTCGGGCATGTCTCGGAAGATGTCGACCACGTGGCGCTCCAGTTCCTCCTCGTTGATGACGATTTTCATCCGCTGTCCACCCAGGACATAGGAAGGCCTCACGAGCAGCGGGAAACCCAGGCGCCCGCTGAGCGCAACCGCTTCCTCCGAGGTTTCGACGACCCCGAAATCCGGATACGGCACCTCCAAATCGCGGAGCAGGGACGAGAAACTCCCGCGGTCCTCGGCCAGGTCGAGCGCCCGGTAAGACGTGCCGATGATGGGGATGCCGAAGCGGTGGAGCTTGGCGGCGAGCTTGAGCGCGGTTTGGCCTCCCAACTGCACGATCACCCCCTCGGGCTGCTCGTGGAGGATGATGTCGTAAATGTGCTCCCAGAACACCGGCTCGAAGTAGAGCTTGTCCGCGGTATCGAAATCCGTGGACACGGTCTCCGGGTTGCAGTTGATCATGATGGTCTCGTACCCCGCTTCCCGCGCGGCCAGCACCCCGTGGACGCAGCAGTAATCGAACTCGATGCCCTGCCCGATGCGGTTGGGACCGCTCCCCAGGACCACGATTTTCTTGCGGTCCGTGCGCACCGACTCGTTCTCCTGCTGGAACGTGGAGTAATAGTACGGCGTCAAGGCCGGGAACTCCGCCGCACAGGTATCCACCAGTTTGAAGACGCGCCGAATGCCCGCCGCAGTCCGGTGCCGATGCACCTCGCTTTCCACCGTGCCCAGCAGGTGCGCGATCTGCCGGTCCGCGTACCCCTTTTCCTTCGCCGTGCGCAGCAGTGCGAGGGGCAGGGTGTCCAGCTTGTAGCGCGCCATCTGGTCCTCGAGCACCACCAGCTCCTCGATCTGCTTGAGGAACCACTTGTCGATGCGCGTCAGCTCCTGGATCTTGCGCAGGGAAATGCCCAACTTGAAAGCATCGTAAATGTGGAACAGGCGGTTCCAGCTGGGGTGGGCCAAACTCTGAAAAATCCGGTCCTGCTCCCGCAACTCCTTGCCGTCTGCCCCCAATCCGTTGCGCCCCACTTCCAGCGATTGACACGCCTTTTGCAACGCTTCCTGAAAGTTCCGACCGATGGCCATCACCTCCCCCACCGCCTTCATCTGCAACCCCAACTCCCGGTTGGAACCGGGGAACTTGTCGAAATTCCAGCGGGGAATCTTCACCACAACGTAGTCCAGCGTGGGCTCGAACATGGCCGAGGTCGTCCCGGTGATGGTGTTCTTGAGCTCGTCGAGGTGGTAGCCGATGGCCAATTTCGCCGCCACCTTGGCAATGGGGTAACCGGTGGCCTTCGAGGCGAGGGCCGAGGAACGGCTGACCCGGGGGTTGATCTCGATGGCGATGATGTCCTCCCGTTCGTCTGGAGAAACGGCAAACTGCACGTTGCACCCGCCCGCGAAGTCCCCGATGTTGCGCATCATCCTGATGGCCATGTCCCGCATCCGCTGGTACGTCGTGTCGCTCAGGGTCATGGCGGGCGCCACCGTGATGCTGTCACCGGTGTGGATGCCCATCGGGTCGAAGTTCTCGATGGAGCAGATGATGGTCACATTGTCGTTGGAATCCCGCAACAACTCCAGCTCGAATTCCTTCCACCCGAGCAGTGCCTTGTCGATCATCACCTCGTGGATGGGACTCAAGTGCAAGCCGCGCGTGAGGGCCGGTTCGAAATCCGCCTTGTCGTGGATGATGGCGGCCCCTGCACCTCCCAGGGTGTAGGAAGCCCGGATACACAGGGGGAATCCGAAAACCTGCGCAACCTCCTTCCCCTCGAGGAAGCTCTTCGCTGTGGCTTGTGGGGCCATGGGAATGCCCAACTCCCCCATCAAGGTGCGGAACCGCTCTCGGTTTTCGGTGATCTCGATGGCAGCGATGTCCACCCCGATCATCCGCACCCCATATTCCTTCCACAGGCCCATCTCATCGCATTGGATGCACAGGTTGAGTGCCGTCTGCCCCCCCATGGTCGGCAAAACCGCATCGATCTTGTGCTTCTGCAGGATGCGCTCAATGGACTCCGGTTCCAGCGGCTCGAGATACACATGGTCCGCCACCACCGGGTCGGTCATGATGGTTGCTGGATTCGAATTGATCAACACCACCTCGATGCCCTCCTCCCGCAACGAACGGGCTGCCTGGGATCCAGAATAATCAAACTCGCAGGCTTGGCCTATGACGATGGGGCCGCTCCCGATGAGCAGCACGGACCGGATGCTTGTGTCCTTGGGCATTTTTTTTTTACCCGCCCAACCCCTCTGGCAATCAGGGCTGTGCGGGGAGTCAACGGTACGCTAAAATTTTGGACTTCCGGGGGACAAAAGTACGCCGCGAATTCCCCAGAGCCGTTCGGTGCGACAGTCGTTTTTCACGCATTATCCACAAAATTTGCGGCATGGAATTTCTCGAGCCGGGGCGGGTGCAGGCACAACGCCGGTCCATTGTGGTGGAGGGGTGGCGGATTGAATATGCCGTGGCCGGCGCTGCGC
>CAYONT010000052.1:0-5376 GCA_964405405.1 uncultured Comamonadaceae bacterium | reverse complement strand
GGCGCTGCGCGCCGAGATGGGAGACAGGAGACAGGAGATGGCGCGGCTGGCGCGGCGAGAGATGGCGCGGCTGCGCCGCGGGCGCTGATTTGTTTCCATGGGTTTGCTCGGCCGCTTGAGGACATGTTGACGTGGAGCGAAGTGTGGCCTGAACGTCGGTGCTTTGTTTCCATTCATCTTCCGGAGCATGGGCGGAGTGGGTATGTCGGGGAAGGCGGGGAAGACCGGGAAGGCGGGAAAGGCGGGAAAGGCGGGGGGATTATCGGGGAGGGTGGGGAGCGGGGTTGGGGGGGAGGACAGGCGATTCCGCCTGGGTTGTGGGGGGTGATTGCGCGCCGGATTGCGGACCGGGAGGGGGCGGCGGCGGGGCCGATGGATTTGCTGGGCTACTCGATCGGGGGGCGGGTGGCGATGGCGGCTCTGGTCGCCAGCCCAAGCACGTGGGGGCGGGTGGTGCTGCTTGCGCCGGACGGATTGCGGAAGGCACCGCTGTATGGGCTGACGGTCCACACGCAAGTGGGGAGGTGGATCTGGAGGGTCCTGGATCGGCGGGCGGAGCGGGTGTTGCGGGTGTGGGACCGGTTGCATCGCTGGGGGTTGATTCCGAAACACTTGCACGGGTTTGCGCACTTTCATTTGGACCGGGCCGAGATGCGAAGGATGGTTTGGCGGGGGTGGCGGGCGCACCGGGATTGTTGGGCGAGGGAGGCCGAGGTCGCTGCGGCGATGCGGGACCATGGAGCGCCGGTGGACCTGTGTTTCGGAGCCCATGACCAGGTGATTCCGGTGCGGAATGGGCGGGGTTTGGCCTGGCGGCTGCGGCGAATGGGGGCAAAGGGGGTGCGGTTTCATGTGCTGCCAGCGGGGCACAACATGCAGCGGCCGGATGTGATGAAAACGGTGGTGGAACGTATCTTTCAACGATGAATTGCGCATGGCTTGAGGTTTTGCGGGCGGGACGGGTGTCGGGGCGGAAGCGCCTGGCGGCGCTGTTGGATCCGGATGATGTGCCGTTGGGGGCGGGGTTGGAGGCGCTGGTGGGTCGGTTGGAGGGGTCGGCGGTGACGGACGTCTTCATTGGGGGGTCGCTGCTGGTTCGGGGGCGGGTGCTGGAGGTCTTGGGGGCGGTGCGGGCCGGGTTTTCAGGGCCGGTGACGTTGTTTCCGGGGGCGCCGGACCAGGTGGTGGCGGGGGCGGACCAGGTGTTGTTCTTGTCCCTGATTTCGGGGCGTAACCCGGATTTGCTCATCGGGCGGCATGTCGCCTCGGCGATGCAGATTCGGGGGCTGGGGATGCCGGTGGTGCCCACGGGGTACCTGCTCATCGGAGACGGGCCACTGACCACGGCGGCCTACATGAGCGGGACCGAGCCCATTCCGGCGGGGAAGCCCGGCATCGCCGTGGCGACCGCCGTGGCCGGGGAGATGTTGGGGTTGCAGTTGCTGTACCTCGACGCAGGGTCCGGGGCTGGGGTGCCGGTGCCGCCGGAGACCATCGCGGCGGTGCGGCAGGAAACCAACGTGCCGCTCGTCGTGGGCGGCGGCATGCGGAATCGGGCGCAAATCGAGTCGGCGTGGGCCGCGGGCGCCGATTTGGTGGTGGTGGGGTCAGCGATTGAAGAGGGGCCGGGGGATTTGGCCTGGATGCCGCACCCCCCGCAGCATTGACGGAACACGAAACGGCATGGAGAAGCCACGCAAACGGGTCCTGGTCATCACCTACCACTGGCCGCCATCGGGAGGCGTGACCGTGCTGCGGTGCCTCAAACTCGTGAAATACCTGCGCGAAAACGGTTGGGAACCCGTGGTGTTCACCGCCCTGGATGCCCGCTATCCCTACGAAGATCCGACCCACTTCCGGGACGTGCCCGAAGGACTGGAGGTCCACCGGGTCGCCGCCTGGGAACCGTCCCAAGCCTTCAAACGGTTCAGCGGCCGCAAGCCCACGCAGCCCCTGCTGAACATCACCGCCAACAGCGACAAACAGCAGGGCTGGCGGGATCGTTTGGGCATCTGGATCCGCGGAAACTTCTTCATCCCCGATGCCCGGGCCCTGTGGATCGCGCCCTCGGTGCGGTACCTGCTCCGTTACCTGAAAGACCACCCCGTGGATGCCATTTTCACGGACGGGCCACCGCATTCGAACACCGTCATCGGGCTGCGCTGCGCCCAGCGGTTGGGCATTCCCTGGCTCGCCGATTTTCAGGATCCCTGGACCCAGGTGGATTATTATGGCCAAATGCGCATCGGCAAACGCGCCGACCGCATCCACCGCGCCCTGGAACAGGAGGTCTTCGCCCAGGCTTCTCGCATCACCATCGCCAGCCCGACTTGGGCCCGTGATTTGCAGTCCATCGGGGCGCGCGATGTGTCGGTGTTCTATTACGGTTTTGATGAGGCAGACTTCGCGGACTACCGCCCCGAGGTGGTGCCTGGGCGGTTCATCGTCTTCCACGGGGGATTGCTGGGCAGCGACCGCAACCCGATTGGGCTCATCGAGGCCCTCGGCGAGGCGGTGGCGCGCGACGCGGTTTGGCGCGAGCGGCTGGAGATTCGGCTGGCCGGCGAGGTGGACGTCTCCGTGCGCAACGCGGTGCAAGCGGCCGGGCTGGAACCCTACACCCGCTACCTGGGCATGTTGCCGCGCACCGCCATCCTGGGCGAATTGGGGCGGGCCTCCCTCCTGCTGCTGCCCATCAACCGGGCGGACAATGCGGCAGGCCGAATCCCCGGCAAGCTGTTCGAGTTGCTGCGCGCCGGCAAGCCCATCTTGTACCTCGGACCGGCCCAAGGGGACGCGCGGGACCTGGTGGCCCACCATCCCGGAAGCGGTTGCTTCGGTTACGAGGACGTGGCGGGCATCGCCGAATTCATTCGGGGTTGCGCCGAGGCGGCGGTCTCGCGCTCGGCTGGGGAGGCGGCGGCGGCAGCAGCAGAAGCCGCATCGCCCTTCACAAACGCCCAACTCACCCGCGAAATCGCCCGCCACTTGGACGAAATCTCCGCCCCGGGGTTCAGAAGTTCAGCTCCACGGAACACATGACATGGCGGCCGGCCTGCGGAAAGAGATACACCTCATCCACCCGCGTATCTGGGCCGCCCAATTGGTAGCTGTAGGTCCAGCCGTTGGTGCTGTACCGGGCCCCGGTGAGGTTGTTCAGGAACAGGGAGAACTGGGCGATGGCCTCGCCCGAACGGGACGACTGGGTGCGGCGCAGGCGCAGGTCGTGCACGGCGTAGGGATCTAGGGAACGGTTGAGGTCGGAGGTGTTGTCGAGGTACTGACGGCTCACGCCGCGCCAGAACCACTCGAGCTCCCAGCGGTTGCCCGTGGTGCGGTTCGTGTGGAGGTCCCATTGCCAGGAGGAGGAGGCCACCCAGCGCGGGGAGAAGGCGATGTCCCGGTCGGTGTGCTCGATGCGAACCGCCTCGAAGCCGGAGGGGGTTCCGTAGTCGTAGAGGACCTCCTCGAATTGGGGGATCCGGTTTTGGGACCAGGCGACGGTGGGGGACCAGCGGAGGCGGGCGGCCCGGTCGATGGGGAGGACGGCGGAGAGTTCGATGCCCCGGCGGTAGCTCTCCGGCACGTTGGTTCGGATGGCGTTGCCGACGTCGTTGAGTTCGCCGGTCAGGACGAGCTGGTCCCGGTATCGCATGTGGTACAGGACGGCTTCGACCCGGCCGCGCGGGGAGGCGGCGGTGCCGAGGTCGCGCTGGGCGCCGATTTCGATGTCGCGGAGACGCTCGGGCCGGGTGCCGGCCCCCCCCGGACCGTCGAGGTAGTCCGTGCGGGAGGGCTCCCGGTTCGCCACCGCGATGGAGGCGAAGTACCGCCCGCGCCCGACGAGCCAATCCGCCCCCAGTTTCGGGTTGAAGAACCACAGCGCGTCGTCCACGGCGATGGCCCGCAGGTCGTTGTCGCTGCCGTCGGCGCGGTACTTTACTTGCCGGATTTGGCCTTCGCCGTGCAGACGGACCCGGCCCTGGCCCGGCTGGTAGATCGCCCGCGCGAAGGCGTTGAGGTCCGACTTCGTCCCGGTGCCGTTGTAGTAGCGGTCGCCCGGCGCGACGGCATCGCCCGGGTCCAGCGGGGTCGCGGGCAGCGCCCAGAGGACCTCGCCGAAGTGGTCGCCCACGTAGCGGTAGGCGCTGCCGCCCAGGCCCACGGAGCCAGACCGGAACCCGCGTTCCGCGAAGGCGTGGGCGCCCCAGAGGTCGTTGCGGAGCCAACGGCGTCGCACCACGTCCCCCGTCGCCCCGGGGGTCTGGAATCCGTAGCGGTCGAGGTCGTCCGCGGCACGGAACTGCTCGAAGAATCCGCCTCCCCGGGTCCAGTTCGCCGTGAGGGAGGTCCGCCAGCCGCCCAGCAGGTGCTCGAGGAGCAGTTGGTGGTGGGTTTGGCCATAATCATCGACCTCGTTGGGGTAGCGGTAGTAGTTGTGGCGCGGGCCGCGGGCGATGAGGTCGGCGATGCGTACGGTGTCCGCCCCGTAGCCGTATTCGTAACTGCCTTGCGCCCAGGCAGTGATGGCGGCGGCGTCGCCGGTGAGCGCGATGCGGGGCACGCCGTACCAGGCTTGGTAGGTGCGTTCGTGGCCGTCGAGCAGGGTGTACAGGAAGCGCCCCTGGTTCCAGAAGCGGCCCAGGGTCAGGTGGAGGCTCGACAGGTCGCTCTGGGCGCGGTCTACATAGCCGGCGCTGGTGATGCGGGTGGCCCGTCCCTCGAGGGCCCAGCCGTCGCCGAGCTGGCCGCTGGACCACTGGAGGGTGGTGCGCAAGGTGCCGAAAGCCCCGCCGCCCAGCACGGCGCGGGCGGAGGGCCGGGCAGACATCGCCAGGGTTGACATGGCCACCGTCGCCCCGAAGGCCCCGGGTCCGTTCGTGCTCGTTCCAGCACCCCGCTGGATCTGCAGACCATCCACACTGCCCGCCACGTCCGGCATGTTCACCCAGTACACTTGGTGCGATTCCGCGTCGTTGATGGGTACACCGTTCAGGGTCACATTGATCCGCGTCCCGTCGGAGCCCCGAATGCGCATCCCGGTGTATCCGATGCCCGTCCCCGCATCCGAAGTCACCACCAGCGACGGTGTGAAGCGCAGCAGGTAGGGCAGGTCCACGCCGGCGTCGAGCGCACGCAGCGCAGCGGAGGCCAAACCCACCCAAGCAAACGGCGCGCGCGCATCGGCCACGGTGGTCCCTTGCACTTCAGCCGTCCCCAGCAAGATGGGCTGCAAGGTGTCGCGCTCCACGGGCGCAGCGACTTGTGCCCCCATCGGCACCACCCAGAATCCAAGGGCTACGGCGAGCATTCCGACCCAGCCCCATCGGACAGGGCGCCAGCAACCGAAATAGGAGATGGAACCGAAATAGGAAA
>CAYONT010000051.1:2720-12221 GCA_964405405.1 uncultured Comamonadaceae bacterium | reverse complement strand
GGCTGCTGCGTGAACGTCGGCGCCGGGGTGGTCACAACGGCCGCCGGCTGGCTCTCCACCTGACAGTTCGCGCCCGTCTGCGTCACCCGGCAACGGTAGTACACCGTCCCCACCACCCCCACCGGCGGCACAAACGATGGCCCCGTCGCCCCCACCACATTCCCCCACGGTCCCCCCGGGTTCGCAGAAGACTGCCACTGGTACTGGAAGCTCCCCGTCCCACCAGCCGCCCCCACCGACAACGGCAACACACCCCCCGCCCCCTGGCAATAAGAAGCCCCCTGCGGCTGCAACGTCACCACCGGGTCCGCCACCACCTCCACCCAGGCCTCACCCGATGCCGCCGAACCGCACCCCGCACCTTCCCATGTCACCTCAACAGAATAGATATAACTACCTGTTAATGTATAAGATGGCGGCAAGTAAGTAGCCCCCGATGCGCCCGGAATGGGGCCATTCCCATCGAACCATTGGTAGGTGGCCGTACCCGCTCCGCCCCCTATGGCGGCCACAAGGGGTGCCGCCAATGTGCCGCCAACGCACACCGTACTTCCCGCAAAGGGGGTGACCTCGGCAGCGGGAGGTGGCGTTACCGTCAACGGCGCAGGAGGCGAAACGATGGAACCACATCCACCACCCGACAACGTCAAGACACAGAAATACCAGGTCGTGCCCAAATCCCCCGTGGGAGGGGCCCATTGTGCAGCCGTGGCACCCGGGATCGCCACCCCGTTCGCGGCATCCGGCGTGGGGGAAACATACCATTGGTAGGCCGGCATCCCCGTGCCCCCGGTGTAGGCCACCTGCAGCGTGGGAGCCGGTCCCCCGATGCACACCGCCGTGGAGTCGGGGACCTGCACCCAGTTGGGGCCCGGAGTCACCACCACCACAACCGGCGTGCTCACCGCTCCGCAGTGTGCCCAGCTCCCCAATACCTCACAGGCATAAAAGAACGTGCCCGGGACATTCGTTGCGGGAGCCCATGTCGCACCCGTGGCACCCGGGATGGGCACCAGGGCGTTCGGAGCCGGCCCCGACAGCCATTGGTACGAGAACGGCCCCGTCCCCCCGGCCACCGTGGCTTCCAAGGGCTCTGGCACCGCTCCGGCGCACCACGTGCCCCCCGCTCCCACCTGAACCGTGGGATCCGCTACCACCGTCACCACCGTCGGAACAGAGACCGCAGCATTGCAACCACTGCCCGACAAGTTCAATTGCGCCGTGTAGGCATAGACCCCTGGATTCGCAAACCCCGGAGGCAAGTAACTCGGACCATTCGCGCCTGGAATGGACACGCCATCCAAGAACCACTGCCACGAGGCCGTTCCCACACCCCCACTGTACTGCACCGCCAACGCTGCCGGCAACGGCCCATCGGGACAAAGTGGCCCCGGCGCTTCCGCAGTCCAAACCACCTGCGGATCCGGCACCACCGTCCACTGGACCGGTGGGGAAAAAACTTGGCCACACCCGCCATTGGTGAAAACCATTTGGCATAGCAAATAGCCCGAACCCACCGCGGCGCCCGAAACATCCCACGTGGAACCCGTCGCACCAGGAATCGGTGTAGCCCCTGCCACCGTGGGGACGCTGTTCTGGTACCACTGGTAGCTGGGGGTTCCTGTTCCGTTGGCGAAGGTGACCGACCACGGGGCAAAGTCCACCCCGACGCACCCGATTTGGTCCCCCAGGTTGAGGGATGCGGAGGGGCCCGGTGTCACCTGAATGGAGGCGGCTGTGCTGGTGGCGCTGCAACCGGGTGTAGCGGTTGTGAACACGGCGAAATACCACTGCGTTCCCACGGTTGCAGTGGATGGCGACCACGAAGCGCCGGTCGCACCGGGCACAGGAACGGCGTTGTTCAGCGCGGCATTGTTCGCCACGTACCACTGATAGGTGCCGGCATCGGGTCCCGCCCCCTGCCCCCCCGTTGCCGCAACCACCAGCGGTTCGGGTGCGGCTCCTTGGCACCAAACGGATGATACCGGTTGCGTGACAAACACCGGGTCGGGCAAAACCTCCACCACCCCGGTAGCGGACGTCACCGCATCACACCCGTTGCCCGACCAAGTCAAAACTGCGTAATACGTATACGTCCCTGGCACGCCGGATGCCGGAGGCGAATAGGTCGAAGCAGTGGCGCCCGCGATGGCACCATTGGGTCCGAACCATTGGTAACTCAGAATGCCCAACCCTCCCGAACCAGCCACCTGAAATGCCCCGGCGGGAGTGCCCCCCACGCACGCCCACAGGGGAGAAACCGGTTGCGACGTGATCATGGGATCCGGCACCACCTCCACCGGTACAGCGGGCGTGGATTCAGAGCAATCCACTCCGTTCCAAGTGCTGGTCACCACGAGCCGGAGGAACGAGGTCTGCGTCGCACCGGCGGGCGGGTCGTAGGTCGCATTGGTCGCCCCTGGGATGGGGCTCCAGGGGCCCATGGCAGAGGTTGCCTGCTCCCATTGATAGGAGAGTGTGTCAGATCCGCTGGCATTCACAGCAGGGACCACGGGGGCGGGATCTCCACCGGTGCAAACAGCGGCTGGGGTGAGCAGCGTGCCGGGACTCACTTGGTTTACTTGAACCGTCGTCGCTCCTTGAGCCTGGGTACATGCCGTCCCCGAGAGGGTGCTCGTGAGCACCAGCCGGTACGAAGTCGTCGTCATCAGCCCGGGGGGTGGGTCATAGGTCGTGCCCGTCGCCCCGGGGATGTCCGACCACGGCCCGCCTCCGACCGACTGCTGCCACTGGTAAGCCGCCGTCCCTTCGCCCGTAGGCAGGACCACTGGTACCAGGAGAGTTGGATCCCCGCCCTCGCATATCGTGGAGCCCGGAGCCGGCGTGCCCGGGGTGAGGCTGTTGAGCGCCACGGCCACCACCGGGGTCACCGCGCTGCAAGCCACCCCGTTGAGGGTGCTGGTCACCTGCAGTTGGTACCAGGCATCCGCCGAGATGGGTCCCGGGGGATCGTAGGAACCGGCGTTCGCGCCCGAAATCGGGTTGAACGGCCCATTCGCCGAAGTGCTCGCAGTCCAAACATACCCCAACCCACCATCGCCCGTCGCACCCGAAGAGACCAACGGAGCCGGATCATTTCCGGGGCAGAGGGTTTGGGCGGGGAGGAGGATGCCGGGCGTCACCTGGTTCACGTTGACGAGAACCGGGACGGAGGTCGCTGAGCAGGTGGGGCCCGGCGGGGTCGTAGGCACCGAGGTCACCACCAGCTGGTACCAGGTGTCCACCAACAGCCCCCCCGGTGGGTCGTACGAAGCGCCAGTGGCCCCCGCGATGTTCACCCAAGGCCCCGCAGCCGCAGGCGCGGACTGCCACTGGTAAGACACCGTGCCGAGGGCCGCTGTGCCACCGGAGGTCAGTGCCATGGGCAGCGGGTTCGCTGGGGTGCAGTGGGTTTGGCCTGGCCCCACCACCGGCGTCGTGATGCTGTTCACGAGCACGTCCACGGCGTTGCTGGGCTCCTGACAAGCGTTCCCCGACAAGGTGCTGATCACCACCACCCGGTACCGAAGCGAGGTGCTCGCCCCGGCGGGCGGGTCATAGCTGGGCCCGGTGGCGCCCGGAATGTTCGTCCAAGCCCCAGCCGGCCAAGGGGCGCTCTGCCACTGGTACGTGAGGGTGCCCGCCCCGAGGGAAGGCACGGTGAAAGCCAGCGGGTCGGGGTTCCCCCCCAGACAGACTACTTGCCCCGGCCCAATGGTCCCCGCCTGCACATCGTTCAGCGTGATGACCACCTGAAACTCCCCGGTACCACATCCCGCCGCTGCCGTGGCCACCGCGTTGTACGTCACGGACTGGGCGGGGGCCACCACGCTGCTGGTCAGGGTCTGGCTGAAGGACGATTGCCCCGTGCCCGCACTCTCTCCCGTGACCAGCGGGTTGTCGGCAAACGTCCAGCTGAACGTCGTCCCTTGCGGAATGATGGTGGTCGGGGGATTGTCAACGGGGGTGATGGTGACCGGTGTGCCATTGCATACCGTCAGGTTGAAGTTGGGAATGACCACCGTTGGGACCAGGTTCACCACCAGCTCAAAAGGCTCTCCCGTGCAAGGCGGTGTGATGGGCGTCACCGTGTAGACCACCGCTTGGGCGACACTGCTGAGGTTCTCCAGGTTGCCGACAATCACCGGCCCGCTCCCGGCCACATCTCCTGCAACCCAGGGGTTGTCCGCCACCGTCCACTCGAAGTAGGTGCCCGGCGGCAGCACTGCTGGAGGTGCGTTGGGAATGAAGGCCAAATCATCCCCCGTACAAAGTGTTACTTCCTGGTCACCCACCACAGGAATCGGCTTCACGGTCACCCAATGGGTCACATCCGCCGGGGCACAAAAGGTGTTTTGACCCACCAGCGAAACGGCATACATCCCAGGGGCCGTAAACTGGACCTCCAAGGTCGGGGTTCCCGGCTCGAAGGACCATTCCAAATCCCCCATGCTTCCGGCCACCACCACATAGCCCGGACCGGAAGATGCGCTGCTTCCATTGATCTCCCACGCCATCAAGTATTCATCCAAGCACCCGGCTGCACTCGCCTCAAATCCGGGCTGGGTAATGTCGGTGAAGACGATGGTTTCTTCCTCACAAATGACCCAACCGGGATCCGCCGTGAAATCTGGTTCTGGCGGTGTACTTACGTAGAAAGGTCCTTGGGTGTTGACCGTGGACAGATTCGTGCAAGCATTCGTCGCGGTGATGGTGATGACGTAAGGGGTCGCCTCCCCCTCTTGGTCGCATGAGGTTTGGTAGGCATGGCCGAGCACGTTGGGTGCAGTAGGCAAATCTGGGTATGCATAGGTCTCACTGCTTCCGTCCCCCCATTCGATTTCGTAGGTGGTTCCGGGTGCTTGGGTATCGAAGCAAAGGGGATAATCGAGTGGAAAACAAACCGATTGGGTCGCATTCGCACATTGGTCGATGAGGGCTGCCCCCCAGCTCACTACGTAGTACGCCGAATAGGTACAACCGCCCGGGAATTGGACAACGTGCACCAGGTTGTAACTCCCTTGATTGGAGTAGTGTCCGAGTGCATTGGTTTGCCCGGGAAAGGAGGCCAGGTCTTGCGAAGCTGTTGGAAACCCGGTTTGGGTGGTGAATGGACTGGTTCCGCCATTCGCCGGGCTTCCTGCCCCCCCCCAATAGATTTGTGAAACGGTACCTGCCGGATACTGGTTCGTGCCCAACAAACTGATAGCCGGCCCCATGCTACTCGGATTGCACGTACAAGATGACCCAGACTGGGTCTGAAAAGTGGGCACGCCTCCCACCACCGAAAACTGGGTGCAGTTGTTCCCTGTCCCCAACAAAGGCTCGATGGGAGGAGCCGGGCCTACCACCACGGTGATGTTCGCCTCCCCCAAATCGATTTCCCCGCCTTGGGTGATCACTTCCAAGGACAAGGAATACGTACCGGGGGTGTCAAAGGTGTAGGAAATGGGGCCTGCTGTGCCAGCCAGCCATCCTCCATCCAGTTCCCAAGCGAATGTGGTGGGACCATTGAGCAAATTCGGAGGGGTTCCGTTGGTAAACAGTACGGTTGAACCAGCGCAGACCTGCACGGTGCCCCCTTGGGCGCTCGGGATGCTCGACAAGGACACTTGGGCACCCCCCTGCTCCCCCATCCACCCCAACAACATCGCAACGATCCAACGCATCCACCCACCTCGTACCCTTTGCCCAATTCCTTTGTTCATGCAGGGTAAAAATAGCCAAATAGCAATGAAAAAATAGGCGCTATGCAACATCGGCTCCGGCCCTCGCATGCTTTACTCGCAAACAACCGTCTATTTGAACCATTCAGGGGGATCAATGCGGGTTTCCCCGACCTTTTTTCTATTCCTTTTGCCCTGTCTCATCTGGGCAGCGCGAGTGGATGTGCCAGCCACCGACACGGACGGATCATCCGGTTGTGCTGATTCCATGACGGCTCCTTGTCCAGCGTTTGGACATCCACTTCCCTGAGGAAAATCTGCCCGCCCTCGCGTTGGGTGTCTGAACGAGGAACTCAAGGGCCGCGGCGGGCATTTCGCCCCATTGCCTGACGGAACAAGCCCCAAGCAGATCCTTCTCTCCAAGGTTCATTTCTTGCGTGACCTTTTTGGCTCAACAAGGGCGTTTATACGCTTGGGCATATAAATGGGGCTTTCCGCCAGAAGTTATATTCGTTTGCATATAATTCAGTATCTTTGGATGCGATTATACCTCCAAACATATAATGACGAACTTAGCTGAATTTGTTAAGCAGCGCAGAAAAGAAGTTAATCTCACTCAGGAGGAGTTTGCCGAACGAGCTGGAGTGGCCCTTACTGTGTTGCGCAAAATAGAACAGGGAAAAACCAACCTCAATATGGAGAAGGTCAACCTGGTTCTCAAGATGTTTGGCCATGAACTGGCCCCTGTGAACAGCAAAGAACGAATGGAATGAGACAGGGAAAAGTGCTTTACAAGGGTGTTTTGGCGGGCATCTTAACGGAAACCGATGATGGAGAATATGTCTTTGAGTACCACGCACAATACGTTGATCAGCATCCCAATGACTTTGTGACTTTCACGATGCCGGTCACTTCCGAACCCTATCAAGACAAAAGACTCTTCCCCTTTTTTGAAGGATTGATTCCAGAAGGATGGCTACTGGATATCGCATCAAAAAGCTGGAAAATCAATAAGAATGATCGCATGGGTTTGCTCCTGGCTTGCTGCCAGAATTGCATTGGTGCGGTGAGTGTTGAACCCGTACGCAATGAAGATGGAGAATAGATGCCTCTGCTGCTATGAACCCACTCAGGAGGGAAATGACTTTCATAAAAAATGCTCTTTGGCGTTTTTTGGAACACCAACACCGCCCACAATAGAATATTCACTGGATGAAATGGATGAACTCGCAAAAAATGTAGTGGAGCGAAGCGTGGCGGTTCCCGGTGTCCAACCCAAGTTATCCATGTCCCTGGTTGCCGGATCAACCAATCAGGCAGATTCCAGACTTACCATAGTGGGAGCATTAGGCGGTCACTACATTTTCAAACCTCCTTCTGACCGATTTCCGGAAATGCCAGAAAATGAGCATCTCACCATGCGAATGGCAGAAGCTTTTGGAATACCTACTGTGCCTTCTTCCCTCATTCGATTGGCTTCTGGAGAGCGATCCTACCTGACCAAGCGAATAGATCGCAAGGAAGCAGGTGAAAAAGTTCACATGCTCGATATGTTTCAGATTACTGAAGCATCTGATAAGTACAAGGGTTCCATGGAGAAAGTGGGTAAGGCACTGGATGCCTATTCAAGTCATGCTCTGCTGGACAAGACCTATTTCTTGGACCTGGCTGTGTTTTCCTATCTGGTAGGCAACAACGATATGCACCTCAAGAACTTCTCTATGATAGAAACTCCGTCTGGCTGGGGGCTCGCCCCTGCTTATGATTTGTTGAACGTTGCCATCGTTCTGCCAGAGGATAAGGAAGAGCTTGCCTTGACGCTGGCTGGTAAGAAAAATAAACTCAGGCGGGAACATTTTGAGCAGTTGGGCGAAGGTTTGGACCTCACCTCCAAACAGATCAAGGGAACTTTCAACCGAATGCTCAAAAACAAGCCCAAGGCATCCCGTTGGATCGATCAGTCCTTTCTGTCGGAGGAAATGAAAGCGGCTTATGAAGATGTCCTGACTGAGCGATACAAAAATCTGGACTTGTAAAGCGGAGAGGGAGGGAGTACTCCCTGCGCTCGTGATCCCGGGAGGGGGGGCTAGAAAACCTGAAAAAGCTTGGCGGCCGGCGGCCGCCGATTTTTTGCTTCCGGTGACGGCTTGAAGTGGACTTCATCCGTCTCCGAAAGCAAAAAAGCCGGTGCTGTTGCACCGGCTTTTTCAGTTTTTCGCGGAGAGGGAGGGATTCGAACCCCCGGTACCCTTGCGAGTACACCTGATTTCGAGTCAGGCCCATTCGACCACTCTGGCACCTCTCCGGGTGGGGGAAACGGGGCCCGGTGGCACCGAAATTCCCTGAGGGGGCGCGAAGATACGCATTCCATCAGGAAGCCCCAAACACCCCCCGGGCCATGTTGGGCGTCTTGAGATGGTATGTATTTTCGACCGATGGATGCAAGCGAACTGAACATGGGCCGTATCAAAGGGGGTTGGTTGCCTGCTGTGGCGGGGTCGCTGGGGGTGCTGGGATGCCTCTGGGGAGGGGTCGTGGGGGGAGGGTCGGTCGCGTGGGGACAGGCGGACACCGAGTTCTGGTTTGTGGCGCCTGAGGTTTGGGCTGGCCATGGGGACTCCCCTACCCTGCTGCGCTTTGCCACCTTCGGGCAGGCCGCCGTGGTGACCGTGAACCAGCCCGCGAACCCAGCCTTTCCCGTTCAGACCCTGAACATCCCGGCGAATTCTGCACAGAGCTTGAACCTCGGTCCTTGGCTCAACCTCGTGGAAAACAAGCCAGCCAATGCTGTGCTGAATTTGGGCTTGAAAATCACCTCCACGTCGCTCATCCAGGCCTATTACGAGGTCAATCCCAGCAACAACTTCAACCCGGACATCTTCGTGCTCAAGGGGGATAACGCGCTGGGCACCCAGTTCATCGTGCCCTTTCAGACCTACCTGACCAATGCCTATGCCCAGTCCCCGTCAGGCTTCGATATTGTCGCCACGGAGAACAACACGCAAGTTACGATCACGCCCAAGAAGGCCCTTGTGGGGCATCCGGCGAACGTCGCGTTCACCATCACGCTCAATGCAGGCCAAACCTGGTCCGGCCGCGCCATCAACGTCGGCACCAACGACCACCCCTCCGGCAGCCTTATCACCTCCACCAAGCCCATCGCCGTGACCATGAGCGACGACTCGCTCAACGGCGGTGCATACGGCGGGTGCGCAGACATCGCCGGGGACCAGCTGGTGCCGGTCAGCGTGGTCGGCACGGAGTACATCGCCATCAAAGGGGACCTCAACGGGCCGGACCGGGTGTTTCTGGTGGCCACGGAGCCCAACACGGTCATCTATGTAAACGGGGTGCAGGTGGGCACCCTGGCGCAGGTCGGGACGGCCTACTCGCACCAGCTCAGCGCAGCGGTCGCGTATTACACAGCCAGCAAGCCGGTGATCGTGTTGCACATCACGGGCTTCGGTTGTGAAGTGGGCGGGGCCATTCTGCCCCCCATCGATTGCACGGGGTCGCAGGAGGTGGTGTTCGTGCGGTCCACCAACGAGTTTTTGGGGCTTAAAATCCTGGTGCCGACGGGGGGAGAGGATGATTTCACCTTCAATGGCAGTGCCGCCAACATCCCGGCATCCGCCTTCATCACGGTCCCGGGTACAGGGGGAGCTTGGAAGTATGCCAGCATTGTAGCCAGTGGCTTTGCTGGGGTGCTGCAGGCTTCCCGCATTGTGAACAGCACTTCGTTCTTTCACTTGGGCATCGTGCACGGTGGGGCCAGTTCGGGAACGCGTTATGGGTACTTCAGCAACTATGCGGAACGTCAGTACACGGCCATCGT
>CAYONT010000051.1:0-2620 GCA_964405405.1 uncultured Comamonadaceae bacterium | reverse complement strand
CCATTGCGGCCCCGGGGGTGCTGTGTGAGGGGGAGGATTTGGTCTTGACGACGGGGGACGCGGGGATGGTGCAGTACCTGTGGTCGGGGCCCAATGGGCCGATGCCGGGGGGGTCCACGTTGACGGTGGCGGATGTGGCGGCCGACGATGCGGGCGTGTTTCAGTTGGTGCTGAGTGACCACGGCTGCCTGTCGGAGCCGGGGACGGCCACGGTCGAGGTGGTTCCGCATGCGGAGGCCCTGATCGTGCCGGAGGAGATTGGGGTGTGCGCAGGAGCGGGGGTGGAACTGGCGGGGACCGGCCCGGCAGGGGCGGCGCTCGCCTGGGTGGGTCCGGGGGGTCCCGGTCCGGGGGGCGAGACGTGGTCGGTGGGGGCCGCGGTGCCGGGATGGTACGTACTCGGGGGGGTGGCAGCGGGTTGCCCGCTCGGGGCGGATTCGGTTTGGGTGGACGTGGAGCCACTGCCGGCACCGCCGGCCTTGGACTTGCCGGTGTTGTGTGCGGGGACCGATGGGGTGCTGTCGGCCGGAGGATCGGCGGACCTGGGGACGGTGTCGTGGTACGGTCCGGACGGGAACCTCTTGGGGACAGGGGCCGGGTGGCCCATCGCCGGGGCGGATCCGTCGGAGGATGGTGGAACGTACAGTGTCACAGTGACCTCTCCGAACGGCTGCGTCTCGCCTGCGGCCACCGGCGAATTGGTGGTGGTACCCCTGGCCGCTGTCAGCATTGTGGGCCCGGGCGGGAATGGGATCGCCTCGGCCACCTTATGCCAGGGCGAAGGAATGGGCTGGAGCGCTTCGGGACCCGCTGGGGGGGAATGGGTTTGGACTGCACCCAACGGCGTGACCACGCAAGGGACCAACTTCACCCTGGCGAACGCCCAACCGGCCCAGCACGACGGCGTCTGGACGCTCTCCGGGGTGGTCGATGGCTGCCCCACCGGCACGGACGTGTTGGACCTCACGGTGAACCCGACGCCCCCCATCCCCGTGATCATGGGGCTGGGAACGTATTGTGAAGGCGAGCCCGCGAACATCTATGCCGTGGCGGGCAGCGCGGCGGGCATCGGGGCCACCTACACCTGGACGCACCCGGGACTGGGTGCCTGGGCAGGTACGGCCTATGACGTCGACGCCATCCCGTTGCTGGCCGATGGCACCTTCTCGGTGGTGGCCTTGCTCAATGGCTGCCCTTCCGCCCCGGGAACGGGGGAAGTGGAAGTCGTTGCGTTACCGGCCATTCTGCTCGAGGATTTTGCGCCCATCCACCGGCCCCGGTGTCCTGATGAGGCCATGGATTTGGCCCCACAAGTGTTCGATCCCGCGTACAACTACACCTGGACCTACCAATCCCTCGACGGTGGAGCAACCACGCCCTGGGCCACGGGGCCGGGCACCGCGGCTGGCAACGACGGCGTGTACACCGTGTTGATGGCCACCGGCGCACCCTGTGACCGAACCGCCCAAGGTGCCTACCGCGTCGAGACCGTCGTCTGCGAACTTCTCGTCCCCAACGTCATCTCGCCCAACGGCGACGACAGCAACGAAGTGTTCGAGGTGCCCGGCATGGACCGCTTCCCCGGAAGCACCTGCCGCATCTACACCCGTTGGGGCGGTGAGGTCTTCCGTTCGGATGCGTTCGGCACCTCGCCCGGCTGGGCACCGGGTGCGGATGATGCCGCCGAAGGCACCTATTTCTACGAAATCATCGTGGCGCGGACCGATGGCATCCTCTTCGTCTCTGACGCCGATGGCTTTCGCGAAATCACCCAGCCGGGTCCAGTTCAGTTGGTCGGCACCTTGACGGTTGTGCGATGAGGAAAGACATGCAGCGTTGGGCGGCGGCGACCGGTCTTCTCTTGTTGGTTTTCTTTTCGCACACTGCTGCAGGCCAAACCGACACCGAATTCTGGTTTGTCGCCCCCGAAGTGACTGCGCTCCACGGCGACAACCCGGTCCTGCTCCGCTTCGCGACGTTTGATGTGCCGGCGACGGTCACCGTGACCCAACCGGCGAACCCCGCATTCCCGGCGCAGGTGGTGAACATCGCAGCGAATGCCGCAGCCTCCATCAACCTGACGGCTTGGCTGGGCATGGTGGAGAACCAACCCTTCAACCAGGTGCTCAACCGGGGGTTGCGCATCGTATCCACCTCCCCCATCTCGGCCTACTACGAGGTGAACCCGACCTGCAACTGCAACCCAGACATCTTTGTACTGAAGGGCGCAAATGCCCTCGGCACCCAGTTTTACACGCCGTTCCAAACCCTGATGCAAAACAACTTCGCCAGTTCAACGGCGGGGTTTGACATCGTGGCCACGCAACCGAACACCAGCGTCACCATCACCCCCACCCGGGATCTGGTGGGGGGACATCCGGCGGGCGTTCCCTTCACCGTGGTCCTTCCGCAGGCGGGATCGACCTGGGCCGGTCGGGCCGCCAGTGCCCTACCGGGCCAGCATCCCACCGGAACCCTCGTGGTTTCCACCGCGCCGATTGCAGTGACTTTGAGCGACGA
Organism: uncultured Comamonadaceae bacterium; assembly: GCA_964405405.1. GTDB lineage: Bacteria > Bacteroidota > Bacteroidia > Flavobacteriales_D > Sanyastnellaceae > CAMCYM01. The sequence continues at coordinate 100 of CAYONT010000051.1, read as the reverse complement.
TTCGGCCTTGGGGACGCCGTTCAACGGGGGGTGCAACGACCTCATCGGGGACCAACTCGTGCCCGTGAGCCTCGTCGGTGATCAGTACATCGCTGTTCGC
>CAYONT010000050.1:8783-12245 GCA_964405405.1 uncultured Comamonadaceae bacterium | reverse complement strand
GACGCGGGCCATTGTTCACGCCGGGAGGCGGATCGCTTGGTGGAGCAAGGGCGGGTGCGGGTGAATGGGGTGGTGGCTGGGATGGGGCAACGGGTGACCTCGGCGGACCGGGTTGAGGTGGATGGCCAGTGGTTGGCTGTGCGTTGGGAGGAGGGGGTTCCCGCGGGTGCGAAGACTGGGGGGCGGGTGGTTTTGGCCTATCACAAACCCCCGGGCATTGTCTGCACCACCGACCGGTCAGAGCCAGACAACATCTTGGATGTCATCGGATTTCCGGAGCGGATTTACCCCATCGGCAGGTTGGACAAAATGAGCGAGGGGCTCATCCTGTTGACCAACGATGGGAGCATCGTGAACGATGTGCTGCGGGCGCGTCACCACCAGGAGAAGGAGTATGAGGTCCGCGTCAACCGCCCATGTGACGATGCCTTTCTGCAGGCCATGGCAAATGGGGTGGACATCTTGGATACCCGCACCCGACCTTGCCGCGTGGAGCGGATGGGTCCAGATGCATTTCGGATTGTGCTCACCCAGGGACTCAACCGCCAAATCCGGCGGATGTGTGATGCCCTGGGTTACCACGTGGTCCAGCTCCGCCGGGTCCGCATCAAGTCACTGACCCTGGATCTTCCGCGCGGTGCTTGGCGGTTGCTGCTCCCGGATGAGGTGCGCGCCTTGCGCATCGAACCCGCATCTGCCCCGCCTTCAGATTACTGAAGGAGGAGCCGGACTGGGGCCATGCCTTCGCCTGCGGTCATCCAATACATGCCGCGTGCCCAGCCGGAGACATCGATGTGTTCGACTGGGGAGGAGGGCCGGAAACGGAATACACAGGCGCCGCGGGCATCCAAGCAAATCACTTCGCGCCCCGCATCCCAGTTTTCTGCCGAGAAGGCCAGGGTCCAACGGTCCTGGGCAGGGTTGGGGAACACCTGAAGCACCTGCGCGGTGGTGGCTGCATCTTCCACCCCGATGACCACCCCGACCGAAGCCAGCAGTCCCACGAACTCCTGGTAAAACAGGTTCGCCACCCGGGCATCGTGGATGATGAGGGTGTTTTCGTCGTTGGTGGTCTCAGCGGTGTTCGACCAGTTGTGGGAACCGGTGATGACCTGGGGGTCAGAGAGGGGCTGGCTCTGGTCTACGATGGCGTATTTGTGGTGGAGTTGGCCTGGGACACCGACATGGGAGTACACTTGGATGCCCGCGTCTAGAAGGATGTCATACTCTGAGCCCGTCACGTTGGCATCTTCAATGAGTCCCACGGGGTTCACAAAGATGCTGGAACCCACTTCGATGATGGCTTGGGCCAAATCGTCCCGCGTGAAGGACAACAAGGCGAAGGAGAAGTCATAATCGGTACCCAGAATGGACTCCCGGATGGCTTGGGTGGTGCCGTCGGTGGGGGAGAAGTACAATTCAACGGGCGTACCACCGATTTCGAACTTGCGGGGGGTGTTCGTGGTCTTGAATGCCCCGAATTTGCTGTTGGCCGGGTTGGGTTGCATGCCGCTTCCACCCCACATCTCCTCAAATTCCAGGGTGTAGGCCTTGGCGAGGCTTTCGTCTTGCAGGATGACCAGGTTGTTGGGATCTGTGGTCAGGTTCTCTGTGGTGAAATTGGTGGAACCTGTGAGTACAAAGGCACGGTCGGTGTATTCTGCATCGCCCACAATGAACTTGTTGTGCATTCCACTGCCGAGTCCATCGGTGCGGAAATGAACAGGAATGCTGGCATTGAAGTCGTCGATGCCCACATTCGCATTGGAGCCTTCGGCGATGTAACGAACCTGGACCCCATTGGCGGCCGCTTGGTTGATGGCATCCACGATGACCGAGTTGTTGATGTTGTACGCCGCGATGTCGAGGGTGTGGGCGGCTGAAAGGATGTAGGCAGCGATGGTGTCGTTGGTGGCGGCACCCAGGGCCACCGCGGTCTCGATGGTGGCCACATCCGGTTCTACGGCGGTGGTGAAGTAGGCCCGAATCCATCCAGCCGACTCCGACACGGTGGCATAGGGACGGATGGCCGAGAACGTGGTGTCGTCTTCCAGAACGGAGAGGCAACGGGCGTAGTAGATGGTACCGGGGGTGAGTCCCGTCAAGGCGACGGAATGGTTGGTTGTGGGGGTGGGGTTGCTGGCGACGAGCCCCAGTGCAGGGGTGAGGCCATATTGAACCTCAGAGCTGCCCGCCACATCGGTGGACCACTCGAGGTCAAACCCGGTGGTGCTCAGGTTTTCCTGGCGGACTTGTGAAGCGATGTTGATGGGCGACGTAGCCACCACATCCTGGGGTCCCCGGGGCAAAAGCTGATAGCCTCCCGAACCGGTGAAGGAGAATTGGGAGACAATTCCGTAGAGGTTAACGGCCCCCGCGCTGAGCACGGTGCCGACCAAGGGGTTGGAACTGCGCACATAGATGATGCCCTCCTGCCCATTCGCCGTGAAGGCGTAGGTGGCATTGCCGGAAACCACTTGCCCGCCATTCGTGAACAGGGCGTTCTCGATCAGCACCCATTCTCCCTCGAGGGATTCATTCAATTGGCCTGGTGTGACCACTTGGGGCGCGGGCATGGGGTTTCCGGTGGAGTTGATGGTGACCTGGGTGATTCCGTCGGGACCGACCTCCAGCAAGCCATTGTATTCGCTGAGGGCAGCGGTCATGGTGACCTCATCTCCAATGGCTGGGGTGCTCCATCCGTCCCAATTGCCACCCGGATACAGCGCGATGCCGGCTGTGCCGTCCTGGATGTAGCGCACGGTTCCAAATTCAGGTCCGCTGGTGACCACACCGGTTACCGTGACGGTGGTACCTACGGGGTTGGTTCGGGCTTCTGCGATGTTGGCTTGGCTCAAAGCGGTTGAGGCGGACCAAACGCCAAGTATCAAAAAGGCAAAACGTTGCATGTTCATCGAATTAGAATCGGACGCGGAGGGAGAGGTTGCTCTGGAATCCGGGACCCATGTATACCGCTGCGGAGGCAGCGTCGAAGTTGTTGGTTGCAAAGGCGTAACGGCGGTCTGTGTCGGTGAAGTAGTATTGACCGAACGCGTCGTTGTTTTGGGCATTGTTGATGTAGATCGTATTGAGCACATTGAACAGGCTCAAGCGAATGTCGAAGTTGGAAGTCCCCCAATCGAAGTTGTAACCGGCGTGGATTTCCAGCAACCCGTAGGTGGGCAACTGCCAACTCTGTCTTCCGGCGTTGTCGCCATTCAAGGAGAAGGGGTCAAAGTCGGCAAAGTACTTGTCGAACAGGGTGTAACGCGGACGCAGGTAGAAGTCCTTGTGGGTGTACTTCAAGGACAAGCTGTACTGGTGTTGTGGTGCATCCCCCACCCGAACCCCTTGCGCATCGTACGTCACCGTCGCAGGTTGCCCCAGTTGGTCCAGATAGGGCTGTCCCGTGCGGTCATCCAGCAGGACCAGGTTGTCCTCGCTGCTGGTCCAGCGCCAATC
>CAYONT010000050.1:2175-8683 GCA_964405405.1 uncultured Comamonadaceae bacterium | reverse complement strand
GCAATCGTTTCGCCATCGACCACCGCACCTTCCCCCTGCAGGGTCACATCGGCAGCATCGGCTACCTGGGTGGCGCCAGTGTCCTCATTGCGGATGAAGGTTTGGCCATAAGACAGTTGCTCCCTCCAACGGTTCTCCCCGATGACCACGTCGAGTGGGGCGAAGAAGTCGATGCTCCGGTAACCCTGGTAGACGCCAGAAACGTTGAGGAAAAGGTTGTAAAGAAAGCCCTTGTATTCCGCCAAACCGAAAAAACCGCCCCAACGGACCAGGGCATCGTTGTGGTAGCCGATTTTGTCGCCGGTTTGGCGCATTTTGGAGGCTGCGTTCTTGTCAAAAGCGTCCACGAAGTAATCGCCACCCAACAGGTCATATACCTCGGCATAGTGTTCGCCCCGATAGGTGCGGAAATCCACCCCGCCGGAAAAAGTCCAGGCCTCGCTGTGGGCATATCGGAACGTGGACAGGGCGCCGAACCACTGGTGGTTGTTGAATGACTTCCTCAAAATCCGGGAGGACTTCAGCAAGGTGTTGGAGTAGGTGGGGTCAATGGGCGGGCCGAAGAGGCCGCCGACCGTGTTGGTGCGGTAGAATTTGTCGAAATCCACCTGCCCATCGGGTGTGTAATCCCCGGCTCCCAGGGAGTTGTCCAACCGCGTGCCTCCGCCATAACCATATGAAGCATACAGCATGTTGGAGAGGTACCAGGCATCGTTGACGCGCCAATTGTGCCGCAGGGAAAACAGGGGCTTGTGGTATTGGTTGATCCGCTCCACCAGGGGTTCCCCATTGAGCATTCCCCAATGCACGTTGTAGGCCCTTCCGTAGGCCACCACACCCGTGGTGTCAATGAAGTTCGTGGTGGACATTTCGTTCTCGAAATCGGCCACGCTACTGTACCCGTATTGTTCATTGAGGGCCTGCACGGCGGCCGCCTCTTGGGGTTGGGTCAAGGAACCATCGTTGAAGATGGCATCGTAGGCCTGGCTGTAACCCCGCATGCGCTCGTAGGCGGCGTCATCGCCACGAAACAAGGAACGTGCGTAACCGAGGTCATGGGTGGCGATGCGTTGTTGGTAACTGCGGACCGCATTCTCTGTGGGCGCTCCCGTGGCACTCAGGCTGAAGGTGTGGTCTCCCAAGATGCGCTGGACCTTGCCATAATAGAACCAAGAACGGTTGTAGTCCTGCTCAAAAAATCCTTGTCGATTCTGGAAACTGGCACTCAGTGTGTAGCCCCATCCCCCGGGCAGTCGGCCACTGGTGTGACCGATGCTGGTGCGCGTCATTCCGAAACTTCCCAACTCTTGTTTCACCGATGTTTTGCGGGCGGATTCGATGCCTTGGGTGATGATGTTCACCGTTCCCCCGATGGCTGGCAAGGCCAGTTTGGAGGCACCCAAGCCGCGTTGCACCTGCATGGTTTGCGTCACCAAATCGAGTCCAAACCAGTTGTTCCAGAAAACGCCGCCCGACTCCATGTCGTTCACGGGAATGCCGTCCACCAGGACCGAAACGTTGCGCTGCTTGAACCCGCGGATGCTGATGGATGGGCCGCTGTCATCCGATCCCGCTTGCGTTGCATAGACCCCCGGCGTGGTGTTCAAGATCATTGGGATGGGTTGGGAACCCAGCTCCTCTTGAATCTTCAAAGGCGTGATGTTGGAGAAGGCGACGGGTGTTTCCCGTTCAATGGCCACGTCTGCCACCACCTGGGCTTCTCCCAGCACCACACTGGACAGGGCGAAGTCCACCCGCAGTTGACCCCCCTGCACCTGGATGGTTTTCGACAAAGGCTCATAGCCCACGTAGCTCACCTTGAGGGTGTGGGTCCCTGCAGGCAATACCATTTCATATCGGCCGTCCAACTGTGTGGTGACCCCCTGGGTACCCCAAAGCACCACGGCCTGCATGAGGGTTTCTCCGGTGATTTGGTCCGTCACAGTTCCAAAAACCCGAGTGGAACCAGTGGGTGGGGAGCCAGGTTGTGCCCAACCCGTGCCTACGATGCACAACAGGACGACAAAGCAGGCCGCTTCCCAACAAGGACGGCGAAACCGATCGAGCAGCATGGCTCCTGGATTAGCGGACGATCCAGCGGTGGGAGAACGTCGTTCCACCCACGACCGTCACATTGACGAAGTACACCCCAGCCTCCAGACCTGCCATTTCCCAATGGAGCCGGGGGGACTGCCCTTGCAGTTCGTGGTTGGAAACCAGAGCGCCTGATGCGGCATACACTTCCACCCGCTCCAAGGAAGCGGAGGATTCAATTTGCAATGTCCCGTCGATAGAGGGGTTGGGGTACACGCGAACCTCCGGGCGAAGGGGCTTCAACGTTTCTACTCCGGTGGGGTTGCAGGCGCAGGCGTGCGACCCGAGACCGGTCCAGGTGTTGACCTCCAGCGTATCCCACTGCAGGAACGTATCGAAGGCAACGGGGGGAACCGTGACCCCGCCTGTCACCGAATACTTCCGTTGCAACGTGTGGTTGGAGGTGAGCCAAGTGCCGCCGTCGCCGTCTGTGAAACCATTGGCAGCGTCGTTGGTCCAAGCCACCCCTGGGTCCTCACCGGGCTTTCCGAAGATGTCCACCACCGTGTTGTTGTTCTTCACCAACACCAGTGCGTCGTCCCCATTCATGTAAGTCGGGGCGGGGTAGGGATTGTCGAGCTGTTGTCCGAGTGCTTGGAGCGCTGGATCGCAGGCAGGGCTGATGTTGCCACCGCCCAGGTCGATGTCTTCGGTCTGTCCATTGACCAACACGAACGTGCTGTTGGGAGCGATTTGGCCCACCAAGGTCGTCTGGTCCGTCGACCCTGCTTCCCCATTGGACCAGCGCTGCAACACATACACCCCCAGGTTGATGGGGGCATTGGTGGGGTTGTAGAATTCGATGGCCTTGTTGTTGCCGGTTCCTTCCACGTATTCCGAGATGAAAATGTCGCTGCACTGGGCAAAGCTCCATTGGGGGAGGAAGGCCAAACCGGCCACCAAAATGTGGAAAAGTCGCATGGGTTGGATGGGGTTGAATCTAAATCGGGGCGAAATTAACGGACATTTGGCCTAACCTAACCCGCAAAGTTTTCCACACATGGCCGGAATCCTCACCCTCGGGGAGCTCTGTTTGCATTGTGAATCCCTGCCCGGTGCGACCATGGGATTTCCGTTCGACAGCAAGACACTGGTATTCAAGGTGAACGGGAAGATTTTTGTGTTGTTTGACGTGGAGGATTTTCAATCCATCAATGTAAAATGCGATCCGGAGCGGGCGTTGGGTTATCGGGAACAATTTCAAGGGGTTAAGCCAGGATACCACATGAACAAACGCCATTGGAATACGGTGTCGGTGGATGCCGATGTGCCGGCGGGCCGCATTCTGGAGTGGGTGACGGACAGTTATCACTTGGTGGCGAAGCCGCCACGGGGCCGGCGGGGACCGGAGGGGGCATGAGGCGGCCGCTGTTGGAGGTGTGCGCGTCCTCGCCGGAGGATGTCCGCGTGGCGGCGGAGGCCGGGGCGGACCGGGTGGAACTCTGTCTCCACTGGGAATGCGGAGGGTTGACGCCGCCGGAGGCCGACGTTCGGGCGGCGGTGGCGGTGGGCATCCCGGTGCACGTGCTCGTGCGCCCGCGCGCGGGTCATTTTTTGTACGGGCCGGCGGAATGGGAGGCGATCCGCGCGCAGGCGCTGGGGGCCCTGGCGGCGGGGGCGAGGCGGGTCGTGATTGGGGGGCTGGATGCCGCCGGGGCTCCGGACCGGGCGGGCATGGACGCCCTTGCTGCGGCGTGTGGGCCGGACCGCTGGGTTTGGCACCGGGCCCTGGACGCCGCGGCTGACGTGCCCGCCGCGTGGAGGGAGGCGGCGACCTGGGACGCTCGGCGCATCCTGAGCAGCGGCGGTGCACAGGACGCCTGGTCGGGGCGGAACGGCATCGCCACCCTGGTGGCCGCGGGCTGGGAAGTCGTGGTCGGAAGCGGGGTGCGTCCGGAACAGGTGCCCCATTGGGCCCAGCTGGGCGTCGAAGCCGTCCATGCCTCCTGCCGACGCCGGGTCGAGCATGCCGTCCGCGGCTTCGACGGCACCACCCATCCCGTGGACCCCAACCAAGTCGCCGCCTTCCGCCGCGCCCTGGACGCTTTGTGAGCCCCTTCCGCCGTAGTTTGCACCCTGTGAAACAACCCCTCTTGGCCTCGGCGGCTTGGGCCGCAGTCCTCGCGTGCGTCGCCCTCTCGTGTGGTGGACCCCGGGAGACCCTGGTCCTTCCCCGCGGTACCGTCGATGCCCTCGTGCCCTTGCCGGCCCAACTTCAGTCCCATCCCACCGCTCCGGCCCTGCGTGTGACCGCAGGTTGGGACTGGCAGGTCGATTCCGTCTGGGCCACCCACCGCGGTTTTTGGGCCCAGTGGCTGCCCGGCAACGCCCAGCCTGTCAACGATTCGGAAGCGCAGCCCGCCCCGTTGCGGGTGGTTCGGGTGGAGGGTTTGGCCTCCGAAGCCTACCGCCTCGGCGTGGATTCCGTCAGCGGCGTTCGCATCGAAGCCACCACCGCCGCCGGCGCATTCCGGGGCCTGACGACCCTGCGGCAGCTCATTCCCGCCGTCTGCGAATCCGGTCCGATGGTGCCCGTTGACCGCCCTGCACCCCCCTGTCCCCATGGGTTTGAAGTCCCCGCCGTCCACATCGCAGACGCCCCGACCTACAGCCACCGCGGTCTCCTGCTCGATTGCGCCCGCCACTTCATGGAACCCGATTTTGTGAAGCGGACCTTGGACCTTTGTGCCCAGCACAAAATCAACGTGTTGCACTGGCACCTGACGGAAGACCAAGGCTGGCGCCTCGCCATCGAGGCCTATCCCCGGCTCACCGAAGTCGGCGCCTGGCGCACCGAGGCGGACGGCACCCGGCACGGCGGTTTTTACACCCGCGCGCAGGTGAGCGACATCGTGGCCTACGCCGCTGAGCGCCACATCACCGTCATTCCCGAGATCGAACTGCCTGGCCACAGCCGTGCCGCTTTGGCCTCCTACCCCTGGCTGGGCTGCACCGGCGACACCCTGCCCGTCGAGCACCGATGGGGCGTCTTCAAGGACATCTACTGCGCCGGGCAGGACACGACCCTGGGCTTTCTGAAAGCCGTGATGGAGGAGGTGGTGGCCCTTTTTCCATCGCCCTACATCCACATCGGGGGGGACGAGGCGCCCAAGGTGCGATGGGAGGATTGTGCTGCATGCCAAACCCGCATCCGCCAAATGGGTTTGCCGGATGCGCACGCCCTCCAGTCCTGGATGATTGGAGAGGTTGCGCGGGATTTGGCCCGCCATGGCCGCCAAATCATCGGATGGGATGAAATCCACGAGGGCGGGCTGCCGCCGGGCGCTACGGTGCAGTCCTGGCGAGGCACGGGCGGCGGCTGGGAGGCCATCCTCCAAGGACACGATGCGGTGTTTTCGCCCACGAGCCACTGCTACCTCGACTATCCCTTGGCCACCACGAATCTGGAGAAGGTGTACCACTGGGACCCGTTGGCCGAGGCGCCCGCAGGGTACCGTGCCGGCGATCCGGGCCTGGGCCGGTTGCTGGGAGGCGAGGGCAATCTGTGGACCGAGCATGCGCCGCAGCACCTCGTCGAGTCGAAGTTGTACCCGCGCCTCATCGCCCTCGCCGAGGTCCTGTGGACCCCCCCCGCGCTCCGCAGTTGGGAGGGGTTCCAACGCCGGCTCGACGTGCACTACGAGCGGCTGGACCAGTGGAAGGTGGACTACGGCCTCGAGGCCGTGCCCGCCCAACTCACCCTCTCCGCCGGCCTCCCGCCGTCTCCCTCCGCGTCCGTCCCCCCGACCCACACGACCCGGGCCCTCGTCCAACCCGCCGTCCGGGGCATCACCGGCTCAGCGGCCTTCACCCCTGATGACGGCGGTCCCTCCACCCCCCCCGTCGACCTGGGCACCCCCTTCGACTTCCGGGGCAAAGGCGTGATTTCGACCCAGCTCGAGCACCGCGCCCGCGTGATGGACCACGCCGCCCAATTCCCCGTCGCGGGCCACCAGGCCGCCTTTGCCCCGCTCGTCATCGGCCACCCCCTCCACCCCAGCTACCCCGGCGGCGGCCTGCAGGGACTCGGCGACGGCCGGCTCGGCTCCACCGACTTCCGCGACGGGTGCTGGCAGGCGGCCCAAGGACCCGACCTCCTCGCCGAGTACACCTTCCCCGCCCCCCTCGCCGTCGATTCCCTCGCCGTCCAGTGCTACCATTACCAGGACGCCTGGATCTTCGACCCTGCGGAGCTTCAGTTTTCGTGGAGTGTGGATGGCATCACTTGGCAAACGGAAACCCTCCGTCCTGCCCCGCGCACGCCGGATGCCTTCCAAGGCGTCCGCTGGTTCTCCGTTCCCGTAGGCCAAACCGTCCAAAAGGTCCGCCTTCGCCTCAAAAACGGTGGCCCCTGCCCCCGTTGGCACGACGCGGCGGGCGAGCCGACTTGGCTCTTCGCTGACGAGTTCATGGT
>CAYONT010000050.1:0-2075 GCA_964405405.1 uncultured Comamonadaceae bacterium | reverse complement strand
GGGGGGCATCGTTTTGGTTATAAATACCAAAATCATGATGTTTCCCAAATGTTGGATGGCCCTGGCGGGGATGGCATGCATGGGAGGAATGGCATGCATGGGAGGGATGGCATGCACGACGGTCCATGCGCAGGACACCTTGGTGGTGTCGTACTTCTTCGGGGAAGAGGACTTTTCTCGGGAGAGGGCTTTGAAACGTTGGAAAAATGGGCTGTTCACTACCTATCCCATGGCTGGGGATGGGGGGGCGTTGGTGAAGGATTTGGTAGAAGCCCAGCAGGCATCGATTCAAAGAAGGGGGGGCGATCCTGTCGTGTGTTACTTCGAGCCGCCACGGGGGCTGGGTGACCAGTTGCTGCTGGATTTTTTGATGCCGGCTGCGCCCGGGGTGGAGCTGGATTCCTGGCCACACGATGCTTGGAGTTGGGCCTACGACTGGGGGGAGCCAGAACGAGTGACCCCCGCCTCCCATCCCCATGTCCATGCCCAGTTGCACAGCGAGGAGGCCGTTGGGTTTTACGTGGTGGAGCAATGGTTCCACACCCCGGGTCAGGGCATTCAGGTCCGGGTTCATTTGGCCGGAAAAGGTGTTCATTTCCTCTTGCCAAACGGGGAAGTAGGGGGGATAAAGAACTTGTGCATGACCCCGTTGGAGTCCTGGGAAGGAGGAGGGAATGGGGCGCCGCTGGTTCCTGCACCCAAGGTGCATGAGCGGACCGTGGATTACCTTTTCAGCAACGATGAACTTGTATGTCAATCCGGTTATTGGGACCAGGGCAGGTCCTACAGCGCCGACGATTTGCCTTTTGAAGACATGCAACCGATTTTGTTGGGTTTGTGGTCAGATGTGTCCGCAGGCCATCTGAAATCCTACCTCCACGCAACGCCCCAGGGAACCGGTGTGGCATGTGGGAGCGCGGATTTGCCGCAGCATGTGGTGCGTGAATTCGAGCGGTATGAATTCGATTTGAACACGGTCGAACGGGTGGGCAGGGTGAAGGTTCGGGAGCCGCTGCAGTTGGCTGATGTCGTTGGATTGCGGGTGCGGGAGCGGTGGGAAATTCAAAGCGAGCCTTTTTACGTTCAGAAGCAAATCGTCGCAGTGACGTTTCTCTTCACGGGCGATGGGGAGGACGCCACCGAGTGGGTTGCACTTCCCGTCAGTTTCATGGCAGACTCAAAAAATCAATAGAAAACCCATGCGAATCAACTTTTTGATAGGGACAAGCTGGATTTGCGGGGTGGTCTTGTGGACCTTGGGAGGCCAATCGTTTGCGCAGACCGCAGTGGCTTGCACAAAGATGAACATCATGTACCACGGCGTGGACAATTCGGTCCAAGTGGTTTCGGCGGAACCCTTGGACACGGTGTGGGTGGAGGGTGGGGCCATCACGGGATGGGAACGCCAAGGGGCCCATGCCGCCAGGGTGGACATTCGACCGCATCCCGATCAACGGAGCGGCATCCATGTCATCTGCGCGTCGGATGCGGGTGCTCGGGACACCAGCAGCTTCCGGGTCCGTACCCCCCACATGCCGGTGGTGGTTTTTGCCGGCAAGGTCCATGGGGAGAAATTGTATTCATGGGATTGCATGGCGGCGCCAGGCATTTCTGCCCGCATGGAGAATTTCGATTTTGATGCGGCCCTACGGGTCACGTCTTACACGCTTTACATCCAACGGCCTTTGTCCCAGCAGATGGAAATTTACAAAGGCACCGACAATGCATTCACGCCTGAGATCCGCAGGGCGCTGGATGCCCTGGAGGCGGGGAGCGTGATCTCCTTCGAGGACATCCAGGTGACCTTCTCTGGCTTCTACCCCTATCCCCGGCTCCTCCAAGCGACCTACACCGTGGAGGAATTCCCGTACCCTTTGATTTGGGATTATTGACCGCATCGAACGAACTTGTTTTGTTTAAGTTTGGCTTGCCTTTGTTTGCATTGCCCTGCCCACTCTTCCAATACATCCACCATGCATCTTGCCCGCAAAGCCATTGCCCTTGTTTTTTCGGCCTTTCGGTTTCTGGGTTTTAGCAGTGCAACGCCTGGTATGAAACCCAGCGCGGAGCCGAGC
>CAYONT010000049.1:0-12460 GCA_964405405.1 uncultured Comamonadaceae bacterium | reverse complement strand
GGGTATGTGCGCACGGGCTTTTTTTCAGGCCAAACCGTCCAACAAAAGGCGCAACCCGTTCGGATTGAAGTGAAGCCGTTGCCTAAGCCGGCCCCCGCCGAGATGCTGGGAACCTTTGGCGGGTTGAAGTTGACGGTGCGCACGGGGGCCACCGAGGTGCCGTTGAACCAGGGGGTGACGGTGGAGGTCGAGTTCGCTGGGCAGGGGCATCTGAAGTTCATTCAGGCCCCGAAGTTGCAGTGGCCCAGCGACTTCGAGGTGTTCGAGCCGGAGGTGGTGGACCGCATTTCGGTGCAAGCCGGGGGCGAATCGGGGAAGCGGACGTACAAGTACCTGGTCATTCCGCGGGCGCCGGGGACCTTTGATTTGCCGGGTTTGGCCTGTAGCTACTTCGATTACAAAAAAGGGAGTTACGTGGATTTGAAGGGGGGCGGGGGCACGCTGACGGTGACGCGCGACGGGGCACTGGTGGGGGGAACGGGGGCGGCGGGCGGCGGGGTCGGGCAGTCAGACGTTGCGCTGCTGAACCAGGATGTGCGGTTTCAGAAGGTGGCGCCAGGGCCGTTTGTCCGGCGGGTGCCGGGGCTGGGGGGGACGGTGGGATGGGCGGCGCTGTGGCTGCTGGGGCCCGGGGTGTTCCTGTGGGTTTGGGGTGGGCAGCGCCGCCGGGTGGCGGAGGACCGAGATCGGTTGGGGACGCGCCAGCGCCGGGCGGCCGCCATGGTGCGCAAGGTTTTGAAGGTGGCCCAAGCGGAGGTGGGGAACGGGCCCCGGTTTTTTGAGGCGCTGGGCGCTGGATTGGAGGACTATCTGTGTGCCAAACTCGCTTGGCAACGAAGTCAATACGGACAAGCCGCTGTGCTGACCGAACTCGCCAGCCACATCGCACCAGAGGAGGTGGCGGCCTGGCGGACCTTGCTCACAGAGGTGGAGGGGGCCCGGTTCGCCCCGGGGCTCGCGGCCGCCCCACCCGTGGTCCTCGAGCAGGCACGCCGTCTCATCGAACGAACAGAATCCCAATGGAAAAACTGAAGTCCCTGATGTTGCTTGGGGGGACGGCCGCTTGGTGCCTGCTGTCCCTCTCGCTTGGGGCCCAAGACGCCACCGGTGGGCCGGAAGCGGGCGCCAGCGGGCCGGAGGCCGCCTTTGCCGCTGGCACCGCTGCTTACTCCGAAGGCCGGTACGACGAGGCTGCTGCCCAATTCGAAGCCGTGCTGGTGGACCACAACCACTTCGAGTCCCACTACAACCTGGGCAACGTCCGCTTCAAGCAAGGCCGTTTGGGCGAGGCCATCCTCCACTACGAGCGCGCCCGCCAACTCCGCCCCGAGGACGACGACACCGCGAACAACCTCGCCCTGGCCCGTTCCCAAGTCGTGGACCGCATCGAACCCTTGCCCACCATGGGGCTACGGGACCTCTGGTCGCGCATCGTGGCGAAAGGCCGACTGGGCTTCTGGCGCAACAGCTTCATGACGGCGTGGCTGTTGGGCTGGGCCCTGCTCGCCATCCGGTTGCGCGCGCGCGAGCTGGGCTTGCGCCGCCTTTGGGGAACCCTCGGCACCGTTTCCCTGTCGCTGTCCCTGTTGCTGGGTGGCCTTGCCTATGCGACCTACCAGCGCGCCCTGAACAGCCGAGAAGCCATCATCCTAGACCAAATCATCGAAGTCACCAGCGCTCCCCAGAGCGCCGATGCCCTTCCCCTGTTCATCCTGCATGAGGGCACCAAGGTGCGCATGCTCCAGGAACAGAGCGGGTGGTGGGAAGTCGAGATCGCCAACGGCAACGTCGGCTGGCTGCCTGCCACCGCGCTCGAAGCCATCTGACGCCTGAAGTCCCGCCGCCGGAACCGCCCTCAGCGCTGCACCCTCAGCGCTGCACCTGAAGCACCCGTGCCACCCGGACTCCGTCCGATTGCGCTCCCCGCAGCAAGTAGTTGCCCACTGGCCACCCTGCGGCATCTCCACGCACCACCCCGTCGGAATCGGCTTGCAACGTGCCCCACATCCGCCCGCGGGCATCGAAAACCGTCACCGTGGCCTGTGGTGCCCAGCCCGTCGCTTGGAAAGCCTCCGTGGCCGGATTGGGGAATACCACTCCTGCCCCCTGCCCCGCTCCTACCTCCGCGATGTCATCCGGTACGGCCAAATCGTACAAAATGATGTCGTCCACCGCCGCTTCCACCAGCGATCCGCCGTCGAGGTAGTCCCCCAAACGCAGGCTGTCCGAAGCAATGAAACGCATGCGGAACTCCGACGTCAGGTCCACCACCTCCGCCACCCGGAAGGCCATCCGCCGCCAGCTCACGTCCTGCTGTTTCGTGTTCTCCACATACGTCCAGGTGTCCCCTCCGTCATCGGTCACCTGTACCTGCCACCAGTCCGTCGCCGGGTTGGCACCGGAAGGCGGGGCATTGACATACCAGCGCCAGTAAGTCATCACCGGATCCGTGAACGCCGTCATGTCAATGACCGGTGAGAGCAGGGTGGTGCTGCCACCGTCCACATCGTTCGCTCCGATGCCTGCATTCACCCCCGGGTTGACCCCTGTCACAAAGCAGAACCCCGCCAACCCCACCGTGTGGTCCAGGGTGGGCGCCACCACCGTGGCCGGATTGTTTGCCTCGGAATACGAACCCACCGGAATCGCTTCGTCCCAGATGCCCGTCGTGGCGTTGTCCCAAGCCGGCACCCCCGTCGTCCAGCCCCCGAAGTCCGAGTACTCGTCCGAGTCGTTGATCAACATGGGCTCCACCCCGACCAATGTGAAGTGGGGCAGGTTGGCAAGGTCACCCGGTTCCGCGGCGGCGAGCGGCGTCACCGCACTGAGGCCCCCGAAGTCATCCGTGATGCCCAGGTAGTACGCCACCACCGTACCCGGTTCCTGCGCCGGAATTGTCCCGACGTAGTCCGATCCGTCCTCCTCCATCACCACGCTCTCCCAGGTTCCACCCCACTCCGTCCGGTACCACATCCGCACCGCATCGAAGTACAGCGAATAAGGAAACAAAATCTCCGTGCTGCCCACCACCTCGATGGGTGCCTCCGCCGCCGCAAATTCCGCTGGCGAGTGGTCGATTTCCGCGTAGCTGAAAAGCGTAATGCCGTGCATATCAAACCCTTCCACAATGGCCAAATCATTCGGCGTCCCGTTGCTCAAATCCGCATCGTCGTCATCTGCCTGCAGCACATCGATGAGGACGTCGGTGAAGGCTTGGCCTTCGTTGCCGTTCTGGGCCGTGGCCTGCAAACCCGGGAAGGCATCGGCGAACAAGCCCATCGTCACCGACCAATCGCCGCCCAGCAAAAGGTGCGTGTCGTACCAAGCGCCGCAGATGATTTCGCCATCGGCGTGCACCTCCCCGACGAGGTCTTGGGGGTAAACCTTGGGTTCAGCATCGTACTTGCGGATGCCGTCCTGGTTGTCGGTGTAAAAGCCCTTCCCGATTTCCGCGATGTCGCCCAAGGACATGGCCCACAGGTCGGCGTACCCTTCGTTCATGGCGCCGTTGTTGAAGAACGCGCCCAAGGACTGGTAAAAACGGTCGTTGATGTAATGGCCGTATTCATGCCAAACCACGTCCGCAATCAACGAGGTGGGATTGCAGCCGCCCCCGAGGTTGTAGAAGTTGATGCTGCTGCCGTCATAGAAAGCATTGCACTCGCCGGCCACATCCAGGTTCGTGGTCAGGGACTCGTCGCAACCGTTGAAACT
This sequence comes from uncultured Comamonadaceae bacterium, assembly GCA_964405405.1. GTDB lineage: Bacteria > Bacteroidota > Bacteroidia > Flavobacteriales_D > Sanyastnellaceae > CAMCYM01. The sequence continues at coordinate 8,746 of CAYONT010000049.1, read as the reverse complement.
CGGCAGCCACACCTTCATGTGGTCGTGGATGAGCGAGGTGGACCGGTAGGCCGAACGTTCCCGCACATTCCCCAAGTTGTTCAAGGTGAGGTTGTTGTACCCATCGACCCAGTTCACACTGGTGCCTGGGGTGGTGCCGGCAGTGTACACGGTGCTCCAGCGGCCGGTCAGGGTCAGGTTGCCCTGGGCTGGGCCGTTGTAGTTGGTGACAAAACCGCCGTCGGCGTCCGCGTACAGGTTGTTCGCACCGATGTTGATGCGCAGGTGCGGCAGGACTGCGGATTCGGCCGGCTCAAAGGGGTACATCACGTGGACGTCCGCCTGGGCCATCCCCGAAATCACGAGCAGGGAGGCGGCTGATTCGTCCGCCGCGGGGGTCGCGGGGGTCGCGGGGGCCGCGGGGCGATCGAGCCCCATGCGGAGCACGGCACGTTCGGGTTTGCCCTCCGTTGCGGGGACCGCCACCCGGCCATCGATGTGTTGGACCAGGTTTTGTCTGAGGTGGATTTGGCCTGTCAAAACGTCCACCCACGTGCGGTAACGGCGAGGCAGCGCGCCCACGCGGCCTTCGACCATCCACTCCTGGATGAGCCGGAATTCGAGCCGGCCGTCGGGCCGTTGCAGCGGCAACACCTGGTAACCGGTCGGGGCCACGTTGCCCCACGCATCGAAGTTGCAGCCGGCGGTGGCCAAGGACTGCAGGGTCCCTTCCGGCAACCACTCCCCTGCCGGCACCGCGGCTTCCGGGAACCAATCGGCGCCCCACAGCACCAAGGCACCTTCGCGCCATTTGGTCACCGCGCGGCCTCCGATGACCGGAAACCCATCCACGGACTGCGCGGCGAAGGCCCAGTCGTGGCGTCCCTGTCCCTCCCAAACGGTCCAGGACACGTCCGCGGGGATGCCCAAGGTCGGGAACACGTCCGCGGCAAAGGCCGCGGCCCGCGCTTCGGTGTCGTCCCCGGGGTAGTCAATGCCCGGCCCGAAAGCCCGGTGCGGGAGTCCGGTCCGCCCATCCATCACGGCCCGCCAGCGCGGCTGCTCCGCAGCAAAGGTCCGCCACCCGGAACAAGCGTTCCGCAGCCGCGCTTGCTCCGTCGCCTCCGGCCGGTCCGCCACAGCCTCGGCCGGCAACCGCACCTCCAGCGGATCCCGGTAAGACACCCATTCCTCCTGGCTCCAACCCAGGGCCGTCCAACCCATTGCCGCTACCACCCACCCCTGCCGTCCCCAGCGCATTGACTCCCTTGCGATCCGTGCGATTTCCATGGTGCTCAATTTCTTTTCGGTTCTGTTCCGAGCGCGTAAGGTAAGCAGGAACCGCCCGTAGGTCGTAACTTCGGCTGAGGCCTCAGGCTGTAGGCCAAACTTTCAACCATGTTCCACGTTTTCTCCCAGACCCACCTCCGGTCCTTCTCGCTCACCGTTGCCCTGGGTTCGCTCCTCGCGATGAAGGTCCTGCTGACCGCCTGCGCTGCCCCCAATGCCGGTCCCTCCGAAGCTGCGGCCCCGGTGCCGGCAGCCTCCGCGGACCCCACCGCCCCCACTTCGGCGGCTCCGGCGGGCCCGGCGGCCCCAGCGCAGGCGGCTCCATCGGCGCAGGCGGTCACGCCCGACTGGACCACGATCGAGCGGGAACTGCGGCGCGCCCAGACCCAGTGCTGGACCACGGCACAGGCCCTGTTCCCCGACGACCCCGCCCGCCGGCGCGAGGCGGCACAGGGCTTCCACTCGGGCATGTTGCAGGTCATCTCCGACAAGCATGGGCTGACTGTGGAAGCCATGGCCGCCCAGCTTCCTGACGCTGCGCGCATGCTGCCCGAGTGAGGGCGGGGAGCCGGGCGCGGAGCGCGGAGCGCGGAGCGGGGTCAGTCCCAGCCGCGGGTGACCCCTTCGGACCAAATTCCCTCCAACGCGTCGAGCCCCAGTCCCAGGGAGTCGGCCAGGGCGCCCCAGGTGGCCGCCTCGAGGCGGGAACGCTGGTTCCGCGCGGCCACCCAGTCTTCCGGTGGGGCATCGGGCCCCGGGGGTTGCCAGGTTTGGGCGGCCCGGGTCGTGGCGGCACGCAGGGCGCGGAAGGCGGCCTGGCGCTGGGCGAGCGGGAGGGCGACGGTGTCGAGCGAGGCGATCGCCGGGTCAGGGGCGGCCAAGGGGGCTGCGGGCGCCAGGACGGTGTCGCGCGAGGCGGGGCCGGCCGCGTTGCTCGGAGGGGTCGGCGTCGAGCACGCCGTGCCCCACAGGGCCAGGAGGGCGGCGCTTGTGCGGGCGAACCGATGGAGGGTCATGCCCCGAAGTTACAGCACAACGAACCGGATTCGGAGCGGCGCACCGGAGGCGCCGAATCGGCGCTTGTGCGGGCGAACCGATGGAAGGTCATGCCCCGAAGCTACAGCACAACGAACCGGATTCGGAGCGGCACACCGGAGGCGCCGACCGCCGTCCAATGGTACGTCCCCGCCGGCCAGTCCGACGTCTCGAGGAGCAGGTTGCCCGAAGTCCTGCCCCCGCGCTCCATGCAACGCCCCGTGCCATCGTACACCGCCCATTCCGCCACGTCCCCACCCGTCAACAGCAGGACCCGGTCCGTCGCCGGGTTGGGGCGGGCCCCCGGCCCTTCCGCGTCCCCGGAACCATCCGCTGCCTGCGCCACCGACACCGCTTCTCCCGGCGCCAGCGGCGTCCCGCCCGCCCCCTCCTCCGGCACCACCGCCCCCGTCACCTCGAACGGGAACGTGCACACCACCGGAGTGGCGAACGGATCCTCCGGTTCGGAGAACGCGACGTGGAGGGCACTTGTGCCGGGGGTTTGGCCTGCATAAAAATGGAGCCCAAAGAGCATCGAAGCCCCTTGTGGCACCACCACCGACGTGGACGAAACCCCCGGCGCAAGACACTGCGCACCCGTGCACATCGACGTCGTCGTGCCCGCCGGCAGACCCGCACCGTCCACCATCCGGGCGATGTCCAACCCCAACGGCCCGCCGCCTGCATTGACCAAGGTCAGGTACTGCACCGCCGTGGTGCCCACCGGCAAGGACGTGAATGGCGCCTGGGGCGGCAGCGCGCCCAGCACCCCCGCCGCATTCGGAACGCCGCAGCCGCCCGTCACCGGGAGCCCCATCGCCGATTGAATCAGGCACAACGCACTCCCCGGATTGTAGTTGAACCAGTGCTGGCGCACCAGCAGCCGTCCGTTGGGCGCAATCAGCAGCCCCTCGTTCGCGTTGCGGCTCATGTTTTCCCAGAACGAATTGCACGGCTCATCGATCAGCATCCGCACGTTGAGCGTCTCCACCGACAGATCTTGCGGGTTGGGCTGCTCGTAAATGCTCAGCGCGAGGTCCTTCCGCGCTCCGTAGGTCGTGGGCTGGGCGTGCGGTGGATCCATAGGCCAAACATTGCCCGAATAGGGCGAAATGTCCGGGGCCTGAGGATGCGGGTCGATGGTGTACACGACCCGGAACTCGATCGGCTGCCCGTCCAAGTCCACCACCAACTGGTTCAGTTCTGCAATTCGGCTCCGAAACACGGGACAGGTCGCCGCCCCATTCACGAGGTACACGTATTTCCCCTCCGCGAGCACTTCCGACAAGTGAAACGGCTCCCCATCGAGGTCCCAGAGCACAAAGTCGTGCACCATCTCCCCCGGCATGGGCACATCATCATGGGGACAGGCATTCTGGGTGTTCTGCCAATTGTCCTGCATGGGACAGAACGCACAAATGGCTGCGTCATCTTCCGGCAAGGTCTCCGACCCGATCAGGGGCAGAAACCCTTGGGCACTCCCCCACCCCATTCCCCCACCCAGCATCAAAGCACACGCCACCCCCCCACGCACGGCACGTCGTATCCTCATGGTTTCCATCTTGCAGTACCCCCATAACCCCCGTCCCCCCCAAAAGGTTCGCTGCCACCCAAAAAATACTCCCTCCATGGCCGCGTGCCTCGCCCCGCGCATGACCAGGGGCTTTCGGTCCGGTTTTGCCGACCCCGTTTCCAATTCTTGAAGGATGGAACGCCAGATCATGTCACAGGCTAGGGGCAACTGGGGCGCCAAGATGAAACCTGGTCCATGGATTCTGCGTTGAGAGGTCCATGCCGAACGCGATTTGGACGAAACGTGCCATTCCGAACGAGTCAATCAGAACCCGAAGGCCCCGGGTTGCCTTGGTTGGGAATGCCCCTTTGCGTCGAGACCATTCCCACGCCATCGACAGCTGTGATGTGGTGGTGCGTTGCAATGATGCAGCCAACTGGGGGCCTCACAGCGGTCAAAAAACCGATGTTCTGTGCATCACCCACACGGGGGAGCCAGCCGAGCGGTTCATCCGAGAGCAATCGCTACGACGACTGCCTCGGTTCCCGAATCTGAAGGAACTCTGGTTCTTTCGGAAAGATCCACAATGGATGGATGCGATCGTGGCTGCCAATGACCTTCAAGACATCCCCATCCGCAGGATGACACCGGAACAAATGAAACAGATTGAACGCGGATTGAGGGGGGTGTCGGCCTATGATTTTTCAAGCCCGAGTACAGGGTATTTGGCCTTCCAATACATCCTCCAAGCTCCTGAATTTGAGGGACATGACAAGTGGCTCTTCGGGTTCAACTTTCAAACTTGGCTCGGGCACCCGGGACACGCCGAAGCCTGGATGGTTCATCGACTTTGTGCGACCCGGGCGGATCTCACCTTCCACGCTGCGCCGGATCCCATCGGCCGGTTGCGCCAAACCTACTTCGAACTCAAGTACCGCCTCCTGGGCCGTTTGAAGCCCAACACGACCCCATTGTCGCCTACTTTGCACCCTTTGGATGCGTTGAATTCGCGCAAGGCTTGGGGTCCTGAATCCTGATACGCCACAGGTTTGCCTTGGCTACATGTGCCGACCATTCCAGGGATGAAAACCATTTACAGGCCCGGACATCCCGAGGGGCCGCTGCTCATTCACGCAACAAGGCGAACCTCAGCCCACCCCCTTTCCAGAAATGCGCAACAACCCTGGAAGATGCCCCTGTTTGGCCCGAAAGGGCAACGCTTCCACCTGTTTCGTTGGACCGATTCCATCCTCATTCCCACGCAACGACTTGTCGCTGCACGCACCGGGAGCCGGTCATGAGCAAGGAACAGAAGCCCCTTCAGAATCAGAGAACATGCCCACCACGAAAAGCGTCTTCTTTCTGGCACTGATTCCAGGGAAGGAGCCGGCGATGCCGTGAAGGTGGTGGGTACGGTTGGGGGTTGTATTGGACCTCGAGGCCGCGGCGTGGGAGGAGGCGGCGGCGGCGGCGGGACGGCGGGTGGCCTCGGAGCTGTTCCGAGACCTCAACGCTCCGCCGGCCGTCGTGGGTTCGCTCGAATCGCCCGCGATTCCGCTGAAAGAAGGTTTGGAACGGATTGTGCTCAAATCCGCCGAGCGGACGGGAATGGTCCGGGCCGGAGCATCACCGCGCGGACCCGGTGGCTGTCGCATCGACCCAAGTGCATCACGTCCCGGATTCCGTCGTGGTGGCCACGGATGGAAAGCAGTTCCGCATCGACGAATGGTTCCGCGGGGAGCCGCGGGTGTGGCTGCTGCCCGGCGACGGCACGGCGCGCGTGTTCTTCCGCTTTGTGGGTGTTCCGGTGGCGCTTCGGGAGCCGTGTGAGGTGACCGGGCGCGTGGGGCGGGGAGACGATGCCCCGGGAGGTGACGTGGGGCGACGGTATGCTGTTCCGATTGACCTCAGAACGTGCAGAATCCGGACGGCTCACGGACCACCGCTCCCCCCCCTCCCGGGCACCAGACCGGAGACCGGGCCGGCCTCAAAACCCTCCCGCTCACCTGGCCGACGCGGAACGAATGTGAGGATTATCACATTCTATATCCTATCGAATATATACCCACCGGCTTCAGCAATCTTCCGGCTTGGGTTGTTTCTTCGCTCCCATGTGGAAGTACGCGTTGGTAGGGACGTTTGTGTCGGTGTTTGCCCTCCTAGGGGCAGCGCAGCGCCCAGTGGATTTTGCTCAAGTAAAGCGGTTTGAGCAGGAGGCGTTTGCATCGAAGCGCAGCGCCGTGGAGCTGCTTGAACATGGCCGCTCCTTGTTCACGGAGGGCTCAAAACGCAACGATTGCGACGTCGCATCCCTGGGCATCGCGTTGATGGCCTTCGGATGGAACGGCACCACCAGCACCGAACTGCCCCCTGAATTGCGCACGTTGCAGCTACCTGCTGGCTGTGATCCGGACTTCCCGAACTACCACTACCAGCTTGGGGCTGCCTTCTACAAACTCGGGAAATACGCCGATGCCACAGTGCATTTTGAACGCGTAACGGCCTTCGAAAACTGCGGGCCTTCCGGCTGGGATGCCATCGGGGCATGCCAGTACAGCGCGAACAATTTGGAAGCCGCGACGGAGGCATACGAACGCGCACTCGCTTTGACGACCGGGGAGGTCAACCTTCAACTCCTGAACAACTTGTCGGCGCTTTACCTGGCGTTGCACCGTCCCGATCGGGCGCGCAAAATCGCGCAGCAGGGATTGGACGCACTCCTTGCGCAGGACACACCTCTTTCCCCGGCAGCGAACACCGATTTGTCGCTGATGTTGCACCAAAACCTCCTCGCCGCCGCCATCCAGCTGCAGGATACCGCCGCAGCTACGGCAGAGTTCCGCATCATCGACCAAGCGCGGTTGCCGACCACGCAGTTCCTCTCGAGCCTGTTTCTCTATAGCATCTTTACGGAAAGTGCCGCTGCGCGGGATCTGCTCGTAGACCGCGCAACTGCTCTTGCTCCCGACGAATTGCGCATCGCATTCTCGCCGGCGCTTGGTCTGCTGCGGCCAGATTTGCTGGCCACACATTTTGAGAATTCGGGAAACTTGGATGCTGCATGGGCCTACTTCGTTGCTGCCAAACGGCTGCACGCTCTCCCCGAATTCGAGGCAACTCTCCAACAACCCGCAGATAGTGAGCGTTTTGCCACTCGGAATTACCGCCTGTTGATCGCTGGGGCGTATGCCGCAGAAGCGGTGCTGGTGCTTTTGCTCTCAGGACTGGTTTACGTGTTCTTGCAATTGCGCAGGCAACGGCACCGCGCAATCTGGTCTTCGGGCACAGCCGCGGGTGAACCCGAACCGGCCTCGCGCGCTGCGGACCTCGAGGAACTGCACCGCGAAATCGCTGCCGGAAGTGTCCGGTCGGATTGGGCCGCACGGTGGGAACACACCAGCGGGGCGGATGCAGGGGAGGGATTGTCGCCGGAAACAGAATTTAGAAACTCATTCAAAATAAACGCATTAGAGTACAGCGTACTCGAAATGAGTGCCCGAGGACTCAATGCGAAGTCCATCGCCCAAGCACTGGACCGCACCCCGGGCTACATCTTGAACCGCCGATCCGTCCTGAGGCAACGGCTCGGCATTCCGCGCGGCATGTCCATCGTCGCGTGGTGGAAACAGCATGGACCGCGAGCGCTCGGACTGCTCCTGGCTTTCGTGTCCGCGACAGCGCAGGCGGCGGGGGGCGCGGTGGAAGTTTGGCAAGCGGCGCTTGCCGAAGAAGATTCTGCCGCCATCCGCGTGCACGCCTCCACCTGGGCCGCTTCGCTCGCCGATGCCGCACCTGATCTGCCTGAAATCGGCCTGTTCACGGAATCCATGCTGCATGCACCTGATTTGGAACAATGGGAGCGACTGCGCCCGCGGCTCGAAGCCGCAATCCGACAGGATACAGCTGCTGCTGCCGACTTGCTCGGACCGCTCAAATGGGTCTATGCCCCCTGGAGAATGCACCTCGAACGCGAAGCACGTGCGGTTGCAGGTGAGGACTACCGCGCGCTGAGTCCGGCCGGTGTGTGGGCCTTTGTGGGCCCCTTGGCTCTGCGCAAAGAGCTGCTCCCGAATGCCTTGATTGCCCGTTTACCGGCTCCGTCAGAGTTGAAGGCATGGTGGGAATTCCAGGCCCTGCGCCGACTCATGGTGCACCTCGGGGCGGTCCTCGTTCTCGCCATTGCGGTGCTGGTGCTTTGGACCCGGTTTCGAAAGCTGCAACACCGGCAAGCCACTGCAGTGGCTGCGGCACCCGGAGCAAGTGGCTACCTCGGGCTGTTGCTCGCGGCTGCGCGGGCAGGAAAGCCGCAATCGCTGCAGTTCGCGCTTTGGGAAGCGTGCGCCTTCGAGTCGGGCAACTCGCCGTTGCAAGGTTCAGCGCACCTCCCGGCTGCGTGGCACCGGCTCAACGGGAAGGAGCAGTTGCTGCTGCACCTCCTCCACCAGCACGTATCCGCGGCCGATTGCGCACATGTACTCGGCTGCAGCGAACCGTACCTGTATGCCATGCGCTCCACCGTGCGCAAGAAGTTAGGCCTCGATGCGGGCCAACGGCTTGAGCACGAGCTCGCACAGTGGACCCGCAAAGGGCGAAACTGATCGGGCGTGGGGAATGGGAAATCGTGGAAACAAAAAATCGGCCTCCCCTGAGCGGGGAGGCCGATAAAAGGGTCAAAGAGTCAAAGGGTCAAAGTGTCGTCAATCCTGGACGCAACGGACAGAAAAGCCGTTTCGTCCGAAGTAGTCGTATCGGCCGACATCGGAATAACCAGAGTCCAAGGTGCGGTACCAAGCGAGTGATCCGGACGGAGAGGAACTCCACCAGTAGCCGTAGTAGCCGAGATAGAAGAAGTAACCATCGCTGCTGCCTCGGAAGCCACCGGGCAAGGCCGAGAAGCCGCTGCTGTTGTCTCCACCCCATGCAGCAGTT
>CAYONT010000048.1:0-12466 GCA_964405405.1 uncultured Comamonadaceae bacterium | reverse complement strand
GTCCTGCGCCTGATAGGCAAAGACTTGTGCCTGAATCCCCAGCGCTTCACAGGCGGCCGCAATTTCACGAAACACCTCTGGATGGGCTTCGGCATCGAGGCGGTAGGTGTCACGCAACAGCGAAAGCCGGACCTGCTCGGCATCCGTGGCTGTTTTCTCCTTTTCCGCAAACCATCGCCAGACTTCCTTCTCCTCCCGGCACAACCAATCGGCGAGGTTGCGGTGTTGGGGGAGCGGGGTGAGGACTTTTGACATCGGGGGCAATCAAGCGGAAGGCTGGATTACGTCAATGTCCCGCCAAGGAATATCACGAAAGAGGCATGGATATTTCTCGTTCGCAAATACACCCCCCATGAGCACTTTTACCTTTCAGAAACACCTCTCCAGGCGCGCGATGTTGCGTGGCGCTGGCATCACGCTTGGTTTACCTTTGCTCGAAGCGATGACGCCTGCTTTTGCGGCGGTCAAAGAGACGAAGCAGGCGAAGCGATTCGTCGGGATGAGTCTCGCGCTGGGGCTGCACAATCCGAACCTGGTGCCGGTGGGCAGCGGGCGTGACTACAAGCCTTCGCGCTACCTCGCGGGCATTCAGGATTTGCGGGAGGATTTCACGGTGGTGTCGGGTTCATCGCATCCCGGCGTCACGGGTGGACACACGGCGGAGGGGAGCATCTTTTCGGCTTGTCCGAATGCGCGGGGCTCGACGACGCGAAACACGATCTCGCTCGACCAGCTCATGGCCAAGCACCTGGGGCATGAGACGCGGTTCCCATCGCTCGTGCTGAACACGAACTCGCAGACGAGCCCGAGCTACACCGAGAACGGCTCGATGATTCCGGCTGAAAACAGCGCGATGAAGCTCTTCACGCGGCTTTTCGTGAATGACACGCCCGTGGAGCAGGAACGGCAGGCGGAACTCATCCGCCAGGGCCGCAGTGTGATGGATGTGGTCGGTGCGGAGGCAAAGTCACTCCAGCGCGAACTGGGGGCAGGGGATCGCGACAAGATGGACGCGTGGTTCACCAGCGTGCGTGAGCTGGAGCAGCGTCTCGCCGCGAACGAGGCATGGACGCACAAACCGAAGCCGAAAGTGGCGCTCAAGCCGCCAACGCAGATCCCGCGCGACAACGAAACGGCTGTGGAGCGGATCTTTCTCGACATTGTCCACATGGCGCTGATGACCGACAGCACGCGCTTCATCACGCTTCACGTCACGGGCAACTCCGTTCAAGGAATCGAAGGCGTGGATGAGAGTTACCACACGCTCAGCCATCACGGCATGGACGAGGAAAAGCTGGCACAGCTCGCGCTGGTGGAGCAGGCGGCGATCAACGAGTGGGCCGCGTTTCTGCGCAAGCTCAAGGCAGACAAGCTGCTCGACGACACGATGGTCCTGCTGACCTCGAACCTCGGCAACGCCTCCAATCACGACAACAAGAACATGCCCGTCCTCTTCGCCGGTGGCGGCTTCAAGCACGGCCAGCATCTGGCCTTTGACCAGAAGGACAACTATCCGCTGCCGAACCTGTATTTGAGTTCACTGCAACGACTCGGTCTCGAAGAGGAACGCTTTGCGACGAGTGAGACGACGATGCGCGGACTGGAGGCTGCGTAGTCATCTCTTGCGGAAGAGCTTCACAAAATCCAGCCCGACATACTTTGAAGGCTTGGCTGTTGGGTTCGTGCCGCTGATACGGATGCCCAGCTTGTGAGAACCTGCGGCCAATTTGCCAACCTGATGTTCCAGCACACCAGTGGTGGATACTCTTGTGGCGTCGTAGAGGTCGATGGGGTCGCCCAAAGGTTTGCCATCGAGCGTGAGTTCCACGATGGCGTAGTCCGGCGCGATGGTGAAAACGCTCTCCAGCGTGTATTCGGCCTCCTTGTCCACCTTCAGCTCAATCTCAAGCGTGTCGCCGACATCTCCGCCGCGCCAGAAGAGCTGCGAAGCACCGCTCCAACGGCCTGCGGTGAAGTTCTTCATGCTCTGCGGTGCCACGGACCCCTTGCTGGGCTTGGTAGTGATCGACTCGCCCTCGATGACATCGGGGACGCTATTCGTTGCTTCATCGAAAAGGGGAGGGCCGCCACGCAGCGGAGGTGTCTCGACGATGGTCACTCGCTTCGGTTGCGCGGCCTGCCATTCAACTTCGGAGACTTGCTTCACACGATGCAGCAGCACATGCGCACCTTTCATGCCGCCGGTGAGGATGTCGGGAAGTTTGTCGCCGTTCACATCTTTGATGATGACCTGACGGCCAATGCCCGCCTCGCCGTCAGCTTTCATCGGCACCCAGTCCACGCCATCGCTACCGCGTTTGAGTTTGAACCAATAGACCACCGCGCCAGCATCCCACATGGGTGATTTTTTGTGATGAGACCAGTAGGTCTTGCCGGTGACGATGTCCTTCAGGCCGTCGCCGTCCATGTCGGCGAGCTGGACGCTGTGCAGCTCGCTGAAGACGACGCCATAACGGTTCTGCGCTGGGCGGTCGCCCATGATGAGATGTTCTTTGAATCCCGTCGCAGTTTGCTCATGCCATGCGAGACCGAACTCATGCGCGGCGAGGCTGGTGATGACGTCGTTGTCGCCATCGCCATCCACATCATAGGCAAACATCTCGGCACCGCCGCGAGGGGCGAAGGCGGCCTTGTGCAGCGTCCAATGACCCTGGGTCAGGTCTTCAGGCTGCTCGAACCAGCCGTCCTTCATGAGGACGTCCTGACGACCATCGCTGTTCACATCGCCCACGCCGAGGCCATGCCCGAACTTCGTCGGCGCGATGCGATCCGAGATGGGATAGAAGTTCCACTTCTCAAAAGGTACATTCCAGCTCGGCTCCACATAGCCAAAGTAGCCATCGCGCGTGCAGACGAGCACCGGCTTCTCTTTATCGACGAGGTTCACGAAGTGCGGCGACTCGTTCGACACCCAGTCGAATACCTCATGCTTTGGCCATGGCGCATCGTGGCCTTCTTTACCGGGGTTTTGATACAAGTAAGCTGGAGTGCCCGGGAATCCGGCGGTGAGAATGTCCGCCCAGCCATCGCCATTGAAGTCGTATGTCCAGGCGAAGAAATGGTTCGCGTAGGCCTCGCGTGGTTGGGGGAAGGCTTTGTAGATGAGGTGCTTTGTTTTGAAGTCCGGCCCGGCAAACCAGAATGGGCCGTAGATGGCATCCATGTTTCCATCGTTGTTGATGTCCGCCGCGTTGACGCCTTCGGAGTAGTAGATGTCCGTGAGCTGGATGCGGTCATAAGTATGGAGCGTCGGCTGTCCAGCGGCTGCCGTGGCGATGATCAGCAAGAGGGTGGTGAGGTGCGGCTTCATGGTGTGCTAGGGGGCTTTGGGACGGGCGCGATACTTCTCAGCGAGGCGGGTGTGTTTGGTTTCGAGGGATTGCTCGGCACCGCTGATCCAGAGATGCTTCACCTCACTGCGGATGTCGAGGATGTCGCCTGTGGCGGCGAAAAGAGAGGCGTCTTTGCCGGGCTCAATGCTGCCGAGACGAGCGGCTGCGCCGTGAAGCTGAGCTGGAACGAGCGTGATGGCAGCAAGTGCGGCATCGGCGGGCAAACCAAAGGCGGCAGCCTGGGCGGCGATGTAGGGGAGATTGCGCTGGCCGGAGGCGCTGGCGCGTTCGAGACCTTCACTGATTGCCACAGTGACGCCGGCATTGTGCAGCACGGCGGGTGCGCTGAACTGCACGTCGTAGGCATCGCTGGTGCGCGAGGGCAGAGCGAAGACCTCGCTGTAGATCACGGCGACTTTTCGTTTGGCGAGTTCATCGGCGAGCTGCCAGGCGTCGCGTCCACCCACGAGAGTAAGACGCAGTTTGGGATGCGCTTCGGACCAGTTCAAAGCAGCGCGGATCTCACGCAAGCCCTGCGCGTGGATCATGAGCGGCACTTCACCGCGCAATACCGGCTGCATGGCCTCCCAGGCAGGCACGGGTGCGCTGCTGGCGGGGTGTTTTGACCACGCTTCGGCATCGGCGAAGAACTGCTCGATGCTGCGCACCTTCTCTTTTCGCTCACGAGCTTGGTCGTCGAGAGATTTGGCGTCGGGCTTTGGGTTCGGTCCAGGGACGCTCAGCGAGTGATCCGGCCACACGAGATGCATGGCGCTGCCCCGCTGCACGAGCATGTCCTCAATGGTCCAGCCGCGGGTGGCGAGCAGCGCGGAGGTGCCGGTGATGTGCTTGCCCTGCGGTGTCGGCGCGAAGTGGGTGATGCCGTTTGCACGTGCCACGGGAATCATTTCGGAATCGGGATTCACCGCGAGCCACGCCTCCACCTCGGGTGTGAACTCGCCCGTCTCGCGATCATCCACCGAGGCGCGCACTCCAGCCACTTCGACGAGACCGAGGTCCGTGCTGGCACTGATGAGTCCGGGAAAAAGATGCAGCCCTTTGAGGTCAAGCGTGCGCTCCGCCTTCGCGTCGATCTTCTCGGCGACTTCCGCGATCTTGCCATCGCGGATGAGCACGTCAGCAGTGGCAAGCGTGCCTTTTGTCACCGTATGCACGGTGGCTCCGCGCAGCAGCAGCGTGTCGGCGGAGGCAGTCGCGGTGAGGGCGGCGATGAGTGTGAGAATTAGTTTTTCCATGAGAGTTCGCGGTCCATGCAGCAATCAACGCAGAGGTGGCCCTGGCGTTCCTCCAGGGCGCGGAAGAAGAATTTTGCCTCGGCCTTCGCATCGGCGGAGTCTGCGCTGGAGTCAGTGGCGATCTTCTTCGCCTTCTCGATGAGTGCGAGATGCTCGGTGTGGCGGGCGGCGGCGCGACTGTGGGCGGCCTCACGCTCGAAGTATTGTTTGCCCTCGATCCAGGTCTGCAAACATACGCTGCTGGTGGCCAGCGGATGCCCGCTCCACACGACGAAGTCACCGTCTTTGCCCGTTTCGAGTGAGCCGACCTGCTTGTCGATGCGCAATTGCTTGGCGGGATTCAGCGTGACGAATTTCAGCGCTTCTTCTTCGCTGGTGCCGCCATACTTCACAGCCTTCGCGGCTTCGAGATTCATGCGTCGTGCGTGGTCGGAGGAGTCGGAGTTGAAGGACACCACGACGCCGCGCTCACGCATGATGCTTCCTGCGTAGGGGATGGCATCCAGCACCTCGAACTTGTAAGCCCACCAGTCGGAGAAGGCAGACGCACCTGCACCATGCTTGGCGATTTCATCGGCGACTTTGTAGCCCTCGAGGATGTGCTGGAGTGTGGCGACGCGGACTTTGAAGCTCTCCATCACGCGCAGAAAGGCGAGGATCTCGTCCTGCCGGTAGCTGTGGCAATGGATGAGCCGCTCACCGCGAATGATTTCGGCGATGGCTTCGAGTTCCAGATCACGCCGCACAGGTGGGCCACCCTTTTTTGCCAGCGCTGCCATGTAGTGCTGCGCGGCGGTGAAGCGATTTGTATGAAAGGCAGGCACGCCCATGCGGCTCTGCGGGAAGCGGAATTTGAAGGCGTCTCCCCAGTTGGCCTGCTTCACGTTTTCACCGAGTGCGAACTTGATGCCCTCGGGCGCGCCTTTGAGTTTTAATCCGTCCGGTGTGGCACCATCACGCAGTTTGATGACGCAGTTCTGCCCGCCGATGGGATTCGCGGAGCCGTGCAGTTGGTTCGCCACCGTGAGGCCACCGGCGAGCTGCTGGTGGATCGTCTCGGACTCCGAATTGATCACATCCGCCACGCGCACCATCGAGGTGCTCGGCAGTGTGCCTTCATTCACGCCGCCCATGATCATGCTGTGGCTGTGGCAGTCGATCAGGCCGGGCGTGATATGGATGCCGGGCAGGTCGATGACATGGGCATCGGCTGGCACGTCTTTGATGGAACCGACAGCGCGCACCTTGCCACCTGAAACAAGCAGGCTCGCGTGCTCGATGCGGCCTTCCGGTCCGCAGGTCCAGATCGTGGCATCTTTGATGAAGACGGCTTTCGGTGAGAGCAGGGGACCGCGATCTTGATTCGACGCTGCGGCGGTGAGTTCGTGGCGCAGCTTGGGCTTGTCCTTCTTCGCGGCGGGCTTTTTGTCATCACGCATCGGCGCGAGGAATTGCCTGCCATCGATCCACACTTCACGGACGCGCGAGTCTTCATCAAAGGCGCGGCCTTTTTCAAACACGGTGAGATGTGCCAGTTTCCCTGGTTCGATGCTGCCGAGTTGATCCACCACGCCGCAGAGTTTCGCTGGCACCGTCGTGAGTGCGGCGAGAGCATCCGTCTCACTCAAACCACGTGCGATGGCGAGACGCACATTCGTGCGGAAGGAGGTCTTCTTCGCGAGCGCATGCGTTGTGAGCGCGATCTCGCGGCCTTCTCGCCGCAGCAGTGCGGCATTGCCCGGCGCGTGATCCCAGGCGCGGAGTTGATCCAGCGGCATGGCGAGCCAGTCGTCGTCCTCGGGCAGCTTCACCGCTTCGGGGAAGTCCACCGGCACGATGAAGGGCGCTTTCGTCTCGCGGACGAGATCAGGTCTGCGCCACTCCTGACCTGTGGCGAGGATCATGGGTTTCAGATCAAACTCCTGCGCCAGTCGAGTGGCACGATCCACCATCAACATGCTGGCTGGCTCAAACATGACCGGCATGGCTTTCGTCGTCGTGGGTAGGAGAGCATCGAGTGATGAATCAAAAGCCGGGCGCGGGCGGTTCGTCGGGTTTTTTTCAAAGTGCGCGAGGTCGGCGGACTGAAAGCGCGTGTCGAGAAGCGTCTGGCGGATCACCGCGATGACTCCCATCAACGAGCCTGGATAGGCCTCGGGCCGCTCCGAGTCTTCCTTCGATGATCGCGGTGAGTCGATGGCGATGTGCTGGAAACTTTCCGGGCGAATGATCGCCAAGTCAGGATCACTCGACGCCAGTGAAACGAAGGCGCTCACACCTCGAATGACGCCCACATCCGGCACGATGTTCGCCGCTGTGAAACCCTCATTGCGCAGCGCATCGAGCGACTTCTTTTCCGGCGCATACTCCCGCGCCATGCGCCGCTCCGGCGTGACCACGGACTTCGTCCCAGGCTCTCCCGCCGCTGATGCCACGCCGAGAAAACCACTGCCCGCACCCGAGGTGAGATCGAGCGCATTGACGGGCGGACCTTCGTTGCCCTGTGTTGTGCGTGAGCTGGCGGACTTCGCGAAGGACACATGCATGTCGATGAAGCCCGCGTAGATCGTCGTGCCGCTCATGTCATGCACCCGTGCATCTGCTGGCACCACGGCATCTGTACCGACCGCGATGATGCGTCCATCTCTCAGAATGACGGTCGCCTTTTCGATCTCCTGCCCAGGCTTCGTGACGACTCTTGCCCCGACCAATGCATGAACTGAAGATTCAAGGGGCCGGTGACCTGGAGGCCGAATTGTATCCAGCGCCAAAGCCGCATCTGCTGCCATAGCGATCATGAACCCAGGTAAAGAACGGCGAATAATGTGCCTCATGGGGGCGCATCCTGACGGGAAGGTGCTGCCTTGGCAAGACTGCTCTCTTCAATGTGCCCCTGTGATATTCGCCGCAATCTCAGCCGCTCCCCGCCGTTTCATCGTCGCATGAAGTCTCTGCTCATCCTCCTTTCGTCACTCGCCCTCGCGGTTTCGTCCTTCGCGGCAAAGCCGAACATCCTCTTCCTCCTCAGCGACGACCACAGCTATCCGTTCCTGAGTGCTTACGGTGACACCAATGTCAAGACGCCTACGCTCGACCAGCTCGCTGCGGAGGGGATGAAGTTTCACCGTTTCTTCACCGGCGCACCGCAGTGCGTGCCCTCGCGTGCCACCCTCATGACCGGCCGCTCGCCTGTGGCTGCACGCATGACACGCTTCTCCGCGCCACTGCCGCGCGATGAGATCACCCTGCCCGAACTGCTGCGCGACAAAGGCGGCTACTTCACAGGCGTCTGTGGCCGCAGCTTCCATCTCGATGGCTCGGCCAAAGTCGGCGCTGCGGCATCCAAGGTGTTTCAAGAGCACCAGATGAAGACCTTCATCGACCGCGTGGATTCGCTCAACCAATGTAGCGACAACGAAGTCGCCGCGCAGGTCACCGCCTTTCTCGACAAGAAGCCCAAAGAAAAACCCTTCTTCATGTGGGCGAACTTCAGCGATCCTCATCACGCGTGGAATGCCCCCGCCGAGTTCCGGCCTGATCCCGCCTCACTGAAGCTGCCCGCGCATTTCCCCGACCTGCCCGGCGTGCGCGAGCAGCTCGCCGACTACTGCGCCGAGGTGAACCGCGTGGACCACACCATCTCCGGCGTGCTCGATGTGCTCAGGCAGCGCGGCCTCATGGATAGCACTCTCATCGTTTTCTGCGGCGACAACGGCATGGCCATGCCGCACGGCAAAGGCTCCCTCTACGATCCCGGCTCCAACGTGCCCTTCCTCGTCCGCTGGCCCGGCGTCGTGAAGCCCGGCGGCGACTCACGCGCCCTCATCAGCGCCGAAGACCTCGCACCCACCCTGCTCGCCGCCGCAGGACTCCCTGCTGGCGCGAAAATGAGCGGCGTCAGCTTCCTGCCCCTGCTCAAAGGCGAAGCCCACACACCGAGACAGCACCTCTTCGTCGAGCGCGGCCCGCACGGCTCCGCCCCGGTCACCGTGAACATGACAAACGGCGGCTACGACCTCGCCCGCGCCGTGCGCAGTGATCGCTTCAAGTTCATATACAACTGCACGCCCTGGATTCCCTATTCGCCCGTCGATTCCGCCGGAGGTCAGGCATGGAAAGAGATGCAGGAGGCGAACGCCGCCGGAAAACTCCCCCCCGGCATGAGCGCCACTTATTTCAAAACACCTCGCCCCGTCTATGAACTCTACGACCTCGAAGCTGACCCCGGCGAACTGAATAACCTCAGCGGCAAACCCGAACTCGCCACCACCGAGCGCGAACTCCGCGCCGCCCTCGCCGAAAAGATGATCCTCGACTGGGATTACCTCCCGCTGCCTGATCTCATGGATGGCAGCTCAGCACAAGGCGGCGGCAAGAAGGGCAAAGGGAAGGGGAAGAAGAAGTAGAGCGGGCCACTTACCAGGCCCCTGGAGAAGGAAGGGACAAGTTTCTAATCCCCAGCGTCATCGGAAAGGGGGAGACGCGACGACGCGAACGGATCGCGGAATTGATTCCGCTGCAGGTCGTCCACACCCACAGCCTCTCTTCCCCCTGCCGCGTCTTCAACCCGAAGACCTGGGGATCGTCCGAAACGCCTGTCATTAGACGTGATCCAGCCTGCGCCTGAGATGCTGCGGAATGAATTCCGTGCTCCCTCTGCTGCTCCGCGCTCTCGGCCACTTGAACGCTGTGGGCACTCTGGACTCAGTCTTTGCCGACCCAGACATGGAGATGCTGCGGGCAAAGATGAATGAGCTGATCCTGAACGGGAGAAGGTGAGTCGGAGACGCCGGGCACACGTATCCATTCGCCAACAGATGGTGAATCATGGCCTCAGTCACAGGATTGACACGATTCGCAGGAGGTACAGGATTTTTCAGACCTGTGAATCCTGTAGCAAAAAGCTCGTTGTCAATTTGAGGCGCAAGCCTGCCACGCTTTGGGGAACCTGATGAAGTGACGTTTGCACAGCTTCGTGAAGCCGCCACTGTGCCCGCCCATGCCGGACATCGTCCTCGCCACCCTCAACGCGAAATACATTCATGCCTCCTTCGGGCTGCGCTACCTGATGGCGAACCTCGGGGAGCTGCGGGGGCGCGCCTGCATGGCGGAGTTTGTGATCAATCAACAGCCGCTGGAGATCGTGGAGGCCATTCTCTCGCACCAACCTCGCATCGTCGGTTTTGGCGTCTATATTTGGAATGTGGAGCAGACGACAGAAGTCGTCGCCTTGCTCAAACGCATCTGCCCGGACCTCGTCATCATCATCGGCGGGCCTGAAGTCTCATATGAAACGGAAGGGCAGGAAATCGTCGCACTGGCCGATCACGTCATCACAGGCGAAGCCGATGTGATGTTCGCGGAAGTGTGCCGCAGACTGCTGCGTGACACAGACACTCCTGTCTGTGCTGCTTCAGAGGTCAGACAGGAGTGTCTGCCTCACATCATCGCCGCCGAGCTTCCTGCGCTCGGCCAGCTCGCCTCGCCTTACGAGCTCTACACGGACGAAGACCTCAAGAACCGCGTCATCTACGTCGAGGCTTCTCGCGGTTGTCCCTTCACCTGCGAGTTCTGCCTCTCCTCGCTCGACATTCCCGTTCGCGCCTTTCCCACGGAGGCCTTCCTTGCCTCGATGCAGCGCCTGCTCGACCGCGGAGCCACGCAGTTCAAATTCGTGGACCGAACGTTCAATCTGCACCTGCCCACGAGCACCGCCATCCTGCAGTTCTTTCTCGATCGTTGGCGTGAGGGGCTGTTTCTGCACTTTGAAATGGTGCCAGACCGTCTGCCGGAGCAGTTGCGATCCTTGATCCGGCAGTTTCCGCCGGGCGCGGTGCAGTTTGAGGTGGGGATTCAGACCTTTGACGACGCCACATCAAAGAACATCAGCCGCCGACAGAACCTGGACCGATTGGAGGCCAACTTCCGCTTCCTGCGCGAAGAAACTGGCGTGCACATCCACGCCGACCTCATCGTCGGCCTGCCAGGGGAGGGGATAGAGAGCTTTGGTCGCGGCTTTGACCGCCTCGTGCGTCTCGGGCCGCAGGAAATCCAAATCGGCATCCTGAAGCGGCTGCGTGGCACGCCCATCGTCCGACACGACGACGAGTATCGCATGATCTACGCGCCGCATCCGCCGTATGAGATTCTCTCCACGCGGGACATCCCCTTCGCCGACATGCAGCGCATGAGGCGCTTTGCGAGGTATTGGGACATCGTGGCGAACAGCGGCCACTTCACCGCCACGCTGAGGCTGCTGTGGCGTGATGAGGCTTCGCCCTTTGCCGAGTTCCTGCGTTTCAGCGACTGGCTGCACGCCACGCTTCGGCGCACGCATCAGATCGCGCTCGGGGTGGTGGCGCAGGCGCTGTTTGACTTCCTCGTTCAGGAATCCGGCGTGGATGCGGACCTGGCAGCGAGCACGCTGGAGGGTGACTGGCACCGCACTCCAAGCCGCGAGGCGCTGAATCTGCGCGGGCGGTCGCTTTCTGCAAAAGCGAGCGTGCGAGGCGCAAAACGTCAGGCGCGGCATGTGCAGGCGGTCTGAACGGGCGGGAGTGATGGAGAGATGAAAAGCCGCCGGTTCGTGGTGACAGCCGGGGGCGTCGGTTTTCGGCGAAATGCGGGCGGATGGGCTTCGTTAGAGTCCGCCTCATGTACAAGTTCCTGACCCTCCTCGCCGTCTGCTGCCTTCCTGCTTTTGCGGCTGCACCTCCGAACATCCTCTTCATCATCGCTGATGATGCCTCGCGCCATTTTGGCGAAGCCTATGGCTGCACCTGGGTGAAGACGCCGAACATCGACAAGCTGGCGAAGAGCGGTCTCGTCTTTGACCATGCTTACACGCCGACCTCGAAGTGCGCGCCCTCACGCGCTGCCATTCTCACGGGACGGAATCCCTGGCAGCTCGAGGAGGCGGTGAACCACCAGCCCTACTTTCCTGCGAAGTTCATGGCCTTCAGCGAGGTGCTCGTGAAGGCTGGTATCCCTGTGGGCTCCGAGGGCAAGACCTGGGGGCCTGGTGATGCGAAGCTCGCTGACGGCAGCCCGCGTGATTTCGGTTTTCCTGGCAGCGGTAAAAAAGGCTCACCGCGCGCCGGGGCTGCCTTGACGGACTTTCTGAAGGCACGCACGCCTGGGAAACCCTTCTTTTATTGGTTCGGCAGTGCGAACCCGCACCGCCCCTACAAGCTCGACTCGGGCATCGCCGCAGGCAAGAAGACCACGGACATCGAGCACGTGCCCGACTACTGGCCGGATAATGAAACGGTGCGGAAGGACATGCTGGACTATGCCGTGGAGGTGGAGACTTACGATGCCGAGGTGGGATCTCTCATCACCGCGCTGGAGGCCAGTGGCGAGGCGAAGAATACGCTGATCATCGTGACCTCGGATCACGGCATGCCTTTCCCCCGCGTGAAGGGACACACCTATGATGATGCGCATCACATCCCCTTCATTGCGACCTGGGCGGATGGCATCGTCCAGCCCGGACGGCGTGTGGCGGACTTGATCAGCTTCATCGACCTCGCGCCCACTTTCCTGGAGTTGCTCGGCATTGATGGGACCGCTGCCGGCATGTCGCCCATCACTGGCCGTAGCTTTACTGATCTGCTGAAAAACGAGCCCAAGCAGGCGCGCGATTTTCTGGTGATCGGGCGTGAGCGGAATGATGTGCTGACCCGCCCCGGATCACCTGCCGGACTTGGCTACCCGGCCCGCGCCATTCGCCAGGGCAGCCTGCTTTACATCCACAACTTCGCCGCCGACCGCTGGCCCTGCGGAGATCCTGACACTGGCATGAGGGACACGGATGCGAGTCCGACGAAGGCATTGCTCGAAGCTGCCGGGCAGTCT
>CAYONT010000047.1:8365-13987 GCA_964405405.1 uncultured Comamonadaceae bacterium | reverse complement strand
TCTCCCATCTCCCATCTCCTATCTCCCATCTCCTATCTCCTATCTCCTATCTCCTATTTCCCATCTCCACCCCTCCCATCTCCCATCTCCTGTTTCACCACTGAGCCTTCGGATTGGGGCCCCACTTGTTGGCCGTGGCTTCGCCCTCGGTCAGAAGCAACACGAACAGCCAGATGGCCCCGACAAAGGGCAGGAGGATGATCAACGCGAACCATCCGCTCTTGCCCACGTCGTGGAGTCTTCGGACGAACAAGGCCAAACTCGGAACAAAGGTGAAAATGGAGTACAGCGCGTAAAGGATGCCGTAGCCCGTCTCTTCATCCGCGGTGCCCAACATGTAGTCCACAAAAATGGCCAACAATGCAAACAACACGTTGAACAGGAAGAATGTCCAATACTCAGTGCGACGCGCTCTGCCGCGGAAATCGGCGTATTGCCTCAGAACTTTTAGATACCAATTCATCGTACCTTCAAGGGTAAGGACTTCTTGCCCAAAGACCAAACCCGTTCCCCAAAATGAACCGGAAATCGTTTTTGAAATCGTTGGCCGTGCTGCCCCTCTCAGCAGCGGCCTTTAAATTGGGGGGGCTGGGGGACTTTGCGGAACCCGGGGAGCCCGTCGCCGCGGGTGGAGGAGCCGCCGCCCCGGGAGGGCCCGGAGCGGGCGGGCGGATG
Organism: uncultured Comamonadaceae bacterium; assembly: GCA_964405405.1. Classification (GTDB taxonomy): domain Bacteria; phylum Bacteroidota; class Bacteroidia; order Flavobacteriales_D; family Sanyastnellaceae; genus CAMCYM01. The sequence goes on along the minus strand of CAYONT010000047.1, from coordinate 13,312 downwards.
CCGGCCCTTTTCCTCGGCCACGGCAGCCCGATGAATGCCATCGAGGAGAACGCCTTTGTGGCGGGGTTCCGGGAGGTCGCCCGCAACCTCCCCCGGCCCCGTGCCATCCTCTGTATCTCAGCACATTGGGAGACCGCGGGTACGTGGGTGACCGCCATGCCCCAGCCCAGGACCATCCATGACTTTGGGGGCTTTCCGGACGCCTTGTACCAGGTGCAGTACCCGGCGTTGGGGGAACCGGGTTTGGCCCGCACCACGCAAGGTCTGGTCACTGCGACACAGGTGGGTCTCGATGACCAGTGGGGCCTCGACCATGGTGCCTGGAGCGTGCTCAAGCATCTCTACCCCGATGCCGATGTGCCTGTGGTCCAGATGAGCCTCGATTACAGGCAACCTCCGCAATATCATTACGAGCTTGCAGGCCAAATCGCCTCCCTCCGCGACCAAGGTGTCCTCGTCATCGGGAGCGGGAACATGGTGCACAACCTGGGGATGGTCGAATGGAAGCGCCTCCATGAGTCGTTCGGGTTTGACTGGGCGATGGAAGCGAATGAGCGCATGAAGGACCTCATCCAACGGGGCGATCATGGTTCGCTGATCGACTACGGTAAGCAGGGAAGGGCGTTCCAACTGGCGATTCCGTCCCCGGAGCACTACCTCCCTTTGCTGTACACCCTGGCGCTCCAGCGTTCAGACGAGCCCGTGCGTTTCTTCAACGACGCCCCGGTAGCGGGCTCCCTCACCATGACCTCGGTCCGGGTGGGGTAAGGCGCCGCCGCCGCTGGCGCTGGCGCCGCGAGCGCAGCGCGGTGCGCGCTGCGTTGAGCGCCGCGCCGCGCCGCGGTGTATCTTCGCACCATGCTTCGCTTTACGACCGCCGGCAGCGTAGATGACGGCAAGAGTACCCTGATCGGACGGTTGCTTTATGATTCGAAGAGCATCTTCGAGGACCAACTCGCTGCGGTAAAACAAACCAGCCTTCAGCGCGGGATGGAAGGGGCGGATTTGAGCTTGCTGACGGACGGGCTGCGGGCAGAAAGGGAGCAGGGCATCACGATCGATGTGGCTTACCGGTATTTTGCCACACCGCGGAGGAAGTTCATCATTGCGGATACACCGGGACATATTCAGTACACCCGGAACATGGTGACCGGCGCTTCGACGGCTGATTTGGCCATCCTGCTGGTGGATGCGCGGCATGGGCTGGTGGAGCAAACACATCGGCACAGTTTCATCGCTTCCTTGCTGGGAATCAAGCACATCGTCGTATGTGTGAACAAGATGGACCTGGTGGATTGGCGGGAGGATGTGTTCACGACGATTCGGGCGCAGTACGAGAATTTCGCGGCTCGGCTGGATGTGCCGGACATCAAGTTCATTCCCATCTCGGCGCTGCGCGGCGACCATGTGGTGGAGCGGTCGGAGGCGATGGGGTGGTACCGGGGGCCGACGTTGCTGGAGCACTTGGAGGATGTGCACGTGGCGAGTGACCGGAATTTGCAGGATTGCCGGTTTCCGGTGCAGATGGTGATTCGGCCGCAACGCGATGAGGCGCGGGATTTTCGGGGGTATGCGGGTCGGGTGGCTTCGGGGGTGTTCAAGCCAGGGGACGAGGTGGTGGCGTTGCCGTCGGGGGCGCGGGCGACGATCGAGGGCATCTTTGTCGGGGAGGAGGCGGTGGAGCGGGCTTTCCCGCCGATGAGCGTGGCGATGACGTTGAAGGAGGACATCGATTTGTCGCGGGGGGACATGCTCGTTCGGCCGCAGAACCGCCCGGAGGCCGTGCAGGAGCTGGATGCGCGCATCTGTTGGCTGGGGGAGGCGCCGCTGTCGACGGGGTTGCGTTACATCATCCGGCACACGACGCGGGAGGTGCAGGCGCGCATCACCGAGGTCCTTTACCGAATCGATATCAATACGTTGCACCGGTTGGAGGGGGTTGGGGAGGTAGGGCCAAACGACATCGCACGGGTTCGGATTCGTTTGGCCGGGCCTTTGTTGGTCGATGGGTACACCCGGAACCGGGAGACGGGGTCCTTCATCTTGATCGACCCGGGGACGCACCGGACGGTGGCGGCAGGGTTCATCGATTTGACGGGGGCGGCCTAGCCGCGCCGCGCCGCGCGGAGACAGGAGACATCGCACGGCTGCGCCGCGCGGAGATGGGAGATACCGCGCGGCTGCGCCGCGCGGAGACAGGAAGCATTTCGTTACTGCGCTCAAGTACTGATTTTCAATATTTTAGCGCCATCCTATTTCCCATCTCCTATTTTCCATCTCCCATCTCCTATTCCCATCTCCTGTCTCACGCCGCGAAGCGGCGCATTTCCAGGCGGCGAAGCCGCCATTTCCGCGCTGAGCGAAGCGAAGCGCGTTGTTTCTGCGCTGAGCGAAGCGAAGCGCATTAAATTGGGGGCATGGAAACGCCGGTCGTTGCCCCCGTACCCGCCGCCCCCGATCTCGAGGCTGAGAAGAAAGAGATTCTGCGTCGTTACCGCGGGTTGCTGCGGGCAGCCGTGCACAGCCGGAGCGCCAGCGACCGGCGACGCATTCGCAAGGCCTTCGACATCGCCCTCGAGGCCCACAAAGAAATGCGCCGCAAGAGCGGCGAACCTTACATCTACCATCCCATCAGCGTCGCACGCGTGGTGGCGGAAGAGATGGGCCTCGACACCACCTCCATCGTCTGTGCCCTGTTGCACGACACCGTGGAGGATACCTACATGACCCTCGAGGACGTCGAACAACTCTTCGGCATCAAAGAACGCCACATCGTGGACGGCCTGACGAAGATGTCCGGCGTCTTCGAACCCGGAACCAGCGCCCAGGCCGAGAATTTCCGCAAGATGTTGCTCACCCTGAGCGACGACGTGCGCGTCATCCTCATCAAGATCGCTGACCGGTTGGACAACATGCGGTCCTTGGACTACATGCGGCCCGACAAGCAGCAGAAGATTGCGTCGGAAACCCTGTTCATGTACGCCCCGTTGGCCCATCGGATGGGGCTGTATTCGGTGAAAACTGAGTTGGAGGATTTGGCCTTGAAGTACAAGGAACCGGAGGCCTTCCGGGAAATCGAGTCGAAGCTGCGCAAGACGCAGGCGGTGCGGACGCGGTTCGTGAATTCCTTCAGCCACCCCATCGAACGGGCGCTGGAAGAGGCCGGGCTGCGGTTCGAAATCAAAGGCCGAACCAAGTCCATCTTCAGCATCTGGAACAAGATGCAAAAGAAGCGGGTCGCGTTCGAAGAGGTGTACGATGTGTTCGCCATCCGCATCATCCTCGACACCGAGCCGGAGCGGGAAAAGGCGGACGCTTGGCGCACCTACAGCATCGTGACGGACTTCTATCAACCCAACCCGGACCGGCTGCGCGACTGGATCAGCTTGCCCAAGGCGAACGGCTACGAGTCCCTGCACACGACGGTCATGTCGCCTTCCGGCAAGTGGGTGGAAGTCCAAATCCGTTCCAAACGCATGGACGAGGTGGCCGAGAAGGGTTTTGCGGCGCACTGGCGCTACAAGGAGACCCCCGCCACGCCCGGAACACCCGGCACCCCGGGCACCCCCGCCCGACCCGCCACCCCCGCCCGGCCTGCGGGTCCCGACGGAGACAGCAAGCAAACCCTCGACTCTTGGCTCGCCCAGATCCGTGAGATCCTCGAGTCCGGCGAGCAGGACGCGCTGCAGTTCATCGACGAGTTCAAGCTCGACCTTTACAGCGACGAGATATACGTCTTCACCCCCAACGGCGACCTCTTCACCTTGCCCAAGGGATCCACCACCTTGGACTTTGCCTTCCGGGTCCACACCCAGGTCGGATCCCGCTGCATCGGCGGCAAGGTGAACCACAAGTTGGTCCCGTTGAGCTACGAACTTCGGAGCGGCGACCAAATCGAGATCATCACCTCGCGCAAGCAGAAGCCCAAGGAGGACTGGCTCAACTACGTCATCACGGCCAGCGCCCGCTCGAAGATTCGCCACGCCTTGCGCGAGGAGGAGCGACGCATCGCCGAGGATGGCAAAGACGAGCTCCGCAAGTGGTTCCGCCGCGAGCGCCTCGATCCCAGCCCCGCGAATACCGAGGCCCTGCTCCGCCGGTTCAAGTTCGACTCGGAACACGAGTTGCACCACCACCTCGCTACCGGCCGGTTTTCTGTAGGCCAAATCGATAACTACCGCAACGAAAAGGGCAAAATCGTCTGGGACCGCGCACCGGAATCCTCACCGGCCCCCCCCGCCCCGCCCCCGGCAAAGAACGACGTCCTCCTCATCGGCGACGGCCTGCAAAAGGTCGAGTACTCCCTCGCCGCCTGCTGCAATCCCATCCCTGGCGACGAGGTCTTCGGGTTCGTCACGGTCTCCGGCGGCATCAAGGTTCACCGACAGAGTTGCCCCAACGCCACCAACCTGCTCTCCAAGTACGCCTACCGGGTCATGAAGGCCAGCTGGGGCAGTGCGGTTGCCGTGCAATTCGAGGTCACCTTGCATTTCACCGGAATCGACGATGTCGGGTTGGTCAGTGCCATCACGCGCGTTATCTCCGACGACATGCACGTCAACATGCGGGCCATCAGCTTCGAATCCAAGGACGGCACATTCGAGGGCAGCGCCCGGGTCTTGGTTCACGACACCACCCACCTCCAACGGCTCATCGACAAGCTGCTCCTCGTTCCCGGAGTGTACACCGTCACCCGGGCGGAAGATGGGTGATTGCGGCTGCGCCTGAGCGGCTGCGCCGCGAGACAGGAAACATGCGGCTGCGCCGCGAGATAAGAAATGTGAGGCTGCGCCGCGAAATAAGAAACGGGAGATGGGAGATGCCGGCTGCGCCGCGAAATAAGAAATGGGAGATAGGAGACGCCGGGCATCACACGGTCATCATAACTCGCTGTATATCAATATTTAGCTCAGGGTGCGGGTCGTTTTATCCAGCGGCGGCATTTCC
>CAYONT010000047.1:0-8265 GCA_964405405.1 uncultured Comamonadaceae bacterium | reverse complement strand
TATCTCAGCGCCGCGAAGCGGCGGCATTTCCTATCTCAGCGCCGCGAAGCGGCGGCATTTCCTATCTCAGCGCCGCGAAGCGGCGGGCGGCGAAGCCGAGGGTTACGGCACCGGATCGAATCCTTGTCCGCCCCACGGGTGGCAACGCGCGATGCGGCGAGCCGTGAGCCAACCTCCCCGCAGCGCGCCCCATTTGCGGAAAGCTTCGATGCCGTAGGCCGAACAAGTCGGATGAAAGCGACAATTGGACCCGAGCCAAGGACTGAGCAGCACCTGGTAGAGCCGTATCAGGAAGATAAATAGGTGCCGCATGGCCTGATCGGGAGAAAGAGCGGGGGGCGGGTTAGGCCCACTCGGTGCCGAAGGTTTCCTCAATGAGGTCGCTGTAGCAGTGTCCATAACGGCCGAGGCACCAGTCTCGGAGGGCACGCAACTCATCGGTTCCCAGCCTTTGGACACTCTTGCGGAGCTCCTTCGCGAAAAGTTGACGGTCAAAGCTCACCTTGGACAGCACACGCTTACACAGTTCCAACATTTCCTCGTGTTTTTGAGTGTTCTCGACAAGAACGAAAATCGGGCCAATCCCTTTCACGCGCCAAGCAAAAGGTTGTGAAATTCTCCACAAGGACCGGGGAAAACGGGGGAGCAATGGGGTGATGAAACGTTTTGCAACATAAATTGTTTGGGATGAATTAACGTTTTTTGGAAACATTCGGGGCGAACCAATCATGTTGTTTCCATGAGGAAATTTTTATCCAATTATGTCCTGCCGGCAATGCTCTGGGGAGCTGTCGGGCTGGGCGGCTGCAAGGTGTCCAAGACGGCGGGACCGCCGGTGCCGGGATGCACGGACCGTGAGGCGGCGAATTACAATCCCCGGGCGAACCGAGACAATGGGACGTGCCGGTATGATCAGGTGCAAGCGGACTTCTTTTGTACGCACCAGGATTTGGCCCGTCTGACGCTGGGCATGTCGAAGACGGCGGTCCGGGATGCGCTGGGGGTTTATCCGTATGACATTTATGGGGCGGACAATGGCTGTGAGGTGCATGTGTACCGGGTGAAGACGGCGATGCAGGAGGTGAAGACGGAGGGTTGGGAGCGCAACCAAGCTTATCCGGAAGGGCCTTGGGTGCACATGGCTCCGTCGAGCAAGGTCCACCTGTTCTTTGACGGAGGGATGTTGTCGAGCATTTTGTCCGATCGAGCGGCATCGGGATTGGCGGCGGATTTGGCCTGCCTGGCAAACGACATGGCGGAACTGTGCGCGGTGCCCGCCCTCTCTGTTTCATACGTGGGATGCACGGATCCGGGCGCGTTGAATTACAACAAGTCGGCGACAACAGACAATGGAACGTGCCGGTACACGCGGGGTTGTACGGACCCGAATGCCGTCAATTACAACAAGCAGGCGGTGGAGGACGACGGCCACTGTGTTTACTTGGGCTGCGGCGACCCGAAGGCCATCAATTACAATCCCGATGCGTTGCATAACCAGGCGCGCTGCAAGTACTGTCCTTGCGACACGGCTGAGTTCTTCTACATCCTCAGCGACAACCCGGGTTGTACGGACCCGTGCATCAAGGTCAAGCGCAGCGAGGCGGCGAACTTCCTCAAGCCAGAGTGCACCTGGTGCGAACTCATCAACCAAGCGGGCCCGGCAAGCCTCCAAATTCAAATGGACGGCGTCCGCGTCAAAGAATAAGCAACTGATTATGAAACCTATGCAATTCAACCAGGTCGGATGGGGCATGTTCCTCGTCGTCCTGACGGCTTTGATCGCAGGACCTGTTGTAGGCCAAACCCAGCCCAGCACATCCGCCTCAACAGGCACGTCGATGGCTCCACCGCCGCCGAAGTTCATCCAACTGGACTTGTACACGTCCGTACCCAAGCTCTTCCTGCTCGAAAAGGGAATGACGCTGGAAACGGTGGTTGCGACGTTGGAATGCGAGCCGCACGCCATCATCCAGCACACCGAGGGGGGTTACCTTATGCTGGAATGGCGTTATGTGCACCAAGACCGTTGGATCTCGGCGCAGACCCAGAACCAAGCGGAGGAACGCACCAAGGGGGATGATTACTGGACCCAGCCGTCGAGTGTGTATCTCATGTTCGACAACAAGCACACGTTCATCAATTATGTGACGGAGGAGGGTTTGGGCAGCATGCGGGATGCTTTCGACTGGCAGGCTTCTGCCACGACGGTGGGCTCGGTGCGCACAACTTGCCAAACCTTCAGCGCAGAAGTCCCCTCGCAATTCCAACCACCCACCCCTCCTCCCTCTGCTGCTGAGGCAGATAAAGGAGGTGAGCGCCAGGGACTTGCGGGAAGGATCAATCTCCCCACGTTGCCCACAGTAAACAACTGATGCCGAAAGAAGGGAGCACGGGAAGTGCTCCCTTTTTTTCTGTTTCGCTTAATTTCGGAGCATGAACAATCAAGGAGGAACTTGTATTTCGGCGGCACGCACGGTCGCGGCTTGGGTTTGGATGGTCGGGGTGATGGCGTTGGGCGCCGGGTGTGGCGGCGGGGGGGCGGCAGAAAGCGAGGCGTTCAAGCAGGCGGTGGCAGTGCATGAGGGGGTGGTGGCGCAGTCGGACTCGCTTCATGAGGTGATCGCGGGGAAGTTGGGGATGGTGCGGGATAGTTTGGCCTACGCCCAAACGGTGGCAGATTCGGCGGGCATCGAGCGGTGGACGACGCTGGAGGCACAGCTCAATACGGTGGATTTGCAGTTTCATGACTGGGCGCAGACGGTGGTGGAGGTTCCGGGGCATGTGCACGACCACGGGGACCACGCGGGGCACGACCACGGGGACCACGCGGGGCACGACCACGGGGACCACGCGGGGCACGACCACGGCGGGGCGGCAGGCTTGGAGGGCATGGGGGACGAGGAGGTGCTGAAAATCCAGCAGGCGCTGAAGGCCCAGCTCGACGAGATTGAGGCCCAACTCAACGGCCTCGGGCTCTGAGCGGGGTGGGGCTGCTTGTCGGGTTGTGGGCACTGGGCGTTGGGTGGGGGGTTTGGCCTACAGACCCACCGCGTAACATACTGATTCACAGGTATGATGGGGTAGGTTATCCGCCGTGTGAGCCGTCGATTGCCATCAGTCCAGTGGATCCGGATGTGGTGGTGGCGGGCGCGATTTTGGACAATGTGTACCACTCGCGTGACGGGGGGGTGAGTTGGACGCGCCAAACGCTGCGGAGTCCTTTTGGGGTTTTTGGGGATCCATGTGTGGTGGCTTCGCCGCGGGGCGATTTTTATTACTTGCACTTGTCGAATCCCGATGGGAAGGGCTGGGCGAGCGAGGCGTTGTTAGACCGAATCGTATGTCAACGCTCGCGGAATGGGGGGCGGGATTGGAACCGAGGGGGGCACACTGGGCTCAATGGGGCGCGGGACCAAGACAAGGAGTGGGCTGCGGTGTCGCCGGATGGCCGGTCGCTGGTGGCGTGTTGGACGCAGTTCGACAAGTATGGAAGCACGTTCGAAGGGGACAGTTCGTTGATTTTCTGTGCCACTTCGAACCGACGGGGGGTGCGGTGGTCGGAGCCGGTGCGGGTCAGCGACCGGGCGGGGGACTGCCGGGACGAGGACGAGACGGTGGAGGGGGCGGTGCCCTCGGTCCTCCCGGATGGGTCGGTGGCGGTCGTCTGGGCGCATCGGGAGGACCTCTGGCTGGATCGATCGGAAGACGGCGGCCGTTCCTGGCTGCCTGCCGACATTCGGGTCGCCGACATCATCGGGGGCTGGAACATCCAAATCCCGGGTCTGGGCCGCGCAAACGGCATGCCCGTCACGGCCGTGGACCACTCCACGGGTCCCCACCGCGGTCGCCTCTACGTAAACTGGACGGACGAGCGACACGGACCCGGAGACATGGACGTGTTCCTCGCCTACTCCGACGACCGCGGTGCCACCTGGTCCGCCCCCATCCGGGTCAACGACGACCCCGCAGGTGCCCACCAATTCTTCACGTGGCTGGCGGTCGATGCCGTGACCGGGCACCTCCACACCGTGTTCTACGACCGGCGCAACGCGACCCCGGAAAATCCCCTGGCCACGGAAGTGACCTGGGCGACTTCCCGCGATGGCGGTGTCACCTGGACCAACCAAATCATCAGCGAATCGCCCTTCGTGCCGGGCAAGGCGCCTTTCTTCGGCGACTACAACAACATCGCGGCGCACGGGGGCCGGGTTAGGCCTGTTTGGACGCGCGAAGACAACGGGGTGTTGTCCGTTTACACCGCGCTCATCGGGAATTAAACGCTTTCTATCAACGGTTTAGGCGTAGGCCAAACCACCCCACCACCCCACCACCCACAACGCCACAACGCCCCAGCGGCCCAGCTGCTCGGCGACCCAGCGACACCACCCTCCATTATCGTCTTTAGAGACGAAAATCCTGATTATCGTCTTTTTAGACGAAAATTTTGATTATCGTCTTTTCAGGCGAAAATTCTTACTTTCGTCTATATGGCCGAAAAATCGTATTTTCGTCTATATAACCGAAAAAATGCCATGTCGAATTCCGCCCTCCAAGGTGTATTGACCGGTGATGTCATCGGTTCCCGCCAAGTCGATGCGGGGATTTGGATGCCCATTTTGCAGCAGGGTTTGTCGGTCTGTGGCGAACAGGGGCTCCACTGGGCGATCTACCGTGGAGACAGTTTCACTTGTCAGGTGCCCGCCCAGCAGTTGATGCGGGCCGCACTTCGTTTAAAAGCTACCCTTTTGGCGCATGGCGGAGTGAGCATTCGTTTGGGTTTGGGCATCGGTGAAGTAACACACCACGCCCATCAAATTACGGAGTGTCAGGGGCCGGCTTTTGAGAGATCGGGTATGGCCTTTGACGAACTTCGTCGCATGACGATGAAATTGCGAACCGGAAATGAGGCAGAGGATGCCCGATGGGACGTCATGTTGGGTCTTGCCATGCGCGCTGTGGATGCGTGGACGCCCCCGGCTGCTGAAGCCGTGGAATGGGCGCTCGAACATCCCGAACAATCGCAGGGAGATTGGGCCGTGGGGCTGGGCAAATCCCAAAGCACCATCAGCGAAACCTTAAAACGCGCTGCCTTTGATGAGTTGATGGCCATGGTGACTTACTTCGAGGAGACCCGGTGAACATCTTCCTGCTTTTGCTAGCCTGTCACGCGTTGGGCGATTATGTGTTCCAATCGTCAGCGCACATCGCCGACAAGCGGCAACGTCTCCTTCGTTCGCCTGCATTTTGGCGCCACGGTTTGGGCCATGGCTTTTTGACTGCAGGAGCGCTTTGGGGCGTTGGAATCCCCGCCGCCCACGCTGGGTTGGCGGGAGGATGGGTGGCCCTCAGCCACGGTTGCGTTGACTTCGCTAAACTTTCCCTCGACCGGGTCCTCGAAGGCTCCCTCGACCGCCGTCCTCTCCCGCATTGGAAAATCCATCTGTACCTCGGAGACCAAGCCCTCCACCTCAGCGCCCTCGCACTGACCGCGTTCCTCCTTTCCCCGGCTCCCGGGTGGGATCCTTGGGTCACCCAATTGGCTGCTTGGTGCGCACTCCTGCTGTTCGCCACCCGGGGAATCGGATTCGGCATCGATGCCTACCTCGCTCGTTTCTCCATGCCGACATGGGAAGAAGGTCTTCCAGGTGCTGGTTACCACATCGGCGTCCTCGAACGCACGTTGGTTGTGGTCTTTGTGGCACTGGGTGTGTGGGAGGGCGTGGGATTCCTTCTTGCCGCCAAGTCCATTTTTCGCTTCGGTGACTTGCAACGATCTGAGTCGCGACAGACCACGGAGTACGTTCTCATTGGAACATTTTTGAGCATCGGCGGCGCCTTGCTGCTCACATTGCTTTTCCGGTCCCTGACTCCCCTTGGGGGACCCTGAAGCCGGTCCCGGCCGTTTCAGGCTTCGGTGCCCCGCGCCCGGGGTTCACATGGCCGCCCGGATCCGGGCCGCGACCTCGGCCAACTCCTCCTGAGAAGGCTGCAACTTCGGTCGCTCAAAATTCATGTCCGCCACAGAATGCATGGGAAGCAAATGAACATGGGCATGCGGAACCTCCAGCCCAATGACCGAAACCCCTACCCGCTTGCATGGAATCGTCTGCTGCACTGCGCGCGCCACCGGCCTCGCAAACACCAACAGTCCCGACAGGTCCTCCGTTTCCAAATCAAACACCCAATCCACCTCAACCTTCGGCACAACCAACACATGGCCCGTCACCAGCGGCATGATGTCCAGGAATGCGAGGTATCGATCGTCCTCCGCAATCCGGTGACAAGGAATTTCCCCCTGGATGATCCGGGTGAACAAAGTTGCCATCAGCGGGTGATTTCCAAGATTTCGAATGGAATCAAACCCGCTGGGACCTGGACCTCGGCTACATCCCCCACCCCCTTGCCCAACAATCCCTTTCCGATGGGAGAATCCACGGAAATCCTACGTTGCGCAAGGTTCGCCTCCTTCTCGGCCACCAGGGTATAGGTCACCTCCGCCTGGTTCTTCAGGTTTCGGAGCTTCACCGTACTCAGGATATAAACCTTCGAGTTGTCAATCTGGGAGTCATCGATGAGGCGGGCATTCGCCAAGGTGTTTTCCAAACGTGCAATCTTCGCCTCAAGCATTCCTTGGGCCTCCTTCGCTGCATCGTACTCGGCATTCTCACTCAAATCCCCCTTGTCCCGGGCCTCGGCAATCTGCTGGGAAATGCGGGGGCGCTCATGGGCCTTGAGCTCATGCAACTCCGCCTTGAGGGCATCCAAGCCCTCCTTCGTGAAATAGGAAACGTTTGACATCGTCCAATGAATATGGAAGCGGCAGGGTGCTACCCCCTTCCCTCTCCCCGTCCTTGCTTGCTGTGTTTAAGGCAGAAAAGAGAAAACCCGTTGCCGGGCTTTCTCTTCTCGTTGACACGAAGATAAGTCAATTTCTCCTCCTTCCTTCGGGCGCGTGGCCAGAAGTGAATCAGAGGGTGATGTGCAGTCCCAAGCTGTGGTTCCCCCCGAAAGGGTTCGTCGCACGGAAACCGTAGTCTACGCCGATTCGGCCACCGTCTTGCCCGGCCGGCAATTGGAAGGTCAAACCTGCACTCGGCCCCGTGAAAGCCGTTGCCGTGGCGTCATCCTGACCGATGCCGTCTTCCCACATGTATCCTGCACGCAGGATGAGGGTCTCCTTCCAATCGAACTCCACCGCGCCGCCGAATTGGTCACGCGTAAACGAATTCGAGACGAACTGGCCCGTCAGTGTTGCGCGCATCGTCTCAGTCCGAGCTACATCGTACCCAAAGCCGATGTTGACCAGCGAGGGCAACTCGTACTTCTCCGAACGCTGCAGCACCGTCAGGTTGTTGGCAGACCCTTGGGGGGTGGCAGTCACAGTCAAACCGTCGCCAGCAAACCGCATGGGTGCACCGACATTGCGCAACGCAATCCCAAACTTCAAACGGTCGTCGTTGGGGCTCACATAGCGAATGCCCGCGTCGAAGGCCACACCACTCGCCCGGACATTGGAGATGGATTCTCCGATGATGCGCACCGTCAGACCCCCGTAAATCGAGTTCGAGAAAGCCTTCGCATAGCTCACCCCGATGTTCGAAAACGCAGGTGAAAACGTTCCGATGCCTCCCTCCGGAAGGTCTACCGTGGTGATGGGAATGTCACCAAAACGCATCGACATGACCGTCAAACCCAGGACGGACGATTCACCCACCTTGGTGGCAAAACCGACCGAGTTGACTGAAATGTCAGACCCGCTCAAGTAACGCGTGTTGGCGAAGGCCAAATCCATCCGCTCAATAAACGCCAGTCCCGCCACGTTCAAGAAGGTCGATTCCAACCCCCTTGCCGTCGCCATGTTCGTCCCGGCCAAACCGTTCGACATGGCCCAAGGATTGATCAAGAGCTGCCCTGCTCCCGCGGATCCCGCGCGGTCCGGGTTGCCTGCCCAAGAAGGGGCCGTGCAGCTCAGCGCTGCCAACAGGCCCAGGAAAATATGCTTGTTCATGGTTTGCGCATTAGAAGTTGTCGAGGTCCGTCGGACGCATGATGCCAAACCACTTTAGCACCTTTTCTCCCACACCCGGCACGTCCACATGGATGATGTACACGCCGCCTGCAATGGGTACGTTGCGTTCGTTCTTCAGGTCCCAATCGAGGGAGGTCAGCGGATCCGCCTTCATGTAGGTCCGGACCAGGGTACCGCTCAAGTTGTAAATCCGAACCGTGCAAACCTCCGGCAGGTTGGTGATCTTCACCCGGTTG
>CAYONT010000046.1:0-14965 GCA_964405405.1 uncultured Comamonadaceae bacterium | reverse complement strand
TAACCCTCGGCATCCGCTTCGGTGGGGATGGCGAGAGCGTGCCTTGATGGTGGTGACCCTGGACCCATCCACAACCCGTTCGCGCAACGCATCACCAAGGATCCCTGTCGCGCGCTCGAGGAGAAGGGGTTGATTGCCACTTTTGAGGTTGTCGCGCTCCACCCTCGCATCCTTCTATTTCGCCCAGCAAATCAAGGAGCTTCACCTTTGGAAGGGGGATTTCTGTCCGGCCCATCCCGGGGGAACTCCCTGAAACATCGGTTTTTGATTCGCTTCTCCCGTGGGGAGATCAAATCGGGGCGAAGACCGTGGGCATGGGCCGGATGGGGGGGGGACGCTTTTCATCGATTCGAAGGGGGGGTGGGGCGAGAACAGGGTGCCAGCCCTGCCGGCTCGTTGGAAGATTGCGGGCGACGTCTTCTGGAAAAGGGTCGCCTACCGTACCCATTCCTTCGCCATCTTTCAACCCACTTTGTCCTCTACCCCAACCCCCGTCGAGCAACACGCAGCGTCGCCCATCTCCACCCCCCCATGCTCCTCTCCCTCCTTCTCCACTCCGCCACCCTGATCGGTGGTGGCCCCGACCGGACCGCCGAACTGTATGCAACACATTGCGCCGGCTGCCATGGACCCGGCGGAAGGGAATTCCGGAACCGAACGGACTGGATGTACGGTGGATCCGCAGCGGAAGTACGACGGTCCATTGCAGAAGGAATCGCTGAGGAAGGAATGGCGGGATTCGCAGAGGTACTGACGGCTGACGAAGTCGATGCGTTGACGGCCTGGGTGATGGATGTACCGGGGGGATTTCTGGAGGCCATCGGGGCGGGGGATGCGGGGGGCGTGCGGCTGGACACGGTCGTGGCTGGTTTGGAAGTACCCTTCGGACTGGCAGAATTGCCAGATGGGTCGTTGCTGGTGATGGAAAGGCCTGGGCGGCTGGTGCACGCAGTGGAAGGAGCCGTGATGCCCGTGGAGGGCGTTCCGCGGGATGTGATGGCACGCGGACAGGGCGGGTTCACCGACGTTGCCGTATGGGAGGAGCTTGGTGTGGTTTGGGTTTACCTCACATGGAGCAAGGTGCATCCAGAAGACGACCGGCTTTCGACCACGGCCCTGGGTCGCGGGCAGTGGAATGCGAAAGCTCGGCGATTGGACGGTTTCGAAGAGCTCTTTGTCGCGGAGCCGTGGAGTCGGAACCGCCACCACTACGGGGGACGAATCGCATTCGACGGCTCGGGTCACCTCTACCTGACGGTGGGTGACCGGGGCGAGGAGAACCGTTTCCCAGCAGACTCGGCGGCCGGTCCGGGCAAGGTGCATCGGCTATTTCCTGATGGCCGTATCCCCGAGGAAAATCCCTGGAAAGGCGCCGACTCCCGTCCCCTTTCTGCCTATTCCCTCGGTCACCGAAACCCCCAAGGCCTGACCATTCACCCGGAGACAGGGGCCGTTTGGACCCACGAACACGGGCCCAAAGGTGGCGATGAAATCAACCTGCCGGTGGCAGGCGGTGACTGCGGCTGGCCGCGAACTACCTACGGACGCAACTACAACGGCACGGAAATCAGTGCGTTCACCACCCTGCCAGGTGTCCGCACACCGTTGCATTACTGGCTGCCCAGCATCGCTCCGTGCGGCATGACGTTCATTGAAGGAGGCGATTGGCCGGAAGCAAGGCAAGGTGCGCTCCTCGTGGGGTCATTGCGCTTTGAGTACCTTGAATTGCTGAAACTGGAAGGGGAGCAGGTCGTCGAACGTGAACGGCTGCTCAACGGGGTGGGCCGGGTCCGCACCGTAATGCGCGGGCAAGATGGCACCATCCTCATCGCCGTAGAGCGCCCCGGCACGGATGGGTTCGTGGCACGGGTCGTACCGATCACCCGTTGATGAACCCATTGGGCCTGAGAGGAAAAACTGCCCTAAGCAAACGCAGGCAGTGGTCTTCGTGGAACGCAGGACCTCCCGGGAACGGACGGGATGTTGTACAAACCTGGGTCCAGCGATCCGTGTGACAATGACCACGGTTCAATCGGCCGAAGCAGCCCAAGGGATTGCTCGCGCCGGGGCGCTCGTGATCCCTTGGGGGGGGGCTTGAAAGACTGGAAAAGCCCGGCGGCCTTGAAGGCCGCCGCTTTTTTGCTTTGGGCGACGGATTGAAGTGGGACTTCATCCGCCTCCCAAAGCAAAAAGCCGGTGCTTGCGCACCGGCTTTTCCAGTATTTCGCGGAGAGACCGACTCTCGAACCTAATCAGCGTAACTCTTTGAAATTCAAAACCCCAAAGGGGTTGCAGTTCACAGTTGGGTTGCAGTTTGGATACCGCGATTTACGAGGAATCTTCGCTAAGATGCACCGAAATTCGCTAGGATTCACAGCGATTTCAGAATTTCTCAAAAGTACAGGATTCGAACCCAAACCACAGCAACTCACTGTTTTTGTGGCGACTAGACAGCATCATCAATAGCATCGTGCAATTGGCATAAAAGAGTGCAAAGTACAGGTACCATGCAGTTAAAACGCATTTCGCCCTGAGCAATCACTCAAGGTCTCAACTCACACAGAGTCAGAGGTATATTTGAACTTACGATTGAATGTGTTTCCTACTATCGTCTTCGTCAATTACATCAAGAACAACCTCTCTGCAGAGCACAATCTCTCAGCCTCGTCAATATCTACATCCAAGCTCAACTCAATTACACGAGATGGTATCGTCCTGGTATCTCAACCGTCCCTTACCCTAAAATTCTGGAAACAAGTTCACGATAACTGTGTTGAACTCCCAAGGCAAAAGCCTTCCTATCTTCCCCCATTCCTAAACTAGACAGCAGGTACATTTCATCGTGACTGTCTCGAAGGTTGCGGTCGCTCCAAAAAATCATTTCTACAATGACTGGCGCTAGTCCGATTCCGCGCTCAGTCAGCAGGTAGATGTTTTCCTTTTGATTTCCTGGCAGTCTCCTTTTTGTTACAACACCTCTGCCTTCAAGCAATTTGAGCCTTGCCGATAATATACCCGGGGCGATTCCCTCTTCAGATGAGGAAAACTCCTTGAATGTTTTCTTTCCCATTAGGAGCATATCCCTTACCAGGACTAATGTCCACTTGTCCCCTACTACGTCCAACATGCTTGCAATTGGACACCTTGATCTAAAACCTTTCTTCATTCTGTTCTTCTGTCCTTCACTAATAACAGGGTCACCAAAGCCGCGAGTAAAATTCGCCTCTTCTTTGACAGCGAAAATACCGATTCATCTGCCGAAACTTTTCTAATACCCTTCCTGATGATGCGGAGGAATTCAGAAATAAGATGGACCCCTGCAAGGAAATTCCTGGCACGGAACGACTTGATGAACACCAATTAGCTATCCAAAAACAGGGTATTAGCAGTGGAGGATTTCCCAACGAACGCCAGAGAATTTGAATTACCTACGAGGCCATGATAAGAGTTCAGAACGAATCCATGAATGACGCACCACGATGTCGCGTTGTTGTCCTGGGCATTGCCCGCAAATTCGGTACGCAGGCTCTACTCAACTCTGGAGAAGAGGAAAGAACCAATTCTTTATTTTGAAACCTAAAAAATTGGTTTTCATTACTTTTACACTTTATGCTTATCCGTTTGTGTGTAGGACGTAAATGGGTTACGATGTGAGGGAGTTGATTTGGCCTCAAATCGGACCTGATGACGACTCAAGAATTTTTCAAACGCTTCCCTGATGAGGCGAGCTGCATCCAACACTTGAGGACCCTTCGCGAGGAAAATGGGCTGACTTGCCGGGCGTGTGACTCGGCGCGCATGAGCTGGCTTTCGACCTGTGACCACTGGGAATGATCGGATTGCGGGGCAAAGACGACCATTCGCAGCGGCACAATCATGATACACAGCAAGTTGCCCATTCACACCTGGTACACCTGCATGTTTTTGATGACGAGTACGCCCAAGGCGGTTTCGGCCAAGGACATGCAGCAGCGACTGGGGCTTAAGCGATACGAGCCGGTGTGGTACATGATGCAGAAGATCCGCGGGGCGATGGGCAAGGCGAATGAGTCGGTGGTGCTTTCCTGGGAAATCGAGCTGGACAACGGGTATTTCTCGGCGCACAAGGAGCCGGAAGAAGGTGATGACCTGTTCAATCGCGGCCGAGGGAGCGTTCGGAAGCAGCCGGTGCTCGTCACCGTTGAATCCAGGGGTGGTGAGAGAAGAAAGGCCGCCGGTCGATTGCGGATGACCCACCTGCCCAACCATACTGGTGTGACCTATTCCAAGCTTGCGCAGCGGTTGCTGAATCCGAATGCCGTTGTGCGCTCCGACGCAGATCCCGCTTACAAAAGCATCGAACCACACGTCCGAGCGCACCTTCCCAAAAAGACCGCGCCCAAAAACACCAGCCATGCGCTCCCGAGGGTGCACATCGCCATCAGCAATGCAAAGCGGCTGTTTTTGGGGATTTACCATCATCTGCCTGCGGTTTGGTTGTAACTGTACTTGGATGAGTATTGCTTCAAGTTCAATGGCCGGAGGTGCCGTGAAGAGTCTGTTTTTCAGCTCTTCAGGGCTGTCGCCACAAGTCGTCTACATTCATGTAGATAAGCATTTTCACACTTTCACTACTGATTTAGTAGTATTCTGGAGGTGAGTCCATATCTTCGCAGCAAATGGGACAAGCAATAACGCGCAGAATGAAATACACGAAGCTCAAAGTGCTCATCACTGGAGGAAGTTCAGGCATTGGATTGGCACTTGCGAAGAAGTTCGCTGAGAACGAGAACACGGTCATTATTACCGGTAGAAATCTCAGCAAACTTGAAAAAATTACCACTGAGAACCCAAGTCTTCATGCACTTCAGAGCGATGTAACCAGTGATGAAGATGTCAATTCTTTAGCGGCCACAATGCGTGAAAAATTTGGGGGAATTGATGTTTTGATCAACAATGCCGGAATCATGAACCTCGTCAATTCAGGCCTGAAGACAAACGACATTCGCAAACAATTTGAAGAAATAGAAATCAACTACAGTTCCCCAATTCGTTTACTTCACCACTTCTTACCACAGCTTATTCAAAGCAATGATGCCTGCTTGATCAATGTTTCATCCGGTTTGGCCTATGTATCATTCTCCCAAGCCCCGGTCTACTCAGGAACGAAGGCTGCCTTACATTTTTGGACCAAGGCAATCCGCCCCCAACTAAAAGGACATGGCATCAAGGTCATTGAACTCATGCCTCCTGTTGTTGACACACCATTGGCAGATGCAGCCAATATCAATGACGATTCCAACTTGAAGCCCATGCCGCCAGAAACTTTGGCAGACATTTTCTGGAGCGAATTCACAAAGGGCAGAGAAGAAATAACACCAGGTATCTCAAAGCAACTCAAACTTTTGAGTCGAGTTGCTCCGCAATTCATCTTCAACCAGCTCAATAAAAAGCCGATACCAGTCGCCAAAATCTAAACCGCACATCGCAGTTCAATGGACAACTTCACAATATTTAATCTGCAAACTCTTGCAGCATTTCTAACGGCATACTTGGCCCTCAGATGGTTTATTTTGCCAAAAGTTTCAAAACTACCCATTCATGAAGCGTTAATACCATTTGTTTTTGTGCAGGCAATCAGGTATTTGGGAATGATGTTTATGGTGGATAATCAAATCTATGATGCATTTCCAACAAATTTAGCTCACACAATTGGCCTTTGGGACTACAGCGTCTCAATCCTAGCGTTAATTACCACATACGCACTCAAAATCAGTTGGAAATACGCCATACCGCTTGTTTGGGTCTTTAACATTTGGGGATTTGTAGACTTGCTGACTGCCCTTCCCCAAGTTTCCGCGCTGGAATTTTACAACTATGATATCGGGGGAATCTGGTGGATGTCGGTTATTGTTGGACCTATCACAATTGTGAGCCACATCTACATTTTTGGCAGACTTTTCAAAAACTTCAGGAACAATTGAAATGAAACAAGTTCACATAATAATATCCTGCATAGTATTGAGCTTCTTGATTCTTTTAACCTCGAATGCACAAGACGTTTATTCCAGTACCAAAACGAAAGTGGAAAGATATATCGCAGTTGATTTCCCATTCGAGTCCCAATTCATCAATCTAGGAGAAGACACGATACACTACGTGGAATCGGGCGAGGGCGATCCTGTTTTATTACTACACGGTTTACCAGCAAATGTCTACTTATGGCGAAATATCATCCCAAATATCGACAGCAGCAAAAAAGTAATTGCTATTGACCTCTTGGGATTCGGCAAATCTAGCTTTCCCAAGGATAAGGGCGTGTCAGTCGAAGAGCAGTATCAAATGCTGAAAGACTTCATAGAAGTGAAGCAGCTCAAGAATGTCACACTATTTATTCAAGATATAGGTTCACTCGTCGGAATGTTGTATGCGATACGAGAACCGCAAAATGTGAAAGGAATAGCGCTCTTCGAAGCCCCGTTTATGCCCGCCGAAATAATGTATGATCAATTGCCATTCAGCCTCAAAGCCTTTATGAGGTTAACCAGAAGTGAGGAGGGAAACGAAAAATGGATGATTGACAGAAACTTCGCGGGCAAAAGAATTGCTATCACTTTTTTTTCAGGCAGAAAACTTCCCAAGGAGGCATGTGAATCTTACACTCAACCTTGGAATAATGAAAATAGGCGCTATGCGATAACTAATGGTCCTGACCCGGCGGTATTATCCTATTCGAAGGGTAGGGGAGAAAGTGAATTTGCTTCATTATTGGACACCATATCGAAAGGAATGACGGAAACCCAGGTCCCGATTTTATATTTCTACGCAAGAAAAGGGCTAATAAACAGAAAGAAAGCCGTTGAATATGCACAAGAAAATTTCCAAAATGGGTATTTTGTGTACTTAGGCAAAGGGAAGCATTTCTTAACAGAAAGTCATCCCGTAACAATGAGCAAAATATTTAACATATGGTCGGACACGATAGGAAGCCATGTGGACTCCGGTGAATTGACCCCTGCGTATTAGCGCAAAGACTGCAGAGGTCCGATTCCGTTGAGCGGAGAGACCCAGAAATGGACTCGCCAAAATTTCAATAGCGTTCGTCTCTCCCACTCTCGAACCTAATCCCAAGAAAGCTGCGCCTGGCGCGGCTTTCTTCGTTTTGGGCCCGATCGGGGTTGCAGTTTGGACTACAATGTACGCGCTGTTTGTGAAATCCAGCGAAAAATGAGCAGTATTTGAGAACAAGAGAATCAACTGCACATCGCCTTGGAAAGGTTGATGTGACTACATCACCTGCCGACTGCACCTTTGCCAACTTCTCTTAAATACCTTGAGAAACAGGGCGAATTACTGACACATTGGGTCAATAATCGATTTTCACGAAACCGAGCCAAGTCCAAGGTAGTACAATGCCCAACGTGCGCATGCGAACACCTGATGACTCCCAACGAACTTCTATTGGCTCAAGCACTGAGAATGTGCAACATGAATCTCACCGGCTCTGGCCGGCGAAAATTGTTGCCGCCTGAGCTCAACCAGGGCGTTCGTTTCAACTTCAATGGATACGAGTCGATTGGAGAATACACAGCACACCTCAATGAAATCTTGGATGCGGTAAAACGCGAGTTGGTGGAAACTAGAGGACTGTGGTCCATTGAGGTGGCTGTGGAACTTGCTGATCTCGAACGCGTATTGAAACACAGGTCAACAGCTGAACTTCATGAGTTGATGTTCACCGGGAACTGGCGTATCGTCGAGCGGGAACCTGAAGTTCTAGACGAAGTCAAGGCAAAAGCCGGACTGTTCTTTGCTGCCCAGGCATCAACCTTTGAACGATGGGAGGCGATGAGGGAGCGAATTGGGCAAGTCATGACCACTGGACTCAAGACCGAGAATGTGCTCGGAAGCGAGAGTGCTGCTTCGCAAGGGAAATCATTTGAGTGGAAGGGAACGGTCACCGATGCTGTGGAATTGGCCTTGGCGCTGGATGCGTCGGGGTACCTGCTCTTCTCTGTCCAAACGTCGCAGCAGGAGCGAATAAAGGAAATCGTGGGGAAATTGGGAGGAGTTGTGCCGCATTTGGACCAAACCCTGAACCAACTCATGAACCGGAAAGCCGGGCCAGTCAAGGCAATCGACCGCATGAGAGGCGCATTGCTTGCTCACCAAGAGTTGCGAGACCGCCCCTAAAAATCCTTTACTAATCATTACTCAATAAATGGTCTCAGATGGCTGCCTGACCATTGCAATTGCATTTGGTCTACCTCAAAAACTGAACAGCCATGGAGTTTGTCCACATCGACAGCGAAGCATTCAAGAAGCTCAAAAAGCAGCTCGACAACATCGAGCGAGGAATCCGAAAACTCAGAGACCCCGTTCAAGTCGTGTCGAGCGAATGGCTCACCATCTGCCTATAATTCAAAACCGCAACCCCTTGGGGCTGGGGGTTGCAGTTTGGGTACGTTTTGATGGGCGGGACACTGTGGATTCGGGATTGCTCGCGCCGGGGCGCTCGTGATCCCTTGGGGGGGGGCTTGAAAGACTGGAAAAGCCCGGCGGCCTTGAAGGCCGCCGCTTTTTTGCTTTGGGCGACGGATTGAAGTGGGACTTCATCCGCCTCCCAAAGCAAAAAAGCCGGTGCTTGCGCACCGGCTTTTCCAGTATTTCGCGGAGAGACAGGGATTCGAACCCTGGTTACCTTTTGAGTAAACACGCTTTCCAAGCGTGCGCCTTAAGCCACTCGGCCATCTCTCCTTCGCGGTGGAGGCCACAGGGCCCCCGTCGGTAGGGGTGCAAAAGTAGGAAAAAAGGGAGGAAGTTGGTACGAGGGGGAATCAGTGGGGGCGCACCGTCAATTCACCCCGGAGATTGCGGGTGAGCTGGGCACGAACGGCCTCGGGGGAATCCAAGGTACCGAGGAGATGCATGAGCTTGGTGAGGGCGGCCTCGGGGGTCATGTCCGCGCCGGGAACCACCCCTGCATCGCGGAGCAGGTGGGCCGTGGCGTACCGATCGGGGTGGACGGAACCATGGCCGCACTGGCTCACATGGACCGAAACCACGCCCCGGGCATGGGCGCGTTGGAGGAGCGGCGACAGACCCGGGAGGTCCGGGGCGTTCCCGGAGCCGAATGTCGAGAAGACGAGGCCGCGGAGCGCCGGCCATGACAGGACCTGCTCGAGGTAGGACAGGGAGATTCCCGGAAAAAAGGGAACCCAAGCCACATGGGATTCCAGGCCGGCGTGGAGGCGAAGGGCTGGGGCGTCCCCCGTGAAACGAGGGAGTGGGGCGTACGCGATTTCCACCCCGACCTCCGCGAGCGGCGGGAAATTCGGACTCACCATCGCTTGGAGCGATTCTGCACTGTGCTTGTGTACCCGGTTCCCTCGGAACAACGAAGAACCAAAGTAAACCGCCACCTCACCCACACGGGGCTTTCCCGAACCATCGACGGCTGTAGCCATCTCCACCGCCGCGAGCAGGTTTTCACGACCGTCCGTGCGGGGCAAACCGATGGGCAGTTGGGAGCCCGTTAGGATGACGGGTTTGGCCAACCCCTCCAACATAAATCCCAAGGCGGACGATGTGTACGCCAACGTGTCCGTGCCATGCAGCACCACGAATCCATCGAACCGATCGTACGCATCGCAGATCAGTTGGGCAATCCGCATCCAATGCGGTGGACCCACATTCGAAGAATCCATCGGCGGATCGAACGACAAAGCCTCGATCACACGCTCCGGCTGATGCAATTCGGGCACATGCCGGTGGATCTCAGCGAAGTCAATGGGTTCCAATCCCCCCGAAACCGAGGAACGCACGCTTCCGATCGTTCCACCGGTGTACAACAGCAACACCCTGCGCGGTTGGGTCATGGCCTGAGTTGAAAAGGTTGTGCAGGCGGAGGCAATCGAAACAAACGCTCCGCGTTTTGGGTGGTCACCTCTGCCACTGTAGCCACAGCTACACCCCAAATCGCAGCACACCGCTCTGCCACCAGGGGCACATAACTGGATTCATTGCGCTTCCCACGGTGGGGCACTGGTGCCAAATAAGGACTGTCCGTCTCCAGCAACACCCGGGCAGGATCGACGTACGGCAGGACGGCATCCAGCCCGCCGTTCTTATAAGTGACAACACCGCCGATGCCCAGGTACCAATCGCCGTAGGCACAAATCCGTTGCGCAGCCGCCGCATCCCCTGTGAAACAATGGACGACTCCCCGCAACCGTTCATCACATACCCCATCCAACTCCTCGAACAACGCTTCGAATGCATCTCGTACATGGATCACCACTGGCAAATTCCATCGTTTGGCCCACTCCACCTGCCGACGGAAAGCCAGTCGCTGAATGGGGAGTGTCTCCTTGTCCCAATACAGATCGAATCCAATCTCCCCCACGGCCACGTAACGACGCCCCATGGCCCCGGAATCGGTCAGGGCCGCCTCCAATCCGTCCAACTCTGACTCCCAATCCGTGGGTTGCACATGGCACGGGTGAAGCCCCACCATGCCATAACAGCGATCGGGCCAGGCATCCATCATCGCATGCACGCGGGCCAAACTTCCAAAATCAATGTTGGGAAGCAACAACCGCCGCACACCGGCGAGCGTGCATCGCTCCATCGCCGCTTCCCGATCCGCATCGAAGGCGGGTTGGTACAGATGGGTATGCGAGTCGACAAAATCCATTCAGTCACAAAGGTACGGGGCACGCCCCCCTCCTGAGGCGCGCTGGAATTGGATAACTTTGAACCATGGCCCAGTCGACCCTTCGGGTGCTGCTCGTTCGGTTCTCTTCCATCGGGGACATCCTGTTGACGGCCCCGGCCTTGCCTTGGGCAGATGACCCTCCGGAGGCGAGGATCGAATTGCATTATCTCACCAAAAGTCCCTTCGAAGCAGCGGTGAGCCTGTTGCCCGGCGTGCACCGGGTGCACACCATCGAGCGGTCGGTCCATGAGGTTTTGCCCACCCTGCGGTCCTTGCAGTTTCATCACGTCGTCGACTGGCACAACAACCTGCGCTCCTGGCAGTTGCAGTGGGGCATGCTGGGGACGGGGGCGCAGTTCTCCCGGTTGGACAAGTTTCGGTGGCGGCGCGCTGGGTTGGTTCTGGGACCGGGAGGCATGGGACTTCCCGACGTGTGGGAACGATGGCTTGTTTCCCGGAACGATGGCGTTGGGGCGGTCGGAAACGGCATTCCCCACATCGTCACGCGCTATGCGGAGGCAACCCGGACCGTTCGAGCTGCGGCGGGTCTGCCTCCCTGGGAGGCGACCCCTTGGCCCACCTTGAACCGACCCCAGGACCCCGCGGGTGGGGATTCAGCCAGTCCAGCGGGGGGGAATGGGGGCGGAGTTGTGGTCGGTTTGGCCTTAGGAGCCGCCCACTTGCTCAAGCGGATTCCGCTGGAGAATCTGGCGCTCGCCCTGCAGTTGCTCCCCCCGAATTGGCGATTCGTACTGCTCGGCGGGCCCGGGGACCGCCCGGCGGCGGTTGACCTGCTTCGCTTGTTGCCCCCAGCCCTTCAATCGGCCACGACGGACTTGACGGGTTCCACCTCACTCCCAGAAACCGCCGCCTGGCTGTGCACCATGGACGTCGTCCTCGCTGGCGACACCGGCTTGGGGCACCTCACGGCCGCCCTGGGCGTGCCCCTGGTAACCGTGTGGGGATGCACCCGACCGTCCCTCGGCATGACCCCCTGGTGGCCCGCCCAGGGGTCCATCTCCCTCGAACCCACCGGCCGCGGCGACCGCCCTTGCTCCCGCCTGGGCGACCGCTGCCGGCGGGGAGGCCCCACCGACCCCTGCATCCGCCACGTCGCCCCCCAGCGCATCGCGGCCGCCCTGCTCCACGCCGCCCGCTCCCCGACCCGCCCTTAAGCCCCTGCGCCGCGCTCGAACAGCGCTTTCAACTCCGTTGCATCCCCCGGCTCCATCTTCCCCGCGAGGATCAGCCGGAGCTGCCGCCGACGCAGCGCCCCATCGTACCGAACCTGCTCCTCCGGCGTCTCAGGCCGCAACTCCGGCACCGCGATCGGCGAGCCCAACTGGTCCACCGCCACAAAAGTGTACATCGCCTCATTGCACAGCGATTGCTCACCCGTCGAAGGGTTCTCCACATGCACCTGCATGTACACCTCCATCGACGAGTGGAACGATCGGGTCACTTCTGCACGGATTTGGACTACATCTGCCAGCTTGATCGGCCGCTGGAAAGAGACATTGTTCACCGCCGCCGTGACACACACCCGCCGGCTGAACCGCTGCGCACTGATGGCCGCCGTCACGTCCATCCAATTCAACAGGTTTCCTCCCATCAAATTCCCCAGCGTATTCGTGTCGTTCGGCATCACGATGCGCGTCGTGTAGGCATACGTTTCGCGGGGGTGCCGCACCATGTGGGGTTGATTCGCCATTTCCTTCCTGCTTTTTCAGGCCAAATTTCCAACCAATCGCCCCCACTCCCACCGCACGCCCCTCAAAAACAAGAGGGCCACCCGCATCGGGCAGCCCTCTGTTCTCATAAAACCCGCGGAGGTCAATCGACCACCATCAACTTCTGGGTCGCCAAGTCCTTTTTCGACAGGATCTGCAACTGGTACATGCCACCCGCCAATGTCTCAACCGGCACCACCACGTGGTTCACCAATCCTCCCGTCACGGTGCCCTCGAACAAGGTCAAGACCACCACACCGTTGAGGTCGTACACCTCAATCCGGACGCGGGAATCCTCGGTCACCATGTACGAGAGAATGGCCGTGGTTTCGACGGGGTTCGGATTCAATCCCAAGATCTTGATCTTCGAATCGTCCTTGCCTTCATCATCCGATCCGCCCAAGGTGGCGTTGGCATCGTCGTCAATGGGGATGATCGGCCCATTGTCCTCACCCTCGAGGGTCGGCGCACAGATCGCCCCATTCACATCCACCGTGTAGGTGAAGGTTTCCGTGTTGCCCGAGCAATCCGTCAACACATAGGTCCGATCAATGGTGAAAGGCATGCAGCAGTCCAAATCACCGAACACGTCCCCAAATCCAGTTACCGCCTGTCCGTTGAAGGTACCGTTGTAGAAGAACCATCCGCTGAAACCGAACTGGTCGTTCTTGTTGTTCGCGCCAGCCCCGATTTGGAATCCATAGAATCCATTCGCAGGCTGGTGGCTCAAAGTCAACAAGCTACCATCGTAATCCCCCCAGCCCGTTGCCGTGCTGTTGTTCAAGGTCATGTGGTACATCCACTGGGTGTGATCTCCCAAGCCACAATCCGACTTGTAGCTCTGATTGCCTGGCTGAGCCTCCCAAGCTGCCCAATCCATTCCAGCGCCGAAGTTCATGTTGAAGGTCCAACCTGCCTCGGGATTGTTGGCCGAAGCCACCACCAAATTCAAGTTGCGCGTTCCATCGGGCAGCGTGGTCATGGTTCCCGACTCGGTCACGTAGAACTCATCACCTGCAAAATTGAACAACCGAGCACTGTGGGGTGCGTAGTTGTCACAGGTCGTGGTTCCCCCACCCATCGCTATCGGCGTGGTGGCTCCACAGAAAGTGGCACCAGCCGCCGTTGGCGCGTAGGTAGAACCCACTTCCGAGTAATCCACCGTTACCGATCCTGAACAATTGTCACCCACAGCGAGGAACAACGGCTCGGGAATCTCTACGGTACCCCAATCGTCCGTGCAGCAAGCTCCGATGATGCCGCCGTCGGCCACACCCTCGCTGTCATAAATCACAGGTGCCGTGGTATCCACAACCTCCAAGGTTTGGACGTATGAACTCACGTTGCCTGCACAATCCGAAGCGGTCCAAGTCCGAATCAAGGTGTAATTCTCTGGGCAGCTTCCCGCAATCGTGGTCTCATCGAACGAGAGCGTGAAGTCTCCATCACATGCGTCCATCACCAACGGCGTGCCCGCAGCGGGGACGGCATCGCAAGACACCGTGGCATCCTCAGGAAGATCCCCCACAAACACCGGTGCCTGGGTGTCTACCACCTGCAACGTCTGTACGTGAACGGCTGCATTCCCAGAGCAGTCCATTGCGGTCCAAGTACGGGTCAGGGTAAATGTTTGATCGCAAGCGCCATCCGTGCGAACCTCGGTGAAGGCCACCGAAGCCCCCGCATCACAGTTGTCCGCAGCTGTCAGCACCTCAGCGGTGGGCACGGAAGTACACTCCACCGTCGCGTCGGCCGGCAAGGCCTCTACAAACACCGGCGCTTGTTCATCATTCACCACCACGGTGATCACCTGGGTGCAAACCTCGGTGGTCGTGTTGTTGCAATGATCCGTCGCCACCGCCGTCCAGGTCCGCTCCACGATGAACGTACCGCTGCAAGAAGTTGCAGGGTGCGCCGTATCCACATACGAGACCACCAAATCAGGTGTCACCTCGCAGTTGTCCGTCGCCACCGCAGCAGCCTGTCCGGTTGACATTGGCGCCAAATCCACTGCACAAACCGCATCGGCTTCCACCGTGATGTCCGCTGGGCAAGCCAAATCCACCACAGGGGCTGTTGTGTCCTGGAGATGTAGAATCTGCATGAACTCAGCACTGTTGCCACAAGCATCCGTCACCACATAGAACCGGATGTAGGATCCCACAGGAGCCACACAACCACCTGAAACCGGGGCATCCGTGATTTGGATATCGATTGCACTGCAAGCATCGGTGATGGTTCCGCCAAACACGGTACCCGCATCGTAGGTGCTGCACTCCAAGGTCACAATATCAGCCAAATCCAACACAGGCGAAGTGGTGTCTTGCACCTCCAACACCTGAACGTGCGTCGTCTCATTGCCCGCGCAGTCGCTGCCTACCCACGTACGGGTCAGCGTGTAC
Source organism: uncultured Comamonadaceae bacterium (assembly GCA_964405405.1). Classification (GTDB taxonomy): domain Bacteria; phylum Bacteroidota; class Bacteroidia; order Flavobacteriales_D; family Sanyastnellaceae; genus CAMCYM01. The sequence continues at coordinate 137 of CAYONT010000046.1, read as the reverse complement.
GTCTGATCACAAGCGCCATCCGTCCGAACCTCCGTGTAAGCCACCGAAGCCGAAGCATCGCAGTTGTCCGTCACCGTCAACACCGCTGCCGCTGGTACCGCGTCGCACTCCACCGTCGCATCGGCCGGCAAGGCCTC
>CAYONT010000045.1:0-14967 GCA_964405405.1 uncultured Comamonadaceae bacterium | reverse complement strand
AGCTCGATTGGATGGGCCCAGTTTACAACGCGACCCAAGACACGTTTACCTCCACAATCCAAGCGGCCATCGATGCAGCTTCGGCGGGGGATGTCATTGAAGTGGCGGCTGGAACCTACGCGGAACTTCTTACCATTAACAAACCTCTCTCTCTGCTCGGTCCAAATGCTGCTGTAGCGGGCAACGGAAGCCGAGGAGCAGAGGCAATCCTTCAATTCCCCGCGGGAGCTGCAAATGGTTCAACCCTCATTTCTGTAGGAACAAACATTTCGGGAGTAACTATTTCCGGCTTGGATCTTCGCTGCCAAGACTCCACCGTCCCCAACTACCACTACCTCGTTTACACCTCCAAAGTCGACAACCTGACCATCCGAAACAACCGGATGTATGGCTCCGAGATTCCCATGTACATCCTGACCTCAAACGGGATGGATGACTACCGTACAGGCCTGCTGGTTGAAGGAAACTATGTGGACGGAGGTCCGAACGTCAACAGCTCCTACAATCGTGGAATCTATGTCCAAGCAACCAGTGGAACCATCCAAGACAACGTGTTTACAAGCGTAAACATCGGTATCCAATACATGCCATACGGACACACAACTCCTGCGTTAATCCGCCGCAATACGGTGTCGGCCTCACGCATGGGCCTCTACAACAACTACCAAAACATCGGCGCAGCACAAGTAACGTGGGAGGAAAACGTGGTTTCCGTTGCGCCTAACCCACAAACAGGGCTTGCAAGCCAAGTGGACGGGGCATGGACAACTCCCACTACCTTCAACGGGATTTCCTTCAACACCTTCGGGATGACCGGGACTGGTTCCGGACCTGTCGCGCTGTTTCAAAACAACCAAATCAACGCATCCAACCCGGGCGGAACCACTTCTACTGTGTTCCGGGCTGTGTATTTCGACAACTCTCACGCTGCAGCAACTGCAAACCTGGCAAACAACAGCTTTACCGGTTATACCACAGGCGTAGCGCGCGACACAGATGCAACGGATGTCGCTGTAAATGCCACATGCAACTGGTGGGGAGCCGACGCGAATCCCTCTGCAAGCATCCAAGGAACCGTCAGCTTCCTCCCCTGGCTCACCAACGGAACAGACAGCGACGGCAGCACCGCCGGCTTCCAGCCTGCGGCCGGAACCTGCGTAGGCGGACCGGTCCAAGTCTTCGACAACAGCGCCGACACCACCCCGAACTCCGGACACGCCACCATCCAAGCGGCCATCGACGCCGCCACGACCGTGGCCGGCAACGAGGTCCGCGTGGCCGCAGGCACCTACAACGAGAACATCACCTTGAACAAGCGACTGACCCTCAGAGGGGAAGGGGCTACCACCATCATCAACACGACCGTTGGGGGGACAAAGGCATTGGTGGTGACGGCCAGTGGTACATCGGCTACGGAGCGGGTTGTGGTGCGGGATTTGGCCTTCACAGGCCCTTCAAATACCGGCGGAAGCGATGCCATTTCCTTCGAGCCCAGCGCGGCGGGAGCCCACGTGACCGTGGAGAATGTGACGGTTGCTGGCCATGGGCATGCGGTGCATTTCCGCTCCGGTACCATGACCGATGCGCGGATCCTCAACAGCACCTTGAACGGAAACGGTTTCGGCGTGCGGGTGGCTTCGGCTGTGACCAGCATGGACGGTTTCGTCATGGACGGCTGTACGTTGAACAACAACAACTCGTCGGCCATCTCGATCAATCCATCGGGCACGGTGACGAATGTGAACACGAACTACACGATTTCGAACTCCACATTTGATAACAACAGCACCGGTGGTTATGCGAACCAGCACGACATCTCCTTCTTCGGATTCACCGGCAACGCCACTTTGAGCAATGTGACCGTCACCTCGGGCAATGGCACCGCCGCCAACTCGAACAGTTACGGCATCGTGTTCACGCGTGGAGGGAGCGAATTCAGTCCGCTGGGAACGGTTTCCTTGACCAACGTCACCGTGGAAGGTCATGTGGGCAAGGGGGCGCTGAGTTTCCAGCAGTACAACGAAATCAGCGGGGTGAGTCTGACGGACGTAACCTTGTCCGGTTGCGTGGCACCTTGGGGACAACTGATTCTCTCTCACACCGACAGCGACGCCTTTGCGGTGGGCAACACAGATTTGGCCTCCATAGCCATTTGGAATACCGGTGGTGCGAATGCTACCGGTGCCACCCTGCGGAATGCCCTCACGGGAGAGGAATTGGATCGGGAGGTGCTCGCGGATGGTTTCGTGGTCGAAAACCAAACCGGCCACAAAGTGGATCTGGGCCTCCTCGGCTTGGTGACCTGGAAGCCCAATGCCCTGTTCGTGACTCCGACGAGTTTCGCAGCTCCCCACACGACAGCCCCGAGCATCCAGCGTGCAGTGGACGCATCCTCGGCTGGGGGAACGGTCTATGTGGATGCCGGTACCTATGCCGAGAACATCACCACCACGCAGCCCCTGACCATCGAGGGCGTGGGCAGCAGCACCATCATCGACCCGGTCTCAGGTCACGGCGTGACCTTGGCAGCGGGGACAGACGCCCAGAACCGCAGTGTGCTCAGGAACTTGCTCATTACGGGTGCTGACCGCGGGGTCACAGCCGGCGGATTCACCACCTTGGAAGGGGTGGGGTCCACGGGCAACACCACCGGATTGTGGCTCAATGCGGGGACAGATTTGGCCTTGACAAATTGCGCATTTGACAACAACAACTTGGGGGTAAAAATCCCGAGTACGGTGAGCTACAATGACATCGTGATCACGGGCTGCAGCTTTGACAACAACACGCAACACGGTTGGTACAGCGATGCAAACAGCAGCGCCGAGCCCACCCTCGACAACGTAACCATCACCGGCACCAGCTTCTCGGGCAACGGGACGAAAGGCCTGTACACCGAGCGCCTGAGCAACGCCACGCTGACGAACCTGACGGTGAGTGGAAACGGCGGCAATGGTGGCGGCGTCATAGGCCAAGGCATCGACCTGAACTTGAAGTGGGCGGATTACGCGAACATCAGCGTTACCAACTCGACGTTCTCGGGCAATGGTTTGGGCCAAACCATGGGGGCCGCCCTGGCCATCAAAGGGCGTGACGACGGCTCCACGTACGGCGCCAATCCGGCGACGCTCACGAACGTCACAGTGGCAGGGAATACGTTCAGTGGCGATGAACGCGCGATCATGCTCGGTGAACCGGACAAGGCAAATGCGGGCCCGACCAACGTGACCATCGAGGAGAACAGTTTCCCAGATCCGGTATTGTTCGCAGTGGTGAACCATGCCGAGGAGGAGGTCGCTTTGACTTGCAACTGGCACGATGCCACGGGTGCAGGCCTGGCAGCTACGGTTTCTGGCAACGTGGAAATCGAAAGTGCTTTGCTCACCGGTACGGATGGGGCTGCAGATCTGGGATTCCAGCCCTCGGGCACTTGCGCGGTGATTGGAGGTTGCAACGATGCAACGGCTTGCAATTACACGCCCAACCTTCCCTTCCCCGACCCAGCGGACTGCAACTACACCACCTGTGCGGGTTGCATGAACGCCGCGGCCTGCAACTACATCCAAGGCCAGTACACCTTGTCGGATCCCACGGATTGTAGTTTCAATGATGCCCTGGGAATTTGCGGTGGAGATTGTGAAGCAGATGTCAACAACAACGACCTCTGTGATGATGAGGAAACCTTGTGCACGGATGCCGGTGCTTGCAATTTCTATCTCATTTCGGGAGCTACGGGAGCTTGTGAATTCACGAGCTGTGCGGGTTGCACGGTTCCAACGGCCTGCAATTACGATGCGGCAGCCACCATCGATGCGAATGGCACATGTGTCTTTGCTTCGGGATGCGATGTCTGCGAGGATGGTGCTGTTTCAGACGGCGATGCGGACAACGATGGCGTGTGCGATGGGGAAGAGGTGGTTGGATGCCAAACCGCTGGTGCCTGCAACTACAATCCCTTGGCCACAGACAGTGGGACTTGCGATTTCGAATCTTGTGCGGGATGCACCAATCCCCAAGCTTGCAATTTCGATCCCCAAGCCACGGTGTCTGGGACCTGCAATTTCCCGACCGCCTACTATCTGGATTGTGATGGGAATTGTCTGAATGACACCAACCCCGCCAATGGGATTTGCGATCAATTGGAGGTGGTGGGATGCATGACGGTTGGAGCCACGAACTACAATCCTTTGGCCACGGTTTCGGGGCCTTGTACGGCATCGGTCACGGGATGCATGTTGACTTGGGCTCCAAACTACAACGCAGCGGCAACGGTTCAGGGAACGCCCGTGTTTGCGGTCTGCTGGGGTGCCCCGATGCCTGCTGGAGCGCCTGTCCCGATGGGAATTCCTACGGGATGCAGTGACTTTGCGGCATGCAACTATGCACCGGGTGGTGACCCATCCGCGGCTTGTGACTACAGTTGCTTCGGCTGTACGAATTCCGCTGCTTGTGACTACAGCCCCACAGCCACCATCAACACAGGGTGCTCGGACTTCACCTCCTGCTATGGTTGTACCGATGCGCTGGCTTGCAATTTTGATGCAGCCCATAACTTTGAGGACGGCACCTGCGAGTATACGTCTTGCGCGGGTTGTACGAATTCAACAGCATGCAATTACGACGTCAATGCAACCATCAGCACAGCAACTTGCATTGTTCCTGATGGTGTATGTGATACTTGCAATTTGGGCACGATCCAAGACAACGACACCGACAACGACGGCGTGTGCGATGCGGATGAGGTGGCAGGTTGTACCACTGCGGGCGCTTGCAACTACAATGCAGCTGCAACAGATGACAATGGCACCTGTGAGTATCTGACATGTGCTGGTTGCACGGATGCATCGGCATGCAATTACTGTGCTTCTTGTACCATCAATACACCGGGCAGCTGCTTGGTTCCGGTGGCAGCAGATTGTGAAGCATGTTCTGGCGCGACCTTGGTGGTGAACGACTCGGATACCGACGGCATTTGTGATGCAGACGAAGTGGGCGGTTGCACCCAAGTGGGGGCCTGCAACTACGATGCTTCCGCAACGGACGACGATGGAAGTTGTGACCTCCTAAGCTGTGTCGGTTGCACGAATCCCGCTGCTTGCAACTACAGTGCTTTGTTTACCCAGTCTAACCCCGCGGCTTGTACTTTCCCTCCTTCTGGATTTGACTGCAACGGGGATTGTTTGGACATCAACAACAACACCGTTTGCGACTACTTGGAATCCCCCGTGTTGGGCTGCATCGATGCCACCGCATGTGACTACAGCCCAGCTGCGAATACGCAAGACCCGACGGACGCTTGTGACTACCTGCTGTTCCAAGGGTTTAGCGCGGTAACACCGGCAACTTCTGACAATGCAGCGAATGGAGCGGTGGTGCCATCCATCGGCGGAACCGGTGGTTCGGGAACTTACTTCCTGCGGGTGGTGCCCACGGATGCTCAGACGAGTGTCTCTGGCAACAAGGTCTATCGGGTGAGTTTGCCATCTGGTTTCACCGCCGGTGCCTTGCTTGCTTCGACCAACTGGGGTCATCTCTTCGCGGGTCGTTACCAGTTTGAGTTGGTGGATGATGCGGGATGTGAAGCCGTGGACTCCCACCGGGTGGTGGTACCCGTGGTGGTGCCTTGATGCCATTGTGAGAATTTGGGAAGGGCCGCCGGAAGCAAATTGCCTCCGGCGGTCTTTTTTTGCAACCATGAACCGTTGTGCACAGTGGGCGCTTGGTAGCTTGATTGGTTGGGCAACCTGCACCACGGCACTGGCCCAAGGCCCTGACGTTGATATTTCGGCAAGCCGTACATTTCCCATCCCCCCCATGCAAACAGCGAATCAGGACATCGTGATTGAGGTTTGGTCTGACTTTGTTTGCCCGTTTTGTTATATCGGCAAGCGCAACTTGGAGCAGGCGTTGGCGGGGTTCGAACATGCGGAGCGGGTACAGGTGGTCCACCGTTGTTACCAGTTGGACCCCGAGGCAGCGCCCGCACCCGGCGCCGATGTCTACGCAACCTTAGCGGCATCCAAGGGGATTTCCGTAGAGGAGTCACGGCAGCTCCATGCCCAAGTGGCGGACCGTGCCCTTTCCTCGGGTCTGTCCTTTGACTTCGATCGTGCGGTGCCGGTTAACACCGGTCGTGCCCACCGTTGGATGGTGGCAGCCCGTGGAACGGGGCGCGAATCGGCCCTGTCAGAAGCCATCTTCCGGGCTTACTTCACCGAAGGTCGGAACATAGGGAATGTCGCGACGCTCCGGGCGCTGGCGGAGCAGGCCGGTTGGCAGGGTGCGGATCTTGACGCCCTGCAGGCACGGGCCGAGGGTGAAGAGCCGACGGCACTCGACAGGACGGTGGCCCTAGAGATGGAGGCGGCGTGGCGGGCTCAAGTGCGTGGAGTGCCCCACTACCGGTTCTCAGCCACGGGGCAGACGGTGCGCGGCGCCCAGTCCCCACAGGCCTTCTTGGAGGCCCTGAACGAAGCGGCTCGGGCCGTGGAAGCTGGCCCCCGCTGACCCGCGCTGGACTTCAGTCGAGCCAATCGAATTGGGGGTCGCCGCCGGTGGAAAAGCCGCGAATCACGCCCCGGTGCCGTTCGCCTTGGCGGGTGTAAACCCCGATTTCACCTAAGCCATGTAGGGACATAAGGTACTGTTGCACAATTTGTTCCGGTGGAGGCATCGCTCGGAAAGTGCAGGCCAAACCCGCCGCAACCGGCCTCCCCACCTCCTCTGGTGACACCCCGGCGGGGTCCGTTCGGAGCTCCTCCAAACCCACGGCCCGGAAATCCACCCCGGCCGGCGGCTGCGCAAGGTTCACCCCCACACCGATGAGCACGCCGGCCAGCTTCCCCCCCTGCCAATGGTTCTCTACCAGGATGCCCCCGAGCTTTGCCCAGTCGCCTGCGGGTGTGGCCGCGAGTAGGTCGTTGGGCCATTTGATCTGCAATTCCGCCGCGCTGAAGGGGGCCAAGGCCTCCCGAACCGACATCGCCCACACCATGCTCCAATGTGCCGGCGTCGTGTCCGGCCGCAGCGCGGGAGCCGGGTGCACAAAGGTCATCGTCAGGTCCCGCCCCGCCGCCGACCACCACGGCCTGCCAAACTGACCCCGCCCCGCCCCCTGTCGGTCTGCCAAGATGACAGCAGGCCGCCCCGACCTGCCACCCTCCCGCCGCAGCCAGTCCGCCGCCCAACGGTTCGTGCTGTCCGTCTCCGCCAGGTGAATCCAATCGAAATCCGGTGCCTCCATGGGCGGCGAAGGTACACCCGTCCCCCCATCCTCCCACCCGGGGGCGGGGAGCGGGTTCCGCCCCCATTCCCCCGTATCTTTGCGGCACAAACCCATCGATGACAGCCCCTACCACTGCCCTGCTTGATGCCATCATAGAAGGCCTCCGCGACGTCAAGGCCCGCCACATCACCATCATGGACCTGCGCAAGATTCCCAACGCAGTGACCGATTATTTTGTCATCGCACATGGCACCAGCCGCACCCAGGTGGAAGCTTTGGCACGTTCTGTGGAAGTAAGCACCTACGTTCACATCCACGAAGTCCCCTGGGGCAAACACGGACTGCGCAACGGAGAATGGGTCATCCTGGACTTCAGCAATGTGGTGGTGCACATCTTCCATGAAGAAGTGCGTCCACGATACGCACTGGAGGAGTTGTGGGGAGACGCGGAAATCAAAGTACTAGAAGAGGCCTGAGGCCCAGCAATCGAATGGAATCAAATTCGGATCACAGCAACAAGTCGGACAAGCCGGGACGACGCCAGATCAGTTTCTACTGGATTTACGGCGTGGTAGGGGTGCTGTTCCTGGGCATGTTGATGTTCGGGTCGGGCGGTGGTGGAAAGGAAATCCAGTGGCAGCAGTTTCGCTCCCTCGTCGAGAAGGGCGAGGTAGCCAAGGTCCTGGACGACGACCGGACCCTGCAGATCACCTTGACGGACGCCGCGCGCGAGGCGCTGACCACGGGCAACGACCGCCGGGGCCTCCTGCAAAACGTGTACAAGCGGACCGACTACTGGCTGCACAAGCCGCGCGGTGACCAGTATGCCGACGAGCTCAAGGGCTGGGCGGACGCTACGCGTTTTGAATACCAGTTCGAACCATCGAGTGATTGGGGAGCGACCATTTTGACCTACGTTATCTTCTTCGGTTTGATGCTCGCCGTGTGGATGTTTGTGATGCGCCGTTTGGGCGGAGGGCCCGCTGGCGGAGGCCAAATCTTCAACATCGGCAAATCGAAAGCCCAGCTGTTTGAGAAGGGAAAAGGAACGGATGTCACCTTCAACGACGTGGCAGGACTCGAAGGGGCGAAGGAGGAACTTCAGGAGATCGTCGACTTCCTGAAGAGTCCGGAAAAGTACACGAACCTCGGGGCGAAGATTCCCAAGGGTGCTCTGCTCGTGGGCCCTCCGGGTACGGGCAAGACATTGCTTGCGAAGGCGGTCGCAGGTGAAGCACAGGTGCCGTTCTTTTCGTTGAGCGGTTCGGACTTTGTGGAGATGTTCGTCGGGGTCGGTGCCTCCCGGGTGCGGGACCTGTTCAAGCAGGCGAAGGAAAAGGCTCCCGCCATCATCTTCATCGATGAGATCGATGCCATCGGCCGGGCACGGGGCAAGAACCTCTCCATGGGTTCGAACGACGAGCGGGAGAACACGCTCAACCAGCTCCTCACCGAGATGGATGGTTTCGGAACCAACAGCGGTGTGATCATCTTGGCGGCCACCAACCGGGCAGACATCCTCGACAAGGCACTCATGCGGGCGGGGCGTTTTGACCGCCAGATTTTCGCGGACATTCCAGACCTAACGGAACGCAAGGCCATTTTTGAGGTCCACCTGCGCCCAATCAAATTGGACGAAACCATCGACGTGGATTTCTTGGCGCGCCAAACCCCCGGCTTCTCCGGGGCTGACATCGCCAATGTGTGCAACGAAGCGGCCTTGTTTGCCGCACGAAAGGGCCATGAAAAGGTTTCCCACCAGGACTTCCTCGATGCGGTTGACCGCATCATCGGAGGTTTGGAAAAGCGGTCGAAGATTATTTCCACAGCGGAGAAGGAGGTCATCGCCTTCCATGAGGCCGGGCACGCGGTGGTGAGCTGGTTGGTCGAACACGCATCGCCGCTGGTGAAGGTGAGCATCGTACCGCGGGGTCAGTCCCTGGGTGCCGCTTGGTATCTTCCCGAGGAACGTCAGATCACCACGACGAACCAAATCATGGACGAAATGTGCGCGACCCTCGGGGGCCGTGCCGCCGAAGAGGTAATCTTCAACAAGATTTCTACGGGTGCCCTGAGCGACCTGGAGAAGGTCACCAAACAAGCCTACGCGATGGTGACGGTTTACGGTCTCAACAAGCGCATCGGCAACATCAGTTACTACGACAGCCGGGGCGAGCAGTCCTTCACGAAACCCTACAGCGAGGAGACGGCCCGCATCATCGACCAGGAGGTGAGCGCCATTGTGGAATCTGCTTACGAGCGCGCAAAAACCATCCTCAGCGACAACCAAGACAAGTTGCGGGCTTTGGCCGAATCGTTGCTGAAGAACGAGGTCATCTTCAAGGAAGACGTGGAATCCATCCTCGGGGCACGGCCCTTCGCGTCAGCCGAACCGCTGCTCCCACCCGCCCAGGAACCGGCGGCACTGGAGGCACCGGCTGCGCCCGATGTCGATGACGCTGCACTGGTGGTCGAGGGCGGCACGCCCGCGTCTGAAGGCGCCGCGCCGGTGGTAGATGACGCTGCGCCGGCCGGGGACGAGGTCCATGGGTGAGACCGGAGTCCGGGCGCGCTGGGGTGCCTTGTTGGTCGTGGGGATGCTCGGGGGCATGGCGGCGGGGCCTTGGGTTCATGCTGCGATGTGGGGCGCGCTGGCCGTGATGGGCTGGAGGGAGTGGTGGCAGGTGGATGGACCCCGGTTGGGCGGGGTGGCGTGGCGCACCGGTCAGGCCTGGGCTGTGGCGGTCGGGTTGGCGGGGGTATGGGGGAGCATGGTGCTGGCCGGACAAGGACCCGATGGTTACGACGGGTGGCGGGTGCTGGGCCTGGTGGGGATGATCTGGGCGAACGATACGGGGGCGTACCTGGTGGGGAAACCGATGGGGAGACATAAGATTTGGCCTGCCATCTCGCCGGGAAAATCTTGGGAGGGATTGGCAGGAGGCTTGTTGGCTGCAGCGGCGGTGGCAGGGTGGCAGTGGGGCTGGGACCAAGCCTGGCTGGGCGCGGCCGTGGGGATGTTGGCTACTGCCGGGGATTTTACCGAGAGTGCCTGGAAACGCCGCAGAGGCATCAAGGACTCGGGCCGCTGGCTGCCAGGTCACGGGGGAGTGCTCGACCGCTTCGATGGATGGCTTTATGCGGCACCTGCTTACGCGGTGTATCTGGAGCTGTGGGGAGCGTAAGCTTGGGGGGTGTAAGTTTGGACTCGAAACGAATTAGAAATGGCAAAGATGACTTTTCACCGCGAGGGTTGGGCCACGCTGGGGGTGGTGGGGGCTGTAGGGGGCGGATTGTTGGCTGCAGTGGCGCTGTGGGGTCCGGTCTGGGCGGTCGGTGTTCTTGCGGTTCCCGTCGCGGTGGTGCTCGCCTTGGTCCTGAATTTCTTCCGGCTGCCACACCGCGAACCGGGTGGGCAAGGGGAGGGCGATGTGCTGTGTCCCAGCGATGGGAAGGTGGTGGTGATTGAGGAGGTGGAAGAGACCGAATGGTTCCATGACCGCCGCATCCAAGTGAGCATCTTCATGAGCCCGTTGAATGTGCATGCGCAGTGGGCTCCGGTGGCGGGAGTGGTTCGCGCGGCGGTTTACCATCCCGGAAAGTACCTCGTGGCTTGGCATCCGAAGTCGAGCACGGAAAATGAGCGCACCACCTTGGTCATCGAGGGGCCCCGGGGTCCCATCCTGTTCCGGCAGATTGCGGGGGCTGTGGCGCGCCGCATTTGCTGGTACATCCGACCGGATCAGCGGGTGGCACGGGGCGAGGAAGTAGGTTTTATCAAGTTTGGCTCACGCATTGACATCTTCCTTCCACTGGACGCCGACATCCAAGTGCGTTTGGGTCAAAAGGTGACGGGACGGCAGACTTTGCTGGCCCGGGTCAAGTGAATTTTCGGTTGTTCAGCAGCGAGATAGTTCCTATTTTACGCCCGATTCAAAACCCAATCACACATGAAGCATTTGACCATTGCATGCCTTGCCTGGGCGGTGACCGGTTTCGCCCAAGCGCAAAGCGTGAACCCAGACCAGACGCCGGCACCTCATCGCCTGGGAGACGTGCCCCAGTTGGCACCGGCCCAGCGGATTCCTGCCAAGACCTCGCATTTCCGCATCCACGAGACTTCTGAGCGTCCCGCCCAGCCTTTGCACGCTGACCAAGCAGGTCAGGTCGGACACTATGGGGTTCGGGATCTGGTGATCCAGGAGCAAATCATCGGCATCACCCAGTACGACCTCCAGTCGAATGGGGGCACGGACAACCGGTTGATCAAGCACGGAAGCGACCTGTCAGCGGCTTGGACCATGAGTCTCTCCCTGACCCCTTGGTCGGACCGGGGAACGGGTTACAACCGCTTGAGCGACAACACCTGGCCGGAAGCTCCGCTCGCGCGCATCGAGAATGTGCGGACGGGTTGGCCTTCGGTGGTGGTGACGGGCGATGGCTCGGAGGTCATCATCTCGCACGCTGCCATTGACACGCCTTTGCGCATGGTGAAGCGGAATGGGGCGAGTGCCACGTGGGCTGAGGCCGATGTTCCGAGTGAACTCACGGTGGGCAAGTTGTGGCCACGTGCGGCAGCAGGGGGCACCGATGGCAACACCATCCACGTCATCTGCATCTCTACACCCGAAGCGAACGGAGGTACCTTGCTGAACGGACAGGACGGCGGCTTGCTGTACTATCGTTCCACCGACGGAGGAGACAGCTGGGACATTGTGGACCACCAGTTTCCAGAATTGGACGCTACCCAGTTCTTGAATTTCACGGGAGATGGATACGCCATCCATGCACGGGGCAACACGGTGGCCTTCGCGGTTTTCAATGACTGGGCAGATTCGTTCATCATGATTTCGGAGGACAACGGCGAAACCTGGACCAAGGAGTTGATTGTAGACTTCCCAGTCGACTTGTACGTTGTGGACACTGGGCTTCCCGAAATCGGAGAGGACTGGAACGAGGACGGTTTGTTCCAGGAGTTCTTCAATGCCGATGGTGCGGGCAACGTCCACATCGATGCGAATGGGCAGATCCATGTCACGTTCGGCGGCATGTACTACATGGACGATGATTTGACCGATGGTGGACAGTTCAGCTACTTCCCAGGGGTCAATGGTTTGCAGTACTGGACGCCCGGCATGGCTGCAGACGGAGGCACCACCATCGCCTACGCGTACGACATCGATGAAAGTGGAACCCTGGATTTGAATGACGACATCGCCTTGTACTTCGTGAATCTGGCGGGGATGCCCTCCATGGGTTCGGATGATGCGGGCAACCTGTATTTGACCTATGCAGGCATCATGGAGAACTTCTCCACGGGCGTTCAGAACTACCGTCACATTTATCTGATTCACTCGGAGGATGGCGGTCTCACCTGGAATACGGAAACCGGCTGTGACTTGACGCCGGACGTGGAGTTCGATGGATATGAGTGTTTCTTCCCTTGCATCGCTCCGCTGGTTTCCGACGGGGTGGTGGACTTGATTTATCAGCGGGACTACGAGCCTGGGTTGCATGTTCGGGGCGACGAGGATCCAAGCGACATCAACGACATCGTGCACTTGCGCATCCCGGTGGATGGATTGGGCGACTGCAGCGTCATCACCTACGAAAGTGTGGATGTGGCAGAGCCTTTTGCACCCGGTGAAATCACCTTGTACCCGAACCCCGCGGTCGACCAAGTGGAGCTGTTGTTGCAGCGACCCGGCGTCCATCAGGTTCAGGTGTACGACCTGATGGGGCAGGTGGTGCGTTCGTTCGCCACCCGCTCTTCGGTGGAGCGCCTTGATGTTTCGGACTTGGCATCGGGCCTGTACGTCGTCGAGGTGGCCCAGGGAACCGCACGCACGGCCCTGCGCCTCGCGGTACGTTGATGCCTGAACAGGGCACAAGCCCTGAAAGAAAAAGCTGTGCAAGCGGCCTGCCGAAAGGTGGGCCGCTTGTTTTTTCCACCCCATCTTTGGGTCCATGCAGGTTGAGATCATTTCCATCGGTGATGAGCTTTTGATAGGCCAAACCACCAACACCAATGCCGCATGGATGGGGGAGCAAGCCCTGCGTTCGGGTTTGCAGTGCAGCCGGGTCCATACGATCGGGGATGATCCCGCGGTGCTTCGGTCGGTGCTGGATGAGGTGTTGGAGCGGGTGGATTTGGTCTGGATCACGGGCGGATTGGGTCCGACGCAAGACGACCGGACCAAGGATGCGTTGGTGGGGTACTTCGGCTGTGACGTGGCCCTGCATGCGCCCACGCTCGCGGGCATCGAAGCGTATTTTGCCCAACGGAAGTTGCCGATGTTGGAGGTGAATCGGCAGCAGGCGCTGTTGCCCACGGGTCCGAGAACGGCGATCCTGTCCAACCCGCGGGGGACGGCGGCAGGCATGTGGTTCGAAACCACCCGGGGCCAGGTGGTGGTGGCGATGCCCGGGGTTCCGAGCGAGATGCAGGGGCTGATGCTCGAGGAGGTACTTCCCCGCGTTCGGGCCCGCTGGCCCCTTCCGCACCGTCCACAACGCACGGTTCGGGTCCACGGGGTCGGCGAGGCGTACATCAGCAACCGCTTGGGCGAATGGGAGACGGCCTTGTCGGCGCGGGGCGTTGCGATCGCGTTCTTGCCGCATTTGGGCTCGGTCCGGGTGCGTTTCAGCACGGTCGCATCGGATCCCTCCGCAGGGGAAGCGCTGCTGGACCAGGTGTGTTCGGAGTTTGTAGGCCAAATCGGCTCCCCAGCGTACTCCACCTCAGACGAGCCGCTGGCCCAAGTGGTCGGTGCCCAGTTGCTCGCCCGAAACGAGCGGCTCGCCGTGGTGGAATCCTGCACAGGTGGGGCGCTCGCCGCGGCCTTGACCGCGGTCCCGGGGGCCAGCCGCTATTTCCTGGGGGGCATCGTGGCCTACGATGGGGGCATCAAGTCCTTGCTGGCGGATGTGGACCCGGCTTGGTTGGAGGCCCATGGCGCCGTGAGTGAGTCGGTGGCGCTGGCCATGGCCCAGGGGGGAAGGCGGCGCATGGGCGCGGACTGGGTGGTGGCTACCACGGGCGTGGCCGGGCCTGATCCGGCGCCCGGTCCGGCTGGCGGCCCTCCCGTACCGGTCGGCACCGTGGTGATTGCGGTGGCTGGCCCAGGCAAACACGCTGCCCGGGCTTTCACCCTCGGCGCCCCTGCCCGACACACCCGCGCGCAGCGCATCGAACGCTGGGTGGGGGATGCCCTGGACCGGTTGCGCCAGGAAATCTCAGCACAGTGATTTTCGGCGAAGCGATTTTCGGTGATGTGATTTTCGGCGAAGTGATTTTCGTTGCGTCAGTTGGGTTTTTAGGAATTTCGTTGTTTCTTTGCGCTCCCCAAAAAAGGAAGATATGAGCCGCATTTGTGAACTCACCGGAAAGAAAGTGATGGTAGGAAACAACGTTTCCCACTCCAACCGCAAAACCAAGCGTCGTTTCTTCCCCAATCTCCAAAAGAAGCGCTTCTTTGTAGAGGAGGATGGAACTTGGGTTACCCTGCGGGTTTCTGCTGCGGCCATTCGCACCATCAACAAGTTGGGTGTGAAGGGCGCCATCGCCAAAGCGAAGGAGAAGGGCATCTACATCGAGAAGTAAGATCAGACCCAGTCTGAAACCATCGGAATTCTAAGCCGCCCTCCCGGGCGGCTTTTTTTATCTCCTGATTTCTATGTTCCGAACAACCCGCCAAGGTCGGTTCGGCGCGGTGAAATCGGTCCGGTGCAGCGAGGTCGGT
>CAYONT010000044.1:0-15262 GCA_964405405.1 uncultured Comamonadaceae bacterium | reverse complement strand
GTGGAGGTAAACGTGTCTTGGGTCGCGTTGTAAACTGGGCCCATCCAATCGAGCTGCCAACTTGGAACCGATGGGTTTGCTGTTTCCAAAGCGGTTCGCATGGCACCGCTATTCGATTCTGAGTTAATCGTTGCGGGCTTTGCGGTGATCTTCATCCCTTTGCATGTACCGCACGTCACGTTGTGGTTGGAAACATCATTGCCCGAGAAGACCAAATGACCACTTGAACTTGCACCGGACTCCAAGGCCACCCAAAGACCTTCGAAGTTCACATCAGAAATGCTGTTGCCTTCTACTGTGATCGTAGCATTGGGATTGAGTCGAACCGCCACAGGGCCACCATTGACCACGTTGTCCTTCAGAAGCACATTGCCTACAAGATCACCGGGTGCAATGACGCGCTCTACCTTGATGATGGCCGTGCCCAATGTGTTCTGTTTGGTCCGTGATAGGGTGTTGTTTTCCAAACGGACATTGTTTCCTTTTGCGACGACGATGAGCTCATAGCTTGCACTGGCCAAATAGTTTGCATCGTACTGAGACTGCATATCCAATCCCTTGACCGTCACGTTGTCGGCCTCAACTCGGACGACCGAAAAGATGTATGGGCTTCCTGATTTTTGCTTGTAATCTCGGAGTTTGAATCCCTCGAAGGTGATACCATTCGCTTTGAGCCAAACCATGGGCGCTCGACCGGGCATGTTCGCTCCGCTCCATCCGCTCCACGCTGCCGGGTCCGCTACGTCATTCAACGTCACATCGCCGACTGCCCGCACCGTGAGGTGAGCGGTGTTTATCGTAAGGTTCTCAGTGTAGGTTCCCGCCTCAACAGAAATTGTCTCGGAAGCAACAGCTGAGGCGATGGCATCAGAGATGGTGTTGTCTGAGGTCACATGGAGGTGATTCGCTTTCACGGTCACACGCCCCAGCGTTGTGTCGTCCAACTTGTGGACAAGCTTACGTTCGATGTCGAAGAGTTCCGCATCGGTTTTTGCGGACCCAAGTGCTCCCTCGAAACTTGCGTTGGTTGCGAGCAAGTCCGCACTGTGGTTCACCAACTCGATGTACGAAGTCGTTTGGCCCGAGAAAGCGGTGTTCTCGACGGTTCCTCCCACCAAGGATGCATACGCCGTATAGGCTGCAGTTTCAGCCACTGGGTGGGAAAGGAATATGCCCTTCGCTCCACCGTTGAATACAACCCCACTGCCCAACTTCACTTTCACGTCGCGCTTGTTTACCAGAGGGGCTGGATTTGCAACTGTCCACGTTGCATCATCTACCACATGAATGCCTGTGCCACCAGCGAGCAAATTGAATTCGACGTTGCCGATTTCAGCGTGAGATCCGATGGCTGATGTTCCGAAACTTGTCGCGGGGTGGGTATCGCGGTTCTTGAGCATCGCTCCATAGAGTACGTTGCTCACGCTCCCACCGCTGATCTGACCGAAGTGATCTGTGCCATTGGCATCGCGATTGTTGTCAACATAATACAGCCAGTAACCATGCCCCGTGGAGGTGCTCTCTAACCCGGCCCCATCGATGACATTCCCCGAGGCTGTCCAGTATTCAGGCGTAACAACCAGCGGCAAACTCACCTGGTTGGTGAAGTTCTGAGGGCAAGAGACCGTGGAGTACATCATTCCGTACCAGGCCGTGCGGTTTTGTGGCGTGGGTGCCATCGCAGTCGCAGGTGGAGCAACCTGAATGGTGTTGTTCGTGATTGCGTACGGAGACGCGTGGAACAAGTTGGTCCAAATTCCTGCGAATCGAGCGGTAATGGTGTTGTTCGACACCACCCGATCTGCCGCGTTGCCAGCATCGCTGATGCGGAAGGAGGAAAATGCAATGCCTGTATCAGCATTGGAAACCGTGTTGTTGGTCACCTTCGCATACATGCTGTTGCCGAGGCGAATGCCTGTCCCCGTTGTGTTTTCTACCCTGTTGTCGTCAATCAGGATGTTTGTGCTCCTGAGCGCACCGGCAGTTGTTGCGAAGTAGTTGGTGGTCTGTTCGATTCGAATCCCGTTCACCACATTCTTGGCGATGTTGTTGGCGATTGTCACGTTGCTCAAGCCGTTGCCCTGAAGGAATATGGCACGGGCTGCATCCATGCTTGTTCCCAAGTCGCCTCCCAATCCAACGCCACTCGATGCCAAACTCGAATTGTCACCATCGATGGTGAATCCCCTGAAGGTCACGTTGCTGGAGGAAATGGCCACGACAGCTCCGGTGCTGGTGTTGGTACTCGACGGAACCAAAACGGCCTCTGCGACGCGGGTTGCCGAGTTGGGAGATGTGGCGTAATTGGGCCCCCTCAAATCCACAGATTTGTTTACCACAATGTTTTCAGTGTACGTCCCAGCCGCCACTTCAATGACATCTCCCGCCGAAGCTGCGTCGATGGCCGCTTGGATGGTGGTGTGGGTGCAACCTGATGCACAGACTGTGAGGGGAGGCTGAACGAAGTCCACGCGTTCCCCACCGTTGATCAGCGAACTTTCGAGCCAATCGATGCCTACCCGACAATATCTCTGCCAAGAACCGATGTTGAATCCCTGTCCGATGACTGTTGCTCCGTTCAGGATGGAACCGTAAGTGGGGTCGGCGAACCATTCATTGAGGGACTTCGCCGCACCCGCTGCGCTCCCGGGCGCTCCATTCCCATAAATGCGCCAACCGTTATCAGATACGGCAGCCGTGGTGGCATCTACGGACCATGTGTGCCAAGCATTGATGGTGGAACCGGTGCCCAGCCAACTCAGCGAATAGACGAAGTTGTCGGTTCCAAGAACACTCAGGTTCAATGCGACCGTCCTGGAAGTGGTGTACGGATCCATGTACCAACGGAACGTGCTGCTGAAAGTACCGTCCAAGGTGCCAATTCCCTGTCCATTCCCGTAGTACCGTACGCTTGTTTTGCCCTGGTTGGCGTCTGTGCCGTCGAGAACCATCACACCAGAACCTCCCCCACTGACCGACCCGGTGTTGGTGAAGTACAATTGCCCTGCGATGAGGGCATCGTTAGCCGTGGATGCGGCCGGGGCACCCTGGTATTGAAAATAGGGCGCAAAAGATGACACACTGCCATTCAGGGTAGTACCCCCAGACGTTCGGGTGTCATCTGAGAACCAACCCGAACTGCTCCCCAGCGAAGACACCTGGACGGTCTGTGCACTGGCAGCGCTTGCCCAAAGACTTGCGAGCAAAACCGAGGCAATGCCGACAGGTCGGAAACACCGAAGTCCGAAGGGACTTGACGAAAGGCGGGTAAGAGGATACATGGCGTGATGATTGGGTCAAGGTGTGCGGCGCGTTGACAAGAAATTCGACTGAATTCATTGCTCCACTGCCAAATATCTAATTTTCCTCGACGAATAAAATAATAATTCCGAGAAAATCAAAAAGCCTTCACCGAAAAATCTCTGAAACGCTTGGTGGTCAGCCGCGGAAAAAACGAGATAAGTGTCTGATTATGTTTTATTTAATCCCGATTCTTCGGCATGGCTGGGGGCAATGCTCAATTTTATTCGTATTAAATAGAATTCTATTTAGACCAAAATGTAAGGGCGAATGTGTTGCCACTTTATCCTCGAGCCGAAAGGATGTGCAGGGTTTCAGCCACAGGCGATGCGGCTATCGGGACTGATTGCCCGAAGTTGTGGATTAAAACTGTCGTTGCAGGGCTGTGGAGACCGAGGCGAAGAGGGAACGCAGGGGCGCTTCGACCATCATCCGCATGAAGGGATTGACGTCTGCCTCGCCGTGCAATGTGGCCTCGGTGTGGCCTGGGAGGGCGGCGGAAGGGGCGAGCCGGACATCCAGGTGGAAGCGGATCGGGGTGCCCTTCTGGGAGCTGAAGCGCAGGTGGGTCGGTGCCTCGGATTCCGTGATGGCCAGCACGATGTCGATGCCCCCCTGGATTCGGAAGCGGCACGCGCCGTCCTCGGTGCGGAAATCCTTGCATTGATCGGGCGGAAGCAGGTCCTCCAGGTGCGCGATGTCGGCGAGGTAGGCCCACACTTGGGCGGGCTCTGCCGCCAGGGCGACGGTCGGTGTTTCGATGGCCAAACTCATGCCTCCAAGGTACGAACGCGCTCGCTCCAGCCCGCCGGATCCTGCGACCAACTGCGGAGCATCTGGGCATCTTCTGGCGCAATGTACCCCCCGTCCACCGCACTTTCCAGCAGTGCGCCGTAGTGGGTCAGGACGGCAAACGGACATGCCGCGGCGTCAAACGCCGCGACCGCTTCTGGGAAGCCGTAGGTAAAAATGGCCACCAACCCCTCCACCTCGATGCCCGCAGCGCGCAGCGCATGCACCGCCTGCAGGCTGCTTTTCCCGGTGGAGATGAGGTCCTCGATGACCACCACGCGCCGCAGCATCGCCAGGTCCCCTTCGACTTGGTTGCCGAGGCCGTGGGATTTGGCCTCCGAGCGCACGTAACCGAAAGGGAGACCGCAACCGGCGGCCACGAGGGCCCCCAGGGCGATGCCACCGGTGGCCACGCCGACGACCGCCTCCGCAGCGGGGAAACGCTCCCGAACCAGCGCCACCGCCGCGGCCTGAATGCCCTCCCGGACGGCCACATGGCTCAAGGTCTTGCGGTTGTCACAATAAATCGGTGCCTTCCGGCCACTGGCCCACGTGAACGGGTCGTTCGGCTGTAACTTCACCGCTTGAATTTGGAGCAGAAATTCTGCTACTTTCCGCTGGTTTTCCGTGACGCTAGACATGCCGCGAATGTATGAAGTTTACATCCTGAACCGCCCTGTTTGCTTTGCAGCCGACGCCGACGAATCCGCGGCGGGCTTGGTGCTGCGCGAGCCGACGGATCCGGTTTTGCGCGGGCTCCCGGCCCTGTTGCGGTCCGAACCCACCGTGGAGCGGGTCGTGCTGGTGAGTGCGCAGCTGGAGCAACTTTGGATGCGTTTTTGTTTGGGCTACAAGGAGACGCTGGCGGCGGGGTGCATCGTCGAAAATGAACGGGGCGAGATGCTGTGGATCGAACGGAAGGGCAAGTGGGACCTGCCCAAGGGCAAGGTGGAGCCCGGCGAGGGCATCGAGGCGGCGGCGGTGCGGGAGGTCATGGAGGAAACGGGCATCGGCGAGTTGGAACTGGTGGGGGATTTGGGAGCCACGTACCACACTTACGAAATGAACGGGCAGGTGGAGCTGAAGACTACGTTCTGGTTCCGAGCCCGGCATCGGGGGGCAGACACCGTTGGGGTGCCCCAGGCCGAGGAGGGCATCACCGCCATCCGGTGGGTGTCCCAGCCCATTCCGGAAGAAATGCTGGCCGGAACTTTTGCGAGCCTCCGCAAGTTGGTGGAGGGCATTCCGCCCCGCTGACCGATTCCGGGTACGGGCGCAAGGGGGGTCAGCGGGGAGTGCGGAGGATTTGTTGGATTTGGCCTTCGAGACCCTGCGAAGGCAGGGCTTTAACTTGTGCCGAGATGGCTCCCGTGCCGTCGAGGGCGACCAATTGCGGCACGGTTACCACCCCCAAGGCCTCCATCCACCGCGCATCCGACCCGATCCATCGAACGATTTCTCGGTTGCTCAAACGCTGCGAAGCGGTCCGCTCCCAATCGGATTCCCGGCTATCGACCGATAGTACGATGAAGGCCCAATCCCGCCGATCCAAACGCTTCCGGATGGCCTCGAACACCTGGCGCTCCACGTCCGCTGCACTGGAACCTGCTCGGACGACCAACAACAGGGTCCACGGAGTGTCGGCAGTTTCCGAGCGGCGCTCCCAATCGCCGCTGGGGGTGGTCCATTGAAAATCGTCTACGGTAAAACCGGGGGTTCCGGGGGGTGGCGACGCCAGCATGCGGTCCCAGACCCGGGCCATTGGGGCTTGAAAGGGCAGGTATCGGAGCACGGGTTCCACCGTCTGCAACCCGGCCTGTCGGGCACGAACCCACCAAGCCAGCTCCCATTCCTCCCGAGCGGCGTCCGGCATGCCCATGGCCTTCCCGACTGCCTCCCAATCCCCGTCACGGCAAGCCCGGTGGAGGTCCAAGGCGTCACAATTCGGACGGGTCCACCACGAGCGCAACGCCACCGACCAAGCCTCCAGCGCTGCGGGCGATTGCAGCACACCGCTGGCCCCCTCTTGCGCCAGACGCCCCCGCAGACCCGCCAGCAGCGCCTCCTGTTCTGCTGCGGTCGGGGCAGCCACCGCCGTCCATCCCGCCCGCAAGGCCCACAAGGCATCCTCCCAACTCCCCGGCGCGTCTTCCGTTCGCAGCTGGGCCCGGGCTTCGTCCCAAGCCCGGTTGTAGACGCCCCAAATTGAATCCATCCGCCCTGGCGCTACCAAACTCCGCCCGCCGGACACTGCCCCTGAGCCCACCGTCAAATCATAGGCACTCTCCCGCAACAATCGGTCTTGCAACTGGGCCAAGCTGTCCAGCACGGCCTCCGGATGCGCCCCCTCCCACCGGGTTCTCCCCGCAACCCCCCGCAACCGCGCTGGCGCCCGGCCCGGCCGGACCAACACCAGCACTGCATGCTCCCCCGGCCTGACCCAAGCCCGCCAAAGGAAAGGCGGCGCCTCCAACTCCACACGCTCTGGCCGGTCCAGCCCCTCCCCCGCCGTCACCTCGAACCGCCCCGCCTCATCCGGCATCCCTGCTCCCCAGTACGTCCGCAAACCCGTCGCCGGATCCACCCGGAAAACCTGCACCACGGGAGGGAATGCGCCCTCCCCTCCCTCCACCCGACCCATCAACACCCCAACGGCGGCGACCGAGCCTCCCCACCCCATCAGCATCAGCCACCCCAGCCCCACCAAAAGCCCCCCCCTCATCCGCCCGGGGTCATGGACTGAAACACCACCTCCGGAACGAAAGCCCGCGCATCCCCGCCGTTCCGCAAAATCTCTCGCACCACCGTGCTGTGGATGGGCGCGTACTCCGGATCCGTGAACAAAATCACCGTCTCGACCCCCGGGTCCAACTGCTTCGACATCTGGGCGATGGTTCGCTCGTATTCGAAGTCACCCCCGTTGCGCACCCCGCGGAGCAACCACTGGGCCTCCACCTGCCGGCAGAAATCCAAGGTCAACCCTCCAAAAGGCGCCACCCGCACCGTGGGACAGTCTGCAAACACCGCCTCCAACCACCGCAGCCGTTGGTCCAAACCATACATCGGCTGCTTGCTGGAATTGATGCCGACCGCCACCACCACCTCGTCAAACAGCGGCAACGCCCGGCGCAAGATGTTCTCGTGTCCGCGGGTGATGGGATCGAACGATCCTGGAAATACTGCGCGTCTCATCTGCGAAAGAAACTGAAGTTTACCTGTCCGTATTGCCTGTGCTCCAAAAATCCTTCCACCGCGTCGAAATGCGTGCGCTCCCCATGCTCCACCACCAGCAGTCCCTCCGGCTCCAGCAGGGGTCCTGCGAGAATGCGTTCTGGTAGGGAGGCCAAACCCGGCCAATCATAAGGAGGATCCGCAAACACCAGATCGAATCCGGTCAACGGCCGGGCCATCCAATCCGTTACATCCGCCCGGATGACGGTGCACTGGTCCAATGAAAAAGCCCGAAACTGTGCTGCGATGTGGCGGACTGCCTGGGCATCCCGTTCCACGGCCGTGACCGAGCGGGCTCCTCGGCTCGCAAACTCCAGCGACACCATCCCCGTCCCCGCGAAGAGGTCCAGCACATCCGCGGTGTCCAAATCCACCCGGCTCCGCAGGAGGTTGAACAGGCTCTCCCGCCCGAAGTCGGTGGTGGGACGCCCCTCGAACCCCTTCAGCGGCGGTACCCGCCGACCCTTCAACTCCCCGCCGATGATTCTCATACCCCCAAGTTCATCAATCCCCACCAACGCTGCAAACGCAATTCCGCCTCCCCTTCCCAACGGTGCAGCGCCGAATCCGGCACGATGCAAACCAGTTCCCCGAAAAACCGACGGAACCCCGTCCACATGCCGTCCCCCTCTGCCACCTCCCCCGTGAATCCCACCCGTACGTCCTCCACCGATGCCCCTTGTCGGTGCAACGCATTCACCGTCAAGTACAACAAGTCATCTGGCTCCAGAGCATCTACCGCCAACGCCCACCGGAGCTGGCCCGAACGCCAGATGCTGCCCAAGGCGCGGCCGGGCGACAGGTCCCAGTAGACGCACGTCCCATGCCCCTTGCTCTCCCGTCCCCAGGCTTCCAAGCAGGCCGCTGCGGCGCTTCGGCGGACGGCCTGAGGCCAAACCCCCCGCACCCGTGCCTCCAACGCCGCCTCCTGGGCCTCGACCAGCCCCCACCCTGCCGCCCAGCCCTCGCTGCCAAACACGCGCACCCCCGCAGGCCCTTTGCCCCACTGCAGTTGATACACCGCCGCCCCCTCCTCCTCCGTCACATGGCCGGGCGCCAGGGCAAAGTCCGGATGCCGGAATCCCCAAACCACCCACTCGACCAAGTCCCCTTGTGACTTCAGCACCTCCAAGCCCTGCACCAGGGACGCCTCATCTCGGGCGGGCCACTCACCGACTTTGTGCACGAGCGGCCCGGAGCGGGCGCACCACTGCACACGGTGCCCGTCCCAATGCACCACCAGCCCCAGCGGATCAGTTCCGCCAGTTCCCATCCGTGTGGGCCTCCGTCAGCGAGCCGAACTGCAACGTGTCCTTCTTCAAGCCTTCCCGACCGAAGGGGGTCATGTCCTTCACCAGGACCGTGGGTTGCTTCACCCCGCCGGCGTCGATTTCGCCCGTTTCGAGGTAGAAGCGGGTGCCGGTGAGCGGGTTGAACCAAAGTTCCTCCACGACGACCGGCGGGAGCCGCTTCGCCTGGCGGGCGGAGTCCGAGAAGTTCTCCTCGTAGAAAGACGTGTAGAGCACGTCACGCACCTTGTATACGGTGCGGTCTGCGGTGATGTCCACCAGGAGCGCGTCCTCTGTTGTACCGAGTTTGGCCGCCAGAGGAGCCACGTCGCCGCGGCGCAGCACATACCCCAGCTCCCGGCTCCGGGACTCGGGCAACGTGTCGTGGAACGAACCCATGTTGAAGGTCACCGGGACCACCCGCTCGTTGAGGAAGACCGCCAACGTGTCGAAATCATCCGCGAAACGGCCCTTCACCTTTTTGTAAGCGTCCTGCGCATCGCGGATGTCCTTGAGCCGCTGGATGGTTTCTGCCTCCACGCGCTCCTTCGTCTCGATGAACTCGATTTCCTCGTTTACTGTGGAGAAATTCTGGACGGTGAGAACCCCTGCCGCCACGATGCCGAGCACCATCAGGACGGTGTTCATCCGCTTGCCCAACCGCCCCATGATCCACGGGAGAGTCAGTACGCCCACCACCACGAGCGCGAGGGCGGCATAGAGCATCTCCACCGGCTGCTTTTCCAGCTCATCCGAGCCGAGGTACTTGTTCAGGAACAGGCCGCCGGCGAGCAAAAACATCGCCGAAATCACGTACTTGTTGACTTCCTTAAAAAATTGCTCCATGGGAGTGGGGTTGTTGCGCGGTGCGAATCTACAACACGCCGGGACTACTTTTGAACGCACATGTCGGTTTCCCACTGGTCTGGTTTTGAGGAACGCCTGTTGGGCCAATTCCCCCACACGCCCACCGCCGGTCAGCAACGGCTGATGCACGCCGTGGCGCGTTTTGCGTCCAGTGCGCAGCCGCGCTGTGCCCTGGTGATCCGGGGGTACGCGGGCACGGGGAAGACGACGTCGGTGGGGGCGGTGGTGCGGGCGCTCGGCGAGGTGGGGGTGCCGGTGGTGCTCCTGGCTCCCACGGGGCGTGCCGCGAAGGTCCTCTCCGACTATGCGGGCCTGCCCGCATCGACCATCCACCGGCACATCTACCACCAGACCCGGGGACGGGACGGCTGGCCGGTGACCGCCCTCGCCCCCAACCTTCGACAAGGTGCCGTTTTCATCGTGGACGAGGCCTCCATGATCGGTGAGGATGCCGGCCCAGCGTCCGATGCGGGCGCCTTCCATTACCGGAGTTTGCTAGAGGACTTGCTGTCCTTCGTGTTCAATGGGGAGGACTGCCGCATCATCCTCGTGGGGGACGATGCGCAGCTGCCTCCCGTGGGCAGCCCATTGAGTCCTGCGCTGGATGAGGACGTTTTGCGGGACGGGTTTGGCCTGACGGTGGCCACCCTCAAACTCACCGAGGTGGTCCGTCAGGAACTCGACAGCGGCATCCTCTGGAACGCCCACCAACTGCGGCTCCAAATCGATGCGGGCACCTCGGGCTTCCCCGCCCTGCAAACCCGGCGATTTCCGGACATTCACCCCCTGGCGGGCAACGACCTGCAGGAGCTTCTGGAAACCCTGCACGGACGCTATGGCGAGGACGGCGTGGTGGTGATCACCCGATCGAACAAGCGGGCGAACCTGTTCAACCAGCAAATCCGGCACCGGATCCTGTGGCAAGAGGAGGACTTCAACGCCGGGGATCGGTTGATGGTCGTCAAGAACAATTACCACTGGCTGGCCACCCAGACTTCGTTGACGAACACCCTTATCGCCAACGGGGACACCTTGGAAGTCAGGCGGGTACGCAAGCGCATGGCGCTTTACGGACAGGAATTTGTGGACGCGGAATTGGCCTTCACGGACCTGCCGGACCTGCCCCCCTTTGAAGCTCGGGTCCATCTGTCGGTGCTCCACCTCGAACAGCCTTCCCTCCCCGCCGCGCAGATGCAAGCCTTGTACGACGCAGTGGCCGAGGACCACAGCCACCTGGGCGACAAGCGGCGCATCCACAAAGCGGTGAAGGAGGATCCGACGTATCAGGCTTTGCAGGTCAAATTCGCTTGGGCCATCACCTGCCACAAGGCACAGGGAGGGCAATGGCCCGCGGTGATCGTGGATGCGGGTTACCTCACGGAGGAAATGCTCAATACCGAGCTGCTCCGCTGGTTTTACACAGCATTCACCCGGGCCCAGCGGGAATTGTACCTCTTGAATTTTCCCGATGCGTTCTTCCAAGAACCCGAGTGAATCCGGGGCTCCAGCTTATCAGAAGCTGTAAAACCAGGTGCACATGGGGAACGGAAAGGAATAGCGTACTCCTTCGATTTTGAAACTGACGCCCGCCAGGTTGAACTGAAACGCTTTTTTTTCCGTGCGTTCCACCCGGAAGCCCGGCATCAAGAAAAACATGAACACGGGTTCGGTGTCGCCATCCACCAGCCGGACATCGTGCTGGTATTGACCTGGGGTTATAAGATAGCCTGTTATGGGGTCATAATACGGAGGCACCAGTTCGGTGGTGGTGGCTTCGTTGTAGCGGTTGTTGGACCGGAAGCTACCAAACATCGAGTCGAAGACCAGGCTGGCTTTGGGACCCACCTTGGTCACTGCGGCGATGGAGAACAAGGGTCCGCGGGCGGTGTTCCGCTGGCTGGCTTCGATCCGGCCTTCACTGAACTCCGGGTTGTAGGGGTCGAAGTAATCCCAAGTAGAAAAGTAAGTGCCCTTTTCAACCAGCATCTCGTTCGAAAGGCCGGAGCTCAAGTGGGCGTAGCCCATGGCGAAGGTGACATTGTGGTTGCGGTCTCCGTAGGTTGCGTTTCCGAAGTACAATCCCCCCGACCCCTCGAAGTTGTTCAGATAGCCCGAAGTGCCCACCAAGCCCCCCACCGAGAAATTCAACATCGGGTCCGAAGTGGGCATGCTGTACTTCGCCGCCAATACCATGGGGCTTCCGATCCAAGTGCTCATGATGCCCAGGTTGAGGCGGTCGGTCAACGCGAAGTGCACCTCGGGGCCGTACAACTGAAGGAGGGCGTAGTTCTCGCCCTTGCGAACCGGCAAGGCGTTGGTCGTGAAGGCATAACGCGTGGTGAACGCCCCCGCCCCGACGAATTCGCCGTTTTGCACATCCTGGCTGCGTTCCAAGGGCTGGATGCTCCGGATGTCGGATTTCAAGATGTAGATCTTGCCGAGCACCTCGGTCTCAATCAGCACCTCCCGCCCGTCGTCACTGACGATGACGCCGACATAGGTTTGGTTGTTCACCGTGGTGATGACGCGTCGGGGATCTTCTCCGGGCTGGGCCTGGACCCCATGAGCAAAGAAGGTGCAGAGCGCTGCGAGCAGGATGCCCGTGAGGACCACCCAACGTGATAGGGATTGCTTCATGGGACGAATGTAGGCCATTGCACCCAGAAGTCGATGCGCTGGATCAGGTGCGAACCGCAGGGGCCATCTGCAGGTGCCAACCCAAGGGCCTGTCGCTCCTCAGCCCGCGAGCCGGGCCTCCAGCTCCACCCGAATGGCCTCCAAAAAGTCCTCGGTGGTGAGCCAGTGGCTGTCGTTCATGGCATCCCCATGAACCAACAAGGCCAAATCCTTCGTCATCGCCCCCCGCTCCACCACGTCCACACACACCCGCTCCAGCGTGGTGGCGAACTGGCGCAGGGCTTCGTTGCCGTCCAACTTGCCCCGGAAGTCGAGGCCACGGGTCCAAGCAAAGATGGAGGCAATCGGGTTCGTCGAGGTCTTGCGGCCCTTTTGGTGCTCTCGGTAGTGCCGGGTCACCGTGCCGTGGGCAGCTTCCGCCTCCATCGTTCCGCCGTCGGGCGTCACGAGCACGGAGGTCATCAAGCCCAACGAGCCAAACCCTTGCGCCACCGTGTCCGACTGCACGTCGCCATCGTAGTTCTTGCAAGCCCAAACAAACCCGCCACTCCACTTCATGGCCGACGCGACCATGTCGTCGATGAGCCGGTGCTCATAGGTGATGCCTGCCGCTTCGAACTGCGCCTTGAACTCACGCTGGTAAACCTCCTCAAAGATGTCCTTGAACCGGCCATCGTAAGCCTTGAGGATGGTGTTCTTCGTGCTCAAGTAAAGGGGCCAACCCTTCATCAAAGCTTGGTTGAAGCAACTGCGCGCGAAACCGTAGATCGATTCGTCCGTGTTGTACATCGACAACGCCACACCGTCGCCGTCAAAGTCGTACACCTTCCACTCCTTGGGGGCACCCCCATCGGCCGGCGTGAACGTCATGGTCAGCGTGCCCTTGCCTTGGATGACTGCATCCGTGGCGCGGTATTGATCACCAAAAGCGTGGCGCCCGATGACAATCGGCTGCGTCCAACCGGGGACCAACCGAGGCACATTGGACAGGATGATCGGCTCCCGGAAAACCGTGCCACCAATGATGTTGCGCAACGTTCCGTTGGGAGATTTCCACATCTTTTTCAGGCCAAACTCCCTCACCCGCTCCTCGTCCGGGGTGATGGTCGCACACTTCACCCCCACGTGGTGGCGCTTGATGGCCTCCGCGGCGTCGACGGTGACTTGGTCAGATGTCGCGTCCCGATTTTGGATGCTCAAATCGTAGTACAACAGCTCGATGTCCAGGTAGGGTAGGATCAGGCGGTCCTTGATGAACTGCCAGATGATGCGGGTCATTTCGTCCCCGTCCAGCTCCACCACGGGCTGGGTCACTTTGATTTTCTGCATCTCAAAAGATTTGTTTCAACGCATTGCCTTGCGGCTTCAGGGCTTCAGGGCCTTGGGTTTCAGGCCCACTCGCGGCCCGAGAAGAAGAAGGCTCCCTCGACAGCAGCATTCTCATCGCTGTCCGAACCGTGGACTGCGTTGGCCGCAATCGATTCTGCGAAGTCTGCCCGAATGGTTCCTGGAGCTGCCTTGGCGGGGTCGGTGGCTCCGATGAGGTCCCGGAAGTCAGCAACCGCATTGTCCTTGACCAGGATGGCTGCCACAATGGGCCCGCTCGTCATGTATTCCACCAACTCGCCGAAGAAGGGACGCTCCCGGTGGATGCCGTAAAACGACTCAGCGTCTGCTTGGCTCAGCCGGGTCCACTTCATGGCCTGGATGGTGAAACCGTTGGAGAGGATGCGGTCGATGATCTTTCCGGTATGCCCAGCTGCCGTTGCGTCCGGCTTGATCATGGTAAAGGTGCGGTTGGTCGCCATGTTGCTCGTTAAAATTGGCCGCAAAATTACGGCCTCCCACGTTAAGTTGCACGCCCGGCGTATTTTTGAGGACTCAGCCGCAGAACCCATGTCGCACTTCCCCACATCCGCAGAACAAGCCATGGCCTGGGAGGCCCAGCACGGTGCCCACAACTACCACCCATTGCCGGTGGTGCTGGACCGGGGGGAAGGGCCCTTCGTCTGGGACCTCGAGGGGAAGCGCTACTTCGACTTTCTGAGTGCCTATTCCGCGGTCAATCAGGGACATGTCCATCCGAAAATCACGGCGGCATTGGTGGAGCAGGCGGGGCGTTTGGCCTTGACCTCGCGTGCGTTTTACAACAGCCAACTCGGTGCTTATGAACGGTTTGTCACCTCGTACTTCGGCTACGACAAGGTGCTGCCCATGAATTCCGGGGCGGAGGCTGTGGAGACGGCGCTGAAGATCGCGCGCAAGTGGGGGTACGAGGTGAAGGGCATTCCGGACGGGGAGGCGCGCATCGTGGTGTGCGACGAGAATTTCCACGGCCGGACGACGGCGATCGTGGGTTTTTCGACGGACCCGGGGTCGTCCCGGCACTTCGGGCCCTTTGCGCCGGGGTTTGTGCGGGTGCCGTACAACGACCTGGGGGCGCTGGAGGAGGCGCTGGCGGACCCGCGGGTGGCGGGATTCCTGGTGGAACCCATCCAGGGGGAGGCCGGGGTCAACACGCCCGATGCGGACTACATCGCCCGGGCGCACGCGATGTGCCAAGCGGCACGTGTGTTGTTCATGGCCGACGAAATCCAGACGGGCATCGGGCGCACGGGGTCGCTGCTGGGAACCTGCGGCGCATGCACATGCGCCGGAGCCTGTGAGCGCCAGCCGACCTACGTCAAGGCGGACCTCCTCATCCTGGGCAAAGCCCTGTCCGGCGGTGTCTACCCCGTCTCCGCCGTGCTGGCGGACGACCCCGTGATGCAGGTCATTACCCCTGGCACCCATGGCTCGACCTTCGGCGGCAACCCCATCGCCGCCCGTGTGGCTGTGGCCGCCCTCGAAGTCATCCGCGACGAACACCTCGCCCAGCGCGCACGGGTCCTCGGTGAACGCTTCCGGACCGCCATGCAGGCCCTCGTGGACACCACCGACCTCCTCGTCTTGGTCCGGGGCCGGGGCCTGCTCAACGCCGTGGTCGTCAACGATACCCCCGACTCGCAAACCGCTTGGGATCTGTGCATGGCCTTGGCCTCCAACGGTTTGCTGGCCAAACCCACCCACGGAAACATCATCCGATTCGCCCCGCCCCTCGTCCTCACGGACGACCAAATGGACGAGGCCATCGCGCTCATTCGGCA